>DEFE01000021.1:0-4126 GCA_002350625.1 Lachnospiraceae bacterium UBA2860
GCATGGGGATGGAGGTTCATGCAAATGGCAAGGCTTATGGAGATGCGGTTGAGCTGACCGCGTCCGGAAACTGGGTGTACACGTGGACGGATCTCCCGAAGAGAGCCGACGGCGTGGTGATCCAGTACACCGTGAAGGAGGTCGGACGCGTGAAGGGCTACCTGAAGGGCAGCGTATCCGGAAATATGACGGACGGTTATGTCATCACGAATGTCAGGCTCACTTTGGCGGAAGAGCTGGAGTATGACACGATGAAGAGCGGCGCCAAGTACCCGGCGGACCAGACCGTAAATCCGGGCGCGACGGACACCACGACAGACACGCAGCGCTCCGGCATCCGGACGAGACAGACTTCGGAGACGATTGTCAACAATGGCGGCGAAGAGATTGTAAACGGGGACGTGACGACGACGGAGAGAAATACCGAGCGGACGAGAACGACCCGCGGCGGAGACCCGAAGACCGGAGATACGACGCCGATCGGGCTCATGCTGCTTCTCATGGGACTGTCGCTGGCGGCGATCCTGCTGGCAGTGCGGCGGAGAAAGAGAAGCTGATGATTCCTGAAAATCCGTTATCCAATTTAAAATACGGAAGTAAAACTAATCATTTGCACCCGGAAAGGAAAACAACATGAAGATCTTATTTTACGACACAAAACCCTACGATGAAATCGCCTTCAATATGGGACTCAAGGACTACCCGGAAATTGAAGTGGAATACCTGAAAGCAGACCTCAACAAGCACACCGCAAAGGCCGCGGAAGGCTATGACGCCATCTGCGCCTTCGTCAGCTCTGACCTCAGCGCCCCGGTACTGGATATTCTTGCCGAAAAGGGCGTCCGACTTGCCCTGCTTCGCTGCGCCGGCTTCAACAACGTGGACCGGGAGAGCGCCAGTAAAAACGGGATCACAGTCCTCCGCGTCCCGGGATACTCCCCGGAAGCCATTGCCGAGCACGCTATTACGCTGGCTCTCGCCGTCAACCGCAAGCTGCACAGAGCGTATGTCAAAGTGCGTGATAACAATTTCGCGCTTTCCGGACTGACGGGTATCAATTTCTACGGCAAGACCGCGGGCATCGTGGGAACCGGCAAAATCGGGGCTGCTATGTGCCGAATCTGCCAGGGCTTCGGCATGAAGGTGATCGCCTATGACAAGTATCAGAATCCGTCCCTGGATTTTGTGACATATGTGGATCTGGATACGATATTTGCGGAAAGTGATCTGATCTCCCTGCATTGTCCGCTTACGGAGGAGACGTACCATCTGATTAATGCGGATTCCATAAAGAAGATTCAGAAGCGTCCGATTCTCGTTAACACTGCCCGGGGCGGGATTGTCGACAGCGAGGCGCTCATCCGGGGCATCCGTGAGCTGAAATTCTTTGGCGTCGGATTGGATGTCTATGAGGAGGAAGGTGGCAACGTGTTCGAGAACCGGGAGGATGAAATCCTCGAGCATTCGATTGTCTCAAGACTCCTGTCCTTCCCCAATGTCATCGTGACTTCTCATCAGGCTTTCTTTACAGAAGAGGCGCTGCATGAGATCAGCCGGATTACACTGGAGAATGCCCGCGGGTTTGAAAATGGGGCCATTAATGAGGGGAATCGCGTGTGCTGAAGTTTCTTTAAAGAGTTCAGGAGTACTTCTATGGCGATGACATGTGCAATGCCATCACCAAGGCCTCGCTTGAAGCGGGCATGGTCATCGACCGGGTCTACAGCGATGGGGTTCCGGTTGGCGAAAATGGCGCGCTGACCGTTAACATTCAGCCCTATACTTATCCTGACTGGGCGGTGCACACGGTTCATCTTAAGAAACTGCGTCCGGCTGATTTTCGTATCCCTGCCAATCATTGTGCAAGACCAAAGGTACGGGTGATGGAGTATGCGGCGGGAAACGCAAAAACACCCGTCATCCCGGTAAAACCGAGGCTTGACGGGTGTTTTTGAAAGAGCAGGTAATGGGAATCGAACCCACCTCCCGAGCTTGGGAAGCTCGTATTCTACCGATGAACTATACCTGCGAGGTGAAACTTATTATACATCTTCGCGGCGATTCGCGCAAGAGGTGTCGGAAAGAAGGCGTATATATGAAAGTAATCGCTGCGATCGAAGCAGGTTTTCCGTCTTCTTTGAAGTGTGCGGCGGATGCATGTGATATACTATAAGAAACGTCTGATTATAGGAAGGAGCCGCCCGCATGATCACCAATGACAAAGGGCTCGTCGAGCTGAAGCATCACGTTCTGCGCGAAGTCTGCAAACTCGCCTGGGACGACAATATCACGCATGAGACGCGCGAGAGAATCGCGCACGAAGTGAGTCCCGGCCCGAAGCCGACCTACCGCTGCTGCATTTATAAGGAGCGGGAGATCGTGCGCGGGCGCATCCGCCTCGCGATCGGCCAGAACCCGGATCTTGACAGCACATCGACCAATGTGGTCGCCGTCATTCCGGCGGCCTGCGACGACTGCCCGATTCAGGAGTACACGGTCTCCGACAGCTGCCGTTTCTGTCTGGGCAAGCCCTGTCTCAACGCCTGCCGCTTTGACGCGATCGGCCCCGGCGCCACCAAGATGCATATTGACCCGAATCACTGCAAAGCCTGCGGCATGTGCGCGAAGTCCTGCCCCTTCGGCGCGATCGTGCACATGGTGCGGCCCTGTAAGCGCGCGTGCCCTGCCAATGCCATTTCCTACGACGAAAATGGCTTGTGCGTCATCGACGACTCGAAATGCATCCACTGCGGGCACTGCATCCACGCCTGCCCCTTCGGCGCGATCGGGTCGAAGATCTTCGCCGTGGATGTGATTAACGCCATCAAGAGCGGAAAGCGTGTGATCGCGATGTGCGCGCCGGCGACCGAAGGACAGTTCGGCAAGGATATCGGGATGGCTTCGATCCGCGCGGCTCTTCTTAAGGTCGGCTTTGCGGATATGGTGGAGGTCGGCCTCGGCGGCGACATGACCGCGGCGTACGAGGCGAAGGAGTGGATTGAGGCGAAGAAGGAAGGGCGGAAAATGACGACCTCCTGCTGCCCCGCGTTCATCTCGATGCTGCGGCATCATTTTCCCGAGCAGTACGAGGCCAATAAGTCCTCGACCGTCTCGCCGATGGTCGCCGTCTCCCGCTATCTGAAGGCGCTTGATCCGGACTGCGTCACCGTGTTTATCGGGCCCTGCATCGCGAAGAAAGGGGAGACCCTGAACGAATATATCGCGGACAGGCCGGATTTCGCGCTGACCTACGGCGAGATCGTCGCGCTGCTCGACTCGAAGGACATCGAGATCACGCCGGTCCCGGAGGATTACCAGGAGGCTTCGATCTACGGCAAGCGCTTTGCCGGAAGCGGCGGCGTCGCGAAGGCCGTGCTGCGCGCGATGGAAGAGATGGGAGAGGACACCTCGGACATCTCCCTCCTCACCTGCGCGGGCGGGGACGAGTGCAAAAAGGCGCTCATGCTCCTTAAGGCCGGGAAGCTCAAGGAAGACTTCATCGAGGGTATGATGTGCCCCGGCGGCTGTGTCGGCGGTCCGTCGAAGCACCAGGTGGAGACCGTCGTGGAGCGCGACCGGAAGGGCCTGCTCGCCGCGGCCGACGGGCGCGGGATCCTGGAGAACCTGAAGAAGTATCCCATGGACAAATTCTCGATGTTCCGGGACGGACATTAATAATAGGAAGAGAGTGCTATATGTAGCGATGATGCGAGCTGCCGGCACATCATCTGGGGATGTGCCGGAAAGCCTTTAAAAATCAAGGCGTGAAGCGATTTTTTGCCGGAAAAATCAATTGACACGGCAGATGGTGTCGGTTATAATCTCATATGTGCTCTGAAATGAGAGAGCTTATTTTTTTTCTGTACAAAGGCTCCCGTGAGGAACCTTTGACAAGGCGTTTCGAGTCATGGAGAAGTACTCAAGTGGCCGAAGAGGCGCCCCTGCTAAGGGTGTAGATCGGGAGACCGATGCGGGGGTTCAAATCCCCCCTTCTCCGTTTTTCGGAAGATCAAAAAAAGATTTTTCGGAATTAGGAAAAAGGTATTGACAGCAGAACACATCTTTGCTAAGATACCAGATGCGCTGTTCGAAAGGACGGAGCAAAAGAACATTGATAACTGAACAG
>DEFE01000021.1:4410-4539 GCA_002350625.1 Lachnospiraceae bacterium UBA2860
CAAGCGAGAGTAAATCTCACAGTAAACAAGGAAACGGGGAACTGAAAAAGCGACGATAGCGATATCGAAGAAGTCAGTTTCATCCGGGACCAAAGGAAAGAAATCATTAAGAGAGTTCGATCCTGGCTC
>DEFE01000015.1 GCA_002350625.1 Lachnospiraceae bacterium UBA2860
GCGCTCGCCGCAGCCGATGTAGATGATCACGTCCGCGTCCGAAAACTTCGCGATCGAATGCTGCGTCATCGTCTTCCCCGTGCCGAAGCCGCCGGGGATCGCCGCCGTGCCGCCGCGCGCGATCGGAAAGACCGTGTCAAGAATCCGCTGTCCCGTAATTAACGGCTCCGAAGCCGGCAGCCGCTTCGCCACGGGCCGCGGCCGGCGGATCGGCCATTTCTGCGACAGCGTGAGCGTCCGCTCCTTCCCGGAGGGCAGCGTCACGACCACGAGCGGATCGTTCACCGTGTAAGCGCCGTCCGGCTCGACGGATTTGACGGTGGCTTCATGAATCTCCGGCGTCATCATCGCGCGGTGGAGGAGCGACGGCGTCTCCTGACACTCCGCAAATCCCTCCCCGCCGCGAAGCACGTCCCCGACCTTCACCTTCATCGTCACGTCCCATTTGCGCGTCTCGTCGAGCGCCGCCGCCGTGATCCCGCGCGAAATAAACTTCCCGGAAGCCTCGGCGATCGCCGCGAGGGGCCGCTCGATGCCGTCATAGATATTGTCCAAAATGCCGGGGCCCAGCGTGACAGACAGCGCGTCGTCCGTCCCGTACACGATCTCGCCCGGCTTCATGCCGCCCGTGTCCTCGTAGACCTGGACCGCCGTGACATTTCCGCGGAGGGAAATCACCTCGCCGACGAGCCGCTCCTCCCCGACGTAGACCATTTCCGACATCTTGAAGTCCGGCGCGTCCTTCATATAGATCACCGGGCCGTTAATCCCGTAGATCACACCGGTTTTCTCACTCATCCGCGTGCGCCTCCTTCACCACTTCCGAAAATGTATAGTCGTCCTCCACGTCCGCCGTGAGCGCGTCGAAGGAATTGTCGATCAGGATGTTCCGCGCGTGGATCAGCGCCTGCATGCCGCCGCCGAACGGCTCCTCCGCGAGGCGGACCTTCACGCCCGTCTTCTCCGACAGATCCTTAAGGAGGTGCTCATCCTCCGGATCGAGATAGATCGTCACCCGGTCCTTCCCGGCCATGGCCAGCGCCTCGTGGATCTTCCGCTTGAGATACACGACGTAATCCGGCGTGCCCCTAAGCGCCTTCAGCCGCGCCGCCGCCTCCGCGAACAGCTCCTCGCGGATGGATTTCTCCTTGGCTGAAACCTGCTGCCGCATTTCCGCCTGTTTCTGCGAAAATGTCCGGTTCAGCTCTTTCCTCAGCACTGTTTCTTCCTCGCGCAGCTTCTCGCGGATCGCCTTCTCGCGCTCCTCCTTGTGCTTCTCGAACGCCGCATCCAGCTCGGCGCCGCAGGCGTCCAGCTGCTCCTTCAGACGCGCCCGCGCGTCCTCCAGGTTGATGTCGCGGAAATTCTGGAGTTTATCGTTTACCGTCATAGCTCCGTAGTTCCCTTCGTATCATTCACTCTTCAATGATGCTTCATTTGCCAAAAGCATGCTCGGGCCATGTTCCACCATGCGCTTTCGGCCGGCAGAATAAATCCATGCATGCACTTTCGGCCAACAGAACACTTCCCATGCAGGCAATCTCGGCCGGCAATACACTTCCTGCATCGATACTTCCGGCCGGCAGAACATTGCCTACAATTTCAGCCCTATCGCCTGCTCCACGAAATCCGTAATGAAATCCGGCGACCGCCCCATCCCGTGCCGGTCCGGAATATCAATGATCAGCGGCGTCTTGTGCGCCAGCTTCAGCGCACTCACAAGCTCCGGATCATTCTTCGAAAACTTCTCCGTGAGGAGAAGAATCGCAATCTCCGGATCCGCGCAGGCCTTCTCGACCGCTTCCTTCAGCTCCCGGCTCCCGTGCACGACCACGCCTTCAATCCCGGCCAGGCGCATCCCCGTCAGGGTATCGACATTGTCGCTGATGAGATAAAGCTTCATCGCCTTTACCCCAGCTGGCCGAGAATCATAAATGCGATGATGAGGCCGTACAGGCACACGCCTTCCGCAAGACCCACGTAGATCAGCGACTTACCGAGAATCGACTGATCCTCGCTGATCGCCCCGAGCGCCGCCGACGCCGCCGACGCCACCGCGATACCGCCGCCGATACACGAGATCCCCGTCACGAGGGCAGCGGCGATGTAGCCCATGCCCGTCGCGAAACCATTTCCATCCACCGCTGCATCCGCAAGGACCTTCGAATTCCCGGCCAGCACTCCGGCCGCGCAGATGATGAGGAGCCCGAAGAACGTGAAACAATTCACCGCCAGATGCTTCTTGAAGCGGCTCTTCGTGTGCGCCCCCCTAAGGAAGGCCGCGCCCGGCACCAGAATCGACAGAACAAGAGCAGCAATTAAAGTGATTTCAACAGCAAGAGACATACCTTACCTCCTTAAAGTAAACTATTCGAAAGGCACGAACGGCTTCCCGTCGCCCTTGTAGAACCGCGAAAACATCTCATAATACTCAAGACGCAGCACCTGGATGCCGACGATCAGCCCCTCCATGCCCATCACGAACAGGTTTCCGAGCACGACCGCGATCCAGTTGGGCTTCCCGCTCGCCGCGCCGGCGAGCATCAGCACGACCTCCATCATCGCCGCGTGGCTCACCGCAAATGCCCCGATCCTGACGAAGGACAGCGTATTCGAGAAGAAGCTCAGCAGCGTCTCGAACATCTCGAAGAAGCTCTGCACGAAGAACATCACCGGGCTCTCGCCCTTCTCCTTTTCTTCGGAAATGCCGCCCGCATCAGTCAGTTCGACATCGACATTTACGGATACATCCACGGATGCATCCACGGCAGCCTCGGCAGCACCGGCAGCTGCAGCAACACCGGCGCTGCCTGCCGCGCCCGCCGCAGTAGCCGCCGTTTTCGCCGCGCCGCTCACCGCCGCGCCGGCGCCAGCATTCGCCACCGCCGCCACTTCCGCGCGCGCCGTCCGCCGCAGCACCGCCTTCGTGAGCGGCTCCTTGAAGAACATGATCACGAGCGGAAGCACGATGAACACAAGCACAAACCAGGTCGGGACACCTTTGCCCGACGGCCCGAAGAGCCGCAGCACCGCGATGATCACGCCCGTATAGAACACAAATCCGACCAGCGAGTTCGTCCCGAAGAGCTCGCCCTCCTTGTCGCCCAGCCGCCGCGAATTCAGGATATTGAACACCATCGTCGACAGAATCAGCAGCATGCCGAACACGATCGCGCAGACAAGCACCGTATTGATGTTCCCGATCCCGGGCACATACATCGTCGCTTCCTTCGGCTTCAGCCACACGTGCTTGATCACCGTATCCTCGAATCCGAAGAAGGACCCGAATAAAATCCCGAAGATCGACGAGAAAAATCCGGCGCAGGCGATGATCCCCGCGAGCTTGATGTGCTTAAAGTGATAAAGCAGGAAGCCCGCAATCAGGAGACAGAGCCCCTGTCCGAAATCTCCGAACATCGCGCCGAAAATGAAAGAGTAGGTCACCGCCACAAAGACCGTCGGGTCGATCTCCTTATAATTCGGCAGCCCGTACATCTCCACATACATCTCATAGGGCTTAAAGAGCCTCGGATTCTTCAGCTTCGTCGGCGGCACCGAAGACGCCTGCGACGCGTCCTGGTCAACGCACACCACATACGGGTCGCCCTCGATCTCCTTCATGAAGCGCTCCGCGTCCGGCGCTGTCATCCATCCGCAAAGAATATAGAAGGTATCATCCTTCGCCTTCACGATCGCCGCCTTCTCGCGCACGTCAAAATGCCCCGACAGCCGCGTGAACCGCTCCTTCGCCGCCATAAGCGCCGGCGCGTCCCGCGCCGCCGTCTCCCGCATGTGCGCGTCGAGTCCGGCGATTTCCGCCTTCGCCGCCGCGACATCCTTCTCAAGCTGCGCGATGATCTCCTCCGGCGTGCCGCTGTATCCGTCCGGGATATAGATCCGCTCGAAATGCATCGACGAATACACCGCGTCGATCTGGTGCACCTCCCGAAGAGGAGAGAAGGAGACGCCGTACACGTACCGGTCGTCCTCGCCGCATTTATAGAAGAACGTATCAAAATCGTTGTAGACGAAATTCATGAACTTCAGATAATCATCCGTGCGGAAGGACCCGAACCTGAAATCCACAAAATGATACTTCAGAATCTTCGCCACATCCTCCGGCAGATCACGAAAATGCGAAAACACCTGGAGGTGCTCCTCGAGCTCCGCCAGCTTCTCACGCGCCTTCTCCTGCGCCTCCCGGTCCTCAGCGAGCGACGCGTCGAGCGCGTCCAGCATCGCCATCGTCTCCGGAATCGCGGGCGCCTCCATTTCCGCAGACACTGCAAGATCCGCCGGCATCAGTTCCTTCACCCCGTCGATCCGCGCGAGCACGTCCCGATACGGATTCTGGTCGCGGAAAGGCTCGAGCGTGCGGACATCCGCCAGCTCGGTCAGCGCATTTTCGAGGTGAAAACTGTAATGCGACAGATACCGGTCGACAACGCGGTCGATATCGTCGCAAGGCCCCGTCAGGTTTAAAAAGGTCATCTTCTCTATCATCGTCTACACTCTTTCCGAACAGGGGACGTTTCCTCGTTCAATTCAATAAACAGAGACGGTTCTTCCTTCAGTCAGCGGTCACTGTGTTCCCGCCGACAGCTTTCCCGCCGACCCCGTACCTTACTCTCTCCACGGCGCTGATCAATCGATAAGCCTCCTGCTCCTTCTCCCACAGATATCCGAACAGGCAGGCCACCGAGTGCGGATGCGCCGCGCGCTCCCGCTTCACAGCCGCCGCTACTGCCGTTTCGCAGAGCGCCTTCAGATCATCGCCCTTCAATCCCGGCTTATGTTTCCCATAATATGTACTCGCGAGCGCGCGCCCGAACTCCTCGGCGTTCACCGCGCGCACCAGATCCGCGATATCCTGCTTCTTCAATTTATACAAAAATGGTATCGTCAGCGCGTAAAGCTCTGTCCCCGAGATCCGGAAGAACTTCTTCGCCCGGTACAGATACCACAGATTCAGCGTGTCAAAACGCGTCCCGAGAATCCGCGTAAGGATCCCCTCAACCTCCTTGCCGCCGATCTCATCCCGCCGTCGCCACAGCCCGCTGAAACGGATCTCGCCTTCCGGCACCTCGTCGTCAAAGAGACTCGCCTCTTCGCCGCCGCGATACGCCTCGAGAAATGCCTTCTGCTCCGCATTTGCGAAGCGATAGATCTTCCGGTAATCCGCATAGATCGCCTGCCGGACCGTCTGCTCAACTACTTCACGGTGCACATCGGTCCCCGTAACATCGGCAAAAACCTCTTGGTATCCCGCGTGCGCCCGCAGAAACCCCGCGACCTCCGCCACGTCCCGGAAAGCAAGAATCACCCGGAAGTCATCCTCCGAAAGAAGCTCTCCCTCCATCGCGCGGATCTTTGTCTCGATTCCGCTGTACGCAAGCAAACCGCCGCTCATGCATCCACCTCGTCATACTTTTAGCTCCCTGCGGGGAGCCTTCTTATTTATGCGGAACATCACCTCAGGACTAACCCAAGAATTTCTTCAACTCTGGCGTCCTTTTCCTGCCGGAAGTGCTGCTCAAGCATCTGCAGCCGCCACGCCGCATCCGCTTCCAACTCCTGCGTCCGCGCCTCCATATCCTTCTCCATCCGCGCTTTCATCTCCGCGAGATCCCGCTCCAACTTCTCATCCGCGGCCTTGTCATACTCCTCTGTCCGCTGCTTTGCTTCCGCGCGCATCGCCTCTTCCTTAGCCGGCGCCTCCGCCAGAATCTTCTGCGCAGCATCCTCAATTTCTCCGAGAATCGTCAATACGGACGCTTCCATAAACACACCCCTCTATAGAATAAACACAAATCGGTCACACCTTCATGCTAAACTTCACGTCACGTAATCAATCAGCACCCAACAACGCGGGACGCTGAGATCAAAGAAAATTATAGAACTATCAATCCTAATAAACAAGGATAAATCATGAGACTTCGCTACATAAAAGAGGCCAGCGACATCGTCCTCGCAAGCCCTTATGTTATCAAAGATCCGGCCGCCCGCCGCGCCCGCTGGAAGTCCGACCCGGCCCGCCCTCTCTACATCGAGATCGGCATGGGCAAAGGCCGCTTCCTCATCGACACGGCCCGCGCCCACCCCGAAGCGGACTACATCGGCATCGAGAGATACGACAGCGTTCTCTTCCGCGCCTGCGAGCGCATGGCCGGCATCCCTTACCACACGCCCGCGGACAAGCTCGAGAGAGAGCAGAACCCTGAGCTCGACCTCGATTTCACCCCGCCGGAAAATATCCGTTTCTTAAGCGCAGACGCCCGCGCCCTGACCGAATTCTTTGCCAAAGGAGAAGTCGACGGCATTTACTTAAACTTCTCCGACCCGTGGCCCAAAGCGCGCCACGCGAAGCGCCGCCTCACCTCCAAAGAGTTCCTGCACCTCTACGAGCAGGTCCTCCCGGACGGCGGCTTCATCGAATTCAAGACAGACAACACCGGCCTCTTCGCCTTTTCAAAAGAAGAAATCGCCGCGCAGCCTCACTGGCAGATCACCCTCTGCACAGAGGACCTGCACCGCGATCCCGTCCTCATGAAGGACAATATCATGACCGAGTACGAGCGCAAGTTCTCCAAACTCGGCAACCGCATCTGTAAACTTCGGGCCATTTACAACGAGACGCCCGACCAGCAAAAGGAGGAAACACATGAGACACCATAACCTTTGGAAGAAAACAGCACCCGTCGCAGCGTTAGCCCTTGCATCCATCCTCGCCCTCGGCGCGCCCTTCGCGGCCTTCGCCGATGACGACGATGACGACACTCCGCTTACCCTCATCGACGGCTACATCGACGATGACGAGCCCGATGAAGACTACGACGAAGAGGACTACGACGAAGAAGACCTCGACCTCGACTGGGAGGAAGACGAAGGCTTTGAAGGCGACGACGAACAGTCATCCCCCGAAGACCTCGAGCTCCAGGACTACTTAGACGCCAACGCCGCCAGCGACCTCATCGAGATCTACGGCAGCCTTCTCTATAAGCAGACCATGTGGAACGCCGACGGCTCTGAGACAGCCGCCACAGGCTTCATCTACGAAGACAAAGACGTCATCTGCTCCCGCTACACCGACAAATTCGAAGAGATCATCACGAAAGACGACTATGTCGGCTACGACAATGACCTCGAAGTTCCTGTCCGCTACGTCTTCGACAGCGACGACACCCGCGCGGAGATGGTTCTCAACTACGAAGAACTCGTCTACCTCTGGGGCAACGAGCACGTCGTCGGCAAACAGGAAAAAGACGGCAAAGTCATCTTCACCACCGAGATGGACGACAATGAGCTCATCGGCCTCATTCTCGCCGACTTCGACGGCGACATCCTCGAGGGCGACAAGCTCACCCGCGACACCACCTTCGACACCGACACCAAGGTCATGGAGCACTCCCTTGTCAAGATCGTGAGCGAAGACGGCTCCACCCACGACATCTTCGAATGCTCCCTCGAAGTCGAACCCAAGGACGGCTACGAAGAGAACAAAGAACTTCTCGAGAAGCTCAACGCCGAAGACAAGCATAAGCTGACCCTCACCCTCGACCCCGGCACCGAAAACGAAAAAGTCATCACCGCCGAAGTCGGCAAGGGCTGCGCCTTCTACCCGGTCCTCTACGACGGCTACAGCTTCTTCACCGATCCCGAGTGCACACAGGAAGCCGACGAGAAGTACATCTACAACACCGAAGACGACATCAACCTCTACACCGCCTTCACCGAAATCTACGACGAAGACATGGAAATCGACGGGGATGCCGAAGACGGCGAATATGAAATCACCGTCGACGGCGACGAAGAGATCGACCTCAGTGAGCTGCTGGACGAAGCTGACGACGCTGACGATGAAGAGATCGTAGGGTAACTCAGATTTTATGTAAACAAATATGACAGGGGGTCAGACCCCCTGTCATATTTTGCCTTTGCGCAGCTGACCCATGATACAATAACAAGAGAGATGTATGGAAACGACGGAAGAAAAGGACATATGAATATGACACCGGATGTGACGCTTTGCGTCTGTTCACTGTCTATATAGATGATGGAACACAGATCATCCAAAGCAGTCATATTTAGAGAGGGGACGCATCATGAATAAGAAGATTCTCACGTTATCAGTCACTTTCATTCTTTCTGTCATCCTGCTCTTTCCGGCAGCGGTCAGTGCCCAGCCACCGGAGATCATGAGGTCTCTAAAGAGCTATATCGAGACATATGGTGCACTTAAGGGCTATTCGAGGAACGGATCCTACACATATTCATCGAAGATATCCTATCAGAAGAGCAAGAAGAGATTCCTCTTCGAGTGTTCGTATTCGAACGGACGATCAACATCTTCGGTGAAAATGTACATGCCGATCTCAAAAAAGAAGAGCAGCTATACGGTATACTTTAATGAAACAGTACGTGCGGCGGGGAAGACAGCAAAGATTTCCGGTAAGGCGGTGCTTCAAAGAAAGACTTATAGTGACCAGTCATCCTATCTGAAGTTCTCACGTAAAAACGGTACATCCGTGTCAAAGAGGATTAAAAACAGCGCTTATCAAGCGGCAGCCAACAGCCTGCTGAGAGTTGCGTTTAAGTTCTGGGAGAACAGCCTGGAAAACAAAGTGACGATCTGCTTCCGGAATTTCGGCTTCAGCAGAGTCACTGTCCTCAACAGCAGCAGAGTATATACTTATGAGTGGTAGAAGAGCACAAAAATTATGTAAACAATTATGACAGGGGGCAGCCCCCTGTCATAATTTCTGAACGTATATACTCACGCCCGGCTCTGCGGCAGTCAACCGACTTTCGCGGCATATCCTCGCCCTGCGGGCTCCGGTATTCCACGGTTCGGTTGACTTCCTTGTCTCCCCGTGTCTACGGACCATGCCGATCGGAGGAGCTGGACAGAATTCCCCTTCCCCCGATCGCCATAAGTAAGTGTACACGGGGAGACCGCCATGCTGCGGAGTACCGCTGAAGGATTCAGGGGCCAGCCCCTGAAACCCCGGCCTCACGAAAGAGCTGGACCTGCACGACTTCATACGCACTGAGAATTCCCTCTTTCCTGGCAGGGGACTGTCATAATGAGCTGGCATTTTTCGGTCGGGAACAATGGAAAACGGTTTTTTAGGATACACTCAGAGTTTGGGCATACTTAAACTGAACAATATCAAATGGCGCAGTTTCTATATAAGCATCTTCCTGATGCATCAATTCGACAATTTCGCTCGTTGGTACTTTCCCAAACCGCTGAATGATTGTGTCAAGAATTTCCTTATCCACCGATGACAGGTAAGGATATTCCTTATTTTCCATAGGCAAGAACTTGAAGCCGGTTCCGTCGCCAATTTCAATTTCTTCACAATGGACGGTGCTCAAACCGACAATTAATTCGTAGGATACCGGTGCTGCACCCATAGGCAAAGCCCGATAAACCAATCCGGAAATCGCATGACCGTAACGCTTGAAGGAAAGCGCATCTGCATACCAGAGCATCTTAAGAAGTTTAACCAGGTACAAGCCTGTCACCATACACGAGTTGGCGTAGTAGCGGATCATGTCGGCGACAACATCCAGTGACAGTTCCTTGCACCCAGTTGCTTCCGGATTGCGAAGGAATCTGGCGTACCTGGACATGATGGCGCTTGTGAACCTCACACGATTGAAATCGCGTGCTTCCTGATGCGGCTTACGCCGCAGACTGCTTTAGGCAGCCGGACCTGGTCCTCCGGGGATACGCCTTCTCCCTTAGCCCGGACTCCTTTCGGATGATCCTCACCACAGGACAGGTAATCCCCGGCAGGACTGCCTGTATCTACGCCGCTCCTGCTTTCCATTCTCTCAACTTCAGCAGATCCGCGTAAACAC
>DEFE01000017.1 GCA_002350625.1 Lachnospiraceae bacterium UBA2860
GCCGCCGCCGCAGATCATGCTCGACTCAACATTCACGCCGAGCTTCTTCGCCGCCTCGAGAGAATCGCGGATGCCGAAGGCTACGCCTTCAAGGACCGCCTGCGTCATATCCTCGCGCGTCGAATCCATCGTCATGCCGATGAAGCAGGCTCTCGCCGAAGGATCGTTGTGCGGCGCTCTCTCGCCCATCAGATACGGCAGGAAGAACACGTGGTTCTCGCCGAGCTTGTCGTCCGTGATGCCGGCCTGCTCCGCGCCGTACTCCGTCGTGCGGATGATCTCATCCATCCACCACTTGTTGCAGGACGCCGCCGAGAGCATGCAGCCCATCAGGTGATATCCGCCGTCCGCGTGCGCAAATGCGTGCAGCGCGTTGCCTGAGTCGACGCCGAAGGTCTTGCTCGAGATGAAGATCGTGCCGGAGGTGCCGAGCGAGATATTGCAGCCGCCCTCTCCGACGACGCCCGTCCCGACCGCAGCGGCGGCGTTGTCGCCGGCGCCCGCGACGACCTTCACGGTCTCCGGAAGGCCGAGCTTCTCCGCCATTTCCGGCTTCAGCGTGCCGACCACCTCGTAGCTCTCGAAGAGCTTCGGCATCATTTCCTCCGTGATCCCGCAGATCTCAAGCATCTCCTTGGACCAGCATCTGTGCTCCACGTCGAGGAGCAGCATGCCGGCTGCGTCGGACAGATCCGTGCAGTTCACGCCGGTCAGCATGTAGTTTACATAATCTTTCGGCAGCATGATCTTCGCGATCTTCGCGAAAAGCTCCGGTTCGTTCTTCTGCATCCACAGAATCTTCGGCGCCGTGAAGCCCGCGAATGCGATGTTGCCCGTGAGCTCCGTCAGCTTCGCCTTGCCGATCTCCGTGTTGAGGTAATCGGTCTCCTCCTGCGTGCGGCCGTCGTTCCAGAGGATCGCGGGGCGAAGCACGTTGTCGTCCTTGTCGAGCACGACGAGGCCGTGCATCTGTCCGCCGGCGCCGATGCCGCCGACCTCTGCGGGATCAATCCCTGCCGTCAGCTCGCGCACGCCTTCGACGACTGCTTTCATCCAGTCCTCGGGCTTCTGCTCCGACCAGCCCGGATGCGGGAAGAACAGTTCGTACTCCTTCGATACGATATTCTTGATGCCGCCCTTCTCGTCCATAAGCAGAAGCTTTACCGCGCTGGTCCCAAGATCAATGCCGATATAATACATCTTTTCTCCTCCTCTACGTGCTCTGGTTGATACCTGCCTTTATACCTTCGGATGCGGATCCGGCAGCCTTATGCCGGTTCCTCTTAAATCCGGTTTATGCCTCATCAAAACCCTTCGGATGCTCCGTTTTAATGCCCCGTCAAGTCCCTTCGGATGCATCCTTACTTCAGGGACGCCGACGTCTCCACGTAAGGTGCGAGCAGATAGGCCGGCACGATGCCTCTCCCGTTGTCGTAGGAGGATGTGTCGTACCTGCAGTCGAAATCCCACTCGCTGTCGGTGATGACATTTGCGTCGGCGACGTCTCCGTTCAGCAGTGTGAGCGCGAGGCTGAGCGTCACGTCCGCTTCCTCCGCCTCGTCCTCGCAGACCGTCATCGCCTGCTTTCCGGCCTTCACGTTCGCGAGCGTGTCCGCGCTGCCGCCCTCGCCGGTGATGATCACTTTATTCTTGCCTTTGTAGGCGCTCTCCACCGCCTTCACCGCGCCGAGCGCGACTTCGTCGTTCGTGCAGATGATGGCGCTGAGCTCCGGGCCGTCGGCGTAGTTTTCGCTGAGGACCGTCTCGAGCCGCGCCCGCGCCGCATCGGCGGAGGAGCCCTCCGTCTGTACGGCCTTGAAGGACACGTCGCCGGTCGCCGCCTCGAGGAGGCCCGCGTCGAAGTATGGTTTCAATGTATCATACGCGCCGTTGAAAATATAGCTGTCACGCACATCGGACGGGTCGCCCGCGGCGAATTCGATGTGATAGAGCTTCGACGCGTCGGCCGAGGTAAGCGAGAGCTGGTCGATGACGTATTTGCCCTCGAGGCACCCCATGCCGTAATGGTCAAAAGAAACAAAATATTTCACCGCGTCCGAGCCGCGGATCAAGTGGTCGTAGGCAATGACGGGGATGTCTGAAGCCCCGGCCTGCGCCAGAGACTCCGCGATCAGATCGTCGCCGATGGAATTGATAATCAGAAGCTCGCAGCCGTTATTAAGGAGCGCGGCGACATCGAGCGCCTGCTGTGCAGCCGGTGAAAACTCCGTCTCGCTGCCGGAAGCCGCCTGGGCCTCCTGCGCCTCCGCCGCGTCTGCATATCTGAGATCGCAGCTGCATCCTTCCGCCTCGAGCTGGGCTTTAAGCCAGGCACCGTCGCGGCTCCATCGCTCGTCCTTCTCGGACGGAAATGAGATGCCGACCTTTTTGCCGCTCACGTCAAAATACGGGTCGCGCGTCTCTGCCGTCTGCTCTTTGGAGACCGCCCCCGATTCCGTTCCGGAGGGGCCGCTCTCCGCGCCGCCTCCGCCGCACGCCGTGAGGATCACCGCGGCTGCTGCCGCCGCAAGAATCCCCCGTATCCTGGTTCCTGTCATGTACTGCTCCTTCATGCTGTCCCGATTCGTGAACCTTGTCCAAAATTTTTTTCAAGATTTTATACAGGTTCACGCAAACGTTTAAGTTCTCTCAGATATCCTGAATAAACTGCTCCATGAAATGCCACGCCACGCCGCGCATCCCGGCTTTTGTCGGGTATTTTCCGAGCTTGATGTAGCTGGCGTCCGCCTCGAAGGTATTGCGCGCGGCCGCCTTCTCCCTGAGCAGCGGCAGGTACGGCTCCAGGTACTGGGAGACGTAGCCGCCGAGGATCACGTTGCAGTCAAAAGCCATTCTCAGATTGTTGATGCCGATCGACAGATAGTCCAGGTTTTCCTCCCAGATCTGCTCGAATCTGCGGTTTCCGGCAGCGAGGCCGTCGAAGAATTCCTCCGGCGTCACGCCGATGTCGCGCGTGAAATTAAAGGCGCTGCAGTAGGCCTCGAGGCATCCCTTCTTCCCGCAGTTGCAGGCTTTTCCGTTCGGCACGATGCACATGTGGCCGAACTCGCCGCTCCTGCCGTCGGTGCCGAGATACGGGCGGCCGTCGATGAACACGGCGCCGCCGATGCCATTTTCGAGGAAAAGATAGACGAAATCTTCCTCGCGCTCCTTTAAACTCAGCCCGAGCCACTCGGCCGCGCCGCCGCTCGTGCTGTCATTTTCAATAAATACGGGATAGCCGATGGGCTTTCGCACTGCGCTCAAAGAGATGTCTTTGATGCGCAGCGTCGGCGAGAGAACGATCACGTCGGATTCCTGATCGATAACGCCCGGGAATGTGATGCCTACGCCGAGGACCTTCTTTCTGTCGACTTCATTCTCCTCGAAGAATGTCTCCAGCTCGTCCGCGATCTGCCGGCCGATATCCTCTCCGTCCGGGGATTTCAGGTCGACCGTCTTGTAGGCGAGCTCCTTCTGGCGGACATCCGTGGCGAGGATGCGCAGCTGGGTCGCGGACACGGCGATGCCGACGGCGCAGCGCACCCCTTCGTCGATCGTGTAGCCGACGGCCGGTCTGCCGCCCGTCGACTTCTGGATTTCTCCGGGCCGGATGAGGCCGGCGTCGAGAAGCTCGGCGATATTCTGGTGCACGGTCGGCAAAGAATACCCCATCGCGTTGGAGATCTGCTGCTTGCTGACCGGCGCTTCCGCGTCATAGATGTAGCGATACATCTTGTTCCTGGTCTGTCTTCTGCGTTCTGTGATCGTTGGCCTCAGTTCCTCCATCATCCATCTCCGCAAAAACCGGCCGAAATAATGAACATTTCCGGCAGGCATCTTTTATAAATCTATTTGACTTAATAAAAAATATAACCAACTGTTCAGGAATTGTCAATTCTCTTATTGTGGATTCTGCACCATAATCAAAGCGTCAACTTAATCGTTTTCGCTTCTGTATGCACAAAACGCAGGGAAGCGCCCTCCCCTGCGTTTTTATGACACGGGGTCTGACCCCAACGTGGTCAACTTAAG
>DEFE01000057.1 GCA_002350625.1 Lachnospiraceae bacterium UBA2860
AGGGAACGGAGCAAAGAGAGAACATGGATCTGTCGCTGCGCCGACAGTGCTCAATTCGAAAACATGACAGAGGGTCTGACCCCTTGTCATATTTTTTGTCACGGAATGTGCAAAAACGTAAACGATTTCGGAGACGCGGCGAGCGAAATTGCACATTTTCTGCCCGAATATGTTCACAAAAGGGATGAATATGTCGGTAGAATTGCATTAGCAACTGCAATTCTGCCTTTCTTTTTTGAGCGGATTGCACAACGTGATAATAGGAGGAAACTACGTATGAAGAAAAAAGTGATGTCTCTGGTCCTCACAGGCGTGATGGCACTCTCCATGATCGGCACAGCCAGCACGGTGATGGCAGCAGGCGGAAGCGCTGACGGCGAGCACACGCTCTCTGTGTATGCGTGGGACGCAAACTTCAACATCCCGGCGCTTAAGGCTGCCGAGGAAGACTACAAGGCAAACGTGGATCCCGATTTCGTGCTCAACATCGTCGAGCAGTCCGGCTCCAGCGACGTCGAGAACGCGGTGACGCTTGCCGCTTCTTCCGGCGACTACAGCCAGCTCCCCGACATCGTCCTGTTCCAGGATCACTGGATTCAGAAGTTCGTCGCTGACTATCCGGATGCATGGGTAGCGCTTGAAGGCATCGACATCGACTGGTCCGACTTCGGCGAAGAGAAACTTTCCTATTCGACGATCGACGGCGCGCACTACGGCGTTCCGGTTGACAACGGCACGGCGATCTTCGCTTACAGAGTCGACATCCTCGAGGAGTGCGGCTACACGATCGACGACCTGACCGGCTGCAGCTGGGATCAGTTCATCGAGATCGGCAAGAAGGTCTATGAGACCACCGGCAAGTACCTCCTCTCCATGGACGGCTCCGGCAACGACCTTCCCTACATGCTTCTGCAGGCTGAAGGCGCTTCCCAGTTCAAGGATGGCGAGCCCTACATCACAGAGAACGAGACCATGGTCACGATCATCGAGAAGATTGTCGAGATGATCCAGAACAACGTCCTCTACCTCGGCAATGACTGGTCCGACTACACGGATCAGACGATCATCGGCGACATGGTCGCCGGCGTCATGAACGGCAACTGGATTATCCCGACCATCGAGCAGGTTGCTGAAAACAGCGGCAAGTGGGAAATCACCACGCTTCCGACCCTCGAAGGCGGCAAGGAAGGCTATGCGGCGAACGGCGGATCCTCCCTCTACATCACAAGCAACTGCCAGAACACGGACCTTGCCAAGGACTTCCTGGCGAAGACCTTCGGCGGCTCCACAGCGACTTATGACGCTGCGCTGACAAACGGCGGCGTGATCACCTGCTGCATCTCCGCAGGCCAGTCCGACATCTACAACGCAGGCGTGGATTACTTCAACGGCCAGCCGATCTACAACACGATCGTCGAGATGGGCGCGCATGTCATCCCGGTCGAGCAGAACGACTTCCATTACACCTGCCGTCAGTATATCGGCGCTGCGATCCAGCAGATCCTTGAAGGCGCGGATGTACAGACAGCTCTTGCCGATGCGGAATCCCAGCTGAGATTTGCGATGGGCATCTGATCAAACAAAGACTGAACCGCATTTGACAAATCTTAACAGCAATGCTCAGAGGCGGGGAACGGTTTTCCGTTTCCCGCCCCTTTAATTGACAAAGGGGGGATGACGACTCCATGAAAACGAAGAAAATGGGTCTGGTTGCAAAGCAGCAGGCCGCCGGCTGGGTCTTCCTGGCGCCCGCCTCGATCATGATCTTCATCATGAGCTTCTACCCGATGGTGGAGGCATTCATCACATCTTTAAAGACCGGCTCCAGCGCCAACATGCAGTGGGCGGAACCGATCACCTACAACTACACGCGTATGTTCCAGGACAAGCTGTTCATGACGTCCGTGGGCAACACCTTCCTGTACCTCGGAATCCAGGTGCCGATCATGCTGGTGCTTGCGATCCTTCTGGCGCAGCTGCTCAACAACAGAGACCTGAAATTCAGAGGCATTTTCCGCACCTGCGTGTTCCTGCCCTGCGCGACGGCCCTCGTGTCCTACGCGCTGATTTTCAAGTCCCTGTTCGCGACACAGGGCCTCATCAACTCCGTGTTCGTCTCTCTCGGCATTTTCAAAGAGAACTTCAACTTCCTGGGGACGGCGTGGAGCGCCAAGATGGTCATCATCATCGCGCTCATCTGGAGATGGACGGGCTACAACATGGTCTTCTATCTGGCCGGCCTGCAGAACATCGAATACTCGGTCTATGAAGCCGCCAAGATCGACGGTGCGAACGGCTGGAAAACATTCTGGAAGATCACGGTTCCGCTGCTCCGCCCGGTCATCATCATGACCTTCATCATGTCGATCAACGGCACGCTGCAGCTCTTTGACGAATCCGTGAACCTGACAAAGGGCGGCCCGGCCAACGCGACGATCACGATGTCGCACTACATCTACAACAACTCGTTCGGACAGGGCGTTGCGAACTTCGGCTATGCCTCCGCAATGGCGTTCTTTGTCTTCATCCTCGTTGCGATCCTCGCAGTGATCAATCTGAAAGTAGGTGATACACGTGACTGAGAAGAAAAATAAATCCGCCATTCAAAGGCGCCTCATTCCGACGTATATCTTCCTTGTCATCTGGAGTCTCTTCTCTGTCTTCCCGCTGTACTGGATGATCACGGCGGCGACCAACAACACGGTTGACGTCGCGCGCGGCAAGATCGTATTCGGCGGCGAGGCGGCGGCGAACTTCCAGAAGCTGATCTCCAGCCAGAACCTGTGGGGAGCGATGGGCAACTCCTTCCTGTACGCGATCGTGCAGACGGTGCTCTGCCTCCTCATCTGCTCGCTTGCCGGCTTCGGCTTCGAGCTCTATCACGATAAGGCGAAGGACCGCCTCTTCGGCATTCTCCTTCTCGCGATGATGGTGCCGGGCGTGGCGACCATGATCCCGCTCTTCAAGATGATCGCGGGCATGAAGCTGCTGAACTCCGTCTGGGGCTTCATTCTCCCGGCCATAGCGACGCCGTTCATGATCATGATGTTCCGGCAGAATTCCAGAAACTTCCCGATCGACATCATGGAGGCGGCCCGCATCGACGGCCTCAACGAATTCCAGATCTTCTTCAGGATGTACATGCCTGTCATGAAGTCGACCTACGCGGCAGCGGCCGTCATCGTCTTCATGAATGCCTGGAATGCCTACCTGTGGCCGAAGGTCGTCATGACGGACACCAAGGCGCAGACGATGCCGATGCTGATCGCCAACATCGCTTCCGGCTACACCATCGACTACGGCATGATGATGATGGGCGTTCTGTTCTGCTCGCTGCCGACGATGATCATCTTCTTCGTGCTGCAGAAGCAGTTCGCGGAAGGTATCACGGGCGCGGTGAAGTAACAAAGACAAGCTGACTTACATCAGACTTGAAAGAACGGGCAGGTGTCTCCATAAAGCCGGTTGATCCGGCAGCGGGCACCCGCCCGTTTCCGAGAGAAAGAAACAATACGATTTAATCAAGTAAAGAGGGATTACGATGACAGAATTCAGATATGAAATCGTAGGTAATCCGGAGATTTTCGCTGAGAACCGTCTCCCGGCCCACTCGGATCATCGCTTTTTCCTGGGGGAGGTGACCGCGGAAGAATCCGACGCGCGGCTGATGCTGAACGGCACCTGGAAATTCGCCTACGCGGAAAACTACGCGTCTGCAATTCCCGGTTTCTATGAAAATGGCTTCGACGTGAGCGGCTGGGACGAGATTCCCGTTCCCGCCCACATCCAGATGCACGGCTACGATGTGCCGGCCTATGTCAATGTGCAGTATCCGTGGGACGGCCACGAGGCGCTGGAGCCGGGGCAGATTCCGGTGAGATTCAATCCGACGGCGAGCTATGTCCGCTTCTTTGAGGTGCCGGCATTTATGAAGGGGAAGCGGAAGATCCTCTCCTTCCAGGGCGTCGAGAGCGGCTTTGCGCTGTGGGTGAACGGCAGCTATATCGGGTACAGCGAGGACTCCTTCACGCCTTCGGAGTTCGACGTGACCGACGTGCTGACGGAAGGGGAGAACCGCCTCGCGGTACAGGTGTTCAAATGGACGGCGGGCAGCTGGTGCGAGGATCAGGATTTCTACCGTTTTTCCGGGATCTTCCGCGACGTATTTCTCTATGCGGTACCGGACACACACATCCGCGATCTCACCGTGCGGACGCTGCTCGATGACAATTATGAGGACGCGGTGCTCTCGATCGGGGCGGAGCTCACGGGAGCCGTCGATGGAGCGAAAGCGGTCTTTACGCTGAAAGACGGCGAAGAGATCCTGCTTGAAGAGGAAGAGCCGCTCACGGAAAAAAGCGAGTTCGCATTTTCGATCAAAAATCCGGAAAAGTGGAGCGCGGAGAATCCGAAGCTCTACACGCTGCTGATCGGAGTGTACGGCCCGGACGGGGAAAAAGCGGAGACCGTCTTCGAGGAGGTCGGCTTCCGGCGCTTTGAGATAAAGGACCACATCATGCATCTCAACGGGAAGCGCATCGTCTTCAAGGGCGTCAACCGCCACGAATTTTCGTCGAAGTCGGGGCGCGTCGTGAGCGAGGAGATCACGCGGAAGGACATCGTGACGATGAAGCGGCACAACATCAACGCCATCCGCACGAGCCACTATCCGAACCAGACGCACCTCTACCGGCTGTGCGACCGCTACGGCCTCTACATGATCGACGAGACAAACCTCGAGACGCACGGCGTCTGGGACGGCATGTTCCGCCACGGGAAGTCCATCGACTTCGCCGTGCCGGGCGACAGGCCGGAGTTCCGGGAGCTCGTGCTCGACCGCGCGAGAAGCATGCTGATGCGGGATAAGAACCACCCCGCGATTCTCATCTGGTCCTGCGGGAACGAGTCCTTCGGAGGAAAGAACATCTACGGGATGTCGCAGCTCTTCCGCAGCCTCGACCCGACGAGACTGGTGCACTATGAGGGCATCTTCCACGACCGCCGGTACAATGACACGAGCGACATCGAGAGCACGATGTACGAGCCGGTGGTAAGGATCCGCGAATTCCTGATGGAGCACCGCGACAAGCCCTACATCAACTGCGAGTACACGCACGCGATGGGCAACAGCTGCGGGGCGATGCACAAATACACGGACCTCACGGAGAAGGAACCGCTGTTCCAGGGCGGCTTTATCTGGGACTATATCGACCAGTCGATCGAGATGACCGACAGGAACGGCGTCACCTATCAGGGCTACGGCGGCGACTGCGGCGAGCGGCCGCACGACTACAACTTCAGCGGCAACGGCATCGCCTACGGCGCGGACAGAGAGCCTTCGCCGAAGATGCAGGAGGTCAAGTACAACTATCAGAACATCCGCGTCTACTTCGAGGACGACGCATTTACGGTCGTCAACAGGAATCTCTTCACGAACACGGATGCCTTCAGCTGCATCGTCACGCTCGAAAAGGACGGCGAGGTGGTCGAGGAGAGGGCCGGAAGCGTGAGCGTCGAGCCGCTGTCCGAGGGCACGTTCCCGATTCCCGTCGGGATTCCGGATGAGGAGGGCGAGTACGCCCTGACCGTTTCCTTCCGCCTGAAGCGCGATACGCTCTACGCCGAAGCGGGTTACGAGGTGGCCTACGGGCAGACCGTGATCGGTGCGGAAAAGCCCGCCGCAGTGCCGGCCGGAAAACCGGAGGTCACGTACGGCTGGCAGAATATCGGCGTGAGAGGCGAAGGCTTTGAGGTGCTCTTCTCGCTCCTTCTCGGCGGCCTCGTCTCTTACAAGGTGCGCGGGAAGGAACTCATTAAGCGCATGCCGAAGCCGAATTTCTGGCGCAGCATGACGGATAATGACACGGCGAATCTCCTGCCGTTCCGCGCGGGCGGATGGAGAAATGCGAGCCTCTACGCCACATCCAAGGGCGGCGACGGCTGGTCGACGGATTACACGGCGGAGGAGACGGAGCACAGCGTCATCGTGAGCTTCAACTACCGTCTGCCGACGACGCCGGAGAAGACGTGCCGCGTCAGCTATGAAGTGTTTGCGGACGGCGCGGTGGGCGTCACGATGCAGATGGATCCGTCCGCGGATGTCGGCGAGCTCCCCGCGGCGGGCATGCTCTTCACGATGGACGCGGATTTCGACCATGTGGCCTGGTACGGGCTCGGCCCGGCGGAGACGTATATGGACCGCTGCCACGCAAAGCTCGGGGCCTATGAGAACCTCGTCCCGGACAATGTCGCCAAATACCTGACGCCGCAGGAATGCGGGAACAAGATGGGCGTCAGGCACGCCGGCGTCACGGACGATACGGGCTATGGCCTGTACTTCGAGACCGCGCTCTCAGAGGAAGAGGCGGAGAAGCTCATGGAGAAGCACACGCTGCCGAAAAACGCGGCGGGAGGGCTGCAGTTCTCCGCGCTGCCGTATTCTCCGCAGCAGCTCGACGCCGCGACGCATCCCAACGAACTGCCGCCCGTGCTCGACACTTACGTCAGGGTCGGCCTGCAGATGGGCGTCGGCGGGGATGACACCTGGGGCGCACTTGTGCATCCTGAATACCGGCTCGATAATTCTGAGCCCCTGACTGTCAGATTTACCTTCCGCGGCATTGCACCTGAGGAAGGAATGCGATAAAATGTAACGAGGAAACAGGGAAAAAAGTTTCCGAAGATCTACATTCACCACAATGAAAAAGGAGGCTAAGAAACAGCGATGAAGAAGATGTTAGCACTGGCACTTGCAGCAGTTATGGCGGTCGCACCGGCGGCGTCTGTTTTTGCCGAGGACATGAAGGTTGCGATGATCACGGACTACGGTGACATCACGGACCAGTCCTTTAACCAGACGACCTATGAGGCCGCGAAGGCATTCTGCGAAGAAAATGGCGTTGACTTTACCTACTACAAGCCGGAAGGCGACTCGACGGCTGACCGCGTCGCGATGGTCGACAAGGCCGTGGCGGACGGCTACGATGTGCTCATCATGCCGGGCTATGCTTTCGGCGGCGCCATCGTTGAGACATCCGTGATGTATCCGGACGTCAAGTTTGTGGCTCTCGACGTGGCGGCGGGCGATATCCTCGGCGCGGCGCTCGGCGATCAGTATGACTACAACCCCGACAACTGGGATGTCACGGAATATTACAACTCCGACAATGTTTACTGCGCTGTCTACCAGGAAGAGCTCTGCGGCTACATGGCAGGCGTCGCTGCCGTGAAGCTCGGCTACACCAAGCTCGGCTTCCTCGGCGGCATGGCTGTGCCGGCGGTTATGCGCTACGGCTACGGCTTCGTGCAGGGCGCGGATGACGCGGCGAAGGAGATCGGCGCGGACGTCGAGATCAACTATGCTTACGGCAATCAGTTCTACGGCGATGCGGACATCACGGCTGCGATGGATACATGGTATCAGGGCGGCACGGAGATCGTCTTCGCCTGCGGCGGCGGCATCTACACATCCGCAGCGGAAGCAGCTGAGAAGACAGACGGCAAGGTCATCGGCGTCGACGTGGACCAGAAGGGCATCATCGACGGCGCTTACGGCGACGGCATGACGGTTACCTCCGCGATGAAGGGCCTTGCGGCGACAGTGAACGTGCTCCTTGCGGCGATCAAGGATGATGCGTGGAGCGATTATGCAGGCAAGATCGAGACCCTCGGCCTCGTCTCCGGCGATGATCCGGAACTCAACTTCGTACAGATTCCGATGGAGACAACACAGTGGGGCGACGGCTTCACACAGGACGACTACAAGGCGCTCGTTGCCGATATGTTTAACGGAACGATCACGGTCTCTAACGACATCTCCGCTGAGGAGCCTGCCGCTGAGACAGCGACGGTCAACTTCCAGGGCAACCTGAAGTAAAGCAAGTCAAAAAGCTTAAAGTCTATACGGCCGGCAGAAGTATCTGCCGGCCGCATTTGACAAAAAGGACACGTAGAAAGGGGGGATCACCTTGGCGGAAGAATACGCGATAGAGATGCTGAACATCACGAAGCGCTTCCCGGGCATCATCGCCAATGACAACGTCACGATCCAGCTGAAAAAAGGTGAGATACACGCGCTGCTCGGAGAGAACGGCGCCGGCAAGTCGACGCTGATGAGCGTCCTTTTCGGTCTCTATCAGGCAGAAGAGGGCGTTATCAAAAAGGACGGAAAAGAAGTCAAAATCAATAACCCGAACGACGCCAACGATCTGGGCATCGGCATGGTCCACCAGCACTTCAAGCTGGTGCAGTGCTTCACGGTCCTGGACAACATCATCCTCGGCGTCGAGACGACGAGAGGCGGCCTTCTGAAGAAGGACGAGGCGCGCCGGAAAGTGCTCGCCCTGTCGGAGAAGTACGGCCTGCAGGTGGATCCGGACGCGAAGATTGAAGACATCACGGTCGGCATGCAGCAGAGGACGGAGATCCTCAAGATGCTTTACCGCGACAACGAGATCCTGATCTTCGACGAGCCCACGGCGGTGCTGACGCCGGCGGAGATCGACGAGCTCATGCAGATCATGAAGAATCTGGCGGCAGAGGGAAAGTCCATCCTCTTCATCTCGCACAAGCTCAATGAGATCATGGAAGTCGCTGACCGCTGCTCGGTCTTAAGACGCGGAAAGTATATCGGCACGGTGAATATCGCCGACACGAACGAGCAGGAGCTCAGCCGCATGATGGTCGGACGCGACGTCCAGCTGGTCGCAACCAAGGAAGACGCAAAGCCCGGCCAGGTGATTCTCGACGTGCAGGGCATGACGGTCGCCTCGAAGCGGCACAAGAACAACGCGGTGAAGAACGTCTCCTTCAAGGTCCGGGCGGGCGAGATCGTCTGTATCGCCGGTATCGACGGAAACGGCCAGACCGAGCTCGTCTACGGGCTCACGGGGCTTGAACCGCTTGCCGCGGGACGCGTCACCGTCAGCGGCGAGGATATCTCGAAAGCACCGATCCGCCGCCGCATGAAGAAGATGAGCCACATCCCGGAGGACCGCCACAAGCACGGCCTCGTGCTGGACTATCCGCTGGATTACAACATCGTGCTGCAGCGCTATTTTGAGAAGCAGTTCGTCAATGGGGCAGGCTTCTTAAAGGCCAAGGAGATCCGCAAGTACGCCGAGAAGCTCATCGATCAGTACGACGTGCGCTCCGGACAGGGCGCCATCACGATCGCGCGCAGCATGTCCGGCGGCAATCAGCAGAAGGCCATCATCGCGCGCGAGATCGACAAGCCGCATGAGCTGCTCATCGCCGTGCAGCCGACCCGCGGACTTGACGTCGGCGCGATCGAGTACATTCACAGGCAGCTGATCGCCGAAAGAGACGCCGGCAAAGCCGTGCTGCTTGTATCCCTGGAACTGGAAGAGGTCATGAACGTCTCCGACCGCATCCTCGTCATGTATGAGGGCGAGATCGTAGGTGAGCTGGATCCGAAGACCACTTCGACAGAAGAGCTCGGCCTTTACATGGCCGGTGCGAAGAGAGAGGAGGTCAGCGCATGAGCGGGAAGAAGCGTTTTCTGGAATACGGCGCCGTGCAGGCGATACTCGCCGCGGTGCTCTGCATTATCGCCGGCCTTTTCATCGGCTTTATCGTGCTGCTCCTGATCAATCCCGCGGGGGCTTGGAACGGCATCGTGACGATCGTGAAGAACTTCCTGAATTATCCGAGCAAGCCTGCGGCCCTGAAATATCTTGGCAACACGCTCGTCAAGACAGCTCCGCTCCTTATGTGCGCGCTGTCCATCAACTTCTGCTACAAGACAGGCCTCTTCAATATCGGCGCTGCCGGCCAGTACGTCGTCGGCGCGGGCGCCTGCCTCTATGCGGCGCTCGGCCTCAAGATGCCGTGGTATGTCTGCATCCTCTTCGCGATGGTCGCGGGAGCACTCTGGGGCTGCCTCGTCGGACTCTTAAAGGCCTACGCCAATGTCAACGAGGTTATCGCAGGCATCATGCTCAACTGGATCGGCCTCTATCTCGTCAACATGCTCCTCAGCAGAGTCAAGGAGCAGGCGAGCCCTTACACGGAGCAGATCAGCGCCGTCAACTCGGCCGCGCTTCTGCCGACGATGGGGCTCGACACGCTGTTCACAAAGAACAAGTATGTGACACTCGCCGTGCCGCTCGCCATCCTGATCGCCATCGTCATCTGGGTTGTGCTGAATAAGACGCTGTTCGGCTACGAAGTGCGCGCGACCGGCTTCAACAAGGAAGCGGCCCGCTACGCGGGCATGAACGAGAAGCGGAATGTCGTCCTTACGCTTGTCATCGGCGGCATGCTCGCGGCACTGGGCGCAGCGTTCCTGTATCTGTCCGGCTATGAGCAGTGGTCCTGCACGCAGTCCTCTGTGCCGGCCATGGGCTTTAACGGAATCGCGGCGACCTTCCTCGGCGGCCTCAATCCGATCGGGACGATCTTCTCGTCGTATTTCATTCAGCACATCACGAGCGGCGGCTCTTACCTCGACAAGAGTATCTATCCGTCACAGATCTCCGATCTCATCACGGCGATCATCATCTATCTGTGCGGCTTCGTGCTCTTCTTCAAGCTGTCGCTGAACAAGTATCTGGCGGCAAAGAAAGAATCGGCTTCCGGCCGCAATCGTGAGGAAGGAGGTAAAGCGTCATGATCCTTCTCATTCAGTACACACTCATCTTTGCCTCCGTGCTCACGCTCGTTGCGCTCGGCGGCTGCTTCAGTGAACATTCCGGTGTCATCAACCTCGGTCTCGAAGGCGTGATGGTCATGGGCGCGCTCGGCGGCGCGCTGATGCTGAAGAACATGGCCGGCAAGCCTTTCGTGCTGATCGTGCTGTCGGTGCTTGCCGCATCGGCTCTTGCGGGCCTCCTCTACACGATCCTGCTCGCCGTCGCCTGCATCAATTTCAAGGCGGACCAGACGCTTGTCGGCACGGCGCTGAACATCCTGTCGACGGCTGCGGCCACTGTCGCGGTCAAGGCGCTCAACATGGCGGAGAACCCTGACAACGTCTCGTCGACGATCGCGTACGGACCGGCGAAAAAAGCGTTTATCGTCAAGATCGGCCGCTTCCAGTTCAACTGGTGCATGGCCGTCGCGATTACCGCGCTCATCATCGCCTTTGTCGTGCTCTACAAGACGAAATTCGGTTTAAGGCTCCAGGCCTGCGGCGAGAACCCGCAGGCGGCGGACAGCGTCGGCATCAATGTCTACAAGATGCGCTGGGCCGGCGTCCTGATCTCGGGCGCACTCGGCGGCCTCGGCGGCATCGTGTACATCACGGCCGGCGTCAGCGAGTGGAAATTCGAGACCGGCGTCGCGGGCTTCGGCTTCCTGGCGCTCGCCGTCATGATCTTCGGTCAGTGGAAGCCGATCAATATCGGTCTTGCCGCACTGCTCTTCGGATTCTTCCGGGCGCTCTCCAACGTCTACTCCGGCTTCGACTTCCTCGCGAGGCTGAAGCTCCCGGGCAGCATCTACAACATGATGCCGTATATCATCTCGCTGATCGTGCTCGCATTTACTTCCAGGAATTCGCGGGCGCCGAAGGCGGAGGGTATCCCCTACGACAAGGGTTCGCGGTAATATGCAGGTCTGAAACCGTCTGCCGGCGGTTTTAAGATGCATGGAGGATCAAACATGAAAAAAGCGATGGCGCTTTTTCTGGCAGGGCTTGCGGCTGTGTCCGTGACAGCGGCCGCGGCCTCTGCGGAGGAAGAAAAGGACCTGAAGGTCGCTATGATCTGTGACACCAGCATCAAGGACGGCGGTTGGGGCACTGCCTGCTACAACGCCATGGTCGAGGCAGCAGGGGAAAACGGCTGGAGTTATGAAGTCACTGACAACATCGGGCAGGAAGAGTATTATGAGGCCATCAGCGCCTATTGCGAGCGCGGTTACGATATGATCTACGCGCCGGGCGGCCAGTACACGGACGCCGTCCTTACGGCGGCGGAGGAATATCCGGAGATCGCATTTGCGCTCCTTAACGGGGCGGCAACTGTGCCGGAAAAAGCCGCAAATGGCAATGTCACCTCTCTCCTCCCGGACGCGCAGCAGATCGGCTGGATCGCTGGCGCGCTGGCGGGCCTTATGACGAAGAGCGGCACGATCGCCTTTATCGGCGGCATGGAGCTCGACACGACGCTCGGCAAGTACGCGGGCTACGGCGAAGCTGCGGCCTATGTGGCGGCGAAGGAAGGAAAGGAAGTGAAGGTGCTCGATCCGGTCTATGCGGGCGCTTTCGATGCGCGGGACAAGGGCGTCGAGCTTGCGGAAGCTATGATCGATGAGGGCGCGGACGTCTTCTTCGGGGACGCGTCGGCGGTTGACTCCGGCGCGCGGCAGGCAATTGACGCGGCCAATCAGGCGGCCGGCGAAGTCGCGATCTATGACATCGCGCAGCCGGCGGATACGCTCGGCCAGAACGAGTGCATCATCTGCTCGCAGGTCACGAACAACGCCGCGATGATCAGCATTTCCATGCAGGCTGTGGAAGCGGGCAGCTTCGGAGGCACGACGATGTACGGCATGCTGCAGAACGGGGCCCTCTCCGCGGGCGAGATGAGCGATCTCGTCCCGGAGGACGTCAGGGAGAAATACCAGGCGTATCTGCAGCAGATGATCGACGGCACCTTCATGGAGGACGCCGCGGCATAAAAGAGTTTTTAAGAAGCACGAAACGGCTGCCGCAACATGCGGCAGCCGTTTTTTGAATGCTGAGGAGCCGGCGCTCCGAAGATGGCCCGTCCGTCAGGCCGCCTGCTGAAGCTCTTCCTCTCCGAAATACTCGTTCATCATGCCGGACAGCAGCGCATCGTCAAAGAAATTGTCAAAGGAGGGCAGACCTTCGTCGATGCCCGCAATTTTGGCGAGCACATCGATGATGCCGTTTGCTTTGGGGGAGATCGGCAGGTCGATCCTGCAGCCGCCTTCCACACCGTTGCCCTCGGCGTCCGTCAGCTGCCACTGGGCGCTGGACATGACATAGCACAGGCCTTCCGGATCCGTGCCGACCTGGATGCAGCAGGAACCGCCGCTTGAGGGCTCGCCGAGGAGTACGGCGCCGCCTTCCTGGAAAATAAAGGGGAACAGGTTGCCGCAGGAGAAGGCGTGGCGGGTGATCAGCGCGCCGTAGTTGAAATCCTTGTAGGGTACTTCCTTATCCTTCTCGTCATAGACGCCGTCGAAATTGGTATCAGTCTCAAAGGTGAAGGTAATCTTCTGTCCCGTGATCTTATGGATGCCGTAGAGCTGGTTCTGCCCCGTTGTAAGTGCCAGGACCCCCATCAGCACGTCCGGGCTGCCGCCGCTGTTGGCGCTTAAATCGAAGATCACATTTTCGATGTCCGGGTTTTCGGAAGCTTTCTTCAGCCCTTTGACGACGAGGCCGAGGCAGTCATCGGGCATCTCTGCTTCGCCCTTGTAGAACTGATCCCAGCCGGCCTCATCCGGCATGAAGCTGTCGAGACGAATAATCGCCGTGTTTTCGTATTCGCGGTACGGGTCGTCTCCCCACAGGCTCTGACGGGCCACGGGAATGAGGAGATGCGCGCTCTGCTTCATCATCACAGGACTTCGCAGCATATCCAGGGCGAGTTCGAAATTGATCCCCAGAAACGACGGATCCTTCCGCGCTTCCATCGCCATCGACAGTTCTGCGCTGCCGGTGTAAACCGTGTGGCCGTCGCTTAAATAAATGGTAAACAGCTTAAATAAAGCCGCGGTGTAATCCAGAAGATCTGCCGATAAGAGGCCTTCTTTGAGTTCTTTTCCCTCCTCGCCCAGATCTGTCAGCGCCTGGTCGAGCCCCTTTTCGGCGAGTGCGGCATCGAGCTTTGCGACGCCGGGATGTCCGAAGAAGTAGTCAAGGTCGAAGCAGAGATCGGCGTAGCTCTGTCTGACGACGTCCTCGGGTCTTTCTTCGCCCGAAAACTCTGCCTTGAACTTCTCGGAATCATAGAAACCCTCGATGCCCGTGCCTCCGAGATTCAGTCTCTGGTAATACAGGTTCTCTCCGTTATAGAGCAGATGATTGGTCGCAATATCCGTCATGATATTGGCGAGGGTTGAGACCGGGAGATAGATATCGTCCGCGTCCGCGTAGACCGGGATGCCGTACTTCGCGAAATCGAGCGTGACGAGTGCCGGCTCGCCCTCATAGTCTACGCCCGTGAAGCGCACGTAGTGGCAGGTGGTATCCTTCCAGCCGAGGGCTTTGTCCTCGAGGGGCAGCGGCAGATCAAAAAACCTGCCCCAGTCTTTAATCGTGATCACGCCCTTCGCGGGATCGCACTGCAGCTCCTCCCCGATGCCGTTCACGAGCGCGCAGGTGCCGTCGCCATTTTCTCTGAGGGTGAGCGGCTGCCCCTTAAACTTCTCCGAATACGCGGCTATGCCCATATAGGGGACGTGCGGCGTCTCTTCGTAGAAGCGTAGGACCATCTCGCCTCCGTCTGCGCCCCCTTCGGTGATCAGCTTCGTCGGCTGCTCCGTATAGGTGGCCGCCTCTTCCGCCTGTGCCGCCGAGACCGTCACGCCCATGCACAGGAGCAGGGCACATAGTGATAACAGTTTCTTCATCTGCTTCTCCTTTCCCGCCGGCCGCCTCTGCTGTGCCGGCTCCTTTGAACAGGTCAACCCGTGTCTTTTATGGCCTGCCTTTGCTGATGATGTCATTATACCTGTCATTTCATGCATTTGCCATACAAAACGGCTCCCGTGCCGCAAATGCCGCGCGCTCCCTTTGTCTGCTCTTTCCGCATCCGCCTGTCTTCGGGGATCTGCGCTTGCGCAAATGGCGGCGGGGATGTATGATAGCAACATTGCGGGAAGGAGAAGGCAATATATGTACGAAATCATGAGCGCAGACGAGGCGATCCGCCTGATCAGGGACGGCGACTGCATCTGCGTCAATTCATTTGTAGGGATTGAAAACCCCGTGGAGCTGCATGAGGCGATCTACCGGCGCTATCAGAAGATGCAGTCCCCGAATCACCTCACGGTCGTATCCAGCGCGGGCTTCGGCGTCTGGGACGAGAACAGAAACGCGGAGGGATACATCCGGGAGGGCGCGGTCGACCGGCTGATCTGCGGCCATTTCGGCGCCATGCCGAGCACGAAGAAGATCGTGCTGGAGGACCGCTTTGAGGCTTATAACCTTCCGCTCGGCTGCATTTCCCACGCGATCCGCGCGCAGGCGAGCGGCCTGCCGGGCGCGCTCAGCAAGGTCGGCCTCGACATCTTTGTCGATCCGGATCTGGAGGGCCCCGGAATCAACCGGCTCTCGATCGACGATTCCTTCGTCAAGCACGTCGAGGTGGACGGGGAGGAGTACCTGTACTACAAGCTCCCGAAGCTGACGGTCGCGCTCATCAAGGGCACGGCGGCGGACAGGAAGGGCAACGTGTCCTTCGACGACCAGTTCATGTCGGGGGACGCGCTCTCGATCTGCCAGGCCGTCAAGGCCAACAACGGCAAGGTCATCGTGCAGGTCGACCGGATCGTGAACACCCCGACGCGGCCCAGAAATACGATCATTCCGGGCTGCCTCGTCGACGCGGTCGTCGTCGCGGAGCCGGAGCAGCGGAACGAGGCCTACACAGCCCTGACGGGCAGCTTTGAGATTCCTTACGCGGAATGGAGCAGCTGGAACGAGAAGATCGACACGGTCTCCTCTATTCATTCGAAGAACAGCACGGTCGGCAACATCATCGGCCGCCGCGCCGCGATGGAGCTCAGGGTCGACGATATCGTCAACATCGGGATCGGCCTGCCGGAGATGGTCTCGCGCCACGCGAGAAAGAGCGGAATGCTCGACAACATCACGCTCACGGTGGAGTCCGGCGGGATCGGCGGCTTCCCCGTGTCGGGAGAGGCCTTCGGCGCGATGATCGGCGCGGCCTCCGTCTACGACATGGCGAACCAGTTCGATCTCTATGACAACGGGGGACTCGACATCTGCTTCATGGGCGCGCTCGAGGTGGACGCGAAAGGAAATGTCAACGCCCACCGCGGAGAGGGCGCATTTGCGGGGATCGGCGGCTTCGCCAACATCACGGCCAAGACGCCGACGGTGGTCTTCTGCATGACATTTAATACGAAGGGGCTCGAGGTCTCCGCGAAGAAGGGCGTCGTCACGATCGAGAAGGAAGGCACGATCCCGAAGTTCGTGGAGAAGGTGCGCTCCGTCAGCTTTTCGGCGAAGCGCGCGATCGCAAATGGCCAGAAGGTGCTCTTCGTGACGGAGCGCTGTGTCTTCCGGCTGACGCCAAAGGGACTCAAGCTCATCGAGGTCTATCCGGGCGTCGACGCGGAGCGGGATATCCTCTTACAGCTGCCATTTAAAGTGGAATACTGAGAGGGCCGGGACGGATCGCTTCAGGATCCCGAACCGGTCGGAGGAGGCCGCCTGAAAGCGGGGTTTTATGGAAAGAAACAGTATCTGCAAAATCTTCGGAACCGATTACCGGGAGATGACGAAGGAACTGCTGAAAAGGGCGGATCTCATCGGTGAAATTCATAAGAAGAGGGCGCTTGTCCGGGGGAGAGACGCCGGACAGGGAAAGCATGCCGGCCGGGGGAGAGACGCCGCGCAGGCATCTGCGGACCGGCCCTTCACGGTCGGCATCAAGCCGAATCTGGTCTGCCCCACGCCCGCCTCATACGGCGCGACAACGCACACGGAGGTCGTGGCCGGCATCATCGAGTACCTCGCGGAAGGAGGCATTTCCGATGTGCTCATCGCGGAGGGCTCCTGGGTCGGCGACCGCACGTCGGAAGCCTATGAATACTGCGGGTACCGTGAGCTTTGTGAGACTTATGGCGTGCCTTTTGTCGACACGCAGAAGGAAAAATGGCACGGCGTGGACGCAGCGGGCCTTAAGCTTGACATCACGGACGTCTGTGACCGGATCGACTTCCTGATCAACGTGCCGGTGCTGAAGGGGCACTGCCAGACGCGGATGACCTGCGCGCTCAAGAACATGAAAGGGCTCCTGCCGAACAGGGAAAAGCGCCATTTTCATGCGATGGGGCTGCATAAGCCGATCGCGCATCTGAATACGGCGATCCGGCAGGATTTCATCGTCGTCGACCATATCTGCGGCGATCTGGATTTTGAGGAGGGCGGACGCCCGGTGGTGCGGAACTGTGTGATGGCCGCGCTCGACCCGGTGCTCGTCGACAGCTATGCCTGCCGCCTTCTTAATCTCACGCCTGACGACGTCCCCTATGTCCGCATGGCGGAGAGGCTCGGCGTCGGCAGCGCGGATCTTGACGGCGCGGAAATCGTGCTTCTTGGGGAGGACGGTTCCGACGAGCTTCCGCTTGCGAGACGCGTGCTTGACGTGTCCTATGCCGTGGATGAAGTGGACTCCTGCAGCGCCTGCTACAGCTCGCTCATCGGGGCGCTTGACCGCCTGAAGGAAGAGGGGCTCCTCGAGGCGCTGACGGTGCCGGTCGGCATCGGCCAGGGCATGCAGGGAAAGCGGGGAAAACTCGGGGTCGGACGGTGCACAGGCGGCTTCGATTTCAGCATTCCGGGCTGCCCGCCGGATGAGGAAGCTGTCTATGAAGGACTGCGGCGCTTTCTCCGCGCGTGAGGCAGGATACATTTTCGCAGGATTGTCCCGGGGGGAAAGGCAGGGTTTTCATTGACAGAGCCATGTTTAAAAATTAAAATGGCTCTTTAGGATTAAGGATATATTTAAAGGAGAAATATCTATGTCGATTGCAGATAAGGCAAAGGAACTGGGAATCAGTGCCGCCGTACGTTTTCTTGAGAAGGATCCCGAGAAGAATCTCGGGAAGCTGATGGACTGGGTTGACCGCTTCGCGGGCAATACCTTCAGCTCACAGCGTTACTACTTCCGCCGGGCGATGGTGGAAGACAAGGACTCCAACTGGAGAGACCTCACGCTCAGAGTCGTTCGCGGCATCGACCGCGGATGTCTTACGACGCTGTTTAAGAACTTCTTCATGAACGCGTCCCTGGTCGGCGGAAAGCGCCAGGAAGCCGCGCGCGCGGAGTACGGCTGCAATGTGCCGTGGGCTATTCTTCTTGACCCGACGAGTGCCTGCAACCTTCACTGCACGGGCTGCTGGGCGGCGGAGTACGGCCACAAGATGAACCTGACGTTTGAGGAGATCGACAGCATCATCGAGCAGGGCAAGGAGCTCGGCGTGTTCTTCTACATCTATACGGGCGGCGAGCCGCTTGTCAGAAAGAAGGACCTGATCCGTCTGTGCGAGAAGCACAGCGAGTGCATCTTCCTTTCGTTCACGAACGGCACGCTGATCGATGAGGACTTTGCGAACGATATGCTGCGCGTCAAGAACTTCATCCCGGCGATCTCGCTCGAGGGCTTTGAGGAGGCGACGGATGCGCGCAGAGGCGAAGGCGTGTACAAGAGAGCGACGGACGCGATGCGTCTGCTCAAGGAGAAGCGTCTGCCTTTCGGCATTTCCGCCTGCTACACGAGCCAGAATATGGAGAGCATTACGTCCGAGGAGTTCTATGATTCTCTGATCGAGGCGGGCGCTTTCTTCATCTGGTATTTCCACTACATGCCGGTCGGCAAGGACGCCGTGAAGGAACTGCTTCCGACGCCGCAGCAGAGAGAGTATATCTATCACAAGATCCGCGAGTACAGAACGAGGAAAGCGATCTTCGGCATGGATTTCCAGAACGACGGCGAATTCGTCGGCGGCTGCATCGCCGGCGGACGCAGATATCTGCACATCAACGCCAACGGCGATATGGAGCCGTGCGTGTTCATTCATTATTCCGATTCCAACATCCGGGAGAAGACGCTGCTTGAGGGTCTCCGCTCACCGCTGTTCATGGCGTATCATGACGGACAGCCCTTCAACAACAATCATCTGCGTCCCTGCCCGATGCTTGAGAATCCGGAGAAGCTTCGCGCGATGGTCAAGGATACGAAGGCCGCTTCGACGGATCTGGAGGCTCCGGAGGAAGTGGATACGCTCTGCGACCGCTGCAGCGGGTACGCGGAAAACTGGAAGGGCAAGGCTCAGGAGCTTTGGGACGAGTCTCATCCCGCATAAGGGGATTTATGCCCTGCAGGCAAAGGCATCAATGATAATCTCCGCGTCCGGTCACTGGCCGGGGCGCGGAGTTTTGCTGTTATCGGCAGCGGCGGGAGGAGAAAGGATGCGCATCTGGGGAAAGATCTGGAAGGACGGGCATATGCTGCGCGACACGGTGAAAGAGGACGTGTCGGAGGATACGCGCACGCACAAGGTGTTTCACCTGCTGCGCGAGATCGCGGAGGAGATGGATCTCGAGGTGCCGCAGTGGCTCGAGGCCAATGTGAAGGATTTTAAGCGGACGTCGAAGACGCGGTTCACGAAGGACTGTTTTATCGAGGAGATTCCGTTTGATTATCTTGAGTTTCAGGTGATTGAGGAGTAATCGGGGGTACATCCATGTATGACAGATTGACGAAGGGTGATATCGAGAAGATGCAGCGGGAGATTGACGAGCGCAAGCTTGTTCTCCGGAAGCAGCTGATCGGCGAGGTGCAGGAGGCGCGGGCGCAGGGGGACCTGTCCGAGAATTTCGAGTATTATGCGGCGAAGCGCGCGAAGAATCAGAATGAGAGCCGCATCCGGTACCTGGAGCGCATGATCCGGACCGCGCAGGTCATCGAGGAGCGCGCGTCGGCGGAGGATGAGGTCGCAATGAATAAGACCGTGGAGGTTTATTTCCCGGAGGATGACGAGACGGAGGAGTACCGCATCGTGACGACGATCCGGGGCAATACGCTGAAAGGGCTGATTTCGATTGATTCGCCGCTGGGGAAGGCGCTTCTGAGGCATCATGTCGGCGACACGGTGCACGTCCCGGTGGGGGACGGCGGGTATGACGTCGTGATCCGGAGTATCTCGGAGGCTAAGGCTGAGGATGACGATGTGATCCGGAGTTTTTGAACATGGCAGGGGGCAGCAGCCTCCTGTTTCTTTTTTCTTTTTTTCACGCAGCTTCCGCCATACGTCCTCACCTCCTCCTCTTGCTCCGCCTGCAGTCTGCAGCGCGATTTCAGGAGCCGCTAAA
>DEFE01000025.1:0-1243 GCA_002350625.1 Lachnospiraceae bacterium UBA2860
GACCTTCTCTTGTAATCTCTATCAGATCAGTTTTCCGCACCTCTCCCGCAGTTCCATGAGATCGGAAGCATAGATGTATTTTCTTCTTCCATTAAAATCTTCCCCAAGCTGGGGTAAATTTATCGCATCAGGATATAATTCATAAAACCAGACCATATAGTGAAGATTTGTTACAGAGAAAGCTTTGACATCCGGAAGCTCCTTTTTCATATCGACGCTAAATTTCTAAAATAATCAGAGCCATAACTATTTTCATTCTGTCTGAAACTGATATCACGGCCCTAGCTCCAATAAAACCTCAACATTTCTTCATTCACATGCGTCGCCACCTTAATCTGACTCCTGCGAAAGCTTCCCGTCACGCGTTCTTACACGGCTCTTCGTTTCGCAGCCTTTGTCAGTCCGCCAGAACCTCTTTCAGTATCTCCGTTCCCTCCTGCAGCAGGCTGTCCGGAATATTCAGCGCCGGCAGCAGCCGCAGCCGGTTCTGCCCGGCGGTGAGCACGAGAAGTCCCTTTTCGAGGCAGCGCCCTGCCAGTTCCGCCACGCTCCCCTTTTCCGGTTCCACTCCGATCATCAGTCCCATGCCGGTCACCTGCTTCACGCCGGGTGCCTTCGAAAGCGTGCGGAACAGATAATTTGATTTTGCGCGCACCTCCGCGAGAAAATCGTCGTCCAGCCGCTTCAGAACAGACAGCGCACCTGCGCAGACGACCGGATTGCCGCCGAATGTCGAGCCATTATCGCCGGGATGAAAGATATCCTGCACCTTCTCCCCCAGCATTGTCACGCCGATCGGCAGGCCGCCGCCCAGCCCCTTCGCCGTCGTCGCCACATCCGGCGTGACGTCGTCATTCATGTACGAGTAAAGCTGTCCGCTGCGTCCGTTCCCGGCCTGTACCTCGTCGCATAAAAGCAGAATATCCTTCTCCCTGCACAGCTTCGCGATCCCCTGGACAAAATCCCTGCTGAGGGCGTTCACGCCGCCCTCGCCCTGAATACACTCGATCAGGATACCGCAGACCTTATGGGAAGCTGTCAGCTCCGTCAGTCCCTCGAGGTCCTCCGGCTCCGCATAGAGAAAGCCCGGCGTCAGCGGCTGAAAAAGCTCATGGAAGTGATCCTGCCCGGTCGCGGCCAGCGTCGTCAGCGTTCTCCCATGAAACGAATTTTTCAGCGTGATGATCCAGTACGCGTCCCTGCCGTGGTGCTCCGCGCCGTATTTTCTCGCCGCCTTGATCGC
>DEFE01000025.1:1342-3404 GCA_002350625.1 Lachnospiraceae bacterium UBA2860
CGGCACAGCTCCGCCGCGAGCGCAGAACAGGGCGCCGTGTAATACAGATTCGAGGTGTGCTGCAGCGCGTCAAGCTGGTTCTTCACCGCCTCCTGCCAGACCGTATCGCAATACCCGAACGTGTTCACGGCAATCCCGGCGCCAAAATCAATGTAACGCTTTCCTTGTTCATCCTCAGCCAACGATCCCTTTCCGCTGACCAGTGTCACCGGAAACCGTCCATAGGTAGAAGCGATATATTCTCTGTCGAGCTGTTGAATTGTATCCATGCCTGTCTGAATTCCTTCCTCATTCCGGTCGCCGCGCGTAATCTATTCTCCCGGCGCGGCGCACTGCTTTTTCTCTTTTCTCCGCACCGGCTCCGCACCGTCAGCAGCTCCCGCTGCTGCGGATCATCGTGCCCGCGCCCTCATTGGTGAGAATTTCCATAAGCAGCGCGTGCGGCACGCGGCCGTCAATGATGACGACTGCCTTCACGCCGTGCTCCAGTGCATCGATGCAGCACTCCACCTTGGGGATCATACCGCCCTGCACCACGCCGTTCTGACAGAGTTCCTGCGCCTCCGACACGGTCAGCTCCGAAATAAGAGAGTCCGGATCGTCCTTATCCCGCATGATGCCGGAGATATCCGTCATCATGATCATGCGCTCCGCCCCGATGGCCGCCGCGATCGCGCCTGCTGCCGTATCGCCGTTGATGTTATAGATATGCCCTTCCTTATCCCAGCCAAGTGTGGAAACCACCGGAATATATCCGTCATCCAGCATGTCCGTGATCATCTGCGGATTGATGCGCGTCACGTCGCCGACATAGCCGTAGCGGGGATCTTTTAATTTTGCCTCGATCAGGCGCCCGTCCATGCCGGAGACGCCGATCGCCCGTCCGCCCTTGGTCTGCAGCAGCGAGACAAGGGACTTGTTGACCTTGCCCGCAAGGACCATCTCCGCGATATCCACGGTCTCCTGGTCCGTCACCCGCAGTCCGTCGATGAATTGCGGAACCTTGCCGAGACGCTTCATCAGACTGGAGATTTCCGGCCCGCCGCCATGCACGACGACCACCTTCACGCCGACCATCGTGAGAAGCACAATGTCCTCCATGACCTGTTCCTTGAGCACCTCGCTGGTCATGGCATTGCCGCCGTATTTGATGACGATCGTGCGCCCGTTGTAGCGCTGAATGAAGGGCAGCGCCTGAACCAGCACCTCCGCCCTGTTCCGGTTCGTCAGTTCATCTGTTTTCATGTCCGGTAATCTCCATTGATTTTGACGTAATCGTAGGTGAGATCGCAGCCCCAGCAGGTCACAGCCGCCTCACCCTCATGCATGTCCACGAGAATCTCTACCTCTTCCTCGCTCAGAATCTTCTTTGCCCTGTCCTCATCGAACACGATGCCCACGCCGCCCGCGCAGACCTCGATCTGTCCCGCTTTGGAGGCAAACGCGACATCCACATCCTTCGGGTCAAAATCCACGCCGGAATAGCCGAGGGCACAAAGGACGCGGCCCCAGTTCGCGTCGCACCCGAAGATCGCCGCCTTCGTCAGCGTGGAATGGATCACGGATTTCGCGAGTGTCTCTGCTTCCTCCTCGCTCCGGGCACCGCTGACCGTGCAGGTGATGAGATGCTTCGCACCCTCGCCGTCTCTGGCCATCCGTCTCGCAAGCTCCGTGCACAGCGTCTTAAGCGCATCCACAAAGGCAAAATAATCCTCATTTTCCGCCGTGATCTCCGGGTTGCCGGCAAGGCCATCCGCGAGAATGATCAGGCTGTCGTTTGTGGAGGTGTCGCCGTCCACGGAAATGCGGTTGAACGTCACGCGGCAGACCGCGAGCAGCGCCTTCCGCAGCATGTCCGGCGCGATGGCCGCATCCGTCGTGAGATAGCACAGCATCGTCCCCATATTGGGATGAATCATGCCAGACCCTTTCGAAATTCCGCCGATGGTCACGGTCTTTCCCGCGATTGTGGTTCGGACAGCGAGTTCCTTCTTGCGCGTGTCCGTCGTCATGATGGCGTGGGCCGCCGCGTCGCTCCCCTCCGGTTTCTCCGTGAGAAGCG
>DEFE01000052.1:0-24761 GCA_002350625.1 Lachnospiraceae bacterium UBA2860
GCCGTTCTGCGCGTAGACGTAGACGGAGCAGTTGCCTTTGCCGACGGCTTTGATGACGCCGCTCTTGCTGACAGCGGCGACCGCCGGGTTGTCTGATTCGTAGGCCAGCTTGCGGTGGGTTTTGACTTTCAGCTTGCGGCTCTTCGGAATGGCTTTGGCTTTGATCTTCGAGGTTTTCCCGACCTTCAGGGAGAGCGAGTTTTTGCTGGTAATCTTGACGGATTTGCTGTTGCCGACCTTGCCGCCGGAGGTGGCGGCGTGGATTGTTTTGGAGACGGCTTTTGTCTGGCCGGCGGCATTTGCGACGATGATGAACTTATAGTAGGTGCCTTTTTTCAGTTTTTTGTGGACGTATTTGGTGCCGGTGACGGTCTTTGTTTTTTTGTATTTGTTCCCTTTGCCGCATTTGTTGGCGAAAATGGTATAGGAGCCGGCGCCGTTCATTTTTTTCCATACGACCGTGATGGAGTTCTTCGTGACTTTTGTGGCCTTTGCCTGGAGAAGGCTGAAGGTGGAGTTCGCCGGGTCGTTGTCGTTCGGCAGGGCGAGGACGGCTTTTTCGGTTTGCGCCTCGGGGAGGAGCTTGTTGCCCCAGGCGTCGGTTTCCGCGGCGGGGTTTGTCGGGGTGCCGGCGGGGGACGTCGGAGTACCGGCGGGGTCTGTCGGGGCGTCGGAGGGGGACGAGGCATTTTCGTCATCGGAAGCTTCCACCCAGCCTGTCACGGCGACCGTATAAGTCGTTTCTCTTCCGTAATCGCCGCTCGCGATATGATGGCGGTCGATCTGGTAAATGTCGGCCGTGTAGGTGTTGCCGGCGCCGTCTGTATAGATGCCGTCGGATTCTTCGACGCTGATCGGCGCGGTGATCCCGGGGCCGCCGATCACCTTGTAGTCGGTTTCGTATTTTCGATGGTCCCAGGTTCTGTCGGGTGTGGAGGTCGTTCCTCCCGTGTATTCGCCGGCTTTGCCGCTGTTCTTGCACTGCTTTGCCAGGAATTCCGCTTTGTTGCGGGCTTCATTGATGGCGGACTGGACGTTCGCGGTTTTGGGATTTGAGTAGGTGACCTTAAAGTCGACCGGGCCGTAGACCGTCTTTTCGGGGTCGTAGCCGGCTTTCGCGCCGCCGGTTCCCGTGAGGTGGAGGATGCCGATGACGTGCGAGATGCTGGCGTCAGTCGTGATGTCCTCCCAGGTGTCGATAACGCCGGGGATCTGGAGGGCGAGAATGGCTTCGACCGTGATGGTGCCGGCGGATGAGAAGGTGCGCTGCGTTTTCACCGTCGCGCCGGTCGCGACGAGCCTGGTCTCCCGGGACAGGACGGTATCCGGGCCGGTGACTTTGACGTATGCGTAATAGGTCCCGCCGACTTTGATTTCAGTCGGTGCTATGAGCATCATGCTGTCCAGAGTACTGTTTTCGCCCACCCATCTGGTTTCCGATGCTACGACGGAATACCCGGATCCGGGCGGGACAACGATCGTGGGCTTATCGGGGACGGCACTTCCCGCCTGCGGCAAAGTGACGGCGACCGACGCTTCATCGAGCGTGCCTGCTTCCGCCGCAGCGGCCGACAGGGGAAGGATCCACATGCATATGGTGATCATCATTAAGAGCAACGGGATTTTCTTCATGATCTCAGCCTCCTGTTCTATATTATTGAATGGTATATACTGATTTGATGTTACCATGAGGCGGTGGTTGAGCCTATCAATTCTTTAGAAAGTTCAGTGAGAATTGCTGCGCAAAAATGATAAAAGGAGTGTTATGTAAACTGTTATGACACGGGGTCAGACCCCGTGTCATGTTTTAATCTCTCTTTAATCGAAGCTGCCTTGTTTTTTTAAGCCGCGCAATCTTATATTATTAAATCATCAGGTTTGATAAAGGTTCACGGAAGCGCCCCGTGAACCGCACGAGAGGTGAGAAATTATGAATTTAGTGATTCACGACATGAATGAAGAAGAATGGAGCAAGATTGCTGATCGATTCAGTGGCTGCGAGGTGATCTCCGATACGGGGACGATCAAGCCTTGCGTGGGCTGCTTCGGCTGCTGGCTCAAAAATCCGGGCCAGTGCGTGATGAAGGACGGATACGAGCGCATGGGAGCCCTGATCCACAAGGCGGATGAGGTCGTGGTGATCAGCCGGTATACTTATGGCGGCTTCAGCAGCTTCGTCAAAAATGTCTTCGACAGAAGCATCGGCTGGGTACTCCCGTATTTCGAGGTTTATGAAGGCGAGATGCATCACAAGAAGCGTTACCCGGAGGAGAAGCCGATTACCTTTATCTTCAGGGGGAGCGCATTTTCGGCGGATGAAAAGCGAAAAGCGAAGGCTTACGTGGAGGCCGTCTGCAGGAATTTCCGCGGGAAGCTGAAGGACCTGAAGTTCGTAAAATGCGAGCCTGTGCGCAGGCAGCCGGCGGCGGAGGAAGCGTGCGAGCCGGGCAAAATCGTGCTGCTCAACGGGAGCCTCCGCGGGAATGAGGCGAACACGCGGGTCTTCCTTTCGAAGCTTTCCGAGAATCTCACCGATGGCGAACTGATCAATCTTTCCGCGGCAGATCCGGAGAAAATGGTTCAGTCACTTGCTTCCGCCGACACGATCGTCCTGGGCATGCCGCTGTACGTGGATGGGATCCCGTCACAGGTGCTGCGTGTGATGGAGCGGCTGGAGGAGGTTTCGGGCGGCCGGGAGGCATCGGGCGGCCGGGAGGCCCCGGCCAGCCGGAAGAAGGTCTATGTAGTCGCCAATATGGGTCTCTTTGAAAGTCATCAGATCAAGAATCTGCTCAGCATGGTCAGGGACTGGTGCGAAAGCTGCGGATATGCGTACTGCGGCGGCATCGCCATCGGCGCCGGTGAGATGATGAAGATGTTCATGAACGGGAAGGGGCCTGCGAAAAAAGTTGTGGAAGGTCTTAAGAAGCTGGCGGAGGCAATTAACACATCGGCGCAGATCGACGACATTTACGCCGGTGCTTATATGTTCCCGCGGTGGATGTATATGTTCGCGGCGAATGCCGGGTGGCCGAAGGCCGGGAAGAATAACGGATTGAAGAGGAAGGATCTGCTGAGGAAAATGTGAAAAGCCGACGGGGCCTGCACTGAATTATGTAAACAAATATGACACGGGGTCAGACCCCGTGTCATGTTTTGCGCGACAATCTCCCCGTCCGCCTGTATAATAGAGCTATACCATGAGGATGTATGCGAGGGACTGCTCATGAAGAAGATGAGCGCGGCACTGCCGGCGCTGGCGATGGCTGTATTGCCCGCCGGAAGCGCGTATTGTTCCGCACTGGTAAATGACGACAAGGACTTTAAAAGGAGCTGACCATGGCTAATATCGGATTACTGATCGCGGGTGGCGCGGGAAACCGCATGCACCAGGACATACCGAAGCAATTTATCACTGTGAATGAGAGGCCTGTCATTGTCTATACAATGGAGGCATTTGAGAAACATCCGGAGATCGACGCGATCGCGGTCGTCTGCATCGAGGGTTGGGAGCAGGTGCTCTGGGCGTACGCGAAGCAGTTCAATATTTCGAAGCTTAAGTGGGTTGTGCCCGGGGGCAAGAACGGGCAGGACTCGATCCGGAACGGCGTGATGGAGCTCGAGAAGCACTGCGCGGCGGACGATCTCGTGCTGATTCATGACGCGATCCGGCCGATGGTCAGCTCGGAGATCATCTCCGACAACATACGGGTCGCGCGCAAATTCGGAAATGCCATCACCGTGATTCCGTGCGCCGAAGCCATGCTGCAGACGGAAGACGGGGAGGTGTCGACGGGGTCGTATCCGCGCGACCGGCTGAAGCGGACGCAGACGCCGCAGGCCTTCAGGATCGGCGACATCTGCGACCTGCACAGGCGGGCGCTCGCGGCCGGCATCACGAACTCCGTGGCTTCCTGCACGCTGAAGATCGAGATGGGGGAGCCGGTGTACTTCTCTGCGGGGTCGGAGAAGAATATCAAGCTTACGACTGTGGAGGATATTGACATTTTTAAGGCTTTACTCGCGGCGAAACGGTCCGACTGGCTGAAGGACTGAGGGCGAAAAACATGACAAGGGGTCAGACCCCGTGTCATATTGCATGCAACATAAACATGACAGGGGGTCAGACCCCGTGTCATGTTTTGAAAGGAGCAGACCTATGAGAAAATGCCTGTGGAAGAGATATGCGGCCGGTTTTCTTGCGGCAGCGCTTGTGCTTTCGTATGTTCCCGCGTACGCGGCGGAGGATGGCGCGGAGGTTCTTGCGGCCGCGCAGGAGGAGGGCCTGGAGCTGCCCGCGCCGGAGACGGATGAAGGGCCGGAGGTGCTTCTGCCTGCGGAGGGCGCTGATGGCGCCCTGACGGAGACGGTCGACGCGGAGGCTGCGGAAGACGGGGCGGTGTTTACCGCGCCGGAGGAGCCGCTGCTTGTGGAAGAGGCGGAGGAGATCGCGGCGGCGGAGGATGCCGATGCGGCGAAAATGGCAGCGGCGGATGCGCCTCATCTCATAGAAGATGACGCGGCTGATCTCGCAGATGACGCGGCGGAGCTCGCGGGTGATGCGGAGGAACTCGCAGGAGAAGATGCGGCGGATCTCGCGGGCGATGCGGCGAAACTCGCAGGAGAAGATGCGGCGGATCTTGCAGGCGATGCTGAAGCGGATTTGTCGCCGGATGTATATGTGTCCGATGCGGCAGCGCCGGCGGAAGAAGAGGACCTGCAGCCGGTCGGAGATGCCGACGAGGATCTGGCTGTTTTTACGCTGAATCTTGATGAGACGGTGACGTACGACTATTCGGAAAAAACATTTAAGCTGAAGCTTCAGTTTTCGCCGGAGGACGACGGGACGTATGCGCTTAGGGCGGCATTTTCGGCGGGTGTTTATGAGATCAGCTGCAATATAGAATCCGGGGCGGAGATAGAAAGCGGCGGCTCTCAGTACTCCTGGAATCACCCGGATGATGTTGATTACGTCACGCTTTTCCCGGCACACCCGTTGAAGGCGGGGCGGAATTATACGCTTGCGCTGACATGCACCGCTTACACCGGGGCGGAGGGGACGGCTTCCTTTACACTGTCGAAGAGCGGGGAGCCGCGCGTTGCGCTTGCGGCCGGCCAGGCGACGGTTGTGGATGTGTCTTCGTGTTATACTTTTACGGCCGAAGAAGACGGCGTGTATAAGTTCGATGTCAGCTCGCAGCAGATTGCCCATGATCCCGACAGCTTAAATCCTTTTGGCTACGTGACGGTATATACGAAGGATCATAGTTATATGACGGAGGATTTCGCTCCGACAAGCAGCCGGTCTACGGATCGCTTCGTTATGTACAAGGGCGAGACGGCAATTCTTGATTATTATTACAATGGCGATGCATCCTTCGTCGAGGTGAAGGTAACGCCTGTAAAAACGAATGCTTTCTTCGTTACCTGGGACGCCGGCGAGGGGGAAATCGCCACGGATTATAACTTTTCGGTATACGGGAAAACCAAGTGCACGGAACGGGATATTTATACGCCCGGCGCGGGCGATATGCTGAGAGATTATTATGGCAGCGAATGGCTGCGCTGCGAGGGCCGCGTTTTTCTCGGCTGGACGATCGGCGACACGGACGAGATGCTCTCCGATGAGAGGGATTTCAATACGAACAATTATAAGTACCGCGTGAGAAGCAATGTCGTGTTTCACGCGAAATGGTCGTCGCTCGTGCCGGTGGCATTTCATGCGAACGGGGAGACATTCAGTCTGCCCGACGGCGATACCTGGCCGAAGCCTTATGCATCCGATGACGACACGGTCATCACGATGCAGGGCGTGGCCGGCGAGCCGCTCAAGAGCGGTGTGCGGCTTGATAACGGCAGCATCGACTACAATTACTACTGGTTTCCTTCCTGCACGAAAGAGAATTACGCGTTTACGACATGGTCGCTCGATCCGGAGGGGAACGTGAAGGTGGAGTATTCCTTTATAAAGGAGGCTTATGTTTACACTTCCAACAGCAGCAACCAGGTGATCATTCCGGCGGAAGGGCTTACGCTCTATGCGCAGTGGGCGTATACCGGACCGGAATACCCGGAGGCATTTTCGATCACAGTACTTTCGAATGAGGCGGCGGAGCCCGGGAAGGAGATGACATATTCGTTATTCATCGAAAATGTCACCGATATGGATCTCACGCCGGATTTATCCGTCACATATATGCCCAGCCTGAGCAATCAGGATTCTCCTTCGAACGTGCCGTTTGGAGTGATCGACGGGGACGGGTACGACGCCGCGACAGGAAAGGTGAGTCTTGCGGCGGGCGAAACGGCGATGCTTACGCTTGCCGGAACGATCCCGGATGACTGGGGGAGCGCGAGCGCGCTTGTGATTGAGGCGGCGGATGCGGATAAGCACTGCTCCGGCAGGCTTGAATACAAAGGCGGCGCGCGCAAAGCTGTTTGTGAATTCGACGAGGGGTACGGCGGCATAGCTATGGATGGCGAGATCGGCGTGGAGCTGCCGGTCAGTGTGAAGGCCTCGTGCCTGGGAGCTGCGACCATCAAGTATCAGTGGAGCGTTAACGGACGTGAATACGGGGACACGCACGTGCTCCAGTCGGAGACCCTGAATGCGGGCGAGATCTCGACCTGCACGCTGGTGCCGGCGCGGAAGCTGTATTCCGTGAGGGTCCAGGCAACTGCGTACGACGCAAATGGCGAAGAGATCGACTGGTGCTCATGTCTCATTGATGTGATGTGCGAAAATGACGCGTGCGTGACGAACCCCGAGAACCATCTGAAGATCGCAAATGGCGGCTCGCGTGAGCTCACCGTCGAAACGGCTAACACGCATGGAGAGCTCCTTTACTACTGGAGCTGGCGCCGCGCGTCTGAAGAAGCAGCCGGCATAAACCTGATGACGATGCTGATGGAAGAAGGACCTTCCATGATCGTCCGGGACTACGATGACACGGACATCATCTATGAGTGCTCGGTGAGCGATGCGCAGGGATACGTCGGCAACGCGAGATTCATATTCGAATTCTGCGAAGAACACACCGGCGAATGGGTCGTGACGAAGCCGGCGACCACCGGGGAAGAAGGCGAGGAGAGCCGGACGTGCATAGAGTGTACGCTCGTGGAAACGAGAAAGATTGACAAGCTGCCACCGGATCCGGGGACAGATCCGGGGACAGATCCGGGGACAAATCCTGGGACAAATCCGGGCACGGACCCGGGGAGCGGCTCGGGATCAGGCGAAAAACATGACAAGGGGTCAGACCCCGTGTCATATTCTGACCCCGTATCAGGCTCGGCGGCAAGACCGAGCGGGCAGAAGTCCGGCGCGTCTGCTTCCGCGCAGACGAAGGCCGCGCAGCCGATGAAGGTGAAAGCGAAGACCGTTAAGGTTAAAGCGGCCAAGGTGGCTAAGAAAAAACAGACGGTGAAGGCGGCGAAGGCATTTTCGGTGACAAAGGCGCAGGGCAAGGTCACGTATAAGAAGAAATCCGGGTCGAAAAATCTGTCGATTTCTTCGAGCGGAAAGATTACGGTCAAGAAGGGCACGCAGGCGGGGACATACAAGATGAAGGTGAAGGTGACCGCCGCGGGCAATGCGAAGTATAAGTCTGGCAGTAAGACAGTAACTGTAAAGGTGAAAGTGGCTTGAGAAAAGGAGGAGGAACATGCTGAAGTTTTACAAGGTTGACGGGCAGATTCTGATTAACGAGGCGCGCGGCGAGGAGATCACGCCGAACACGACGGACGGGGCGCTGGAGAAGCACGTGCCGGTGATTGAGAAGGACGGTGACAAGGTGACTGTGACGGTCGGCTCCGTCGAGCATCCGATGCTGGAGGCTCACTATATCCAGTGGATTGTGCTGGAGACGGCCGGCGGATACGAGAAGAAGGATCTGCAGCCGGGCGAGAAGCCGGCGGCGGTGTTTGAGGTGACGGAGCCGGTGATCGCGGCGTACGAGTACTGCAACCTCCACGGACTGTGGAAGGCTGAGTAAGGAAACGGCGAGACCGGAACAGGGGGCGGTTCTTCGTTCGGCTGGCCGAACAGGGGACCGTCCTTTGTTCAGCCGGGGGAAACCTGACAGGGGATCTGCTGGCGTATTATGTAAACGAATATGACAAGGGGTCAGACCCCGTGTCATAAAATGAGGGCGAAGTATGGATTATCAGATCATTCAGATGAATGAGAACACATGGCGGATTGAAGAGAAAGGGGTCCGCTTCTTTCTTCTGGCCGGGAAGGAGAGGGCGCTGCTGATCGATTCGGGCATGCAGGTGCATGACGCCAGGACGATTGCGGAGTCATTGACGCCGCTGCCGGTGGCGCTCCTTAACACGCATGCGGATATGGATCATCTCGGCAGCATCGGGCAGTTCGACGAGTTCTATATGCATCCGGCGGAGGCGGCGAATTATCATGGGCCCGGGAAGCTGTTTCCGGTAGAGGACGGGGATGTGCTGGATTTAGGAGGGCGAAGCCTCAGGGTGATCCATTTGCCCGGACATACGGAAGGAAGCATTGCGGTTCTGGATACGGCCGGGCGTGTGCTGATCAGCGGGGATCCGGTGCAGGCGCACGGGCGGATTTTTATGTTCGGCGAGCACAGGAATATGGAGACGTATATCGAGAGCCTCGAGAAGCTGTCGCAAATGGCGGCTGCATTTGACGAAATCTGGCCGTCGCATGCGGACATACCGGTTAAGCCGGATGTGATCGGCGAGCTGCTGGCCGGGGCGAAGGATGTCGTAAATGGCGCGGTCGCCGGGCACGAAGTGGAGATGTTCGGGCACAGGGCGATGGCTTATGACATCGGGGTCGCGGTGCTGCTTTGCGATTTGTAAAGGGGATAGATGATGTCGATTCTTATCAAGGATACCACGAGAGAGGAGCGGGAGCAGATTGTCCGGAACTCCATGGATTGCGGCGGCGGGTGCGAGAACTGCTCGTCCTGCTGGCTTGGCGGCGGCTCACCCTGGGACATATATCAGGATTACATCGACGGAAAGCGCGAGATCAGGGAGATCAACGCGGATTATATGGAGACTTATCGTCAGGGAAGAACGATTCGTTGAGGTGATGTTATGTCGAATGCACCCGAGATCAGTACGTCCGGTATCGAAGAACGCAGAGCTTATGTCAAAGAGCGGTTTCCATGTATTGCGGATTGCGATATGTGCGGGCTTTGCACTGTCTTTCACGGCAAGGACGCTGAGCAGGCGTATGATGATTATATTAAGGGGCGGCGGTCATTTGCGGATGTATCGCAGGATTATAAGAGGTAGCTGCGCTGCACGGCCGGGGGGAAACCGGACAGGGACGCCGCGGCCACATTATGTAAACAATTATGACAGGGGGTCAGACCCCGTGTCATGTTTGAGGTGAAGAATGGATCGATTGATAACGATGACCTGCATGAGATGCGGGAAGACGTACACGCTGCCGGAGAATGTCCAGCACTGGCCGAATTACTGCCAGGCGTGCAGGGCGAAGGAAATGCCTGAGGAGAGGATTACGAGAAAGTGCCGGGGGTGCGGGAAGGATTTCACATTTGCGGTGAAGGAAGCGCGCTGGCCGAAGCTTTGTCCGGATTGTCTGGCGAAGCGGAAGAGGGAGGAATGATCATGCTGTCTTACATCTGGCCGATGGCGCTACTGGTGCTGTCGAATACGGTCTATCAGATCTGCGCGAAGTCGGTGCCGGGGGATATGAATCCGCTGGCGAGTCTTACGATTACGTATCTGATCGGCGCGGCTGCGAGCGCGGGGCTGTTTTTTGCGCTGAATCGCGGCGGGAGCCTTGTGGGGGAATATCATAAGGCGAACTGGGCGCCATTTGTGCTCGGGATTGTGATCGTCGGCCTGGAGGTGGGATGGATTTATGCGTATAAGGCCGGCTGGCAGGTGAGCGTGGGATTTGTCGTGCAGAGCGCATTTCTGGCGGTCACGCTGATTTTTGCCGGGTATCTGCTTTACCATGAGGCGCTGAGCTGGAATAAGCTGGCCGGGGTGGCGATCTGTCTTGCCGGGCTCGCTGTGATTAATTTGAAGTGAGCGATCCCGCGGGCGGAAGCCGACGGCATGCGACGGAAGCGGATGGCACGCGGGGAAAGCGGATGGCACGCGGGGAAAGCGGATGTCACGCGGAGAAACGAATTTCATGAGGGAGAAGCCGACGGAAGGCGGCATTTTCGTAGAGGGTAAGGATGTTCGAGAAATATGACGGGAAAATGGTTCGCATCCGCGACCGGTGGGGAAAGATGTTCACCGGGATTGCCGATGTGGAAGGTGCGGACTACGTGTATCATGAGTATGGCGTGGATGACGAAGGCATTTTCGTAAATGGCTGCCTGATTTATGCCGGTTGTGTCGAGATGATCGAGGAGGCCGCGGAGATTGCGGTGATCCGCGCGACGGAGACGTGGCAGCGGGCGGGGGCGTATTATGTGCGGATTCAGGCGATGGCGAAGAAGCATCAGATTACGCTTCGGCAGGAGTTCGATGAGCACGATGGGCCGGACACGATGTATATCGTCGTGACGGATAAGGATTTTCCGATCGCGACGGCGCGGATGTATCCGCTGGATGACGAGCGGATGATGATCGGGCGGGTGGTTGTGCTGCCGGAGTACAGGCACCGGGGGATCGGGACGATGGTCGTCAGCGAGTGCGAGGACTGGGCGGAGGAGCTTCGGTACGGGAAGACCGTCGTGGAGAGCCGCGACAATAAGGTGGCGTTTTATGAGCTGATGGGGTATGAGGCCTGCGGCGAGGCGGTGAAAGGGGAGACTTTCTGCTGCGTGAGGATGGAGAAAGTGCTGTAGGCGCGCGGCCCGGGCGGGAAAATATGACACGGGGTCTGACCCCTTGTCATATTGTATGCAACGTAAACCTGACACGGGGTCTGACCCCTTGTCATATTGCATACAACATAAACGTGACACGGGGTCTGACCCCTTGTCATGTTTTCGCAAGCGTGATAAATTTACCTTACTTGTATAAGCTTTGCTTAAGGGCCCGGGATGTCCGTCCCGGGCCGCCGATAAAAGGAGACACACATGGCAGAAAAGAAGGTATTGTTAGTCGACAGTGAGGAGGCTCTCGAGAAGAAGATGGCCTCGATGAAGGCGGCGCAGGCGCAGTTCGCGCAGTACACGCAGGCGCAGGTGGACGCGATTTTCAAAGCGGCGGCGACGGCTGCGGATAAGGCGCGGATTCCGCTTGCGAAAATGGCGGTTGCGGAGACCGGTATGGGCGTGGTGGAGGATAAGGTGATCAAGAACCACTACGCGGCGGAGTATATCTACAACGCCTACAGGAATACGAAGACCTGCGGCGTGATCGAGGAGGATAAGGTCAGCGGGATTGAGAAGATCGCGGAGCCGATCGGGCTCATCGCGGCGGTGATCCCGACGACGAATCCGACGTCGACGGCGATATTTAAAACGCTGCTCGCGCTGAAGACGCGGAATGCGATTATTATCAGCCCGCACCCGCGCGCGAAGGAGAGCACGATCGCGGCGGCGAAGCTGGTGCTCGAGGCGGCGGTGGCGGCCGGGGCGCCGGAGGAGGTGATCGGCTGGATCGATGTGCCGTCGCTCCCGCTCACGAATCTGGTCATGCGCGAGGCGGACCTGATCCTCGCGACGGGCGGCCCGGGCATGGTGAAGGCGGCGTATTCGTCGGGGAAGCCGGCGCTCGGCGTCGGCGCGGGCAACACGCCGGCGATCATCGACGAGACGGCGGACATCCGTCTCGCGGTGAATTCGATCATTCATTCGAAGACCTTCGACAATGGCATGATCTGCGCGTCCGAGCAGTCGGTGACAGTGCTCGACAGCATTTACGACAAAGTGAAAAAAGAGTTTGAGTACCGCGGGTGCTATTTCCTTAAGGAGAAGGAGATCACGCGGGTGCGGAAGACGATCCTCATCAATGGCGCCCTGAACGCCAACATCGTCGGGCAGACGGCGGTGAAGATTGCGGAAATGGCGGGCGTCAAGGTCCCGGAGCACACGAAGATCCTGATCGGCGAAGTCGAGTCGGTGGAGCTGCGCGAGGCATTTGCGCATGAGAAGCTCTCGCCGGTGCTCGCGATGTACCGCGCGAAGACCTTCGACGAGGCGATCGCGAAGGCGGAGCGGCTCGTCGCGGACGGCGGCTACGGCCACACGTCGTCGCTCTTCATCAATCCGGCGGAGACGGAGAAGATCGCGAAGCACGCGGCGGCGATGAAGACCTGCCGCATCCTGATCAACACGCCTTCGTCGCACGGCGGCATCGGAGACCTGTACAATTTCAAGCTCGCGCCGTCGCTCACGCTGGGCTGCGGGTCCTGGGGCGGCAATTCGGTTTCCGAAAATGTCGGCGTCAAACATCTTCTGAACATCAAGACCGTGGCGATGAGGAGAGAAAATATGCTGTGGCTGAGAACGCCTGAGAAGGTTTACTTTAAGCGGGGCTGCACGCCGGTCGCGCTCGACGAGCTGCGGAATGTAATGGGGAAGCAGCGCTGCTTTATTGTGACGGATTCATTCTTATTCAAAAATGGCTTCATCCGGCCGATCGAGGAAAAGCTGGACGAGCTGGGCATCGTTCACAGCTGCTTCTTTGACGTGGAGCCCGACCCGTCGCTGACGTCGGCGAAGGCGGGGGCTGCGGCGATGACGGCATTTGCGCCGGACGTGATCATCGCGTACGGCGGCGGCAGCGCGATGGATGCGGCGAAGATCATGTGGGTCCTCTATGAGAATCCGGATGTGGATTTCTCCGACATGGCGATGGACTTCATGGACATCCGGAAGAGAATCTACACCTTCCCGAAGATGGGGAAGAAGGCGTATTTCGTCGCGATCCCGACGTCCTCCGGGACGGGATCGGAGGTGACGCCATTTGCGATTATTACGGATAAGGAGACCGGGATCAAATGGCCGCTCGCCGATTACGAGCTCCTGCCGGATATGGCGATCGTCGACACGGACAACATGATGAGCGCGCCGAAGTCGCTGACCTGCGCGTCGGGCATCGACGTGATGACGCACGCGATCGAGGCGTATGTGTCGATCATGGCTTCGGATTACACGGACGCGCTGGCGCTGAAGGCGATTAAGCTCGTGTTCGATTATCTGCCGCGCGCTTACAGGGACGGCTCGGACGTGGAGGCGAGGGACCATATGGCGAACGCGTCCTGCCTCGCGGGCATGGCATTTGCGAATGCGTTCCTCGGGCTCAATCACTCGATGGCGCACAAGCTCGGCGCGTATCACCACCTGCCGCACGGCATCGCCAATGCGGTGCTCCTCACGGAGGTCATGAAGTACAACAGCGCGGAGGCGCCGACGAAGATGGGGACCTTCCCGCAGTACGCTTATCCGCACGCGCTCGCGCGGTACGCGGAGATCGGGCGCTTCCTCGGGCTGACCGGGCGCGACGACCAGGCGGTGTTCGAGAAGCTGCTTGATAAGCTCGAGCAGCTGAAGGCGGACATCGAGATCAAGGGATCCATCCGCGAGTACGGGATTAGTGAAGAGGATTTCTTAGCGACGCTCGACGAGATGACCGAGCAGGCGTTTAACGACCAGTGCACGGGCGCGAATCCGCGGTATCCGCTCATGAGCGAGATGAAGGAAATTTATCTGACCTGCTATTACGGAAATGGCGCCGGGGACGACGGCGCGGCGACAGACGACGGTGCGGCGAAGAAAGACGGCAAGGCCGGCAGCGGAGCGAAGACTAAGAGCGAGGGGAGGTAAGAACAGATGGCCGGAAGAGAAGTGATTGAAGAGAAGGCGAACAAGACGATTTATCGCGAGGGAAACACAATCATCAAGGCATTTGCGCCGAATCATCCTAAAGCCGATGTCTTTAACGAGGCCTTCATCCAGAGCTGCGTCGAGGCGGCGGGGCTCCCCGTGCCGAAGCTGCTCGGCGTGACCGAGGAGGACGGGAGATGGTGCCTTACGATGGAGCGCATCGAGGGGACCGACCTCCGGCGCATCATGCAGCAGGACGAGGGCAGGCTAGACGAATATCTTGAGAAATTCGTCGACATTCAGATCGAATTCGGCGCGCACCGCGTCCCGAGACTGCGCAACACCCGCTACAAGATGGAAGAAATCATCAGCGGCATGCGCGACGAGCTCGACGCCAGCACCCGCTACGAACTCATGCAGCGCATTCACGCCATGCGCCGCCACACGCGGCTCTGCCACGGGGACTACGTCCCCGCAAATGTCATCCTGCGCGAGGACGGCTCGTATGTCGTGCTCGACTGGGCGCACGCCACGGCCGGCAACGCCGGCGCCGACGCCGCCATCACGTATATGCGGCTCTGCCTGGACATGCCCGCCATCGCGGATGACTATCTGCAGCTGTACAGCCGGAAGGCCGACATGCCGGTGCAGTACATCGAGAAGTGGATGCCGATCGTCGCTGCGGCGCAGCTGAGCAAGCACGTGCCGGAGGAGAAGGAACTGCTGACGAGCTGGGTCAGCGTGGCGGAATATCAGTAAGGTGAAAAACATGACAGGGGGTCTGACCCCTTGTCATATAGTTTTTCGGGAGAACTAATGATGTGGCCTCGATATGAATTCACTGTGCCGGAGCAGAAGCGGGTGCGCTTTATCTGCCACACGGACGCGAAAAATGAAGCCGATGACCAGTTCACGATCGCGCATGTCCTGATGACGGATTTTCTGGACGTCAGGGGAATCGTCGGCGCGCATTTCGCCACGAGGGACGCATTTCCGGGCGAGGGCCTGACGGTGAAGGAAAGCATGCGTGAGATCGAGAAAATCCTTGAACTCATGGGGCTCACCGACAGCTGCAGCATATTCGAGGGAGCGGGGCTCCCGCTCGCCGACATGCACACGCCGCGGGACAGCGCCGGCGCGAGATTCATCATCGAAGAAGCCATGCGCGACGACGAGCGGCCGCTCTTCATCGGCCTGCAGGGCTCGCTCACGGACCTCGCCTCCGCGATTCTCATGGAGCCCGCCATCTGCCGGCGCATGACCGCGATCTGGATCGGCGGCGGCGCGTACCCGGCGGGCGGCGTGGAGTTCAACCTCTCGCAGGACATCAACGCGGCGAACGTGCTTTTCTCCTCCGAGATGGAGGTCTGGCAGGTGCCGGTGAACGCCTACCGGCAGTTCTCCGTGAGCCTCGCCGAGCTGCAGCTGAAGGTCAGGCCCTGCGGGCGCATCGGCGCCTACCTCTTCCGGCAGATGGAGGAGCTCAACCGGGCGTACGCCGAAAATGCCGCCTGGCCGCACGGAGAGACATGGAGCCTCGGGGACGAGGGCGTGATCTCGGTGCTGCTCGAAAACAGCGAGGATTACGACGACGTCTACGAGATCCGGGAGCGCCCGCTGTTTAATCCCGACATGACCTACCGGCCGGGGGAGGGCAGAGGGACCGTCAGGGTCTACAAACGGATGAATGCGCGGCTGGATCTGGAGGATCTGTTCGCTAAGCTCGCGCTGAATTATGGACATGAGGCGGACGCGGGGGCTCACATTCGCGCCGCGCAGCCGGCGGATCTGCCCGCCATCATGGAGATCTACAGCTACGCGCGGGAGTTCATGGCGGCGCACGGCAATCCGAACCAGTGGGGGCCGACGAACTGGCCGCCGGAAGCCCTGATCCGCGAAGACATCGCGGCGGGCAAAAGCTTCGTCTGCGAAAATGGCGGCGAGATCACCGGCGTGTTCTATTTCGACTGCGGGCCGGACATCGAGCCGTCGTACCGCGTCATCGAAAATGGCGCCTGGCGCAAGGACGCCCCTTACGGCGTCATCCACCGCATCGCTTCCGCGAAAAATGCGCGCGGCGTGGGGCACGCGGCTGTCGCGTGGGCGCTTGAAAGGTGCGGGTATCTCAGGATCGACACGCATCCGGATAATGTCGTGATGCAGCGATTCCTGGAGAAGGAGGGATTTGTCCGGTGCGGAATCATCCATGTCCCGCAGGACGAGTATCCCAGGTTTGCTTATGAGAAGTGAAATCGGCACAGGGGACGGCTCTGCGCTCGGCCGGCCGGGCGCAGAACCGTTCCCTGTGCAGGAAACCGGCCCGGGCGGCGGCCGGGCTGCTGCACAATCCGAAGCTCAGGCCGCCCGGCCGGGCGGCTGCACCCTCTGTCCGCGCGCCTGCGGCGCCGACCGCGCGGCCGGCGAGCGCGGCTTCTGCGGCATGGGCGAAACGCCTGCGATCGCGCGCGTGTCCTTCCACATGTGGGAGGAGCCTTGCATCAGCGGCACCCGCGGCTCCGGCACCGTGTTCTTCGCCGGCTGCCCGCTCGGCTGCATCTACTGTCAAAACAGAAGCATCGTCGCGGGCAGCGTGATTCCGGGAGGCGGGAGCGACCTCCCGCGCGCGAAGAAAGTCACTGACGCGGAAATGGCTGACATTTTCGTGAGACTCGAGCGCGAAGGCGCCCACAACATCAACCTTGTCACAGCAACACACTTCCTGCCCTGCGTCATCCGGGCTCTGCGGATGGCGAAAGCGCGCGGGCTTGGCATTCCCGTCGTCTACAACACGAGCGGCTACGAATCTGCGGAGTCGCTGCGCGCGCTTTCGGGGCTTGTCGACATCTATCTCACCGACTTTCGCTATATGGACCCGAAGACGGCAGCCGCATATTCCCGCGCGCCGGATTATCCGGTGGCTGCAAAGACGGCTCTGTCCGAGATGCTCCGCCAGACACCCCTCAGCTTCGGCCCGGACGGCCTCATGACCTCCGGCACCATCGTCCGGGTCCTGCTTCTGCCGGGCCATGTCAAAGAAGCCTGCAGCATCGTCAGTTACATCCATGAAACTTACGGCGACCGGCTGTACCTCAGCCTCCTTCGCCAATACACGCCCCTTCCCGCCGTCATGTCCGACCCGCTGCTTCGGAGAAAAGTCACGAAGCGGGAGTACGACCGGCTGGTGCAGCACGCGCTGTCACTCGGCGTCACGAAGGCATTTGTGCAGGAAGGCGCGGCGGCAGAAGAAAGCTTTATCCCGGTTTTCGACGGGAGAGGCGTGGAAAAAACATGACACGGGGTCAGACCCCGTGTCATGATATTATGTAAACAATTATGACAAGGGGTCAGACCCCGTGTCATGTATAGATTGCATACAATATGACAGAGGGTCAGACCCCGTGTCATGAAATCGCCTGGTAGGAGGATCAACGCATGAGTGGAAATCCGCATTATCTGACCTGTCCCGAGTATGAGGCGCTGAAGGCCCGTTACATCAGCGGCTGGAGGACGTGGAACGTCCACAGTGTATTTTCGTATGTGCACATGCCGGACGGGCTGGCGCTCGGGCTGCACATGAAGGAATACCGCGACGGCAATTTTCTCGAAAATGCCTTGATCGGCCGCTTCCCGACGGATGACGTCGAGGACGCGACGGAGGTTTTGTATCCGGGCGATCACGCGATGGATGACAGTTATACCGCGATGCGGATGAAATGGTGCGGCCTGGAGCTTCTGGTGGAGAGCGCCGCTTCGGAGGATGCATTTGCGCTGCTGATCACGCCGATTGAGAAGCAGAGGAAGCCCGCGGGGGTGTATCTGACCGGCGGGTATCTGTGGAACCGGCCGGGCAGTGTGTGCCTTATGGGGGACGGCGATGTGCTGGTCGCGCAGGGCGGGGCAGCGGCGTGCTGCGCGCCCTACGCGCAGGGCGGAGCGGACGCCTGCTGCGCAGATGGCGCGGGAAGTGGTGCGGGAAGCACCGCCGACGCCGCTGCGGCAGGCACCCCGGCGGGCGCCGTCTGGCGCGTCGCCACGTCCGCGGCCGCGATGAATCCGGACCGGAACGTGCCGCTCACGGGGCCGTATCTCGCCGTGCTGCTGGACGAGCCGGTGGCATTTTATGCGGAGAGGGAGAGGGCAGGTGCCGCGGCCGCCGCTCCGGCCGGCAGCGCCTGCAATTCTGCGGCCGCCGCCGCAGCCGACGGCGCCTGTGATTCTGCGACCGGCGCGCCCGCAGCAGCCGCCAGCGCCACAGCCCCCGCCTCCCGCGATGCCATTTTCCACGCCGCGTCCGCCCTCATCGCCGCGCAGAAAGCGCGCCTCGACGCGCGCCACAACGCCGCGGGAGAGTACGCCTGGGCGCTGAAGGCGCTCGAGTGCGCGGTCGCGTGGGACACCATTTACGATGCGAATCTTCACCGGGTCATCTCCCCGGTCAGCCGCCTGTGGAGCATCCGGAAGGGCGGCTACGTCCTCTTCTGCTGGGACAATTTCTTCGCGGGGTATCTCGCCGGCTTCGTCGGGCGGGAGCTCGCGTACAGCAACGTGATCGAGATCGTCAACGAGCGCACGGAGAAGGGATTTGTGCCCAACATGTCCTGCGGCAACGGCCAGAAGACGCTGGACCGCTCGCAGCCGCCGGTGGGCGCGCGCATGGTGCTCGAGCTCTATCGGAAGTTCGGGGACCTGTGGCTCGTGGAGCTGCTGTACCCGGCGCTCCTTGGATGGAACACCTGGTTCTTCGAGAACCGCCGCTCGCGGGACGGCGCGCTGATGTGGGGCAGCGATCCGGCGCCGGTGATCTTCGGCAACCGCTGGGAGTCGGACGGCGTTCACGACCGCTACGGCGGCTCGCTCGAGTCAGGGCTCGACAACTCGCCGATGTACGATGACATTTTCTTCGATCAGGAGACAAACTGCCTCATGCTCGATGACGTCGGCCTCACGGGCATGTTCCTCATGGACCTCGCGGCGCTTAAAAGACTGGCGCAGCTGCTCGGGCGGACGGAGGACCTGCCGCTGCTCGATGAGCGGACGCGCGTCGTCACGGCGGGGCTCAGGAACCTCTGGGACGACGAAAATGGCTTTTTCTACAACAGACGGACGGATTCATCCGCGTTCTCCCGGCGGATTTCGCCAACGAACTTTTACGCGCTTTTTGCGGAGGAGATTCCGGAGGCGCACCTGCGGCGCGTGATCGAAGAGCACTATAAGAATCCGGAGGAATTCTACGGGGACTGGATGCTCCCCTCGATCGCCAGAAATGACCCCGCCTACGGGGATCAGGACTACTGGCGCGGGCGCGTCTGGGCGCCGATGAACTTCCTCACCTATCTCGCCTTTGAGCAGCACGGGCTCAAGGAGGCCTGCGACGACCTCGCGGAGAAATCCGCGGCGATCTTCCTGCCCGAGTGGGAGGAGCACCGCCACGTTCACGAGAATTACAACGCGATCACCGGCGAGGGCTGCGACGCCCACAACAGCGATAAATTCTATCATTGGGGGGCGCTGCTCGCGGCGATCGTGCTGCGGAATAAAGGCATTTCCTGACAAGGGGGGGCAAAAAAACATGACACGGGGTCTGACCCCGTGTCATGATATTATGTAAACAATTATGACAAGGGGTCAGACCCCGTGTCATGTTTTACATCTCGTTGATGTATCTGCAGGCCGCAAGGGCTGCCTGCGCGCCGTCCGCGACGGCGGTGGTCAGCTGCCGCACGTTCTTGCTGCGGCAGTCGCCCGCGGCGAAGACGCCGGGGGTCTTCGTGAGGCAGCGCTCGTCGGCGTCGAAGTAGCCGTAGACGTTGAGGTCCGCGAGCTCCTTGAAGGCGTCATTTTCGGGGATGAGGCCGATCGCGACGAAGAGGCCGTCGCAGGCGATGGTTTCCTCGCCGGCCTCGCCGCTGATGCGCACGCCTTTGAACGTGCCGCCGTCGACGAGCAGCTCTTCGATCTTCACGCCGGTGTAGCTGCGCACGTTATCCCGCGCGAAGAGCACCTCCTGCAGCTTTTCCTCCCCCGTAAATGTCGGGAGGTCCTGCAGCATGATGACTTCGCGGCACTTGTCCGCAAGGAGGATCGCCTCCTGCAGCGCGGAGTTGCCGCCGCCCGCGACGCAGACGGTCTGGCCGGCGTAGAAGTCCCCGTCGCAGACCGCGCAGAAGGAAATGCCGTCGCCGACGAGTTCTTCCTCGCCGGGCAGGCCGAGCATGCGGTGCTTGACGCCGGTCGCGATGATGACCGTCTTGCCCTCGAAGGTGGATCCCTCCTCCGTCGTGACGATCTTCTTATCGGCCTCCGAGCGCACGGAAATGACATTTTCGAATTCGATTTCCGCGCCCTGCCGAAGGATCTGGTCGAGCGTCTTGTCGGCGAATTCATTGCCGCTCATGGAGTAGGTGCCGGGGTAGTTCTCGACCTTCGGCGAGTGGGTGATCTGCCCGCCGAAGCCGTTTTTCTCGATGACGAGAGCCTGTTTTCCATTGCGCTGTGCATACAGCGCGGCGGTCATGCCCGCAGGGCCGCCGCCGATCACTATCACATCATACATATGCTGTTCCTTATTTCTTCATCAGCCATCCCTTGATGTCGGAGACACCGCGGAACCGCTCGAACGAGTCGCCGTTTCGGATGACCAGCGTGGGCGCCTGCCGCACGCCGAACATGCCGACGAGATCCTTTTCTTCGTTGGCGTTGAGCGCCGTGTAGTTGATGCCGGCCTTGTCGAGCAGCGCCGCCGCGGCTTTGCAGTTCGGGCAGGTCGGGGTCTTGAAGAGCAGGATATTCGAAAATGCCTCATGCGCAGCAGCAGGCATCTCCTCGCGCGCCGGGGCTGCTTCCGGAGCCTGCGCCGTCTGCGCGTTTACCTCGGGTGCAAGCTGCGGCGCTTCCGCCGTGTGCACGACCGGCGCCTTGGCCGTCACGGGAATATCCTCGCGCACCGGCGCGCTCTCCGCATACACAGGTCTTGCGGCCGGTTCCGCCGGCGCGCTTCCCGCATACACAGGTCTTTCGACCGGCTCATCCGCCGGCGCCGGGTTCGGGCCGGTGTGGGTGAGGTGCGAGCGGCCGATGTTGTAAACCTTTCTGTCTTTGAATTCCTGCGCCTTGCCGTCATTCCAGTTCTGGACAGGGCGGTAGTAGCCGGTGATGCGGCTGTAGACCTCCGTCTTCGCGCCGCAGATCGGACAAACCGTCTGCTCGCCGGTCAGATACCCGTGGTCCTTGCAGACCGAGTAGGTCGGCGACATCGTGTAGTACGGCAGCTTGTAGTTCTCCGCGATCTTTCTGACGAGCGCGGCCGCGGCCTTCCAGTCCGGAAGCTTCTCGCCGAGGAAGGCGTGGAAGACGGTGCCGGAGGTGTAGAGCGTCTGCAGGTCGTCCTGAATGTCGAGCGCCGAGAAGACGTCCTCCGTGAAGCCCACCGGCAGGTGGGAGGAGTTCGTGTAGTACGGCGTGCCGTTCATGTTGGCCGTGATGATGTCCGGATACTGCTCCTTGTCGTGCTTCGCGAAGCGGTAGGTCGTGGACTCGGCCGGCGTCGCCTCGAGGTTGTAGAGGTCGCCNNCGCCGTACTGCTCCTGGTAGTCGCTGAGACGCTCGCGCATGTGGTTCAGGACGTCGCGCGTGAAGCGCTGGGCCTTCGGGTCCGTGAGATCGCAGCGGATCCATTTTGCATTCAGAGATGCCTCGTTCATGCCGATGAGGCCGATCGTCGAGAAATGATTGCTGAAGGTGCCGAGGTATCTCTTTGTGTACGGATAGAGCCCCCGGTCCATGAGCTTCGTGATGACGCCGCGCTTCACGCTGAGCGATCTCGCCGCGATGTCCATGAGGTGGTCGAGCCGCTCATAGAAATCAGCTTCGTTGGCCGCCAGATACGCGATCCGCGGGATGTTGATCGTCACGACGCCGATGGAGCCCGTCGACTCGCCGGAGCCGAAGAAGCCGCCGGACTTCTTCCGGAGCTCGCGCAGGTCAAGGCGCAGGCGGCAGCACATCGAGCGGACGTCGCTCGGCTCCATGTCGGAGTTGATGTAGTTCGAGAAATAGGGCGTGCCGTACTTGGCCGTCATCTCGAAGAGAAGCTTGTTGTTCTCGGTTTCAGCCCAGTTGAAATCCTTGGTGATGGAATAAGTGGGGATCGGATACTGGAAGCCGCGGCCATTTGCGTCGCCTTCGATCATAATCTCGATGAACGCCTTGTTGACCATGTCCATCTCTTTCTGGCAGTCGCCGTACGTGAAGTCCAGCTCCTTGCCGCCGACGATGGCGGGGAGATTCTTCAGGTCGTTCGGGACCGTCCAGTCGAGCGTGATATTCGAAAATGGCGCCTGCGTGCCCCAGCGGCTCGGCGTATTGACGCCGTAGATGAACGACTGGACACACTGCTTGACTTCCTTCTGGGACAGATTATCAACTTTGACAAAGGGGGCAAGGTACGTATCAAAAGATGAGAACGCCTGCGCGCCCGCCCACTCGTTCTGCATGATGCCGAGGAAATTCACCATCTGGTTGCAGAGCGTGGACAGGTGGCTCGCCGGGGAAGACGTGATCTTGCCCGGGACGCCGCCGAGACCTTCCTTGATCAGCTGCTTGAGGCTCCAGCCTGCGCAGTAGCCCGTCAGCATCGAGAGGTCGTGCAGATGGATCGCCGCGCTCCTGTGCGCGTTGGCGATTTCATCGTCGTAGACTTCGCTCAGCCAGTAATTGGCGGTGATCGCGCCGGAATTGGAAAGAATCAGGCCGCCGACGGAATACGTGACGGTAGAGTTCTCCTTGACGCGCCAGTCATTAATCTTCAGATAATCGTTGACAAGCTCCTTGTAGTTCAGCAGCGCCGAATTGATGTTGCGGACCTTCTCGCGCTGTCTGCGGTACAGGATATAGGCCTTCGCCACGTCCGAATAGCCGGACTCGGAGAGCACCTTCTCGACGCTGTCCTGGATATCCTCGACCGCGATCCTGCCGTCCTTGATCTTCTCGTCAAAATCCGCCGTGACGTGCAGAGAGATCATGTCGATGACCGTCGGGTGATACTGCTTTCCCCGGGCCTCAAATGCCTGCGTGATCGCATCACTGATCTTCCGGATGTCAAAGTCGACGACCTTGCCATCACGCTTTACAACCTGATACATATTTACCTCCCCCGAGATATTATAGATAAAGAATCGCACCTGGCAGTGTCACCAAATGCGTGCACGTATACTTTATCGCTCACGGGGGTCCGTGTCAATATCTTGTGCCGAGAAAAAACAAATTCGTCAATATGTTGTGTTTAAGGGATCAAACCCTGTGTCAGGGTATTATGTAAACAATTATGACAAGGGGTCAGACCCCGTGTCATAAAGAGACCCCTCGGAGGGCCGCCTCAGCGACGTATGGGCGCACGATTTCCAGGAACTTCTGCATCTCCTCCGCCGGCCACGCGTGGAAGCCCTCAAACGGGACCGTATCCCGGTCCGTAAATGCCTGCAGGTAGTACCGCCGGGCGCCGCGGATCATCTCCCCGATCTGCGGGAAGTCGTCCGCCTCGTGGAATTCGCGCACGACGGTCGTGCGGAATTCGTAATCAATCCCGCTTCCCATAAGGAGCGATATACTTTCCCGCACAGGCGCAAGATCCAGCGCCTCCCGCCCGCAGGTCGCGGCGTATTTCTCCGGGCTGTTCTTGATGTCCATCGCCGCGTAGTCGACGAGCCCCTCGCGAAGGAGCGAAGAGAGCATGTCCGGGTGCAGCCCGTTCGTGTCGAGCTTCACGGCGAAGCCGAGCCCGCGGATCTGCCGCACAAAATCGGGCAGCCCGCTGTAGAGGCAGGGCTCGCCGCCCGTGATGGCGACGCCGTCGAGGAGCCCCCGGCGCCCGGCGAGAAAATCGAAAAACGCAGTATCGCTCATGACCGCGTCCCCCTCGCCGCACGCCAGCTCGTAGTTGTGGCAGAAGGGGCAGCGCAGGTCGCAGCCCTTCAGAAAGACCGTGCACGCGACGCGCCCGGGAAAGTCGAGCAGTGTCATCTTTTGTAATCCGTGGATATCCATGATCTTCTCCTGTTGAATATTCTTCGAAAATGCCTCGCGCAGGCGCCCGCGCTGCCATCATCCATACCGCGCACAGCCTGCCGCGCGGCGCCGACGTTCATACCGTCTGCAGCCTGCCGCGCGGCGCCACCGCCCATATGCCGGCGCGGCGCAATTGTCACGCCGCGGCGCCACCGTCCATCCGCGAGGCGCGGCGTAATCGCCACCCGCGCGCGCCGCAGCTCCCCTTCACACCCCCGCGAGGATGTGCAGGTTCCGGATCTCCCCGTCGCCGATCCCGTCGTTCACGGAGTACGCGTGCTTCTCCAGGTCGCCGCAGATCGCCTCCGTGAGCGACTGCGCCATCAGCTCGTCGATGACGTCGGCCGCGATCCCTTCGATCACCTTATATTTCTCCTCCGCGGTCTCCGGCTCGTTGTCCGTCGTCAGCAGATACTCCAGCAGCTCCGCCGTGAGCGAGAGCTTCGGCAGTTCCCTCAGCGCGCGGAAGCTCCATTTGTAATAAGGCTCGTAGCGCCGGTTCAGCAGGAAGATCGCGGAGATCGTGCTCCGCGCGAATTCATGCACCGCTAGCTGCGCGGCTGCCATTTCCGTGTGTTTCAGGCACCGCAGGTAATTGTACTGGCCGGCCTGCGCCATGAGGAGCAGCGCGCCTGCCAGCTTCTTCCGCCGCACGTCCTCCGGGTAAAACGCGAGCGCCTCCCGGATGCGGGTGATGCTGCCCTCATTGTCGACGAAAATGTCTCCGTTCGTGACTTCGGCAAGTGCCTCCCCCGGCAGAGAGAGCCATTCGCGCGCGGTGAGCGCGCCGTCCGCGCGCCCCGTCTTCTCCGTGAGGAAGTCCGCGATCCGGATGACGCCGTGCCGCGGGCCGCCGACCGGGGAGAGCGCCGCGCGGCGGAATCCCATGAATTCCTTCGGCAGCGCCGCGTAGGCCCGCTCGAGCAAAAATGCCTCCCGCCGGCTGACGAC
>DEFE01000052.1:24835-25383 GCA_002350625.1 Lachnospiraceae bacterium UBA2860
TCGTCGTAGCCGAAGCACTCCGAGCCGCTTCCGATGAGCCCCGCCGCGAGGTGGGGCAACAGCGCCGGGAAGTCGGAGGCGAGCATCGGCGCGCCGTATGTTTCATAATATGCTTTTGATAGTGTAAGTCCGTTCATATATGTTTTGCTTTCTATATTTTTATGGAACTGTGCTATTTGCGGAATGTGTCGCAGGGCTTCGGATTGTATGGAACTGCTTCATCTGCGGATTGTTACGCAGCTTTTCGGAAGCGTTTACTTAGCTGACGGTCTGCGCATCTCTGCAAATGTCCGCCTGTTCAGTCAGCATTTTCCGCGTAGATCCGCGCGGACTCCGCCCGCAGCTCCTCCGCGTCGAGAAAGAAGCCGTGGTGGTCCAGCGCCGGGGCGCACTTCTCCAGGACGAAGGCGTAGTAGCCGTCCTTCGGCGCGTCCGTTTCCTTAAGCAGGCGCACCGCCTCCTCGCAGAGCGCGGTGATGCGCGCATCGGTTTCCGCCTCGCCGGCACGGCGCGGCGCTGCGCTGCCTTGCGGAACTGCGCTTGCGCTG
>DEFE01000052.1:25422-26007 GCA_002350625.1 Lachnospiraceae bacterium UBA2860
CGCTTGCGCTGCCTTGCAAGCTGTCTTGCGGGGCCGCTGCGCCGTCTTGCGGAGCTGCGTCTGCGCTATCTTGCGGGCCCGCCGCGTCTGCGCCGTCTTGCGCCTCAGTTTCCTCGCCGCCGGCCTGCTCCAGCAGGTCCGCGCGGTTCAGGCACGTAATCGCCGCCTCGAGGCCGCCGCCCGGCACGCCCAGCATCTTCTCCATCGCGAGATCATAGAGCCGCTCCGCTTCCGCGTACCTTCCGAGCGCGGCCAGATCCAGCGCCATATTATTATACAGTCCGCCGAGCAGCTCCGCCGCGGTTCCGGGGGTGGATTCGTAGATCCGGCGGGCATTTTCGAAGAGAGAGAGGGCCCGCTCGTGCTCGCCGAACGCGCTGAGCGCCGTCGCCGAGTTGACATAAGTCGTCCCAGCGCTGATGCTGTTCTCGAAATCCATCCGCTTGAGGAGCGCGAGGGCTGCATCCACCTCGCGCAGCGCGGCCTCGCGGTTTCCCGTCTTGCGAAAATGCCCGATCAGCTCGCCGCGGATCATCAGCTCCCCGCGCGCGTCCGCGCCGAGCTTCGCCTCCTCCAGCCAGTAGA
>DEFE01000052.1:26189-26410 GCA_002350625.1 Lachnospiraceae bacterium UBA2860
GGGGTCTGACCCCTTGTCATAATAGTTTACATAAAACCCCGACAGAAAGGCTGGCTCCCTGTCATGAAATCCTCTGACAACCATACTAGATGGCGCCGCCCCCGTCAATCAATTCATCTTGTAAATCGTGGACTGATCTGCTACGCTCGAATATAGGAAATTACGTGATGTAAGGGGATTTATCGAATGGCTAAACTGTATTTCAAATACGGCGCGATGGG
>DEFE01000052.1:26633-28829 GCA_002350625.1 Lachnospiraceae bacterium UBA2860
ACGCGGTGATCGTCGACGAGGCGCAGTTCCTCACGGAGGCGCAGGTCGACCAGCTGTCCGACATCGCGGACAGATATGACATTCCCGTCCTGTGCTATGGCCTCCGAACGGATTTCATGGGCCGGCTCTTCGAGGGCTCGCGGAGGCTCATGGAGCTCGCGGACAGCATCGAGGAGATCAAGACCGTCTGCTGGTGCGGGCGGAAGGCGACATTTAACGCGCGCGTGCAGGACGGCCATATGGTGCGGGACGGCGCGCAGGTGCTTCTCGGCGGAAATGAGAGCTACATTTCTTTGTGCCGGCGGCATTATAAGGCAGGCATGATCGCACCCGCGGACTGCGGTGCGCGGATGTGAGTTTGCGGCGCGCGGGCTGCGATCCGGGTATATTTCATTTCTAAGACGTTCGGACGATGAACGCCATATTCAGGAGGGCGAGTCTTTAACTGTATATGCATGTCAAATGGCCTCTACACATATGAGACAACAGAAGGCACCANNGAAAAAAAAGAAGCCCCCACCGCCACTACTCCGGATATGACGATGTTTTATTTTTATTTAGAAAGAGACCTCTTCTGGTTGGAGAAGATTTCGTACTAACCGGGTTCAAAGAAGCAGAGTGGGCGGAAAAGCTTCTGTGATAACTTATGGAGAACAACATGATCTTACAACACGGTTCTCCCTCCGATTTATCCGGACGGAGCGAAAGAGAAATCAGAACCTATGAATTCCTGGATTCACTTGGCATCCAGTTTGACCGTACTGATCATCCGAATCAGCCGGCAACGAGCATGGAGGTCTGCGCTGACGTGGATGCAATCCTGAATGTCCACATTTGCAAGAACCTGTTTCTTTGCAACCGTCAGAAGACGAATTTTTATCTTCTGGTAATGCCCGGAGAAAAACCATTCAAGACGAAAGAACTCTCCAAACAGATGGGGATTAGCCGGCTTTCCTTTGCTGACGAGGAGTATATGGAGCAATTCCTGGACATCCATCCCGGAAGTGTGTCCATCCTCGGACTCATGAACGACAAGGAGCACAGGGTCAATCTTGCCATCGATGAGGATGTACTGAAGGAAGAGATGTTCGGCTGTCATCCATGCGAGAATACGAGTTCAATCAGGTTCAAAACGAAAGATCTCATGGAGAAGATCCTTCCAGAGATAGGTGTAACACCAACCATCGTCAATCTTGTGGGGACGGATTAAAACCACAGGAACGCATATAGTGGAGATGGGACTGGCATCAGAAGACTTGCTGCTGAAGATTACGTTTGCTGAGAATCTGGAAGAAAAAAAGAGTGATGGAAGGAACAAAGGAATACCTGGATATTGTGGACGAGAGCGGACAGCCGACAGGACAAATCATCAGCCGTGAAGTTGCTCATAATGATGGAATTCTTCATCGCACGGCTCATGTTTGGGTGGTCAGGAAGACAGGACGGGGATTTGATATCCTGCTCCAGAAGCGGAGCGAGGAAAAGGATTCGTTCCCTGGTTTGTATGACACATCCTCTGCCGGGCATATTCCAGCAGGAGACGAACCGCTGGAGTCGGCGCTGAGGGAATTGAAAGAGGAACTCGGGATAGCGGCAGCATCGGATCAGCTACATTACGTGGGATCTTTTCGTATCCAATACGAGAAAGAGTTCCATGGGCGAATGTTCCGGGACAATGAGGTGACGTGGGTTTATGTGTATGAGAAATCCGTCGACATCAGCGCATTAATACTGCAGGAATCCGAGGTATCCGAAGTCCGGTGGTTTGACCTGGACGAGGTTTGGGACGAGATAAAGACTGACCGCAGCCGTTTCTGTGTGCCTGCCGGAGGACTGAATGTGCTGAGGGAGTATCTGAAAGGACGGGATTCATGAATCTGGTCATGTACAATCCTGTGATTGTGAAAAAAGATACGCCGGGAATCATTTTAAGGAGCCAGACCTGCTGACGGCAAAAGCATTTGCCTGGGTAATGGAAAAGACAGAAAACGGGGGAGTGAGAATATGAACACAACGAATATAACGGTAAATACTCAGAGCAGCATCAGGATTGACGGATCAAAGGTTCTTTACTTTGATCCGTTTCAGATTACATCGCAATCTCACGATGCAGACCTGGTCTTCATAACGCATTCACATTATGATCATTTCGATCCGGAGTCGGTCAGCAAAGTGTGAACCTCACACGATTGAAAT
>DEFE01000022.1:0-1193 GCA_002350625.1 Lachnospiraceae bacterium UBA2860
CTACACGTGCGGGGGCTTTTACTTTGGGTTGTATGCTAATCGGTTATAATCAATAAAAGTACTTTACAAAACAGTTTTAATTATGTATAATAGGCAGGCATACAAATTTCATAACAGACAGTTCGTGACCATCCTGTCTCTAAATAAAACTACGGGCGCAGTGAACGGCGATTGTTTTCATATGACTGTATGATACAATTCCGCTTAATGCTTTTAACATTTACGCCTATAGTTATAGGCGTTTTTTTATGACATGGTTATTTTGTTTTAAGCAATTATAAACATGTCTTTTCATATTCTGTATGATTGTGCGTTTTTGTTGATATATGGTTGCGACCTGATGCTGTTCAAAAGAACATTTGGAAAAGGAGAAGAAATGAATCAGGACTACACGAAAACACAAAAATTGACAATCAGCGCGATTTGCATCGCTTTGTATCTGGTTGTGATGCTCTGTACTCAGAGCTTTGCGTTTGGACAATATCAGGTTCGTATTGCTACAGCGTTGTACGGTTTATCGTATATTTTTCCTTTTTTGGTTGTTCCCTTTGGGATTGCCAATGTTATCAGCAATCTTGTGATGGGCGGCTTGGGCCCTGTTGATGCAATTGGCGGTTTTTTCATGGGTGTGCTGACAAGCGGTGTCATTGCTATGGGAAGACGTTACGGTCTGGGGTGCTGGATCGTCGCTGTTGCAGTAACGTTACTGCCGGGTCTGGGAGTTCCTGTCTGGTTGTCCAGGTTATTGCATATTCCTTACGTTGTTTTGGTTGCAAGCTTATTGGTGGGGCAGTTCATTTCCGGTATTACAGGTATGCTGCTGGTCAGGGCGTTGGAAAAAGCGGATGTTGCAAACCTGTGTTTCAGAACTAACCGAAGCAGAAATTAAATGACAGAGTTCAACTAATCCATATCAGTCCGGCCAATACAGCAAGAGTTCCTCCGGAGAGGAAACAGGAATTATTACATTATATTTAATGGGAGAAAAGGATGGAAGCAGGAAGAACAGAGAAGGATTTACAGGGTGTAAGTTTATTGGGAAACAAGACAAAATACAGGGATGATTATGCTCCGGATGTATTGGAGTATTTCCCTAACAAACATCCGGAAAACGATTATTTTGTCAAATTCAACTGTCCGGAATTTACCAGTCTTTGCCCAAAGACTGGACAACCGGATTTTGCGACGATTTA
>DEFE01000022.1:1241-2506 GCA_002350625.1 Lachnospiraceae bacterium UBA2860
CGCAATCACGGAGATTTTCATGAGGACTGTGTGAATATTATCATGAAAGACCTGATCCGGTTGTTGGATCCTAAATATATAGAAGTCTGGGGAAAGTTTTTGCCCCGTGGGGGATTATCCATCGATCCCTATGCCAATTATGGTAAAAAAGGAACCGATTGGGAAAAAACGGCTCATCACAGACTTCACTATCATGATATGAATCCGGAAACAGTTCAAAATCGCTAAGTGATTTGGCAGCCTGTCAGCTTTAAGACACGATTGTTTTCCATGGATGTGTTTAAATCGGGCAGATGTAGAAACGAAATCCGTTTTTTGAGAATTTACTGATTTCGAGATACGTTAATAACGAAATTTACTCTTCACTTTTGCAGGGGGCTATGTTACAATATCCTTAAGAGAAGAGTAAATTTTCTTTTTATTTAGGATTATGAAAAAACAGCATTATAGCGGCAATTATCACAGTGCTATCTACTGTGCGGTAAAGTTATTAATAACTGTCTAAATTAATTTTTTAAGGAGGAGTTTAGTATGGTAAAAGTTGGTATTAGTGGTTTTGGTCGTATTGGTCGTCTGGCGTTGAGAAGGATCCTGAGCCTTCCTGACGTAGAAGTTGTAGCTATCAACAACCGGACGGTCGGCGAAATAATGGCGCATCTGTTGAAATATGATTCCGTTCACGGGACCATGAAGGAAGATGTTGCATGGGAAGACGGCTTTCTTGTAATTGACGGAAAAAAGATTCCGGTTACCAGCGAAACGGATGTTACCAAGATTCCCTGGGGCAAATATGGCGCGGACATCGTGCTGGAATGCACCGGTAAATTCAAAGATTCGAAAGAAGCTCAGGCTCATATTGATAACGGCGCGAAAAAGGTTATCATTTCCGCTCCCGGCAAAAATGAGGATATCACCATTGTTATGGGTGTAAATGAAGATAAGTACGATCCGGCAAAACACCACATCATTTCCAATGCATCCTGCACCACGAACTGCCTGGCACCCTTTACCAAAGTATTGCTGGAAAAATTCGGGATTGAAAGCGGTCTGATGACAACGGTTCATTCCTATACTAATGACCAGAAGATTCTGGATGTAAGCCACAAAGACCTGCGCCGCGCCCGCGCTGCTGCCATGTCTATCATTCCTACCACCACCGGCGCTGCCAAAGCGGTTGCCCTGGTGCTGCCGGAACTGAAAGGCAAACTGAACGGCTTTGCCCTGCGCGTTCCGACTCCGGACGTATCCCTGACCGACCTGACGGT
>DEFE01000022.1:2608-3555 GCA_002350625.1 Lachnospiraceae bacterium UBA2860
GATTTCATCGGCTGTGAGGTTTCCTCCGTCATTGACGGTCAGTCCACCATGATGATCGGCAAACGCCTGGCCAAAGTGGTTGCCTGGTACGACAATGAATGGGGTTATTCCTGCCGTCTGGTCGACCTTGCCCGTTACGTTGGCAAAAAAGGTCTGTAATTGATTGGTAAGTCGGCGCCCTCTTTTTACAGGGCGTCGGCTTTGTTTGCATTTACAGGATAATCGTTTTATAAAACTTCAAACGGCGCTTTTTCGTATTGCAACAGGTATTTATATTTTATTAATTTAATTAAAAATCTTGAAATGATATCAGATTTTTGAAAGGAGCATGATTTCTTTGGATAAAAAAATCCTTTCCGATTTGGATGTTGCCGGCAAAAAGGTGCTGGTGCGGGTAGATTTCAATGTACCGCAGGATGCTGAAGGCAACATTACGGATGATAACCGTATGGTGGCCGCGCTGCCTACCATCCAGTATCTGCTTGACCATGAGGCGGCTGTAATTTTAATGAGCCATCTGGGCCGTCCGAAGGGCGAGCCTAATCCCAAATATACACTGAAACCGATAGCAAAGCATCTGGAAGAGTTGTTGGGAAAACCGGTTGCCTTTGCGGAAGACTGCATCGGGCCGGCGGCGGAAGAAGCGGCGAAAAAACTGGAGACCGGATCCGTATTGCTGTTAGAGAACCTGCGTTACCATAAAGAAGAAGAGAAAAACAATCTGGAATTTGCGGAGAAGCTGGCTTCCCTGGCAGATCTGTATGTAAATGATGGTTTCGGCGTATCGCACCGGGCTCATGCATCGGTGGAAGGCGTAACCCATTTCCTGCCCAGCGCGGCAGGTTTCCTGCTGGAAAAGGAAATACGTTTTATCGGAGATGCTGTGAATAATCCGGAGCATCCGTTTACCGCTATCATCGGCGGCGCAAAAGTTTCGGATAAGATCG
>DEFE01000022.1:3683-44567 GCA_002350625.1 Lachnospiraceae bacterium UBA2860
ATGGCAGAAGCTTCCGTGAAGAATGTGAAGATCCTTCTGCCTGTAGATCTGGTGATGGCAGCAGAGTTCAAACCGGATTCCGTGTATGAAGTGTCTGCGCTGGATGATCTGAATCAGGATTACATGGCCCTGGATATCGGTCCGGAAACCTGCAAACTGTATGCGGATGCGGTAAAAGATGCCAAACTGGTAGTCTGGAACGGGCCGATGGGCGTATTCGAAATGGATGCGTTCTGCAAAGGAACGGAAGCGGTTGCCAAAGCCGTTGCGGACAGCAATGCAGTCAGCATCGTAGGCGGCGGCGACAGCGTAGCGGCTATCAAGAAGATTGGTCTGGAAGATAAAATCAGTCACATTTCCACCGGTGGCGGCGCCTCTCTGGAATATCTGGAAGGCAAAGTGCTGCCGGGTGTGGAGGCGCTGGATGAGGTGCGGCGCCCTTTTGTGGCCGGTAACTGGAAGATGTACAAGACCGTTGGCGAAGCGGTCGAACTGGCCCAGAATCTGGTTACCGAAACGAACGGTACTGTCAATGAAGTCGTGATTTTCCCGCCTTTTACGGCATTGGAAAGTGTAGCGGAAGCCATTGACGGTAAATCGGTGGGCTATGGCGCGCAGGATTTGTGCTGGGAAGACGAAGGAGCTTTTACCGGCGCTGTGTCCGGCGCACAGATTGCGGACATTGGCTGTGAATACGTGTTGGTAGGCCACAGCGAACGACGCGAAATTTTCAAAGAAGACAATGAAATCATTGCAAAGAAAATGAAAGCTGCGTATCGCAACCAGCTGAAACCGGTACTATGTGTCGGCGAAACAGAAGCGGAACGGAAGCAGGGCGCCACTAACGCCAAAATTGATGGACAGCTGAAGAGTGCGCTGGCAGGGATTTCAGCAGAACAGGCGAAGCTGTTGACCGTTGCCTATGAACCCATCTGGGCTATCGGCACCGGCAATACTGCAACGGCGCAGGATGCCCAGGAAGTCTGCCTGTTTATCCGTAAGCAGCTGAACGAAATCGTTGGCGAAGACGTTGCAAGGCATATCCGTATCCTGTACGGTGGCAGTGTGAAAGACACCAATGCTGCCCAGTTCTGCATCAACGGCATTGACGGCGTATTGGTTGGCGGCGCCAGTCTGAAAGTAGAAAGCTTTGCGAAGATTGTCCGCAGTTTTTAATTAAGAAGCTTTGAAGGAGAGCAAATGGCAAAGAAGCCGGTATTGTTAATGATTCTGGACGGCTGGGGCATTGCCCCGGCCGGTCCTTATAATGCGGCGACGACAGCCCGTACTCCGCATCTGGACAGCTATTTTACGGATTATCCCAACACAAAGCTGGAAGCAAGCGGGGAAGATGTAGGGCTGCCAGCTGGTCAGATTGGGAATTCGGAAGTAGGGCATCTGAACATCGGGTCGGGCCGGATCATTTATCAGGACCTGTCCCTGATTTCCCATGCTATCAAAGAAGGCAGTTTCTTTAAAAACCAGGTGCTGCTGGATGCGTTGCGTCATGCAAAAGAAAAGGACAGTTCTCTTCACCTGATGGGCCTGTTCAGTGACGGCGGCGTTCACAGTCACATCGATCATCTAAAAGCGCTGCTGGATATGGCGAAGACGGCAGGATTACAAAAGGTCTATGTACATGCTTTTCTGGACGGCCGGGATGTGCCGCCCCAAAGCGCGATTCCTTATGTGCAGGATTTGGAAGCTTTCATGCAGGAAGAAGGCGTTGGCTGTTTTGCAACGGTCAGCGGCCGCTATTATGCCATGGACCGGGATAAACGCTGGGAACGTTTGGAAAAAGCCTATCGCAATATGGTTTTGCGGGACGGCGCAGTTTTTGCTTCCGCTGCAGAAGGAATTCAGGCTTCCTATGAAGCGGGTGTGAACGATGAGTTTGTAGTGCCGTTCTGTGTAGCGCAGAAAAACGAAGCGGCTGATGCGGGAGAGAAATCTGCTGCCTGTATCCGTAAGGGTGACAGCGTGATCTTCTATAATTTCCGCCCGGACCGGGCCCGGGAAATTACCCGTGCACTGCATGATGAAGAGTTCCCGTATTTTGAACGGTCAGCAGAAGCCAGGCCGGTGCATATGGTCGGCATGACCCAGTATGATGCGACCATCGACATTCCTACCGCGTATCCGCCGGAACATTATGAAGATACGTTGGGCGAAGTACTGGCGAAGAATGGGCTGCAGCAGCTGCGTATTGCGGAAACGGAAAAATACGCTCATGTAACCTTCTTCTTTAACGGCGGCGTGGAAGAGCCGTTCCCCGGCGAGGACAGACTCCTTGTGCCGTCGCCGAAGGTGGCTACCTATGATCTGCAGCCGGAGATGAGCGCGCCGAAGGTCTGCGACGGCCTCGTGGAAGCCATCAGAAGCGGAAAATACGATGTCATCATCATCAACTTCGCAAATGGCGACATGGTCGGCCACACCGGCGTTGAAGAAGCGGCGATCAAAGCCGTGGAATGCGTCGATGCATGTGTCGGCAGAGCGGTGGAAGCCATCAAAGAAAATGGCGGCATCATGTTCATCTGTGCGGATCACGGCAACTGCGACATGATGGTTGACCCGGAGACGGGAGAGCCATTTACGGCACACACGACAAATCCTGTTCCGTTTATTCTCGTCAACGCGGATCCGAAGTACGGACTCAAGGAAGGCGGGAGACTCTGCGATATCGTGCCCACCATGATCGAGCTGATGGGCAAGGAGATTCCGAAGGAGATGACAGGCAACTCGCTGCTCACGGAACGCTGATGATGTATGCTCGCATGTAATACATTTTAGATGAGCATACGGATATGTATACTTTCGTGTCATACAAAATATTGTAGGCACCTGGACCGGGACCGCAAGGCTCCGGTCTTTTTTGCCATAAATTTCAAGATTTTTTGGAAGATGTGTGCATTGCGGGCGGGTAATACACTGGGTATACTGAATTTGTTACTTAACACGATCTCCCGTCCGGGGAGGATGAGAAGAACAGCTTCTTATTCTGACGCGAGATTGTTTTGTTTAAAAGGGAGGATGAAGCGTATGGTCATTCGCAGGCAGGTTCCGCAGCAGGAGCCGAAGAATTACGTGCCGCCGGTGAGTGTGGATCAGACAGTCGCCAAGATGACACCTGAGCAGTATGAGGAGTTTGCCGCGCTCGCGGAGCAGAAAAGGGAAGAGAGAAAGAAGCAGGTGCTCACGCTGCGCGTTTCTCCGTCTACGATGAATAAAGCCAAAGCCCTGGGCAAAGGGTATACGGGCATTCTGAGCCGCCTTCTGGAGCTGGCGCTCGAGGACCCGGAGATGGTTCGGCGCTGCCTCTGATGCAGCGCCATTTGCGTATACGATTCTTAGGAAAAATAAGTTGAATATATGAAATACCTGTGTTATACTTTCGTTTGGTTTTTGATTTGGAGGTAAAGGATATCATGGGTGTTCTCAGAGTATTACTGACGATCGTTTATATCATCGATTGTGTCGCGCTTGCGGCGATCGTCCTCATGCAGGAGGGCAAAAGCGCCGGCCTCGGTGCGATCGCCGGTGCGGCGGAAACTTACTGGGGGCAGAACAAAGGCAGATCCATGGAAGGCGGACTCGTCAAGCTGACAAAGATCCTTGCAGCCGTGTTCTTTATTCTGTCGCTTGTCCTGTCGATGAGTTTCCTGAAGTAATGAACGACAAGGCCTCCGCTAAAGAAGCGGGGGTCATTTCTTTCTTAAACAACAGCGTCTATGGCAAAAGAATCTGTCAAAGTTATTGCGAACAACAAAAAGGCATACCACGACTACTTTATTTTGGAGACCTATGAGGCCGGGATCGAGCTGTTCGGGACGGAAGTGAAATCCATCCGGATGGGGCACTGCTCCATCAAAGAGGCTTACGTGGATATACACGGCGGAGAGGTGTTTGTCGACGGCATGCATATATCTCCCTATGAGAAAGGGAACCTGTTCAACCGCGATCCGCTGAGAAAGCGGCGTCTTCTGATGCACGCGGCAGAGATACGCAAGCTGGGGCAGAAGATCCGGGAGAAAGGATTTACGCTTGTGCCGCTGCAGGTGTATTTTAAAGGAAGTCTTGTTAAGGTCGAAGTGGGACTCGCAAAGGGCAAGAAGCTGTTCGATAAGCGCGATGACATCGCCAAAAAGGATATGAAGCGGGAGGCGGAACGTGAGTTTAAAATCCGTAATTTCTGATCTCTCCGTTTTTTGCTTTGTTCTTTTTGCGGCAGCTGTTTTACTGACCTTCACGTCCGGGCGCCCCGTCTTCGTCGAAGCAGAGGAAAAAGAAGCTTCCTCTGCCGGGCAGACGGCCGGCACTGCATCTTCTTCGGAAGCGGAAAGTGCTGCGTCCTCCGGTCCGGAAGAAAATGCCGACCCTGTGCTCGCACATGTGCGGGGCATCCGGAACTTCAGCCTGATCGAAGGCATGACGCCCGACCCTATGGCCGGCGTCACCTGGGACGAGACGATCGGCACCGTCCTGTGCGACACGACGCAGACGGACTGGGGCAGGATCGGGACACAGGAGCTGACCTACACAGTGGCGGCCATGGATCAGTCGATTCATTATCAGACGATCACCGTCACGGTGTATGAGAATCTGGAGTACTATCTCTACGGGATGGAAGGCCAGAAGAAGGTCACGGTCGGAAGCTCCTTTGATCCGATGGAAGGGATCACCTACGACGAGAAGAAGCTGAAAAGCGTAACCGCTGATGTCAGTGCGCTCGACACGGCCAAGGAAGGGGAGTATCCGGTCAGCTATCTTCTGACGGATAAGAAGGGCCATACGCAGACGGCTGTGAGAAGAGTTCATGTCTCCGCCAGCGGGTCCGGCAGCTGGGACAACAGCGACAACCCCGGCAATTATGCGACCGTGATCGACCTCGGCGTCTGGCGGCTTACCGCTTATATGGACACGCCGGAAGATCAGGGAATCTACGTGGGAAAAACCGCGAGCGGCGCGCCCCTCATCCCGGGGCGGACCGTAGCTGTATCGGCCGCCACCTGTGACCGGCTCGGCCTCTATTTCGGCGATAAGCTGCTGATCGACGGGCATGTCTACACGCTGGAGGATCACGGCGGCTCGGCCATGAACAATCAGAACTGGGCGGATATCTTTGTAGACAATCCGATCGATGAGTTTTCCGAACGATTTAACCGGTATTCTCAGGTTTACCTGCTGCGGTAAAGCTGTACCGGATATTTGAAACCGGCTGGCATAAAGGAGCAATAGGAAATGGCAAAAAAAAGTAAAGATGTGAATCAGGTAGACGCGCAGGCTTCGGAAAATCAGACGTCTGCGGCTGAGGAAGGAAAGAGCAAGTTGTCTGCGGCGGTTATCATACCGGAAATTATTCCTTATATCATTATTATCGTCGTTGCCATCGCCATCAACACGTTCCTTGTGATCAATGCGCGTATTCCCTCCGGCTCCATGGAGACGACGATTATGACGGGAGAGCGTGTATTCGGCAACCGCCTCGCTTACAAATACGGGGATCCGCAGCGCTACGACATCATCATCTTCCATTTTCCGGATGACGAGAAGCGCCTGTTTGTGAAGCGGCTCATCGGCCTGCCTGGAGATACGATCGAGCTGAAGGACGGCCAGGTCTATATCAACGGCGTCAACGACATGGAGAACGAGCCGTTCGTAAGTTCTGACAAGCATGATAATTTCGGTCCTTATACGGTGCCGGAGAATTGTTATTTTATGCTCGGAGACAATCGCGCCCACAGCAATGACTCGCGTTTCTGGTACAACAAATGCGTGCGCAGGGATCAGATTGTCGGACGGGCCGGCTTCAGGTACTGGCCTTTGACTAAAATCGGACTGATCAATAAGTACGCGTCGAACTGGTAAACCGCTGATCCATTTTCGAAAAAAACAGGAGAGAGGAAATGAATGAGAATATTCAAAAAAGGAACGCGCTGCTCGCACAGAAGGTCGCAGAGGGACTGAAGTCGCGCAATATGTCCGCTTACTGTGCCTCTGACAGGGAGGAGGCGCTGAAGATTGCACTGTCTCTCATCCCGGAGGGGAGCAGCGTGACAATGGGCGGATCGGTCAGCGCCGGGGAGATCGGCCTCGTCAGTGCTCTTAAAGAAGGAAATTACAATTTCATTGACAGGAATGAAATTGCGGATAAGCGCGCGGCGATGCTGGCCGCTTACGACGCGGACGTTTTTCTCAGCAGCGTCAACGCGATGACGGAGGACGGGGAGCTCGTCAATATCGACGGCAATGCGAACCGCGTATCGGCGCTCGCGCAGGGACCTAAGAAGGTCATCTTCATCGTCGGCATGAATAAAGTCTGCAGCGATCTGGACGGCGCCATGAAGCGGGCCAGAAATGTGGCGGCTCCGATTAACGCGCAGCGCTTCGGCCTCAATACGCCCTGCGCAAAGACCGGCGCCTGCATGAACTGCAAGTCTCCGGATACGATCTGCTGCCAGTTCCTCATCACGAGGTACTCGAAGCATCCCGGCAGAATCCATGTGATTCTTGTCAATGACAATCTCGGATTTTGAGAATAAAAATATGACAAGGGGTCTGACCCCTTGTCATATTTTTTTTACTATGTCTCATGCGCTGATCATGTAATCCATGATTCTGACCACATCCATCGGGTTCTCCGCGACAACTTCCATCTCGGAAATCGGCGTCTCTTCGGTACCAAATGTCTCGGAAAGCACGAGGAGCTGTGTGAGCTTCGACTTGAGATTCAGCTGGTCACCGCTCGGGCTCACCATCATGACATTTCCTTCGCAAGCGTCGATTACATGGCTGAAGTTTTTGAGATCTTTGATATTGTACAGTTTCATGAGTATACCTCCTATCCGAATAACTTCATTCGAAAACTAAAACATTGTTGTCATCCATGTCCCGTATTATACGCCGAATATCCCTTCTGTTTAGGCGTTCTGTTATCCTGTATTAGTAGAATATTGACATATTGCTGTTGAAACGGCTATCTGACAGCGGTCAAGACAGGAAACGCCCTTTCGTGCTATAATGTTTTTTCGTAGGACGATGTAAATGGCGGGAGACGATATGGCGGAAAAACAGATCTGTCAAAGAATGCAGAAGATGATACGGCCTTATCTGGATGATGAGCTTTCCGGGCGCGACAGCGCTCAGTTCATCGCCCATATCAGGGAGTGTGAGGAGTGCCGGCATGAGCTGGAGACGAGCTTCATTGTCGATTACGCCGTCCGCTACCTGGATGAAGGCAAGATGGACAGCTTTGATATAAAAGGCATGCTCGACGCGCGGATCGAGGAAGGTGAGAAGCGGCTGGCCCGCAGGCAGACGCTGTCTGTCCTCTTATGGATCGGCATCATCGTCATGGCTGTGATTATCGTGGGCATCCTGATCAGTTTTCTGCTCCCCGAATTATTCAGCAGACTGACGGATCTTTTCAGAGGATCCATCGAATACATCAGCGGAGGTGCGGTACATGAGTGAAAAGTTAGTTCTGATCGACGGACACAGTATCCTGTTTCGCGCGTTTTACGGCGTTCCGCTTACGATGACAGCTCCGGACGGCCTCCATACGAACGCGATCTTCGGCTTCATTAATATATTGACGAAGATTCTCGACGAGGAGAAGCCGGATTATCTCGCCGTTGCCTTTGATCTGCCTTCGCCGACCTTCCGGCATGAGCTGTATGCCGATTACAAAGGAACAAGATCCTCTGCGCCGGACGAATTCCGCGAGCAGGTGCCTGTTGTCAAGAAACTGCTCTCAGATATGAAGATTCCCGTGCTGACCGCTGAGAAGTGGGAGGCGGACGATATTCTCGGAACGCTTGCGCTGAAGGCGGAGAAAGAGGGCGTCAGTGTGTCTCTGGTCTCAGGGGACCGGGACCTCCTGCAGATCGCCTCGGAGGGAACGCAGGTGATCATTCCGAAGACGAAGGGCGGACAGACGACCTACGAGCGGTACACGCCGGCGGATGTAAAAGAAAAATACGGCGTGACCCCGGAGAAGTTTATTGAGCTCAAGGCGCTCATGGGCGACTCTTCGGATAACGTGCCGGGCCTTCCCGGCGTCGGAGAGAAGACGGCGCAGAAAATCATGGCTGCCTTCGGCTCCATCGAGAATGCGCGCGCGCATGTGGAGGAAATCAAACCAAAGAAGGCGATGGAGGCCATGCGGGATCATTATGATGACCTCCTCCTGTCTCTGACGCTCGTGACGATCCGGCGGGATGCCCCCGTCGATTTTGACCGCGCATCCTTCAGCGCCTATGACATGAAGAGCGACAGCGCCTATGAGGACTTTAAGCGGCTCGGCATGAAAAGCTTTCTCGGAGCTTTTGAAGAGGACAGCAAAAAAACGGGCACGAGCGGCTCATATGTTCTTGCCGGCCCTGAAGAAGCTGAAGAGGTATATGCAAAAGCACGTGCGGCCAAGAGCTGCGGCGTCTCGGTTGCCATTGAACAGAACCGGCTCTTTGCTGCCGCCGTGTGCCTGCCGGAGGAGACCTATGTTTTCCTTCCCGGCGAAGCGCTGACGGAAGAAGCGGTCGTCGAAGGGCTCCGCGGCATCCTTGAAAGTGAGACCGTGACAGCGGTGACGGACGCGAAGCATCTGCTCCGCCTCACCGGCACGGAGGATAAAGGGCGGATCTTTGACTGCGTGATCGCCGCCTATCTTCTTGATCCCTTAAAGTCCGACTGGGCTTACGACGCGATCGCTTCGGCATATCTCCACAAAAACGTGCCGTCGGCGGAGGAGCTGATCGGCAAAAAAGGCGTCGCGGCCGCGGCAGGGACGGAGGGTTTCCGCGAAAAAATGGCGGAGCTGTCCGCAGCGGATGCACAGACTGCTTTTGCTTCCTGCGGGATTCTCAGGGAGAAGCTCCGCGAAAATGGCATGGAAAAGCTCTTTGACGAGGTGGAGATGCCGCTTGTCTACTGCCTTGCCTCCATGGAAAACGCCGGAATTCTTGCCAGCCGCGAAGAGCTGAAAAAGTACGGCGACAGCCTGTCCGAGCGCATCGACGAGCTCACGGGGATGATCTATGCGGAGGCGGGAGAATCCTTCAATATCAACTCGCCGAAGCAGCTTGGCAGCATTCTCTTTGAGAAAATGGGCATGCCCGGCGGGAAGAAGACAAAGACAGGCTATTCGACGGCGGCCGACGTGCTGGAGAAGCTCGCGCCGATCCATCCGATCGTGGCGAATATTCTTGAATACAGAACGCTGAGCAAGCTGAAATCCACCTATGCCGACGGCCTGCCTGCATTTATTGAGGAAGACGGCAGGATCCGCACCTCCTTCAAGCAGACGGTGACCGCGACCGGCCGGCTCTCAAGTGCAGATCCGAACCTGCAGAACATCCCCATGCGCGAGGAGCTCGGGCGGCTCATCCGCAAGTGCTTCTATCCGAAGGATGGCTGCGTCTTCGTCGACGCGGACTACTCGCAGATCGAACTCAGAATACTGGCGCATATGTCCGGGGACCCGCAGCTGATCGATGCTTACCGGCAGGCGAAGGATATTCACCGCATCACGGCTTCGCAGGTTTTCCACATCCCGTTTGACGAGGTCACGGACCTCATGCGCAGGAACGCGAAAGCCGTCAACTTCGGCATCGTCTACGGCATCAGCTCGTTCGGCCTCAGCCAGGGACTTTCGATCAGCCGGCAGGAAGCGCAGGAATATATCAATATGTACTTTGCCACGTATCCGCAGATCAAGTCCTTCCTGGACGGCCTGGTCGCGTCGGCGAAGGAGAAAGGCTATGCGGAATCGCTGTTCGGCAGGCGCCGCCCGATCCCGGAGCTGAAGTCGTCCAATTTCATGCAGCGCAGCTTCGGAGAGCGAGCGGCCATGAACAGCCCGATCCAGGGCACCGCCGCCGACATCATGAAGATCGGCATGATCCGCGTCTTCAGGCGGCTTAAGAAGGAGCTGCCCTCCGCGACGCTGATCCTGCAGATCCATGACGAGCTGCTCGTCGAGGTCCCGGAGGCAGACGCGGAAAAAGCCAGACAGATCGTCAGCGAAGAAATGAGCGCGGCCGCGGACTTAAGCGTCCGCCTGGAGACGGACAGCCACATCGGGCGCGACTGGTATGAGGCAAAATGACGGGGACTATTCGTGCGATGAAGGAGCGGATGACATATGTATGCGATCGGCGTGACCGGAGGCATCGGATCCGGTAAATCAGAGGTTCTGAATTATCTGAAGGAGAGGTGGGATGCTTATATCCTGCGTCTCGACGACGTGAGCCGCTCGCTGCTGGAGCCGGACGGCGCTCTGTACGGCGAGGCTGTCCGCCTCTTCGGGGAGGAGATCGTGAAGGAGGATCAAAGTCTCGACAGAGCACAGATTGCCGCCCGCATTTTCGAAAATGAGACAGAGCGCGACGCGCTGGATGCCCTGATCCATCCGGCGGTCAAGCGCGAGACGATCCGGCTGATGGGGGAGCAGAAGGAGGCCGGAACGGATTTGTTCGTTGTGGAGGCAGCACTTCTGATCGAAGATCATTATGATGCATTGTGCGACGAAATGTGGTATATTTATGCGGATACAGACACAAGATACAGGCGTCTTATCTCTTCCAGGGGGTATACGGAGGAGCGGATTCAAAAGACGATGGAGAAACAGCTGTCGGAAGAGGAATTCCGCGCGCACGCCGGTCTTGTGATCGATAACAGCGGCGATTTTGCCCTGACGAAGGCGCAGATCGACAGGAGAGTAAGGGAATTAATAAAGGGAAGAGCATGAAATTCTGCAGTATTGCAAGCGGGAGCAGCGGCAACTGTATCTATGCGGGGAGCGCGGATACATCGGTGCTGATCGACGCGGGCATCTCCGGGAAGCGCATCGAGGCCGGCCTCAACAGCCTTGATCTCACGACGCCGGACATCGATGCCATATTGATTACACACGAACATTCTGATCACATCAAGGGACTCGGCGTGCTGGCAAGGCGTTACGGAATTCCGATCTATGCGACGCAGGGAACGGTCGGGGCTCTTAAAAAGTCCACGGCGATCGGGAAGATCCCGGAGGATCTCTGGCACGTCATAGAGGCGGACAGCAGCTTTAACGTGGGCGACCTCGCGGTGAAGCCGTTCAGCATATCCCACGACGCGGCGGAACCGGTCGGCTATCGGATCGAACACGGCGGGAAAGCGCTTGCCACGGCTACGGACATGGGCTGCTATGACGAGTATACCGTTCACGCCCTGAAGGACCTCGACGTCCTTCTCCTTGAATCCAATCACGACGTGCGCATGCTGGAAGCCGGCCGCTATCCGTACTATCTGAAGCGGCGCATCCTGGGAGAAAAAGGACATCTGTCCAACGAGACGGCCGGGCAGCTGCTGTGCCGCGTGCTGCACGAAGGCATCCGGGAGATTTTTCTGGGACATTTAAGCGAAGAGAACAATTACGAGGCGCTCGCTTTTGAGACGGTCTGCGACGAAGTGACGCTCGGCGACAATCCTTTCCGTTCTTCAGATTTCCGGATCACGATCGCGCACCGCGATCTGCCGGGGGAGGCTGTCGTCTTTTAAAGATTTACGGACAAGGGACATATCAGTGAGTACAGGGGATAAGAGGACATGAAAAAAGTCATTATAACCGTCATAGGCAAGGACACTGTCGGCATCATAGCAAAAATCTGCACCTACCTGGCGGAGAACAGCTGCAACATACTCGACATCTCGCAGACCATCACGGGCGGTTATTTCAACATGATGATGGTCGTCGATCTCACCGGCACCATGAAGCCTTTCGCCGAAGTGCGCGAAGACCTCCAGAAAGTCGGTGAAGAAATCGGGGTCAAGGTACACGTCCAGAGAGAAGAAATCTTCGAAAAAATGCACAGGATCTAAGGGACGAGTCATGATCAATTTATCAGAAGTCATTGAAACCAATAAGATGATTGACAGGGAGAACTTCGATGTCCGCACGATCACGATGGGCATCTCGCTTCTCGACTGCATCGATACGGATATTGCGGCCATGTGCGGGAAAATCCGCGATAAGATTCTTACGCGCGCGAAGGATCTAGTCAGGACAGGCGAGGATATCGCCTCGGACTACGGCGTGCCGATCGTCAATAAGCGCATCTCCGTGACGCCTGTCGCCCTGATCGGCGGCGCGCTGCGGGACACCGGCGACTATGTCCGGATCGCGAAGACACTTGACGCGTGCGCGCAGGATGTCGGCGTCAATTTCATCGGCGGCTTCAGCGCGCTTGTCTCCGAAGGCATGACGCCGGCCGACGAGCTGCTCATTCGCTCTATCCCCGAAGCTCTCTATGCGACGGAACGCGTCTGCAGCTCGGTGAATCTTGCCTCCACAAAGCAGGGCATCAACATGGACGCCGTCCGCCTCATGGGAGAAGTCATCAAAGAGACGGCAGAGCGCACCGCGGACAGGGACGGCCTGGGATGCGCCAAGCTCGTCGTCTTCTGCAACGCACCGGACGACAATCCGTTTATGGCCGGTGCTTTTCACGGCGTCACCATGCCGGATACGGTCATCAACGTCGGCGTCTCCGGTCCCGGCGTCGTGCTGTCGGCTGTGGAGGAGTGCCGCGGCGCAGGCTTTGAGGAGCTGTGTGAGACGATCAAGCGCACGGCGTTCAAGATTACCCGCGTCGGGCAGCTGGTCGCGCAGGAGGCCTCAAGACGTCTCGGCTATCCCTTCGGCATCGTGGATCTGTCGCTTGCTCCGACGCCTGCGATCGGGGACTCCGTGGCGGATATTCTGAAAGAAATCGGCGTCGAGGAGGCGGGAGCGCCCGGCACGACAGCCGCGCTCGCGCTGCTCAACGACCAGGTCAAGAAGGGCGGCCTCATGGCTTCTTCCTACGTGGGCGGCCTGTCTGGCGCTTTTATTCCCGTGAGCGAGGATCAGGGCATGATCGACGCGGTAAATGCGGGCGCACTGACGCTTGAAAAGCTTGAGGCGATGACCTGCGTCTGTTCCGTCGGCCTCGATATGATCGCCGTGCCGGGAGATACTTCAGCGTCGACCATCTCCGGCATTATCGCGGACGAGATGGCGCTCGGCATGATCAATCAGAAGACGACGGCCGTGCGGCTCATTCCGGCGGCCGGCAAAAAGGTCGGAGACCAGGTGACCTTCGGCGGCCTGCTCGGCCACGCGCCAATCATGCCGGTGAACCGCTTTGACTGCTCAAGGCTGATCGAACGGAACGGACGGATCCCGGCGCCTGTCCACAGCTTTAAAAATTGAGGAAATGCCTATGACAACTGCGGCGATCATAGCGGAATTCAATCCCTTTCACAACGGGCACGCGCATCTGCTCCAAAAGGTGCGCGAGCGGGGTGCGGACCGGATCATTGCGCTGATGAGCGGGGATTTCGTGCAGAGAGGCGAGCCGGCGATCGTCGATCGCTATGCGCGAGCGGAAATGGCGCTGAAGGGAGGCGCGGACCTTGTCCTCAGCTATCCGGTCCGGTATGCGACCTCGTCCGCGGAGCGCTTCGCCGATGCCGCGGTACGGATTCTTGACGCGCTGCACGTCGTCGATGTGATTGCTTTCGGAAGCGAGAGCGGAGAGGCGGACGTACTTATGAGCTGCGCGCGCGAGCTCGCCCACGAATCAAAGGATATGCGGCAGAAGCTGCAGGACGGCCTCAAAGAGGGCCTGTCCTTTCCTAAGGCCCGCGCCATTGCCGTGCCGGCCTATAAAGATCTTCTTTCCGCGCCGAACAACATCCTCGGTGTCGAGTACGGAAAGGCGCTGATCCGCAATGAATCCGAGATGGAGCCCTGGACCTTCGCGCGGATCGGACAGCCGCATCAGGACGGTCAGACAATCGCTCCTTATGCTTCCGCCTCCGCCATTCGCAATAAAGTGGAAGAGGACTATACGCGGCTTATGGAAAAGCAGCCGTCCGATCTCATTGAAGACGCCATTCATGCGGCAGTTCCGGAGGCGACCGCGGAGATTCTTACAGATGCGCTGAACCGGGACGGCCTCATCTTGCCTGAGGATTTTTCAGCCCTTCTGCTTATGCGCATCTGGGAGACAGATCGGCCGGAATCCCTGGAAATCTATCAGGATGTGACGCCTTCTCTGGCTTGCACCATTTTAAAAAAGAGGCAGGAATTCCGTTCCGTGCGCGAATTCGCGGAGATGTGCGCCTCTAAATCCCTGACGATCTCCCATGTGTCCCGCGCGCTGCTGCACATCGCCCTCGGCATGAGGAAGGACGCGGCGGCGGAAGGCGCGCTGCTCACGCAGGTGCTCGGTTTCAGGGAGGAGGCCGGTGATCTGCTTTCCCTTATCAAAAGGAACGCGCTGATTCCTGTCATCGTGCGCCCGGCAGAGGACAGCTGCGTCCTTCTCGAAGGACAGCGGGCGCTCTTTGCGGAAGAAATGTATCTCGCAAATCTCTGCGAAGCGATGAGGGCGGCCAAGGGGGGACGGGACGCCGTCCACGCCTGCTCCCGCGGCGTAGTTAAGATATAAGGATTAACGTATATGTCACGGTGTGACGGAACGGAGGCGGATATGGAAAATAAAAATACGTCCGGCCGCTTCGGCATCAACGTGGAAAAATGGTGCAAAGCGCACACGGCGGAGGCAGAAGCTCTCATCAGCGCGGAGACGGTGTCGGAAAAGGATCTGCGCCGTCACGGGAAAATGCTGTCTTATCTGATGCATGAGCGGCTGATCCATCTGATCGTCCTCGTGATGACCGTGTTCGGGGAGCTTTTTCTCATCGGCGTCACGATATTTTCGGAATCCGCTTTTCCGCTGTCCATGATTATGATGTACGCGGTGCTTGTTGTCCTGATCTTCTATGTGCGCCACTATTTCATCCTGGAGAACACCGTACAGAACTGGTACCGTCTCGAAGAAGAAATGACGAACATTCTGGAAAGGAGAGATTCATGAACGCGAAAAAACTGTTCCCGAAAAAAGGCTGCTTAGCCATTGCGGCGCTCTTTGCCGCGCTTGTTGTCTTTGCCCTTCCCGCTTTTGCGGAGCCTTCTGTCCATGCGTATCTGCTGCCGGAGGCGGACAGCAGAGTTTACGGCATCGACGAGCTCCGCCTTCTGCCCGTGCAGGCCTTAGCTTATGCGAGAAATGAAATCTATGCCAGACACGGAAGGAAGTTCAACTCTGAGGAGCTCACGGACTATTTTAACAGCTGCGACTGGTATGACGGCGTCATATCCGCCTCGGATTTTGACGAGGATTCGCTGAGCGACGTCGAGCAGGAAAATGTCGAGAAGATTCTGAAATTCGAAAAGAGGCTGGGCGGCTACGCTCTAAATGAGGAAGGGTACGATGTATCCAAAGTCATCGATTTTGTGAACAGCCGCGGCGGCTACAATATTCTCTCGGGATTAAAGGTATCCCGGGCGGACGACACGACTGTGAACATCAACACAGATCACTTTGTGATCGGGATCCCGGCGAATACAGGCTGGGAAATCGAAGCGATCGACAACCGCACCTTCGCCATCTTTTACGTGGCCTCCCGCGAGAGCGGCTTCGGCGGATGGCTGGCGAGCATTTCCGCCTTTGACTACGGGGATGAATCTTATACGGACGCACCTTCTTACGGCGTCTGCGGATCTGACGACGAGCACGTCTATGTGTCTTTCTTCCCGACGGACGTGCAGTTCGATCCAGACAGCGAGACGGAGGCGAAGGGCTATCAGAAGCTGCTGAAGTGGGCCATGGGGCTTGCGGATAACGAGGAGGCCGGCACGGGAGACGACGTGTTCAGCACGGTGGTCGGCTGAATCCCGGAAAAAAATCATAGCGACTTGACTTAGCCGTACGGCTCATTTTATAATCAGTGATATAGAAATGAGCCGTACGGCTAATATTTTGTCTGCGGGGTTTATATTTCGCCGTACGGCTATATTATCAGTAAAACTGTATGGCAGGCAATGCATCAAGATAAGGAAAAGAGGGAGACAAGATGTGGGTAACAGATACCGAATCTTTTGGAAAAGCCCTGCGGGCAAGGAGAAGAGAACTGAAGTACACACAGGGCGCGCTCTCTGAGGTCAGCGGCTTCAGCGTGAGCTTTATCTCTGACCTCGAGCGCGGGAAGGAGACGGCGGAGCTCGGAAAGGCGCTGTTTCTTATGAACCTGCTCGGCATGCGGCTTGAGCTTCGCGCGAGGGACCGGCTATGAGCGCGTATGAGGTCGGGATCGAATACCGCGGCTCGATGATCCGCGTCGGCCGGATCATCGGAAATGACAGCACCGACGCCCGCTTCTCCTATGCGGAGAGTTATCTCGAAAGGCCGGACGCATCTCCGGTATCCGTGTCCCTGCCGCTCATGCGGGAGGCATTTTCACCATCAGCGACGCGATGTTTTTTTGAAGGCCTTCTGCCGGAAGGCTTTACCAGGCGGTCCGTCGAGCAGTGGATGCATCTGAATGATCTGGACTATCTGTCTCTTTTGTACAATCTCGGGAAAGAGTGTCTGGGCGCCATCAGGATCCGGAAAGAAGGAGATGAGGAGATCTCTTCTTATGAGAAACTCGATATGGCGCAGGTGAAGGCGCTGGCGGCAGAGGGCGCGACAAAATCAGCGGAATTCGTGACGAAGTCGCATCTTTCCCTCACGGGCGCCTCCGGCAAGGTCGGCCTCTATTATCGCGATGCGGATGAGGCCTGGTATCTTCCGAAAGGCAGCGCGCCGAGCACCCACATCGTCAAGCAGAGCCATGTCCGCCTTCACGGCATCGTGACAAATGAGCAGCTGTGCTTAAAAGCGGCAGGCAAATGCGGCATTCCTGTGCCCGACAGCTTCATCATCGACACCGGGAAGGGGCGGGACAGCGAAATTCTTCTTGCCACAAAACGTTATGACAGAATCATGCCTTCCGGCGCTGACAGCGCGGCGGAACACATTACGCCGCCGCACCGTCTCCATCAGGAAGATTTTGCCCAGGCGCTCGGCAAGCCGCCCTCAGAGAAATATGAGACAGAAGGCGGGCACTATCTGAAGGAAATGTTCGATCTGCTCCTCACGCACTCCGCCGATCCGATCCGCGACCGACTATCGCTATGGGACCGCGTCGTCTTCAGCTGCCTGGCCGGCAACTCCGACGCGCACATCAAAAACTATTCGCTGCTCTACAGCGACGATCTTAAGCGCGTGCGTCTTGCCCCGGCCTATGACATCTTAAGCACGTCGATCTATAAGAGCAGCACGCGGGAGCTCTCCATACGCGTCGGCGATGCGGACACACTGGACGGTCTCACCGAAGCATCCTTCCGTCTCGCCGCCAGAGAAGTCGGTCTCGGCGAGCGCCTCGCGATGCGGCGCTTCGACGACATGCGGCGACGGTTTGTCCCCGCGCTTATGGAGGAGTCACGCGCGCTCGTCGAAAAAGGGTTTGAAGGGGCTGAGAAAATGGCAGAGGAGATTCTTGCGACCGGCGGCATGAAGCACCTGTAAAAGATTGTTCAAGGCGGCAATTTTCCGCACAAAAACACCCTACAGGGCGCCATTTTGTGCTATGATAATGCCGGTATTGTACCTGTACGTGAAAGGAGTGTTCAAAGTTATGGGATTTATCGATGAACTGAAGGCCAAGGCAAAAGCGGATAAGAAGACGATCGTACTGCCGGAGTCGATGGACAAGCGCACGTTTGAGGCGGCTGAGAAGATCGCAAAGGAAGGCATCGCCGATATCGTGATCATCGGCACCCCGGAAGAAATCGAAAAGAACGGCGCGGGCTTTGATCTGAGCGGCGTCCGCATCGTGGATCCGTTCAATGATCCGAACAAGCAGAAATATATCGACAAGTTTGTCGAACTGCGCGCCAAGAAGGGCGTGACGCCGGAGTCCGCAAAGGAACAGATGGAGAAGGATTATATGTACTATGCCTGCCTGATGTGCAAGTGCGGCGACGCCGACGGCGTCGTGTCCGGTGCCTGCCATTCCACGGGCAACACGATCCGTCCGGCGCTTCAGCTGCTGAAGACAAAGCCGGGCATTAACTCCGTCTCCGGATTCTTCCTCATGGAGGTCCCGGACTGCACGCTCGGCTGCAACGGCCTCTTCGTGTTTGCCGACTGCGCCGTCAATGTTGATTTCGATGCGCAGAAGCTGGCGGAGATCGCCGTAGTTTCCGCGGAATCTTTCAAGAGTTTTGTCGGAGAGGAGCCGAAGGTCGCGATGCTTTCGTACTCGACGAAGGGCAGCGCCAAGCATGACGATGTCACGAAGGTGGCTGATGCTGTCGCTCTCGTTCGCGAAAGCCATCCGGAAATCTGTGTTGACGGCGAGCTGCAGCTCGACGCGGCGCTTGTCGCCTCCGTCGGCGAGCTCAAGGCTCCGGGCAGCCCGGTTGCCGGACAGGCCAACACGCTTGTCTTCCCGAGCCTCGAGGCCGGCAATATCGGCTACAAGCTCGTGCAGCGTCTCGCTAAGGCGAATGCTTACGGCCCGGTGCTTCAGGGTCTGGCGATGCCGGTCAATGATCTGTCCCGCGGCTGCTATGCGGATGATATCGTCGGCGTCGTTGCGATGACGGCTGTGCAGGCGCAGCAGGCTTAAAGGATCTGCGCGTTCATCGGTGATTGGTGATTGGTAATTGGTGATTGATAATTGGTGATTGATAATTAGTGATTTGGTTGCCAAACGTCTTTCTCACCGGAGCTGCAGATCATAGCCAGACGGCTTCCGCGCCTAAGTACTTCTAAGCCCGACGAAAATCACTAAAGGCGGTTCGGCGAAAAAAACCTAACTCGCTTCGCTCAAACAGGGTTTTTTTCTGGAACAACGTGATTTTCGACGGACAAGAAGTACTAAGGCTTGTGCAGATTGTCTGTCTACGATCTGCAGCTCCAGCGAGAAGACTATTTGGCTGCCAAATCTTTTTCCGGCAGAATGACACTTCGACTGTCATATTATTCAGGCGCAGCCCGGCAGATCATTGTATAGTATATGCAGACAATCTGCACAAGCTTTAGTACATCTTAGCTTGCCGGAAATTGCGTTATTCGCCGCAAAAATCCATCAATCGAGGATTTTTGGACGAATGTTTTTAGCAATTTGCGGGAAGGTTAGATGTACTTGGCGCGGAAGCCGTCTGCATATACTATACAATGAGCAACGGGCACATGTTTGCCGGCATAAGTGCCGACTGTTTTATCAACGTATATGAATGATGTAAATATTATTAAATTGCGTCATTGAAATATAAAATAAATAAGGAGAAATGATTCATGAAAGTACTTGTGATCAACGCGGGCAGCTCGTCCCTGAAGTATCAGCTCATCGACATGGACGACGAGTCCGTAAAGGCAAAAGGCCTCTGTGAGAGAATCGGCATCCCCGGCTCCAAACTGACGCACAAGGTCCCCGGCATCGAAGACTTTGTCGTCGAAAAAGACATGCCGACACATCAGACAGCCATCGAGCTCGTGCTCGAAGCGCTGCTTGACGCGGAGCACGGCGTCGTGAAATCCGTCGACGAGATCGATGCGGTCGGCCACCGCGTCCTGCACGGCGGCTCCGTCTACACGGAGTCCATCAAGGTCAACGATGACGTCAAGCGCGTCATCCGCGAATGCTTCGACCTCGGCCCGCTCCACAACCCGGCGAATCTCATGGGCATCGAGGCCTGTGAGGCGGCTATGCCCGGCAAGTCGAATGTGGCCGTCTTCGATACGGCTTTCGGTATGAGCCTTGAGCCCTATGCATACCGCTATGCGATTCCGGAAGAGTACTATGACAAGTATAAGCTGCGCCGCTACGGCTTCCACGGCACGAGCCATATGTTCGTCTCCGGCGAGACGATCCGCTATGCGAATCTTCCGGAAGGACATCAGAGAGTCATCGTCTGCCACCTCGGCAACGGCTCCTCTATTTCTGCATCTGTCGGCGGCAAGGCAGTCGACACGTCCATGGGCCTCACCCCGCTTGAGGGCCTCGTGATGGGAACGCGCTCCGGCGACATCGATCCGGCGGTCGTGCAGTTCATCTGCGATCACGAAGGCCTTTCCGCTGACGACGTGCTGACAATACTTAATAAGAAGTCCGGCGTCTTCGCGCTCTCGGGCAATCTTTCCAGCGACTTCCGCGACCTGTCGGAAGCTGCGAACAACGGCAATGAGAAGGCACAGCTCGCTCTCGACGCTTTCGCGCACAAGGTTGAGAAGACGATCGGCGGCTACCTCGCCGTGATGAACGGTGCGGATGCCATCGCCTTCACGGGCGGCATCGGTGAGAATGACTGCGCGATGCGCGCCAAGATCCTTGCGCACTTCGGTTACGCCGGCGTAAAGATCGATGCGGAGAAGAACAAGGTCCGCGGCGAGAGATGCGAGATTTCGACGCCGGATTCCGCGATCCGCGTGTTCGTTCTGCCGACGAACGAGGAGCTCGCCATCGCCCGCGAAACAGTCCGTCTTCGCTGATATTTTTCTGTTGACAAAGCGCATCGGCGCCCTGTATAATACCCATTGTGCGTTAAGGAGGTGTAAACGATGTCCATTTGTCCGAAGAATAAGCATTGCTCTGCACGCCGCGACAAGACGAGAGCGCATTGGAAGATGAGTGCGCCGACTCTGGTCAAGTGCAGCAAGTGCGGCGCGCTGATGATGCCGCACAGGGTCTGCAAGGCCTGCGGAACATATAATAAACGCGAGATCGTCAAGCAGGACGAAGATTAAACTACTAAGCATGCGAAGAGCTGCCGCCCACAAAGAGGCGGCAGCTTTTTCAAATCTCAGGAAGAAAGGCAGGCCGCTTAGATGGAAAAGATCAGAATAGCTGTCGACGCGATGGGCGGAGACAACGCTCCGGCTGCACCAGTTGCCGGAGCTGTTCATGCGCTCATGGAACAAACGGAACTCGAACTGATTCTTCTCGGAGATGAGGCGGCCATAAAGGCCGAGATTAAGAAGACCGGATACAGCGGAAATGCGATCAGGATTATCCACTGCACGGAGACGATCGCCATGGCGGAATCTCCCGTGGTCGCGATCAAAACCAAGAAGGATTCTTCGATGGTTAAAGGGCTGATGCTCGTGCGGCGCGGAGAGGCCGAGGCCTTTGTGTCCGCCGGCAGCACCGGCGCCCTTCTTGTCGGCGGGCAGGTGCTCGTCGGAAGAATCAAGGGCGTTGAGCGCCCGCCGCTCGGCGCGCTGATGCCGACCGAGGAGGGTTTTGCGCTCCTCATCGACTGCGGCGCCAATGTCGACGCCCGCCCGCAGTGGCTCTGCCAGTTTGCGCAGATGGGCTCGATCTATATGAAGCACGCGATGAAGGTTGAAAATCCGCGCGTCGCGATCGTCAATATCGGCGCAGAGGAGGAGAAAGGCAACGCGCTCGTAAAAGAGACATTCCCGCTCCTCAAAGCCTGTAAGGATATCAATTTCATCGGCTCCATCGAGGCGAGAGACATTCCGTCCGGCGGCGCTGACGTCATGGTGACGGATGCTTTCAGCGGAAACATCATCATGAAGATGTACGAAGGAACGGCGACGACGCTGCTCAGGATCATCAAGGGCGCGCTGAAGAGCACGGTGCCGGGCATGATCGGCGGCGCACTCATCAAAGGAACGCTGAAGAAGGCGCTCGTAGATTATGACGCCTCCAAATACGGCGGGGCGCCGCTGCTCGGCCTGAACGGCCTTGTCGTGAAGGCGCACGGAAGCGCGAAAGAAAAGGAATTCGGCATCGCGGTGGAGCAGTGCCTTCAGTTCTACAGAGAGGACGTCAACGGCAAAATCCGCGAGCTCATGGGCGCACAGGCGGAAGGGAAACGCCTGAAGAAGAAGCAGAATGCCGAAAATGCAGACAGCGCCGACAGCGAAAGCAATGTGGAAAGCGCCGGCGGCGATAACAATGCTGACAGCGCCGGCAGCGAAAGTATAGCTGACAGCACCGGCAGCGATAGTAAAGCAGACAGCGCCGGCAGCGAAAGCTAAGCGGAGAGTTCTGACCATGCAGAGTGAATTTGAGATCATAAAAGATGCCGTGGCCTCTGTGCTTCCTGAAGAGGCCGGTGAAATCACCTTGAGAACGCGCCTGATCGAGGATTTAGGCGCTGATTCGCTTGAGCTTTTTGAGATTCTGACCGTCGTCGAAGAGCGCCAGGCACTTCACTTTCCGGCGGATGCGGTGAACAGCATCCGCACGATCGCCGACGCCGTCAGACTTCTTGAGGAAACGGAGCACGGAAAACGATGAAAGATCTGGCAGAGCTGTGCGAAAGAGCCGGTTACCATTTTCAAAATGAGAAGCTTCTCGTCACGGCGCTGACGCATACCTCCTATGCGAACGAGCACAGGAAGCAGGGGTGTCATCATAATGAAAGAATGGAATTCCTCGGGGACGCGGTTCTTGAACTGGTCAGCTCGGAATTCTTATACAATAAACACAGCAAGATGGAAGAGGGCGACCTGTCCAAGGTGCGGGCGGGCATGGTCTGCGAGCCTTCGCTCGCAAAATGTGCCCGCGACATCGGCCTTCCGGAATTCCTCCGCCTCGGAAAAGGGGAGGAACAGATGGGCGGGCGGCAGAAGGATTCCATCATCTCGGATGCGCTCGAAGCCTTTATCGGCGCGATCTTTCTCGACGGCGGCTTCGAGGAGGCAAGAAGCTTCGTGCGCGCGCATATCCTGCTCGACTTAAGTGAGGAGGATCTGTTCTCAGACAAAAAGACCGTCCTGCAGGAGCTGCTGCAGGCAAAGGGGCTGAGCGCTTCGTACGAGCTGATCGATGAGTCGGGACCCGCGCATGACAAGCGCTTCCGCATCGCCGTCGCGGCAGGCGGGGATGTCCTCGGGGAAGGGGAAGGAAAGACGAAGAAAGCCGCCGCGCAGGCCGCAGCCGAGGAGGCGCTCCGCGCGATGAACGCCATCTAATAGAGAGAGAACAAGAACGGCACAGCTGCCCGCAAAACGAGAGGCTGTCTGTGGCTTTACGAGGAGATACACTTACGGATGTATTTAAAATCCATAGAGGTGCAGGGATTCAAGTCCTTTGCCAACAAACTGACTTTTGAATTCCGCGAAGGCATCACGGGCATCGTCGGACCGAACGGGAGCGGCAAGTCCAATGTCGCTGACGCCGTCCGCTGGGTGCTCGGCGAACAGAGTGCAAAGCAGCTGCGAAGCGGCAACATGCAGGATGTCATTTTCGCCGGAACGGAGGCAAGAAAGCCGCAGAGCTTTGCCTCGGTGGCCATCACCTTCGACAACGCGGACAGGCGTCTTGACGTAGACTACGAGGAGGTCAAGGTCACAAGGCGTCTCTACCGGTCCGGTGAGAGCGAATACCTGCTCAACAACACGCCCGTCAGACTTCGGGATATCAATGAAATCTTCTATGACACCGGCATCGGACAGGAAGGCTATTCCATCATCGGCCAGGGCCAGATCGACCGGATCCTCTCCGTCAAATCCGATGAGCGCCGCGAGCTCTTTGATGAGGCCGCGGGAATCGTCAAATTCAAAAAGAGAAAGCGCGCCGCGCTGAAGAAGCTGGACGATGAGCACCAGAATCTTCTGCGCGTCAATGATATTCTCTCCGAACTCACTTCCCGTCTCGAACCGCTCAGGAAGCAGTCGGAAGCGGCGAAAATCTATCTGGATAAAAAGCAGTCCTTAAGAGAACTCGACGTCAATCTCTATCTCATCGAGCGGGAGCGCACGGAAAAAGAGCTGAAAGAAAATGAAGACAAGCTCTTTGTCGCCGAAGGCCACATGCAGGAAGCAAAAGAGGCCTTTGACCGCACCAGGGAAGAATACGAGGCGGTCGACCGCGAGATCGAAGAGATCGACGCCAAGGTCCTTGAACTCACGGACAGGAATTCCAAAAATGCGCTGATCCGCCAGCAGCTGATCGGCCAGATCGATCTCATGAACGAACAGATCCGCGCCCTCGAGATGTCGGGCCGCCAGTACGAGGAGCGGCGCGCACAGATCGAAAGAGATTTAAAGGCGAAAGAGGACGAGCAGGCGGACTGGGAGAAGCAGATCAGTGCTTCCGAGCAGACGCTTGCCGAAGCGGCGGAAGAGGAAGAGCGGGAGGCCGGAAAGCTCGCGGATATCGATGTCGAGATCTTCGAGACCGAGGAGGCGATTGAGCAGGCCAAGCGCGATGTCATCGACATGCTTGAAAACCGGGCCTCCGTGAAGGGCCGGATGCAGCGCTATGACACCATGCTCGAGCAGATGGAGATCCGGCGCTCCGAGATCGGCGGAAGACTTTTGAGGCTCAAGGAGGAAGAAGCCTCTGCTGAAAAAGAATCCGGCAGGTACGACGAGGATCTGCAGTCATTAAATACGACACTTAAGAAGCTCGAAGAGGAAGAGAAAAACTGCGAGGCCGGCCTCAAGGACGTCCGCGCGGAGATGGGCGACGCCAATCTAAGGCTCGACCAGCTGACGACTTCCTACCACCGCGACTCCTCAAGGCTCGATTCGCTCAAAGCGATGGCCGAAAACTACGACGGCTACGGAAATGGCATCCGCCGGATCATGGAGCTGAAGAGCCGGAACCCCGGCATACGCGGCGTCGTCGCGGATCTCGTCCACGTGCCCAAGAAATATGAGACGGCGATTGAGACCGCTCTGGGCGGCAGTGTGCGCAACATCGTCGTCGACAATGAAGCGACGGCAAAATACCTGATCGAGTTCCTGAAGACCAATAAGGCCGGCCGCGCCACGTTTCTGCCGCTGACCAGCATTAAACCCCGCACGCTGGCAAGTCAGGAGGTCCTTAACGAAAATGGCGTCATAGACATCGCGTCCGGACTGGTCAAGGCAGATAAAGAATACGCAGATCTTCTTAAGCATCTGCTCGGGCGCATCGTCGTCGTAGACACCATCGATCACGCGATCGTCATCGGCAGAAAGTATCATCACAGCGTCTACATGGTCACGCTGCAGGGCGAATCCTTCGCGCCGGGCGGCTCGATCACGGGCGGCGCCTTCCGCAATCAGGACAACCTTCTCGGGAGACGGCGCGAAATCGACGAGCTCACGGAGAGCACCGCGAGGCAGAAGAAGGAAACGGAAGCGCTTCGCGTCGAAATCGAGGAAAAGAAAGAACTCCGGAACAGCCTGCGCGACCGCCTGCAGGATCTGAGCGACGAGATGCAGAAGATCCGTCTGAAGCTCAACACTTCGCAGATGGCCAAAAAGCAGGCGGAGGAGCAGCTGCGCATCTCACAGATCAACAGCAGCTCTCTGGAAAAGGAAAACGATGAGATCCTCCGGCAGATCGCGGAGGTAAAGGATAAAAACAGCGGTATTATAAAGTCCCTCGCCCTCTCGGAGGAAGAAGAGCAGGCGGTCAATGAACGGGCCGGAAAGCTGCGGGACGAAGAGGACGCCCTGCGCCAGAAAAGAGAGACGCAGGCCGCAAGGCTCGAAGAAGTTCATGTCCGCATGGCGTCGCTCAGTGAGAACCGGGCCTTCCGCGAACAGAATCTCAACCGCGTAAGAAATGATGCGGAGACCCTGAAAAGGGAGCTCGAGACCATCATGCTGTCGATCAGCGACGGCGGTCACGAGGCTGACGAGAAGGCCGCGCAGATCGAAGAGATCCGCACGACGATCAAGACGGGCGAAGCGCAGGCAGCCGCTGACGAGCAGGAAAAGAACGACCTCGTCGCAAAGAAAAAAGAGCTGTCGGACAGCCACCGGGAATTCTTCGAAAAGCGCGATGCGCTGTCCGGAACCATCACGCAGCTGGACCGCGAAATCTTCCGCTTAAACGCGCAGCACGAGCGGCTGACGGAGAATATGGACGGGCTGACCTCTTATATGTGGGAGGAATATGAGCTCACGCCGAGCGAGGCGCTGAAAGTTCCTCTCATGGAGACGCGGAAGGACCGCGCGCAGGTGCGGAAAGAAATCTCTGCGCTTAAGGAAGGGATCAAAAGCCTCGGCAACGTCAATGTCTCGGCGATCGAGGAGTACAAAGAAGTGCTTGAGCGGCACAGCTTTCTCACCGCGCAGCACGAGGATCTCATCAAATCAGAGGACACGCTCACCGGCATCATAAGCGAGCTCGACCAGGGCATGCGCCGGCAGTTCTCCGAGAAATTCGCCATCATACGCGATGAGTTTGACAAAGCGTTCCGCGAGCTCTTCGGAGGCGGGCACGGCACGCTCGAGATCGATCCCGAAGCGGATATCCTCGAGGCCGGCATCAGCATCATCGCGCATCCGCCCGGAAAGAAGCTTCAGAACATGATGCAGCTGTCCGGCGGAGAGAAGGCGCTCACGGCAATCGCTCTTCTTTTCGGCATTCAGAACATGAAGCCGTCGCCCTTCTGCCTGCTCGACGAGATCGAGGCGGCGCTCGACGAGAGCAACGTCGTTCACTACGCGCAGTATCTGCACAAGCTGACGAAGAATACGCAGTTCATCATCATCACCCACAGAAGGGGGACCATGACGGCTGCCGACCGGCTCTACGGCATCACGATGCAGGAAAAAGGGGTATCTGCCCTTGTATCGGTCAATCTGATCGAAGACAAACTTTCGAAGTAGGAGGCTTATCAATATGGCATTCGGATTCTTTAAGCGGCTGCTTGGAGGGCTCAATAAGACACAGGAGGTTCTCGTCCGCGGCATAGACGACGTCATGAAGCGTCACGAGCGCATCGACGAGGATTTCTACGACGATCTCGAAGAGATCATGATCAAAGGCGACATCGGCGTGCGCACGACCGAGGAGATCTTAGACGAGCTGCGCGGCCGCGTGCAGGAAAACCGCGTGAAGGATCCGATGGCGTGCGGCGATCTGCTGATCGACTGCATCCGCTCCCGCATGCGCACGTCGGAAGAAGACTATGCGTTTGAGAAGCAGAAATCGGCGGTCCTTATCATCGGCGTAAATGGCGCCGGCAAGACCACCTCTGTCGGAAAGCTCGCTTCCATCTACAAGGCGGAAGGAAAGCGCGTGATCCTGGCTGCGGCCGACACCTATCGCGCGGCCGCCTATGAACAGCTCGCCGAATGGGCGAACCGGGCGGGCGTCCAGCTGATCAGCGGCCAGGACGGCGCGGATCCCGGCGCGGTGCTCTTCGACGCGATTGCCGCCGCCAAGGCGCGCGACGCGGACATCCTCCTCGTCGATACGGCCGGCCGTCTCCACAACAAGAAGAACCTCATGAACGAGCTGCACAAGCTCTACCGCATCCTCGAGAAAGAGTATCCCGAGGCAAAGCGCGAGACACTGCTTGTGCTCGACGGAACGACAGGCCAGAATGCGCTGATTCAGGCGAAGGAGTTTTCGGACGCCGCGGACGTGACAGGCGTTATCCTGACGAAGCTTGACGGCACGTCAAAGGGCGGCATCGCCATCGCGGTCCAGTCCGAGCTCGGCATCCCCGTCAAATATATCGGCGTTGGCGAGACGATCGAGGACATGGAGCGCTTTGACGCGGATCAGTTTGTGGATGCGCTGTTCACGCCGATCAATGTGAAAAAGTCATAAAATGACCTGTTTTCTTTTGTGCGACTTTATGTTATAAAGATTCCTAATAAATAATGTTCAAAACAATAGAACTGTGATGAAAAATAGTGAGGAGAGCACGCATGAGAGCCATTAAGCTGATTGATATGACACTGCGGGAGAGCAGCGCCATCCGGGACAACTCCCTGTCCTTTAAGGAGAAGCTGGAGATCGCGCGCATCCTGGACCGCCTGAAGGCGGACAGGATCGAATTGCCGCTGATGAGCGGAAGCAAGGCGGACCTGCTTTCAAATAAGACGATAGCATCTGCCGTCAAATGTCCCCTCACGGCGCCGGTTGCGATCGCGTCCGGAAATATTGAAGAGACCTGGGACAGCATCAGATACGCGCATGCGCCGCAGCTCAACGTGATGGCTCCCGTCTCCACCGTACAGATGGAATATGTCTGTCACAAGAAAGCGCCTGCGATGCTCGCCCTCATCGAAGAGACGGTTAAGAAATGCCGTTTCTACACGGAAGCGGTGGAGCTTACGGCGCTCGACGCCACGAGGGCGGACAGAGAATTCCTCTATCAGGCCATCGAGACAGCCATCACCGCCGGTGCTTCCGCAGTGACGATCTCCGACAGCGCCGGCATCATGCTGCCGGATGAATTCGGTGCATTCATTACGGATATCAAAGAAAATGTCGCCTCCCTTGCCGGCGTGAAGCTCTACGCCGAGCCCTCCGACGCGATGTATATGGGCGCCGCATGCGCGGCCTTCGCCATTTCCGCCGGTGCAGACGGCGTCAAGTGCACCTCCCTTGAGGCCGGCTATCCGACGCTCGAGCAGATGGTTCATTTCATCGAGACGAAAGGCGCTGATCTTAGCATTTCCACCGGCATCCGGAAAACGGAGCTTTCCCGCGCCGTCGGCCAGCTCAGCTGGATCATCAGCACGAGAGACAAGAAGGATTCCCCGCTCGACAATATCGTGATCGGCGAGAGCGCAGGCCTGTGCCTCGACGCCGAGGACGAGATCGGCGACGTCATCAAAGTGGTGAAGCAGCTGGGATATGATCTCACCGAAGAAGATAACGCGAAAGTATACGAGGAGTTCCGCCGCGTCGCCGAAGAGAAGCAGTTTGTCGGGACGAGGGAGCTCGACGCGATCGTGGCGAGCACGGCCCTGCAGGTGCCGGCGACCTACCGTATCGTAAATTATGTCATCAACAGCGGCAATGTGATTGCGGCGACAGCGAACGTCCTCCTCGAGAAGGACGGCGAAAAATACCGCGGCATAGGCGTCGGCGACGGCCCGATCGACGCTTCTTTCCTCGCGATCGAGCAGATCATCGGCCATCACTATGAGCTCGATGACTTCCAGATCCAGACCGTGTCCGAGGGGCGCGACGCGATGGGCAGCGCCCTGGTCAAGCTCCGCGCAGACGGCCGCGTCTACTCGGGAAGCGGCATCTCGACGGACATCATCGGCGCTTCCATCCGCGCCTACATCAGCGCGCTCAACAAGATCATCTACGAAGAAAACTAATTGTTTTTGGAGGAATCATCATTGAAGTTATCTTTTTCTATCCGGAACTGGAATGATCTGAGCTGGAATGCGTTCTGCGAAGCCGCGATCGGCACGAAGATGAAGGGCGTGGAAATCTATAACGTGCGCAACCGCATCTTTGACGGGAAGAGCAGTCCTTTCCAGCCGGCGCACGCCGCTTCTTCGCGCCGTTTTCTGACGAACCAGGGCCTTTCCGTGCCCTGTGTCGATACGGCCTTTGATTTCACGCAGCGCGGATTTGCCGAGGAATTCAAGGACTCGGTCGAGGCGGCCGTCAATATCGGGGCCCCGCTCGTCGGCGTCCACACAAGGAGCATGAATCAGGAGCAGTGTGCGGCAAAGATCGAAGAGCTGCTTAAGCTTGTCGGCAAAAAGCCGGTGGCGATCGCCATTGAGACAACAGGTCCCTATGCGGACACGGGATGTCTCAGAGACCTGCTGAACCGCTTTGCCGATGACCGGCTTTGCGCGACCTGGGATATGCCCGGCACCTGCGTGGAGGGAGGCGAAGACGCCGAGACGACGATCACGAATCTGGGCGCCTATGTCCGCCATGTGCACATCTATGATTTCCGCCGGGACGACGGCCCTGCGATGCCGGAGCTGATGGGAGAGGGCGACCTGCCGATCGGGGACATGATGGGCGCGCTGCGCTCCGTCAATTACGACGGCTTTATCTCCATCGTCTGGAATCCGGAATGGATCCGCGAGCTCTCGGATCTCGAGATTATTCTCACGCACTTTGTGAGCTCCATGAGCCGCTTCTCGAATACGAAGCGGGCGAGCAAGCATCTCTATTGGAACAATGCGCATACGGGACGCTATGTCTGGAAAAAGGAAGCGCTCATCGAGAAGACATTTTCGCAGGTGCTCGACACGATGGTGGAGAACTTCCCGGACCAGCGCGCGATCAGGTTCACGACGCTGGATTACACGCGCACCTATGCGGAATTCCGCGACGACGTCGACGAAGTGGCGCGCGCATTTGTCGCTCTCGGCGTGAGGCCCGGCTCCAAGGTGACCATCTGGGCCACCAATGTGCCGCAGTGGTTCCTGACCTTCTGGGCGGCGACGAAGATCGGCGCCATCCTCGTCACCATGAACACGGCCTACAAAATCCACGAGGCGGAGTATCTGCTCCGCCAGTCGGATACGCACACGCTCGTGATGATCGACGGGTACAGGGACTCGAATTACTGCGAGATCATGAACGAGCTGTGCCCGGAGCTTAAAGACACGAAGGCGGGACAGCCGCTCCGCGCGAAGCGCCTGCCTTTCCTCAGAAATGTCATCAGCGTCGGCTTCGATATGCCCGGCGCCCTCAGATGGGAGGACATGCTTTCCTTCGCGGACAGGACGCCGGCTGAAGAGATCAAGCGGCTTGCGGCGGCCGTGGACGTGAACGACGTCTGCAACATGCAGTACACCTCAGGCACCACCGGGTTCCCGAAGGGCGTCATGCTCACGCATTACAACATCGTCAACGACGGCAAGTGCATCGGCGACGGCATGGATCTGTCCACGGCGGACCGCATGATGATCCAGGTGCCGATGTTCCACTGCTTCGGCATGGTGCTCGCGATGACGGCGACGATGACGCACGGGGGGACGATCCTGCCCCTGCCGTATTTCTCGCCGAAGTCGTCGCTGTCCTGCATCAACAACGAGCATATCACGGCTTTCCACGGCGTGCCGACGATGTTTATCGCCATGCTGTCCCACCCGGATTTCGAGAAGACGGATTTCAGCTTCATGCGGACGGGCATCATGGCGGGAAGTCCCTGCCCGATCGCTGTCATGCGCGATGTCGTAGAGCGCATGCACATGCCGGAGATCGTCATCGTCTACGGACAGACCGAGGCCTCGCCCGGCTGTACGATGAGCAGGACGACAGATTCTCTCGAGACGCGCGTCACGACCGTCGGCAGCGCGTTCCCGGAGGTCGAGTGCAAGATCGTCGATCCGGAGACGGGAGAGGACTGCCCGGACGACGTGATCGGCGAGTTCGTCGCGCGCGGATACAATATCATGAAGGGCTATTACAAGATGCCGAAGGCGACGGCCGCGGCGATCGATAAAGACGGGTGGCTGCATACGGGCGACCTGGCCTGCCGCACGCCGGAGGGAAATTACCGCATCACGGGGCGCCTCAAGGACATGATCATCCGCGGCGGCGAAAATATCTATCCGAAGGAGATCGAGGAGTTCATCTATACGCATCCGAAGGTCAGCGACGTGCAGGTGATCGGCGTGCCGGACAAGGCGATGGGCGAGGAGATCATGGCCTGCATCATCTTGAAGGAAGGCGAGTCCATGACCGTCGAGGAGATGAAGCAGTACGTGCTCGATCACATGGCCAAGCACAAGGTCCCGAAATATATCGACTTTGTCGACGGCTTCCCGATGAACGACGCGGGCAAGATCCAGAAGTTCAAGATGCGCGAGCAGGCCGTAAAGAAGCTGGGACTTGAGAAAGACGCCAGCATCGAGACCGCCTGATGACAGATAGAAGGAGTACGTTTATGAGCGCTGAGAAACAATATGTTACTGTAGACGGCAACGAAGCGGCTGCTTACGTTGCCTATGCTTTAACGGAAATCGCCGCGATCTATCCGATCACGCCGTCGTCTCCGATGGCCGGAAAGACGGATCTGTGGTCCGCAAAAGGAAAGAAAAATCTGTTCGGGCAGACTGTGCGGCTCGTGGAGATGCAGTCGGAGGCCGGCGCTGCGGCGGCGGTACACGGCGCGCTTCAGAGCGGCGCGCTCGCGACAAGCTTTACCTCTTCGCAGGGCCTTATGCTGATGATTCCCGTTCTGCACAGAATCGCCGGCGAGCGGCTTCCGGGCGTGCTTCATGTCGCCTCGAGAACGGTCGGGTCACACGCGCTTTCGATCTTCGGCGATCATTCCGACGTCATGAACTGCCGGCAGACCGGCTTTGCGCTTCTTAGCACGGGCAGCGTCCAGGAAGTGATGGATCTCGCGGGCGTCGCTCACCTTGCGGCCATCAAGGGGCGCATTCCTTTCCTGCATTTCTTTGACGGATTCCGCACGTCCCATGAGATCGACAAGGTCGAGCAGATCTCTTATGAGGATCTTGAAGGCCTGCTGGACCGGGACGCGCTCGACGCCTTCCGCGCGCACGCGCTGAATCCCGAGCATCCCATGCTCCGCGCGACCGTACAGAATCCGGATATCTTCTTCCAGGTCCGCGAGGCCAACAATACGGATTATCAGGCGCTCCCGGACATCGTGGAAGATTACATGCAGAAGATCGGAGAGATCACCGGCAGGGAATATCATCTTTTCAATTACTACGGCGCTCCCGATGCAGAGCGCGTCATCGTGGCCATGGGCTCCGTGAGCGGCTGCATCGAAGAGGTGGTGGACGAGCTTGTGAAAAGAGGAGAGAAGGTCGGCTTTGTGCAAGTACACCTGATGCGGCCCTTTGATATCGCGCGCTTTACGCAAGCTGTTCCCGCAACCTGCAAGGCTCTCGCCGTGCTCGACCGCACGAAGGAAATCGGCAGCGCCGGCGAACCGCTCTACCAGGATGTCCGCACAGCCCTCTACGGAAGAGAGCATCTCAAAGTCGTCGGCGGCCGCTACGGCCTGTCCTCCAAGGACACGACGCCCGCGCAGATCTTCGCCGTCTTCGAGCATCTGAAGCATGAAGATCCGTTTAGCAGCTTTACGATCGGCATCGTGGACGACGTGACGCATCTGTCCCTTCCCGAGCCGCCCGTGGATTATCAAGGCGACGCAGGCGTCGTCAGCTGCAAATTCTGGGGTCTCGGCTCAGACGGCACGGTGGGCGCCAACAAGAACACCGTGGAGATTATTAACAGCCACACATCGAAGTTTGCGCAGGCATATTTTGAATATGACGCCAAGAAATCCTACGGCGTGACAAAGAGCCACCTGCGCTTCGGCGACAGGCCGATCCGCTCCTCCTACTACGTGAAGCATGCGGATTTTGTCGCCTGCCACAATCCGACTTATATTGAGAAGTTCGACATCGTCTCCGAGATCAAGGACGGCGGGACGCTGCTTCTCAACTGCCCGTGGAGCGGAGAGGCCCTTGAGAAGCATCTGCCGGCCGATGTGAAACGGCAGCTCGCGTCGCGGAATATCCGCTTCTACACGATCGACGCTGGAAAGATCGCAGCTGACCTGGGACTCGGGAACCATTTCAATATGGTCCTGCAATCCGCGTTCTTCCATCTGATGCCCGTCATCCCGGTCGAAGACGCCGTCTCCTACATGAAGGACGCGGCGAAGAAGACGTATTTCGCCAAGGGAGAAGAGGTCGTATCGAAGAATCTGGCCGCCATCGACGCCGGCGAAGAAGGGCTCGTCCGGATCGATGTGCCCGCCGCGTGGAAGGATGCTGAAGATGCGCCCATGCCTCCGCGGGATGTGCCGGAAGTCGTAACTAAGATCCTTGATCCGATCAATCTGCAGAAAGGCGACGATCTGCCTGTCAGCGCTTTCGGCAAGTACATCGACGGCGTCATGGACATGGGGCTCACCGCCTATGAGAAGCGGGGCATTGCCGTGCGCGTGCCGGTCTGGTCCCCCGATAAGTGCCTGCAGTGCAACAAGTGCAGCTATGTCTGCCCGCACGCCGTGATCAGGCCATATCTTCTCACGGAGGAGGAGAAGGCCGCAGCGCCGTCCGCCATGCTTTTTGCCGAGGCGAAAGGTGCGCAGGCGAAGGGACTCAGTTTTACGCTGCAGGTAAGCGCGCTCGACTGCACGGGCTGCGGCAGCTGCGTCGAATCCTGCCCGGCGAAGGAGAAGGCGATCCGCATGACGCCTGTCAACGAGCTTCCGGACACAAAAGAGGCATGGAGCTATGCGCTCGGTCTTTCGGATAAAGGCGATCTGTTCCCGCCCTATACGGTGAAGGGAAGCCAGTTCAGACGGCCGCTCCTTGAGTTCTCGGCGGCCTGTGCGGGATGCGGAGAGACGCCGTACGCCAAGCTGCTCACACAGCTCTTCGGCGACCGCGTCTACTGGGCCAACGCGACGGGCTGCTCCCAGGCCTGGGGCAGCGCGATGCCCGGCATCCCCTACGCGACGGGACCGGACGGCCGCGGACCTGCCTGGACGAACTCGCTCTTTGAAAACAACGCGGAGTTCTCGCTCGGCATGGTGCTGTCCGTCGGACAGCAAAGAGAAGCGGAGCGGATGCGCGTCGAAGCCCTGAAGGAGACGTGTGATGACGCGGCAGTCCTTCAGGCTGTCGACGGATGGCTTAAGACCTATGATGACTTTGAGAAAAACGGTGAGGCCAGCAAAAAGCTCGTCGAAGCGCTCCGCAGCTGCCCGGATGAGAAGGCAAAGCAGGTTCTGAAATACGCGGACCAGCTTGCCAAGAAGACCTTCTGGATGTTCGGCGGCGACGGATGGGCTTATGACATCGGCTTCGGCGGCCTCGACCACGTAGTGGCGAGCGGCGAAAATGTCAATGTGCTCATCGTGGACACGGAGGTCTACTCGAATACGGGCGGACAGTCCTCGAAAGCGACGCCGATCGGCGCTGTCGCCCAGTTTGCCGCTTCCGGGAATAAACGCCCGAAGAAGGATCTCGGCGGCATGCTGATGACCTACGGCAACGTCTACGTCGCGCAGGTGGCGATGGGCGCGGATAACGCGCAGCTCTTAAAGGCCATTCAGGAAGCGCAGGCGTTTGACGGGCCGAGCGTCATCATCGCCTATGCGCCCTGCCAGTCGCACGGATTAAAGTGCGGCATGGCGAAGGTGCAGGACGAGATGAAGCGCGCCGTGGAGGCCGGTTACTGGCACCTGTACCGCTACAATCCGGCAAAGGAGCCCAAATTCACTTTGGATTCCAAAGAGCCGGTGCGCCCTTATGAGGAGTTCCTTGACGGCGAGGTCCGGTACGCGTCTCTTAAGCGGACGTTCCCGGAAAATGCCGAGACGCTCTTTGCCGCAGGGGCAAAGGCGGCGAAGGAGAGATACGAAGAGCTTAAAGCAAAAGAGCGCAGCTGAGGCTGCGCCCGCGATAGAAGCAGAAGCTGCCTGTGAAAAAGGCAGCTTCTGCTGTGAAAAACGGTCTTAAATTACTTGAGATAGGCCTTGTAGCGCTCAATCTCATCTGCCGTGAGCATGGCTGAGACCAGCGTGCCCGTATCGGTGTAAGAAAGGATTCGCATGTCGGATCCTTTTTTTAATGTGTTTATGATCTGCCCCTCCGCGTAGGGAATGAGCAGCGTACATGCCGTGTGTCCGGCTGTCAGCGCCTCCTCTATGGCCTCTACCAGCCGCTTTATGTCTTCCTGCGATTTTGCCGAGATCGTGATGCGGCGGTCATCCTCCCGCATGCCGGGAACGGAGACCGCGTCGGAGCGGAATTCACCGAGCTGATCCGCTTTGTTGAAGACATAAAAGCGCGGAATGGATCCTGCGCCGATCTCTTCAAGCGTCTGAATCGTCACTTTCAGATGCTCCCGGAAATCGGGATCAGAGATGTCGGAGACGATCATGAGGAGGTCCGCGTACTTCGTCTCCTCCAGCGTCGAGCGGAAGGCTTTAACAAGCGTCGCGGGAAGATGGTCGATAAATCCGACGGTATCGGTGAGCAGGAAGGGCTGAAGGCCCCCGCCGGGCTCGATCCGGCGGATACTTGTGTCAAGGGTGGCAAAGAGCATGTCCTCCTCGTAAACCAGCTTTCCGGCCTCCGTGCCGTAAAGAGAGAGAACGCCGTTCAAAATGGTGGACTTCCCCGCATTGGTGTATCCGACGAGAGAGACGCGCTTTATGCCTGACCGCATCCGCGCGCGCCGCTGCGTGTTTCTCTCCATCTCGACTTCATCGAGTTCCCGGCGCAGCTGCGCCATGCGCTGTTCGATAAGGCGGCGGTCAAGCTCAATCTTTTTTTCACCGGCGCCGCGGTTAGACATGGAGCCGCTCGCCCCGCCCTGGCGGCCGAGTTCGTCGTGCATGCCTGCGAGGCGCGGAAGAAGATAGGTGAGGCGCGCGTAATCGACCTGCAGCCGCGCTTCGCGCGTCCTCGCGCGCTCCGAAAAGATCTTCAGGATGAGCGCCGTGCGGTCCAGCACCTCACACTTCATGGCATTTCCGAGATTCCGCAGCTGCATGGGCGTGAGCTGCGAGTCGACGATCACGAGATCTGTGCCCGTCATCCCGAGATAGGCGGCAATCTCGCTGATTTTTCCGCTGCCGATATAATATCCCGTGTTCACGCGCGGCAGAGACTGCGTAAAAACGGCAGCCGGCTCAATACCGGCTGCTTCAGCGAGCTCTGCGAGCTCTTTCATGGATCGTTCAAAATCCTCGCCCGTGCGGCCCGTATTAAGGCCCACAAGCGCGGCGCGGCGCAGGCCGCCCTCATCCTTCACTGTGTGCATTCTTCTTATCCTTCAGATTCTGTACGGCCGTGCTCAGCATGAGCTTGATGCGGTTCAGCTGATTGACCTCGGAGGCGCCCGGGTCGTAATCGACGGCGGCGATGTTCGCTTCCGGATAGCGCCTGCGGATCTCCTTGATCACGCCTTTGCCGACGATGTGATTCGGCAGGCAGGCGAAGGGCTGGATGCAGACGATATTCGGTACGCCTTCGCCGATCAGCTCCAGCATCTCGCCGGTCAGGAACCATCCCTCGCCGGTCTGGTTGCCGTTGGAAACGATCGGGGAGGCGTCCTTCGCCAGATCCGCGATCTTCGCCGGCGGCGTAAAATGCCGGCTCTTCTTAAATTCCGCGGAAGCCGCGCCCCTTAAGAGTTCCACCGCCTCGACGGCCGCGTTCATCTTGAGCTTGTGCGAGAGCGGGAAGCCGAGATTATCCGTCTTGAAATTGCCGTTGTAGAAGCTGTACTGGAAGAAGTCCAGCAGATCCGGCACAACGGCTTCGGCGCCTTCCTTTTCAAGGAGCTCGGCAAGCTGATTGTTCGCGGTCGGAGAGAACTTGACGAGGATCTCGCCGACGATGCCGACTCTGGGCTTCACTTCATCCGTGATCGGCAGGTTGTCGAAGTCGTGGATGATGCTTCTGCAGATCTGATTGTAGCGGCGGAAGCCGACGGAACCCTTCAGGAAATCCCTGCATACACGATCCCATTTCCGATACATCCTGTTTGCCGAGCCGCTCTCGCGCTCATAAGGACGCATCCGGTAGAGACATTTCATGAGAATGTCGCCGAGGACGACCGCGTAGACCAGCTTCACGGCGATCTTCGGGTTCAGCTTAAAGCCGGGCTGCTTTTCCAGCCCGCTCACATTGAGCGAGATGACAGGCACCTGGGAGAGGCCGGCCTTCTCCAGAGCGCGCCTTATGAAGCCGATATAATTTGACGCGCGGCAGCCGCCGCCGGTCTGCGTCATGATGACCGCCGTGCGGTTCACGTCATATCGGCCGCTCGTCAGCGCCTCCATGAGCTGCCCGACGACGATGAGCGAAGGATAGCAGGCGTCGTTATTGACGTATTTCAGTCCCATGTCGATGGCGCTGCGGTTGTCATTGCCGAGGATCTCGAAGTGATAGCCCTCTGAATTAAAGGCCTCTTCCAGGAGACGGAAATGGATCGGCGACATCTGCGGGGACAGAATCGTATAGGTTTCCCGCATCTCCTCGGTGAAGACAGCTTTTTCGATCGAGGAGGGAACGATCTTCGTCTCCGGCGCCTTTGCCTTCCTGACGCGGATCGCGGCAAGAAGCGAGCGCACGCGGATGCGGGCGGCGCCGAGGTTATTCACCTCGTCAATTTTGAGGCAGGTATAGATCCGGCCGCTTCTCGACAGGATTTCCTGCACCTGGTCCGTCGTCACGGCGTCGACGCCGCAGCCGAAGGAATTGAGCTGGATGATGTCGAGGTCCGGGCGCGTCTTGATGTAGTTCGCGGCCGCGTAGAGGCGCGTGTGATACATCCACTGGTCATTGACGCGCAAGGGGCGCTCGAGACTCCCCAGATGAGAGATCGAGTCCTCCGTGAGCACGGCCATTCCGTAGGAGTTGATCAGCTCCGGTATCCCGTGGTTGATCTCAGGGTCGATGTGATACGGTCTTCCGGCGAGCACGATGCCGTGGCGGCCGGTCTCCTCGAGATACTTCAGCGTCTCCTCGCCCTTCTTCTCGATATCGGTGCGCGCGCGGGACTGCTCCTCCCAGGCGGCCCTGGCGGCGTTCCTCACCTCGATCTTCGGCAGATCGCGGAAAATGGCGAGCATCCGGTTCGTGAAGGTGCGCTCGTCCGTGAGCGCGAGGAAAGGATTCATGAAGCGGATGGACGGATCCTTCAGCTCCTCGATATTGTTCTTGATATTCTCCGCGTAGCTCGTCACGATCGGGCAGTTGTAGTGGTTGACGGATTCCGGAAACTCGTTCCGCTCATACGGAATGCAGGGATAGAAGATAAATTTCACGCCCTGCCTGATCAGCCACGTCACGTGTCCGTGCGCGAGCTTCGCCGGATAGCATTCGGATTCACTCGGAATCGATTCGATGCCGAGTTCATACATCTTGTGCGTCGAGGTCGGCGAGAGCACGACCTCGTAGCCGAGCTTCGTGAAAAACGTGAACCAGAGCGGGTAGTTCTCAAACATGTTGAGAACGCGCGGGATGCCGACCTGTCCGCGCGGCGCCTGGTCCGCGGCCAGCGGCTTGTAGCCGAAGATCCGCTTATATTTGTAGTCATAGAGATTGGGCAGATGGTCCTTGTTTTTCTCTTTGCCGATGCCTCTTTCGCAGCGGTTGCCGGAGATATACTTCCGGCCGCCCGGGAAGTGGTTGATCGTCAGACGGCAGGTATTGGTGCAGCCGTGGCAATGGGACATCGTCGTCGAGTAGCGGAAGGCCTCGATCTGCTCAAGCGAGAGCATGGTTGTCGGACGGTTCTCGTCAAAGCGCTCCCTGGCGATCAGCGCTGCGCCGAAAGCGCCCATGATGCCGGCGATGTCGGGACGGATGACCTCGCAGTCCGCGATTCTTTCAAAGGCTCTCAGCACCGCGTCGTTGTAGAAGGTGCCGCCCTGAACCACGATGTTGCTGCCGAGCTCGGAGGCGTCAGAGACCTTGATGACTTTATAGAGCGCATTTTTGATGACGGAATAGGCGAGGCCCGCGGAGATATCCGCGACCGTGGCGCCTTCCTTCTGCGCCTGCTTGACCTTGGAGTTCATGAAGACGGTGCAGCGGGTGCCCAGATCAATCGGGTGCTCCGCAAAAAGAGCCGCCTTCGCGAAATCCTGTACGCTGTAGTCGAGCGTCTTCGCGAAATTCTCGATAAAGGAGCCGCAGCCGGAGGAGCAGGCCTCGTTGAGCATGACATCGTCCACCGCGTGATCCCTGATGCGGATACACTTCATGTCCTGTCCGCCGATATCGAGGATGCAGTCGACGTCCGGGTCAAAAAACTGCGCGGCATAGTAATGGGAAATGGTCTCCACCTCGCCCTCGTCGAGGAGAAGCGCCGCCTTGATCAGCGCCTCGCCGTAACCGGTGGAGCAGGAGCCGGCGATGGTGACGCCGTCCGGCATATGCGCGTAGGTCTCCTTGATCGCGCGGATCGAGGTCGCAAGCGGATCGCCGTGATTGTTGTCATAGAATGAATAGAGCAGCTTTCCGTCCTCGGAGATGAGGGCCGTCTTCGTCGTCGTCGAGCCCGCGTCAATGCCGAGAAAGGCTCTGCCGCTGTAGGAGGACAGATCCTGCTTCTCAACGCTGTAGCGGTCCTGACGGGCCCGGAAAGAATTGTATTCGTCGTCGGAGGCGAAGAGCGGCTCCATGCGGTTCACTTCAAATTCGAGGGCGACGCCTTCCGCAAGCCGGTCGGAGAGCGCGCGGAGCGTGACCGACGCATCGGCGCTGGCCCGGCTCCCTTTCTTCGCCTCGTTCTCCGCTTCCTCCACAGCGTTCATCGCCGCGCCCGTCGCGGCGAAGAGGTGCGAATTTTCCGGGGCGATCGTGTGCTCCTCATCGAGGCGAAGCGTTCTGACATAGGTCTCTTTGAGCTGGTCGAGGAAGTGGAGCGGCCCGCCAAGGAAAGCGACATGGCCGCGGATCGGCTTGCCGCAGGCAAGGCCCGAGATCGTCTGGTTGCAGACCGCCTGAAAAATGGAGGCGGCGAGGTCCTCGCGGGTCGCCCCCTCGTTGATAAGCGGCTGGATATCCGTCTTTGCGAACACGCCGCAGCGCGCGGCGATGGGATAAATCGCTTTGTGGCTCCTGGCGAACTCATTGAGCCCGGCCGCGTCTGTCTGCAGCAGGTCCGCCATCTGGTCGATGAAAGAGCCTGTGCCGCCGGCGCAGATGCCGTTCATGCGCTGTTCGACGGAGCCATTTTCGAAATAGATGATTTTGGCGTCTTCCCCGCCGAGCTCGATCGCGACGTCGGTTTTCGGGCAGAAGGTTTTCAGAGATGTTGAGACCGCGACGACTTCCTGCACAAAAGGAATGTTAAGATGCGCCGCCAGTGTAAGTCCGCCCGATCCGGTGATGGCGGGGGAGACGGTGAGGTCGCCGCACGCATCCAGCGCTTCCCTGATCAGGGCTGCCGCCGTGCTCTGTATTTCGGCAAAATGGCGCCTGTAGTCGGAGAAGAGTATGTTGTTCTTCTCGTCCATCAAAGCGATTTTGACCGTTGTAGATCCGATATCAATACCTAATGTATAGGAATGTCTGTTCATGCTGTCTCCTGCATATCCTAAAAGCTTTACATACAAAGCCTTTTACTTATTGAATCACATAATCATCCGAGATTATAATGCAGAGGGCGTGAAATAACAAGCGACACATTCCGAAAACCGTTGCTTCGCGAAGGCGGCATCTTCTATAATGAAAAACTGAAAAGCGAACAATATATTACGTGGCTAGCTTGGCGCAGCGGCAGATCCATGTTCTCTCTTTGCTCCGT
>DEFE01000022.1:44690-44936 GCA_002350625.1 Lachnospiraceae bacterium UBA2860
CAGGGCTTGAAATCGCACTGCAAGCGACGCTCCGGTCGAAGTCGCGGCAGAGAGAACATGGATCTGCCGCTGCTCACGATGTGGGTGTTGCAGCGAAATATGGCCTACTCTTTGTCACATTGCATACAATATAAACCTGACACGGGGTCTGACCCCTTGTCATATTGCATACAACTTAAATTATGCCGATACGCAGCAGCTTCCGCCATACGTCCTCGCCGAACGACATTTGTGGAGCCGCGGCAG
>DEFE01000022.1:45107-76636 GCA_002350625.1 Lachnospiraceae bacterium UBA2860
AGCGAGGTGAGGACGTATGGCGGCAGCTGCGTGTATTAACCCCATGATTCAAAAGATATGCTTTTAGGATAATTTAATAGAAAACGGTGTAAAGAGATATGTACGAAGTATTAAAGACAGAAGGCCGCGCCAAACGCGCCCGCATGACGACAGTACACGGCGTGATCGAGACGCCCGTCTTCATGAACGTCGGCACGGCCGCGGCAATCAAAGGCGGCATTTCCTCCCCCGAGCTGAAAGAACTCCACTGCCAGGTGGAACTCTGCAACACTTATCATCTGCACGTGCGCCCCGGCGACGACGTGGTGCGGGACATGGGCGGGCTCCACCGCTTCATGCGCTGGGACGGACCGATCCTCACCGACTCCGGCGGCTTCCAGGTCTTCTCACTGGCAGACCTGAGGAAGATCAAAGAAGAGGGCGTCACCTTTCATTCGCATGTCGACGGGCGCATCATCTTCATGGGGCCGGAGGAGAGCATGCGGATCCAGTCCAATCTCGGTTCCACGATCGCCATGGCCTTTGACGAGTGCCCGAACGCGCTCGCGGACCGCGACTACGTCGAAGCCTCCGTCGACAGAACAACCCGCTGGCTGAAGCGCTGCAAGGCGGAGCTGGACCGCTTAAACGCCCTGCCGGACACGATCAATCCACACCAGCTCCTCTTCGGCATCAATCAGGGCGCCATCATCCCCGACATCCGGATCCGGCACGCGGAGGAAATAGCGGAGCTCAATCTCGACGGCTACGCTGTCGGAGGTCTTGCCGTAGGAGAGACGCACGAAGAGATGTATTACATTCTCGACGAGGTCGTCCCGCACCTGCCCAAGAATAAGCCCACTTACCTCATGGGCGTCGGAACGCCCGCCAATATCCTCGAAGGCGTGGAGAGAGGCATCGACTTCTTTGACTGTGTCTATCCGTCCCGCAACGGGCGCCACGGCCACGTCTACACGAGAAGCGGACATCTGAACCTCATGAACGCCCGCTATGAGCGGGACGAAAACCCGATCGACATGAGCTGCACCTGCCCGGTCTGCAGACAGTTCTCCCGCGCCTATATCCGGCATCTCCTGAAGGCGGGCGAGATCCTGGGCATGCGGCTCGCCGTCATGCACAATCTCTACTACTATAATCACCTCATGGAGGAGATCCGCGAAGCCCTGGACGAGGGCCGCTTCGCCGCCTACAAAAAAGAGACGCTTGACGCCTTCAATGAAAACCCGATCGCTAATACGGTGATGCAGGGCAGGCGGCGGAAATAGCGCTTGCGGTGACGCATGTTTTTGTGTATGATTAGGAATGCTATCGAATCCATCAAATACGGAGGCATTAAGTTATGGGTGCAATGCTAATGACAGAGGGAGCGGCCGCTCCGGCCGGACTCGGAATGGGCAGTATGCTGATCTGGCTTGTCGTGATGGTCGGCATCATGTATTTCCTCATGATCCGTCCGCAGAAGAACGAGCAGAAGCGCATCACCGCCATGCTGAACGATATGGCAGTCGGTGACAGCGTTGTGACGACCGGCGGTTTCTACGGCGTGATCCTCGATATCACAGACGACGACGTTATCGTGGAGTTTGGCAATAATAAAAACTGCCGCATCCCCATGAGAAAGTCGGCGATCGCTCAGGTGGAAAAGGCCGGCGATGCTTACGCCCCGGTGGAACCGGCTGTGGAAGAGAAGAAGCCGCTGTTCGGACTGGGCAAAAAGAAAGACGCCGACCAGGGCGACAATAAGTAAATCAGGACACAAGGGCGGGGAGATGGCGCGGGCCGTCTCCCTTGAATTAAGTTAGCGAGAATATTAAAGAGGAGAAAGCCGCATATGAGAAGTGATGCCGTAAAAGAAGGTCTGCAGCAGGCGCCGCACAGGTCGCTCTGGAATGCGCTCGGTGTGACAAAAGAAGAGATGAAAAAGCCGCTCGTGGCTGTCGTCAGCTCCTTCAACGAGATCGTCCCCGGGCACATGAATCTTGACAAAATCGCCGATGCCGTAAAGCTCGGCGTCGCCGAGGCCGGCGGCTATCCGGTCCTCATCCCGGCGATCGCCGTCTGCGACGGTATCGCAATGGGCCACGTCGGCATGAAGTACTCGCTTGTCACGCGCGACCTCATCGCAGACTCGACGGAAGCCATGATCACGGCGCATCAGTTCGACGCCATGGTCTGCATCCCGAACTGCGACAAAAATGTCCCCGGCCTCCTCATGGCGGCGGCGCGCCTCAACATCCCGACCGTCTTCGTGAGCGGCGGGCCGATGCTGCCCGGCCATGTCGGCGGCAGGAACACTTCTCTTTCCAGCATCTTTGAAGCGGTCGGCGCACGCACCGCCGGAACGATGAGCGAAGAGGAGCTCGAAGAATACGAAGAGTTCGGCTGCCCGACCTGCGGCTCCTGCAGCGGCATGTATACGGCAAACAGCATGAACTGCCTGACCGAAGCGATCGGCATGGGCCTCCGCGGAAACGGCACGATTCCCGCCGTCTATTCCGCGCGCATCCGTCTGGCGAAACACGCCGGCAATCAGGTCATGGAGCTTTACAGGAAAAACATCCGTCCGCGCGACATCATCACGGAGCGCTCGATCAGAAATGCGCTCACGGTCGATATGGCGCTCGGCTGCTCGACCAACACGATGCTTCACCTCCCGGCCATCGCGCACGAGATCGGGTTTGAGCTCGACATGCGCATCGCCAACGAATACTCCTCGAAGACGCCGAACCTGTGCCACCTCGCTCCGGCCGGCCACACCTATATGGACGAGCTGAACGAAGCGGGCGGCGTCTATGCGGTGATGAAGGAGCTCACAAAGCTGAACCTCCTTGACCTTGACTGCATGACCGTCACCGGCAAAACCGTCGGCGAGAACATCAAGGGCGCGGTCAACCGCAACGAGGCGGTCATCCGCCCCGTGGAGAATCCGTACAGCACAAGCGGCGGCCTTGCAGTCCTCAGCGGCAACATCGCCCCCGAGGGCGGCGTCGTCAAGCAGAGCGCCGTGGCGGAGGAGATGCTCGTCCATGAGGGACCTGCCCGCGTCTTCGACTCGGAGGACGACGCGATCAATGCGATCCTCGGCGGCAAAATTAACGCCGGAGACGTCGTCGTCATCCGCTACGAGGGACCGAAGGGCGGCCCGGGCATGCGCGAAATGCTGAATCCCACCTCCGCGATCGCCGGCATGGGCCTCGGGTCCACGGTGGCGCTCATCACGGACGGCCGCTTCAGCGGCGCTTCAAGAGGCGCTTCCATCGGGCACATTTCCCCGGAAGCTGCGGTCGGCGGGCCGATCGCGCTCATTGAAGAAGGCGACATCATCGCGATCAATATTCCGGAAAAGACCCTGAACGTGAAGCTTTCCGACGAGGAGCTCGCTTCGCGCAGGGAGAAGTGGGTTCCGAAGGAGCCGAACATAAAGACAGGCTACCTCGCGAGATACGCTTCCATGGTGACTTCGGGAAGCCGCGGCGCGGTTCTCGAAATCCCGCGGGGCATCTCTTAAAACCGGACAGAAGCATTTTGCTGAAAGGAGCAGGAGAAATACATGCTGTTAAATGGTTCTGAAATCGTCATAGAGTGCCTGAAGGAACAAGGCGTCGATACTGTGTTCGGGTATCCGGGAGGCACGATCCTCAACGTCTACGACGCGCTCTATAAACATAAGGATGAGATCCGCCACATTCTGACCTCCCATGAGCAGGGCGCCTCGCATGCCGCGGACGGCTATGCGAGAGCCACGGGCAAATGCGGCGTCGTCTTTGCAACCTCCGGCCCCGGCGCGACCAATCTGGTCACCGGGATCGCGACGGCCTATATGGACTCGGTGCCGCTCGTGGCATTTACCTGCAATGTCGGCCGCCCGCTGCTCGGGAAAGACAGCTTCCAGGAGGTAGACATCGCCGGCATCACGATGCCGATTACAAAATACAGCGTGATCGTCAGGGATATCAAAAAGCTCGCGCCGACGATCCGCAGAGCGTTCCAGATCGCGAAGAGCGGGCGGCCCGGCCCCGTGCTCGTCGACATCACAAAAGACGTCACAAGCGAGGAGTACGAGTTCACGCCCGAAGTGCCGATGCCGATCACGAGAAAAGTCTCTTCGATCAAAAAAGAGGATCTCATGAAGGCCGCAGAGCTCATCAACAAGGCGGAAATGCCTGTCCTCTTTGTGGGCGGCGGAGCGATCGCCTCGGACGCCTCCGAAGAAATCCGCGCCCTGGCGCACAAGATAAGCGCCCCCGTGTGCGATACGCTGATGGGAAAAGGTACCTTCCCCGGCACGGATCCCCTCTACATGGGCATGCTCGGCATGCACGGGACGAAGACGGCCAATAACGCCGTCGCCCACTGCGACCTGCTCATCGCGGCCGGCACGAGATTCGCGGACCGCGACACGGGCAAAACATCGCAGTTTGCCAGCCAGGCGAAGATCATCCATCTGGATATCGACGCCGCGGAGATCAACAAAAATGTCATCGTGGACGCCGCGGTCGTCGGCGATCTGAAGGAGACCTTAAAGGCGCTGCTTCCGCTCATCGACGAAGCGGACCACGGCGAGTGGGTCAGCCGGATGAACAAGTTCCGCGACGAGCATCCGCTTGTCTACGACTATCCGCGCCTCACGGGCCCCTATATCGTTGAAGAAATCTACCGCATCACGGAAGGACAGGCCGTCATCACGACCGATGTCGGACAGCACCAGATGTGGGCGGCGCAGTACTACAGCTACACGAAGCCGCGCACCTTCTTAAGCTCCGGCGGACTCGGCACCATGGGCTTCGGCTTCGGCGCCGCGATGGGCGCCAAGGTGGGCTGCCCGGACAAAACCGTCATCAACATCGCCGGAGACGGCTGCTTCCGCATGAATATGAACGAAGTCATCTCCGCCGTAAGAAACGGCATCAAGGTGATCGAAGTCGTCATGAACAACGAAGTGCTCGGCATGGTCCGCCAGTGGCAGAACCTGTTCTACGGCCAGAGATATTCCTCCACCGTGCTTGACGACGGCATCGACTTCGTGAAGATTGCCGAGGGCATGGGCGCGAAAGGAATCCGCGTCACGAAAAAAGAAGAAGTGGACGCGGCCATCCGCGAGGCGATCGCCGCGGACCGTCCGGTCGTCATCGACTGCCGCATTGACAAGGACGACATGGTCTTCCCGATGGCGCCGGCAGGCAAGCCCATCGAACACGCTTTTGACCAGACAGATCTCTAAGACTTAAGAGGAAGGAGTTAATCATATCATGTACACATATTGCTGCCTTAACAACATCTCGACTGTCGGCACGCGCCATTTCACGGACCAGTACAAGGAAGTGCACGAGCAGGATCCGTCCGACGCCATTTTGGTGAGAAGCGCAAACATGAAGGAGATGGAATTTGATCCCGCCTTAAAGGCCATTGCGCGGGCCGGCGCCGGCGTCAATAACATCCCCGTGGATGTGTGCGCGGAGAAAGGCATCGTCGTCTTCAACACGCCCGGCGCCAACGCCAACGGCGTGAAGGAGCTTGTGATTGCGGGCATGCTGCTCGCGTCCCGCGATATCGTGGGCGGCATCGAATGGCTTGAAAAGCAGGAAGTGACCGAGGACCTGCAGAAGAGAGCAGAGAAGCAGAAGAAGCAGTTCGCAGGGTCGGAGATCGCCGGCAAGAAGCTCGGCATCATCGGCCTTGGCGCCATCGGCGTCATGGTCGCGAACTCCGCCGTCGCCCTGGGCATGGAAGTCCACGGATATGATCCCTACCTCTCGCTTAAGGCCGCCTGGAATCTGTCCAGCAGCATCAAGTACGTGCAGGATGTCACGGACATCTATAAGGAGTGCGATTTCATCACGATCCACGTGCCGCTGAATGACGGGACGAAGGAGATGATCAATGCCGAGGCATTTTCGCTGATGAAGGACGGCGCTGTTCTCCTCAACTTCTCGAGAGACCTGCTCGTGAACGAAACGGCGCTTGTCGAGGCGCTGAATTCCGGAAAGCTCCACAGATACGTAACGGATTTCGTCACGCCGCGCGTCGCGAAGGCGCCGAACACGATCATCACGCCGCATCTGGGCGCTTCGACCAAGGAATCCGAAGACAACTGCGCCGTCATGGCGGTGAAGCAGCTGCGAGATTACCTCGAAAACGGCAACATCAAGAATTCCGTCAATTATCCCTCCTGCGACATGGGCGTGTGCACGACGGCCGGCAGAATCGGCATCAATCACACCAATGAGCCCAACATGCTCGCGCAGCTGACCGGCGTTCTCGGCGCCGCGGGTGTCAACGTGGCCAACATTTCCAATAAAAGCCGCGGCAATTATGCGTACACACTGATCGACACGGATTCCGCGCTCGATGAGACGATCACCGATAAGATCGCGGCGATCTCCGGCGTCAGAAAAGTCAGAATCATCAAGTAAGATTATCATCAGCGGCATGCGATAAAGCGCGGAGAAGAAAAAATGGCAGATAAGGCTTATGCTTATATGGACTGGCCGAAGATCGAATCGGTCATCTATGCGGAGGAACAGTACCCGAAGAGCGTCATGGCGCCCCGCAAGGTGCGCGAAGGCATGCTCTATCAGTGTTTCCTGCCCGGTGCGCAGCGCGTCTATCTCGTGGAAGCAAAGAGCGGGAAGCGGCATGTGATGCACATGGAGGATGAAGCCGGCTATTTTGCAGCGGTGCTGCCCGGACGAAAGGAGACCGCGCATTTCTTTGAAGCGGACGGGGTGAAAAAGGGAGATCCCTACGCCGTCCCTTCCATGATCGACAGCGCGCTCCTCAGCCGGTTCGCTGCCGGCGTCGCCGACCGCGCCTATCGCCTTTTCGGAGCCCGCGAGGCGGAGTATGAGGGCGAAAAGGGCCTCCTCTTTGTGCTCTGGGCGCCCGGAGCCGTGCGTGTCAGCGTCGTCGGGCCGTTCTGCAGCTGGGACGGGCGGGCGTATCCGATGGAGTACGACGAGACGTACGGGATCTATGAGCTCTTTATCCCGGGCCTTAAGTCCGGGACCGCGTATAAGTATGAGCTGAAGCTTAAGGACGGTCTTGTCTACACGAGACCGGATCCGTATGCGTTGGCATTTCTGAAGGGAGAGGGCGTATCGGTCGCCGCCGATCTCAAGTACCGCTGGCATGACCGCGAGTATCTGGAAAAGAGAAGGAAGCAGACGGACGCAGCGAAAGCGCCTGTCGTCATCTGCGAGTGCCGGGCGGCGGATTTGTTTGCGGATGCGGCGGACAGCGATGTGATCCGCGGGAAGGTCGACGCATTTGTAAAGCACACGGCCGCCTGCGGCTATACGCATGTCGAGCTGACGCCGATCATGGAGTACGCGGACCTGTCCTCGAACGGCTATCACACGACCGGGTATTTCGCGCCGGCCAGCGCGTTCGGCGAACCGCAGGATTACAAATACCTGATCGACCGCCTGCACAGTGCCGGCATCGGCGTGATCCTCGACTGGAACCCGGGGCAGTTCTCCCCGGATCCGAATTATCTCGCTTCGTTTGACGGCACCTGTCTCTATGAACATCTGGACCCGCGGCAGGGCGTCCATCCGCTGTGGGGCACGCGCCTCTTCAATCACGGCCGCGCCGAAGTGCGCAGCTTCCTGATCTCCAATGCGGTCTTCTGGATTCGCGAATATCACGCCGACGGCCTTCGCGTCGACGGCGGCGCGACGATTCTCCGCCAGGATTACAAGAGAGGCGAGTGGGTCGCCAATCTCTACGGGAGCGGCGAGAACCTCGAGGGGATCGAGTTCCTCAAAAGACTTACGGCTCAGATCCGCCGCGACTATCCGGAAGTGCTCCTCATCCTCGAGGAAGACGCCGATTTCCCGGATACCACGGCGCCCGTGGAAGAAGAGGGGCTCGGCTTTGACTTCGAGTGGAACCTTCATTTTACGCAGGATGTAAAGCAGTACCTGTCCCTTCCTGCCTCCGCCCGCACGGAAGCGCACCAGCTGCTTGAAAACGGCATGCTGCAGCACTATCTGAAGCGATCGGTCATCTCTTTCTCGAGAAGTGTCGGCGCCTTTGATCCGGCGGCATTTCTCTCCGCCGTCTCCGGCACGGAGGAAGAAAAAGCGGCAGCGCTTCGCACCGCGTATGTGTATCTCTTTGCACATCCCGGCAAAAAGCTGCTCTCGTGCCGCGAAGAGGCGCTTGCAGGCGATGAAATCGCGGATCTTGCGGCACTCCTTAAAGCAGAGCCGGCGCTCTATGAGGCCGACGACAGGGAGGAAGGCTTCACCTGGATCCACACGCCGGACAGCGAAAAGCCCGTGCTCGTCTTCATGAGAAAAACAGAGGACAGTAAAGGCGTGCTGCTTGCCGTGATTAACTTCTCGGATCAGAGCTTCCCGGCGCTTTCCATCGGCGTGCCTTATGAGGGCCGCTACAAGGAGCTCATAAGCAGCGACGACGAAAAGTACGGCGGGAGCGGCGCGGTCAATCCGCGCGCAAGAAGCACGAAGAAGCAGATGACGGATGCCTGGCCGAATACGCTGCGGCTCAGACTCGCGGCGCAGAGCGCTTCTTTATTCCGTCTTGTCTGAATCTTCGGTAATTTTGCATGAAGCGTTCGCACTTTATCCCGTTTCGTGGTAAAATACTTATAATTTGACAAAAGGAGGTACCGGTATGCAGCTGGATCCCGTCCTGAAAAAAATCAGGAATCTTACCCTTATTCTGGGAGCGGTCTTTGTCGTGATCGGCATTGCGCTGATCGCTTCTCCCGACAAGATGAGCAATTTCCTCGGTTTCCTGTTAGGCGCAATTGCCTTTATTCTCGGCATTTACCGCCTGGTCATGTATTTCCGCCACCAGAGATTCGAATCATTTCTGGCGACAGATCTGTTCCTCGGCGTCGGCCTAAGCGCCGTCGGCTTCATCTGCCTGCTTTATCACGGCAAGCTGTTTACGTACGCCACGATCATCTTCGGACTCATGCTGATCGCCGGCGGCGTCATGAAGATCCAGATTGCAATCATTCTGGAGAAGCTCGGCTGCGACAACTGGTGGATCAGTGTGATCTTCGGCTTGGTTTCGCTGGCCCTGTCGCTTCTCATCATCATCAAGCCAAACTTCATCGTCGAAATCTTTCTCATCCTTGCCGGTGTCTTCCTTCTGATTGACGGCCTGACCGCCTTCGGCTCGATCTTCATGCTGACGTCTTACCTGAAAGCTCTGAAGGAAGGGCGCACGACAAGAAAGGCGAAACCGGTTTACGGCTCGGAGGAAGGCGGCGGCAGCGTCTTTACCGATGGCACGGAAAAGCAGGAATCCGCACAGTTCACGGGCTCTCCGTTCCGGGATGAGCATGGCGCGCCGGCTCCGGGATACACGCCTTATTCGGCCGTGCCGCCCGCTGAAGAAAAGCCGAAGAAGAAGTTTTCCTTCTCATCTCTCTTTAAAAAGAAAGAGAAGAGTGAGCCTGAGATCACGCCGGCACCCGCGCCTCAGCCTGCGCCGGAGGATACTGCAGTTCCGAGCTCCGGAGCGGATCCTTTCTCCGCAGCGCCTTCCAGTGACGCTTCCATGGAAGGGGTCAGCTTTGACGCGGAACCGCATGCTGCAAGCAGCCACACGTCTTATACGGATGATTCCGCATCCGCTTATGATGCGGATGGCGCGCAGGAAAGCGATTCTTCTGCGGGCTATGACGCTTACGGTTCATCATCCTACGATGACAATTATTACAGCGAAGATCCGATGCCGGAGCTGACGCCGGATCCCATCCCGGAAGGCACGGACATAAACGATCTGAAGGGCGCGAACTTTGACCCCGAAACCGGGGAGCCGCTTCACTGATCGGCTTTTAGCGTAAAAGGAGATATACGAAAATGGCTGAAAATTGCTCTAAAGACTGCTCCAGCTGCAAGGAAAACTGCGCGGAGCGCGACCCGAAGAGTTTTCTCGAGGCACCTCATGCAGGGACGAAGATCGGCAAGGTGATCGGCGTCGTCAGCGGCAAGGGCGGCGTCGGAAAATCACTCGTGACCTCCCTTATGGCTGCCGCTGCGGCAAAGAGCGGCAAGCGCGTCGGCATCCTGGACGCGGACATCACGGGACCGTCGATTCCGCGCATGTTCGGGATCGACGGGGAGCACGCCCTCGGAAATGACGAGGGAATCCTCCCGATGGATACGGAAAACGGCGTCAAGGTCATGTCGATCAACCTGCTTCTTCCGAACAGTGAGGATCCGGTGATCTGGCGCGGACCGGTGATCGCCGGCGCCGTCAAGCAGTTCTGGACGGATGTCCTCTGGGGAGAACTGGATTATCTCTTTGTCGATATGCCGCCGGGAACGGGCGACGTCCCGCTCACGGTATTCCAGTCGATTCCGCTTGACGGCATCGTGATCGTGACTTCTCCGCAGGAGCTTGTCTCCATGATCGTCGGCAAAGCCGTCCGCATGGCTTCCGCGATGAGCGTTCCCGTGCTCGGCCTTGTGGAGAACATGAGCTATGTGACCTGCCCCGACTGCGGAAAGAAGATCTATCTCTTCGGAGAGAGCGGAACGGGCGCGGTGGCAGATGCCTACGGCATTCAGCACACGGCCTCTCTTCCCGTCCTGCCGGAGCTCGCTGCCATAAGCGACGCCGGAAGGATCTATGCCGCTTCTTCCGAAGCGCTGCAGCCGATCGAGGCACTGCTGACAGCGATCACGGCCTCGTGACAGGGAATTGAGTTAATTTTTGAAGATTTACTTGCTTTTTATCTGCATTCGTGTATAATAGTCGAGTGCAGGCCGATGTGGCTCAGTTGGTAGAGCAACGCATTCGTAATGCGTAGGTCATCGGTTCGAGTCCGATCATCGGCTTGTCGGGAACCCTTGGAAAAGGGTTCCCATTTTTTTGCCGCTGCGGCATTTTAAGTGTAAAGCAAAAATACTTGACAGGACGGATCCTCATCGTATATGATGATCGTCATGGACAAAAAGTACGAGGAGGCGCTCCTTTTTGATTTCTACGGGGAGCTCCTGACCGAGAAACAGCGGGCGATCTTCGAGGAGAGCGTTCTGTGCGATCTTTCGCTGAGCGAGGTCGCAGAAGAGCACGGCATCAGCCGGCAGGGCGTACACGACACTGTGCGGCGCTGCGCGGCGCTTCTTGCCTCCTATGAGGAAAAGCTGAAGCTTGTGGAGAAGTTCATAAGGATCAAGCAGTACGCCGGGGACATCATCCGCCTCACCGGTGACGAGGAGGTTCGGAAGAAGGCAGAGCAGATCCTGGAGGAATTATAAATGGCATTTGAGAGCCTTACAGATAAACTGCAGAACGTATTCAGGCAGCTCCGCGGCAAGGGGCGCCTGACGGAGAGCGACGTCCACGAGGCGATGAAGGAAGTCAAGATCGCCCTCCTTGAAGCCGACGTCAACTTCAAGGCCGTCAAGAATTTCATCTACGCCGTCGAGCAGAAGGCGATCGGCGAGGATGTCATGCACGGCCTCAACCCGGGACAGATGGTCATCAAGATCGTCCACGACGAGCTCGTCTCCATGATGGGCTCCGAGACGACGGAGATTCCCCTAAACGCCGGCGGCATGACGGTCATCATGATGGCAGGCCTCCAGGGCTCCGGCAAGACCACGACAGCCGCCAAGCTGGCCGGGAAGATGAAGAGTAAAGGAAAACGGCCCCTGCTCGTCGCCTGCGACGTCTACCGCCCCGGCGCGATCAAGCAGCTCGAGACCAACGGCGCGAAGGTCGGCGTACCGGTCTTCACCATGGGAGACAAGCAGGATCCCGTCAATATTGCGAAGGCCGGCGTTGCGCACGCGCGCGAAAATGGCAACAACGTCGTTTTCCTCGACACCGCCGGACGGCTCCAGATCGACGACGACATGATGAAGGAGCTGAAGAATATCAAGAGTGAAGTCGAAGTCAACTACACCGTACTGGTCATCGACGCGATGACAGGCCAGGAAGCGGTCAACGTGGCGAAGACATTTACGTACAGGGTCGGGATCGACGGCGTCATCCTGACAAAGTGCGACGGCGACACAAGAGGCGGCGCGGCGCTGTCCGTAAAGGCCGCCACCGGAAAGCCGCTGCTCTACATCGGCATGGGAGAGAAGCTCGACGATCTGGAGCAGTTCTATCCGGACCGCATGGCGAGCAGAATCCTCGGCATGGGCGACGTCCTGACGCTGATCGAGAAGGCGCAGTCGAACCTCGACGAGGAAAAGGCCGCGGAGATGGAGAAGAAGCTCCGGAAAGCCTCCTTCGGCTTCGACGACTATCTGACATCGATGGAGCAGATGAAAAAGATGGGCGGCATCGAGAGCATCCTGTCCATGCTTCCCGGCATCGGCGCGAAAGCGGGAGAGCTGAGCAGCATGGTGGACGAATCCCAGATGAAGCACACCGAGGCCATGATCCTCTCCATGACGCCGAAGGAACGCTCCAATCCGGATCTTTTGACGGTGTCCCGCAAAAAAAGGATCGCGGCCGGCGCCGGCGTCGACATCAGCGAGGTCAACCGGCTCGTCAAGAACTTTGAACAGGCCAGAAAGATGATGAAACAGATGCCCGGCATGATGAAAGGCCGCGGCGGCGGACGTCTCGGAGGTCTCGGGGGATTCAAGCTCCCGTTTTAATCCACGGTAAAGCATGCGGCGCCAAAATATGCGTCCTGCATCTTTTATAAATCAAGAACCCGGACGCCGCTTAAAAGCGGCGGCGTCTTTGGCAAAATCAAGGAGGAAGTAAAAGTTATGGTAAAGATCAGACTCAGAAGAATCGGCAAGAAGAAGGCTCCGCTCTACAGAATTATCGTCGCGGATTCCAGATCCCCGAGAGACGGACGTTTCATCGAAGAAATCGGCACATATGATCCGACGCAGGAGCCGAGCGCTTACGTCATCGACGAAGAAGCGGCTAAGAAGTGGATCCAGAACGGCGCACAGCCGACAGCTGAGGTGGCTAAGCTTCTGAAAATCGCCGGCATCACGAAGTGAAGCGGCTCTTTTAGGAGGAACTTGCCATGAAAGAGTTGGTCGAAGTGATGGCGAAAGCTCTCGTTGACAACCCTGATGAAGTCGTCGTGACCGAGCGCGAGGAGGGCGATCAGATCGTCATCGAACTCAAAGTGGCTCCGTCCGATATGGGGAAAGTCATCGGCAGGGCCGGCAGAATCGCGAAAGCGATCCGCGCCGTCGTGAAGGCGGCCTCCGCGAAGACCGATAAAAAGGTCATCGTGGATATCACGTAAAGATGTTAAAGCGACTTATGGTCGGCGCCGTGATCAAGCCGCACGGGCTCAAGGGAGAGGTCAGCGTCTTTCCGACAACGGACGATGTCAGGCGCTTCAGCGATCTTGCCTATGTCCTCATGGGCGATTCGGACGATGCGCCGGAGATGAAGATCTGCGGCGTAAAGTATCTGAAGGGGCGCCCCGTGATAAAGCTTGAAGGCGTCGACTCGGCCGATGAAGCCGAAAAGCTTCGCGGAACCGAGCTCTACGTGCGCAGGGAGGATGCCATTCCCCTCGAAGAGGGAGAATACTATGTCGGCGACCTCGTCGGCTGCGACGTCTATACAGAGGACGGCGAAAAACTCGGCGTGCTGAAGGATATCCTGAAAACCGGCGCAAATGGCGTCTATGTCGTCGAGGTGCCCGGTGAGAAGGATGTGCTTCTTCCCGCAGTGGATGAGTTTATCCTCGCGAAAGACATCGAGGCAAAGCGGATCACGGTACGGGTCTTAAGGGAGATCTAGGATGGACTGTTTTGTGCTCACACTTTTTCCCGATATGGTGCGGGACGGCCTTCACACAAGCATTGTCGGCCGCGCGATCGAGGAGGATCTCATTCACCTCGAAACGATCAATATCCGGGATTACACCGCGAGCCGCCACGGGAAGACGGATGATTATCCCTACGGCGGGGGCGCCGGCATGGTCATGCAGGCGCAGCCGGTGTATGATGCCTACCGGTCGGTGGCGTCCCGCCTCGACTATAAGCCCCGCGTCGTCTACCTGACGCCGCAGGGACAGGTTTTCACACAGAGCATGGCCCGCGAGATGGCCCTCGATAAAGGCATCGTTTTTTTGTGCGGCCACTATGAAGGCATCGATGAGCGCGTGCTTGAGGAGATCGTGACAGACAACATCTCGATCGGCGACTTCGTGCTGACCGGCGGCGAGCTGCCCGCCATGTGCATGATCGACGCCATTTCCCGCATGATCCCCGGCGTTCTTCACAACGAAGAATCCGCGGAGGGCGATTCCTTAAGCGACGGCCTGCTGGAGTATCCGCAGTATTCAAGGCCCGAGGTCTGGAACGGAAAGCAGGTGCCGAAGATCCTCCTCAGCGGGGATCACGCCAAGGTGGATGCCTGGAGAAGGGAGCAGTCCCTCATCCGCACGGCCGAGCGGAGGCCGGATCTTCTTGAGGATGCGGTCATCAGCCCGAAAGAGCGGGAGTTTATCAGGAAGTATCTTGCAAATCGGAAAGAACTATAGTATATTAGTACAGTTGCATGATTTGGATGGTCCTCTGACGGACGTCTGCCCACGGAGAGGCAGACAGATCGTCCCCGTTACGAACGTCCGTAAGAAATAAAGGAGTCAAGAACATGAACGAGATCATCAAAAAGATCGAAGATGCGCAGTTAAAAGACGGCATCACGGAATTCCGCGTCGGCGACACGATCCGCGTACACGGAAAAATCAAGGAAGGCAACCGCGAAAGAATCCAGGTCTTCGAGGGCGTTGTGCTCAAGAGACAGGGCGGCGGCGCCAGAGAAACATTCACGGTCAGAAAATCATCGAATGGTGTCGGTGTTGAAAAGACCTGGCCGCTGCACTCACCGAACGTCGAGAAGATCGAAGTCGTGCGCCATGGTAAAGTCAGACGCGCTAAGCTTCATTATCTGAGACAGCGTTCCGGCAAGAGCGCAAAGGTCAAGGAGATCATCCGGTAATATGGCCAAAAAACAGGGGAAGCCATGGGTGCTTCCCCTGTTTTCATAGATGCCTCCAGTTTGTTTGCATACCGGCGCGCCCTGCGTATCTGTATACCCTGCGCAGCCCGGCAGCTCACGATATGATTTGTAAAGAATAATACCATGGCTAAATCTAATTACGGATCCGATATCAAACGGAAAATGAAACGCGACAGAAACAAGCGCATCATACGGACGCTTGTCGAAGTGGTCCTCGTCCTTCTCGCCTCGGCGGCTGTCGCCTTCCTGTTCTTCAGCTCTGTCATGATCCAGGAGAACTCCATGAGTCCGACGCTGATGGCGGGCGACCGCGTCTTCATCAACCGCGTCGTATACGCGATCGGAAGTGTTCACCGCGGCGATCTCATCGCCTACCGCGGGAGCGGGGGAACGGACTCCGGCATCCACGTCAAGCGCGTCATCGCGCTGCCGGGGGAGACCATCCAGATCCGCGACGGCCTCATCCTGATCGACGGCAAGACCTACATCGAGAACCGCGAGTTTCCGAATATCACGAAGCCCGGCATAGCGGCGGAAGGCATCCGCCTCGGGTCCGAAGAATACTTCGTGCTCGGGGACAATCGCAACAACAGTGAGGACAGCCGCTTTGCGGATGTCGGGAACATAAAAAAACGACAGATTTACGGCAGTGTCTGGTTTATCGGACAGCCGTTTTCAAGAACCGGCTTCGTGGGCTGACGCTCACCTAAAAGCCGGTTTGTAAATATCGTCAAAGGAGGGAACAGATATGACCTATCAGTGGTTCCCCGGTCACATGACCAAAACGATCCGGCAGATCGAGGAGCAGATCAAGCTGATTGACCTCATCATCGAGATCGTGGACGCACGCATTCCGGCGGCGAGCAGAAATCCCGAGCTGGACCGGCTCGCGCAGGGCCGGGCGCGCATGCTGCTGTTCGGCAAAAACGATCTCGCGGACCCCGAAGGGAATGCGGCCTGGCTTAAGTTTTTTGAAGAACAGGGCCTTCATCCCTACGCGTGCGACCTCAGGAATAACAGTCTCCTGAAATCGCTGACGCCGCAGATTCGGGAGGCCTGCAAAGAAAAGATAGAGCGCGACAGGCGGAAGGGCATCATGAACCGGCCGATCAGGGCCATGGTGGCCGGCATTCCGAACGTCGGAAAGTCCACCTTCATCAACTCCTTCTCCGGCTCCTCATCCCTGAAAACGGGGAACCGGCCGGGCGTCACAAAGGGGAAGCAGTGGATCCGCATCAGCAAAGGCGTGGAGCTGCTCGATACGCCGGGACTTTTGTGGCCGAAATTCGAAGACCAGAATACAGGGCTCATGATCGCGCTGATCGGCTCGATGCCGGACGATATCCTGAACCGCGAAGAGCTTTCGCTTTCCCTTATATCTCTCGTCCGCGCGAAATATCCCGGTTTTCTTAAGGCGCGCTACGGGCTTGAAGAGAAAGGTACGGACAGCGGGCTTCTCTCGGAGATCGCAGAGGCAAGGGGCTGCCTGAAGAAGGGCGGCGAAGCGGACACGGAGAAAGCGGCTGCCATCCTTCTCGATGATTTCCGCTCCGGGCGGATCGGACGGATGACGCTGGAAATGCCGCCGGATGCGGAAGATAAGTGAGGGCTGCCATGACAGAAAAACAGCTCATGAGAATCCGTGAAAAGGAAGAAAAAGAGCGCCTGAAGCTGGAAGAGGAGCTGAAGCGCACCGAGGCGCTGTCTGTATACGAGCGGAGATTTCAGGAGAAAGGTCCGATCGCGGGAATCGACGAAGTCGGCCGGGGACCGCTTGCAGGCCCGGTGGTCGCCTGCGCCGTGATCCTGCCCGAAGATCATCCGATCCTCTATCTCAACGACTCGAAGAAGCTTTCCGCGAAGAAGAGAGAGGAGCTCTATGAGGTCATCACGCGCGAGGCCGTATCCTATGGCATCGGCATGGAGTCTCCCGCCGTCATTGATGAGATCAATATCCTCCGGGCGACATGCAGCGCGATGCGCAAGGCGCTGTCCGCCATGTCCGTGCCCGCGCGCTTCCTTCTCGTCGACGCGGTGACGATCCCGGAAGTGTCCGTCCCGCAGTGCCCGATCATCCACGGCGACGCGCTGAGCGTCTCGATCGCCGCAGCGAGCATCGTGGCCAAAGTGACAAGAGACCGCCTCATGGAGGATTACGACCGCATTTACCCCGGATACGGGTTCGCGAAGCACAAGGGCTACGGGACGGCCGCCCACATCGCGGCCATAAGGGAGCTCGGCCCCTGTCCGATTCACAGGAAGAGCTTTATTACGAGGTTTATATGAACCGGAGACATGTAGGCGCCACATATGAGGAGATCGCCGCCGCATATCTTACAGCTCAGGGCTATGTGGTGAGAGAGCGGAATTTCCGCGCAAGAAGCGGGGAGATCGATATCATCGCGCAGGAAGAGGATGTGCTCTGTTTTATCGAGGTGAAATACAGAGCGGACCTCAAGGACGGCGGACCGCTCGCCGCCGTGGATCATAAAAAGCAGCGCACCATCTCCCGCACGGCCCTGTATTATCTGCTGAAAAAAGGCTATCCCGCGGATACGCCCTGCCGCTTTGACGTGGTCGGCATACTCGACGATCAGATCACGCTGATCAGGAACGCGTTCCCTTACACCTGAAGCTTATGTTTGCCGCAAGGAGGCAAGTCTTTATGGATATTAAATGGATCGATGTCAAGAACTCCATGCGTCTCAACCGGAACGGCGATGTGCTTTATCTTACGTGGCCCGCATTCGATGCGCTGAAATGGCTGAAGAACGGCTTCTCGACGCGCTTCGGCGGCGTGAGCGAAGGCATATACGCCACGATGAATCTCGGCTTCGGCTGCGGAGACGACAAGGAGAAAGTGCGCGAGAACTTTGCCCGCATCGCCCGGGCCATCGGCTTTAAAGAGGAGAACTGCGTGCTTTCCCACCAGACGCATACCGCGAACGTGCGGCGGGTCGGTCGGGAGGACGCCGGCAGAGGCATCACGCGAAGCCTCGGATGGACAGATGTGGACGGGCTCATCACGGACGAGCCTGACATCGTGCTCACGACATTTTACGCGGACTGCGTGCCGCTTTATTTCGTGGATCCCGAGCACCGCGCGATCGGGCTTTCCCATTCCGGGTGGCGGGGAACCGCAAAAGGCATGGCGCGCGTCACCATCGAGGCGATGCAGCGGGAATTCGGCTCGGATCCCGCGAAAATGCTGGCCGCGATCGGTCCCTCGGTCTGCAAGGACTGTTACGAGGTGAGCGAGGATGTGGCGCTTCAGTTCAACAACTGCTATTACGTCCCGAAGGGCAAAGGCAAATACCTGCTCGACCTTCACGGCGCGAACCGCGGCCTCATCATCGACGCCGGCATTCCGAAGGAACAGGTCTTCCTGCCGAACCTCTGCACGAACTGCAATCCGGACCTTCTGTTCTCGCACAGGGCGACCGGCGGCAAAAGAGGCAGCCTGGCGGCATTTCTCACGATTACGGAGGCATCCGAGGTCAGACAGACGATCGACGCGCTGCGCGAGGCGCAAAAGAGGTTCTCACCGGCTGGCATATCTTGACAAACGCTTTTCCGAACCCTATATTTTTTATGCAGAAACAGTAGATCCTATGGAGGAGGCACTTGCAAATGGCAGTTCCTTACAAACACATTCAGGTTGAATCAAAGTGGAGAAAAAAGTGGGAGGAGCATCCCATCAACGTCAACGACGGCAAGAAACCGAAGTATTATTGCCTCGACATGTTCCCTTATCCCTCCGGCGCGGGCCTTCATGTCGGTCACTGGAGAGGCTACGTCATCTCCGATGTCTGGGCGCGCTATAAGATGATGGACGGCGGTCACTACGTCATCCATCCGATGGGCTGGGACGCCTTCGGCCTCCCCGCGGAAAATTACGCGATCAAGACGGGACAGCATCCCTCGATCTCGACGGCGGCCAATGTCGCGAATATCAAAAAGCAGATCGACCAGATCGGCGCGATCCGCGACTGGGATATGGAAGTGAACACGACGGATCCGAACTTCTACAAATGGACGCAGTGGATTTTTGTCCAGATGTTTAAGCACGGACTCGCCTATGAGAAGGAAATGCCGCTCAACTGGTGCCCCAGCTGCAAAGCGGTTCTCGCCAACGAGGAAGTTGTCGACGGCAAGTGCGAGAGATGCGGCGCCGAAGTGACGAAGAAGAATCTCCGCCAGTGGATGCTGAAGATCACGGCGTATGCGGACCGTCTGCTCGAGGGGCTCAAGGATCTCGACTGGCCGGAAAAGGTCAAGAAGATGCAGACCGACTGGATCGGCCGCTCCTACGGCGCCGAGGTAAACTTCCACGTAGACGGATCGGATGAAGCGATCACTGTCTATACAACGCGCCCCGACACGCTGTACGGCGCCACCTTTATGGTCCTCGCGCCCGAGCATCCGCTTGTTCCTTCCCTGACGAAGGAAGCGCAGCGCGCGGAAGTGGAGGCGTACTGTGTCGCGGCCGCCAATAAATCGAGCGTCGACCGCGTACAGAACAAGGAAAAGACCGGCGTCTTCACGGGAAGCTATGCCATCAATCCGCTGAACGGCGAGAAGATTGAGATCTGGCTGTCGGATTACGTCCTTTCGGATTACGGCACCGGCGCCATCATGTGCGTGCCCGCGCATGACGACCGCGACTTCGCATTTGCCAAAAAATTCGGACTCCCGATCGTCCAGGTCATCGCCAGGGACGGGAAGGAAATCCCGGACATGCAGGAAGCCTATACCGAGGCCAGCGGCACGATGATCAACTCCGGGGAGTGGAACGGCATGGAATCCGCCGTCCTCAAGGAGGAGGCGCCGCTGATGATCGAAAAGCGGGGCATCGGCAAAAAGACCGTCAACTATAAGCTGCGCGACTGGGTCTTCTCAAGACAGAGGTACTGGGGCGAGCCGATCCCGATCGTGCACTGCGAAAAGTGCGGCGCCGTCGCTGTTCCGGAGGAGCAGCTGCCGGTGCTTCTGCCGGACGTCGAATCCTATCAGCCGACGGATACCGGCGAATCTCCGCTGGCAGCGATCGACAGTTGGGTGAATACGACTTGCCCGTGCTGCGGCGGACCTGCGAAGCGCGAGACGAATACAATGCCGCAGTGGGCCGGTTCGTCCTGGTACTTCCTGCGCTATGTGGACGCGCACAACGACAAGGAGCTTGTGAGCCGCGCGAAGGCGGACGAATACCTGCCGGTTGACATGTACATCGGCGGCGTTGAGCACGCGGTCCTTCACCTTCTGTACTCCAGATTCTACACGAAGTTCCTCCACGACATCGGCGTCGTCGACTTCGAAGAGCCGTTTAAGCGCCTCTTTAACCAGGGCATGATTCTCGGACCGAAGGGCGTCAAAATGAGCAAGTCCCTCGGCAACGTCGTGTCGCCGGACGATATGGTGCGCGATTACGGCTGCGACTCCCTGCGCATCTATGAGCTCTTCATCGGCCCGCCGCAGCAGGACAGCGCCTGGGACATGAGAGGCATCGACGGCGTCAACCGCTTCCTCAACAAGTTCTGGAATGTCGCCTGCGACAGCATCGAGGCCGACGTCAAGGCCACGCCGGAGATGATCAAGCTCCGCCACAAGCTGATCGCCGACATCACCATGCGCCTCGACCAGTTTGCCCTCAACACGGCTGTTTCCAAGTTCATGGAGTACAACAACCAGATGGCAAAGATCGCACAGGAATGCGGCGGCGTGGACAAGGAGACCATCGAGACCTATATCCGCCTGCTCGCCCCCTTTGCCCCGCATATCAGCGAGGAGCTGTGGGAGATGTGCGGACATGACGAGTCCATCTTCGCGAGCACCTGGCCGAAGTCAGACGCCGCCCTGGCCGCGGATGACGAGAAGGAAGTGCCCGTGCAGATCAACGGCAAAATCAAGGCGACGGTGATGCTTTCCGTCGACGCCTCGAAGGAAGAGGCTCTTCAGGCCGGCAAGGCGGCCGTCGCGGAAAAGTTCGGCAGCGCGCAGATCGTAAAAGAGGTCTATGTGCCGGGCCGCATCATCAATTTCGTCGTCCGGTAATGCGCGCCAAATAAAAGATGTATCTCACGTAAAAGACCGCTTCAAAAAGGAGCGGTCTTTCGTTGACCCGCCTCTTTTTAACTGATAAGATAAATGCAGACAGATGACTGATTTGTCCTCAGACTGACATGATAAAAAACATCTTGATACTGACCGGCTGGCGGGATCATTTCCATTTTTTCCTGAATAATAGAGGAGAGCTGCATGTTCAATTTTGAGTTTTATGCACCGACACGCGTCATTTTCGGAAAAGAAACCGAGACGAGAGCAGGTGAGCTTGTCAAAGAATACGGCGGCACGCGCGTGCTCATCCATTTCGGCGGAAAGAGCGCCGAGAGATCAGGCCTTCTTGACCGCGTGAAGGCGTCTTTGGACGCGGCCGGCATATTCCACGTCGAGCTCGGCGGCGTCGTACCGAACCCGCACATCGGGAAAGTCTATGAAGGCATTGAACTCGCAAAGGTAAATAATATCGACTTTATCCTCGCCGTCGGCGGCGGATCCGTCATCGACTCCTCGAAAGCGATCGCCTACGGAATGACAGAGCCGGACAAGGACGTGTGGGAGCTTTACGCCCATGAGCGTCAGGCAAAGGGCTGCCTCCCGATCGGCGTCATTCTGACGATCGCCGCGGCGGGCTCCGAGATGAGCAACAGCAGCGTCATCACCAACGAGAAGACAGGAACGAAGCGCGACTATGGAAACAACATGGGCCGTCCGAAGTTTGCGATTATGAATCCGGAGCTGACGACTACGCTGCCCGATTATCAGACGGAATCGGGGTGCACGGACATCATGATGCACACGATGGAACGATATTTCACGCAGGGCGGCAATATGGAAGTCACGGATGAGATCGCCGAGGGCATTCTTCGCACCGTCATGAAATATGCCGAGATCCTGCACACGGATCCGACAAACTACGAGGCGCGCGCCGAGGTGATGTGGGCCAGCTCCCTGGCGCACAACGATCTGACCGGCTGCGGCAATGACGGCGGCGACTTTGCCTCCCACATGATCGAGCACGAGATGGGCGGCATGTTCGACGTCACGCACGGAGCCGGACTCGCCGCCGTGTGGCCGAGTTGGGCGAGATACGTCTACAAGGAGGATCTGCCCCGCTTCGTCCGCTACGCGGAGAAGGTCATGGGCGTCACACGCACCGAAGGCTTGTCCGACGAGGACGTGGCTCTCGCAGGCATCGAGGCGATGGAAGCTTTCTATCACAGGATCGGCATGCCGGTCAACATGACCGAACTCGGCATTTCTCCGACAGAAGAGCAGATGCAGACGATGGCGGAAGGGGCTGTCCGTGCGGTCGGCGGCCCGCTCGGCTCCGCGAAGAAGCTCGAAGTCGAGGATATCGTCAAGATCTATCAGATGGCAAAATAAGCGGCCAGAAACTTAAAGCTCCACCCTCCGGCGGATCTTCCGGCCGGAGGGTTTTCTTAACAACGGAGATTGAAAAACATGGCATTTGACGGAATTACAGTGGCAAATCTGACAGCTGATCTTAAAGAGGTGCTCACAGGCGGCGGCATCAGCCGGATCATCCAGCCGGAAAGAGATGAACTGATGCTGGTGATCAAAAGCAACAGACAGACTTATTATCTTCTTTTGAGCGCAAATGCCTCTCTGCCTCTTCTGTATCTGACGGATGAGAAGAAAGAGGCGCCGATGAGCGCGCCGAATTTCTGCATGCTTTTAAGGAAGCACCTGCAGGGCGGCCAGATTCTTGATATCACCCAGCCGTCCCTTGAGCGCATCGTCATCTTCCATATCCTGCACAGGGACGAGCTCGGGGATCTCGCTGAGAAGAAGCTGATCATCGAGCTCATGGGGAAATACAGCAACATCATCTTCACGGATGCGTCCGACGTGATCATCGACAGCATCAAGCGGATTCCCTCGAGCGTGAGCTCCGTGCGCGAGGTGCTCCCGGGGCGCCCGTATTTTGTGCCGGAATCCATGAAAAAAGCAGACCCGCTCGAAGCTGACGCCGCCATTTTCGACGGAATCATGCGCGCGGAGAGCGGAGACATGGTCCACGCGCTGTCCGCTGCTTTTGCCGGCATATCCGTCGCCGCCGCGGAGGAGTTTGTCTACGAGGCGGGATGCGACGCGCGGCTTTCTTACAGCGCACTCGGCGATCCGGAGAAAGAAGCACTGACAAAGGTCTTTCTCACGCATATGGACGCGATCCGCCAAAATGCGTTTTCGCCGAATATGGTCGTTTCCTCGGATGAGCCGAAGGAATTCGGCAGCTTCAGGTACGCGATGTATGCGCACCCGCCCTATCGGGAAGTGCGCTTCCCCTCGGCGAGCGAGATGATCCTCGCCTATTACGGGCAGAAGGAGCGGGCGACAAGAATCCGGCAGAAGTCGCAGGATCTGAGGCATGTCGTGACAACGGCGCTCGACAGGACGAACAAGAAGTTCGCCATCCAGGAGAAGCAGCTTTTATCTACCGAGAAGCGGGACAAGTACAGAATCTACGGAGAGATGCTCAATACCTACGGGTACGGCGCCAAAGAGGGCGACAAGGAACTCATCTGCACGAATTATTACACAGACGAAGAGATCTCGGTGCCTCTCGATCCGACAATCAGCGTTCAGGAAAACGCGCAGAAATACTTCTTGCGCTATAACAAGCTCAAGCGGACGGCGGAAGCTGTCACGCAGCAGATCGAAGAGACGAAAAATGACCGCGAGCAGCTGATGGCCTGCCTTGCGGCGATCGAGCTCGCCGAAAATGAGACGGATCTTTCCGATATCAGGCGCGAGCTCGCGGATTTCGGCTTTATCCAGCGAAAAGGGCCGGTGAAAAAGGGGGCGAAGCGCGAAGCGAAGTCCGCGCCCTACCTGTACCGCTCCTCCGACGGATTCCTGATCTACGTCGGCAAGAATAATTACCAGAATGACGAGCTGACATTTAAGACGGCGGGCGCAAACGACTGGTGGTTCCACGTCAAAGGGGCGCCGGGCAGCCACGTGATTATCAAGTGCGAAGGGCGGGAGCTCCCGGACCGCGCCTTTGAGGAGGCAGGCGCCCTGGCCGCATACTACTCGTCGAAGCGCAAGTCGCCGAAGGTCGAAATTGATTATACGATGAGAAAGCATCTCAAAAAAACGAACGGCGGAAAGCCCGGCTTCGTGATCTATCACACGAATTATTCGCTCATGGCCGCGCCGGACATCTCGGGCCTTAAAAGGCTCAGCTGATTGACGAATGTCCCGATTTGCGGTACAGTAGATGCGGTCATCTTATCGATCCTATGAGGGCAGAAACACTATGGTTAGAAGCATGACAGGCTACGGCCGGGCCGAGCGCGTGACGGACAGACGGCGCGTTGCGGTAGAGATCAAGGCCGTGAACAACCGCTACGCGGATTTCAACATCCGCATGCCGCGCCGCTACATCTTTATGGAGACGCGGATCCGCCAGCTGCTGAAGGCATATATCGAGCGCGGAAAGGTCGACGTCTTCATCACGGCGGAAGAATACGGAGAAGGCGCCGGGTCGCTGAAATACAACGAGGCGCTGGCCGGCGAATACGTCCGCGCCATGCGGCAGATGATTGCATCCTTTGATTTAAGTCCGGAGATCCGGGCGGAGGACGTGGCGAGGGCGCCGGAGGTCTTCAGCATCGGGGAAGCAGAGCAGGATGAAGAGGAGCTTTACGCCTTTCTTGAGCCTGTCATCCGCGAGGCCGCCGAGCACTTCAACGAGGCGCGCGCCTCCGAAGGGCAGAAGCTCTCAGACGACCTCATGCTGAAGCTCGAAGAGCTCAAGGATCTGACACAGAGTGTCATCGATCACGAGCCGGAGATCATGGAGGCCTATAAACAGAAGCTCATGGAGACGCTGACCGAGATTCTCGCGGACAGAAGCATCGACGAGTCGCGGATCACGGCTGAATGCGTCCTCTATGCGGACCGCATCTCTACGGATGAGGAAGCCGTGCGTCTTTTGAGCCACATCGATCAGATGAAAAAGGAGCTTCAAAAGAGCGGAAGCGTCGGCAGAAAGCTCGACTTTGTCGCGCAGGAGATGAACCGCGAGGCGAACACGACGCTCTCGAAGGCCGGCGACCTGATCACGGCGGACACAGGCATCGCCATGAAGACGCTCATAGAGAAGATCCGCGAGCAGATCCAGAATATCGAATAACCCTGTTGAAAACGATCCCGGGCAGATTGGCGAGGTGTAAACGGCATGAATAAAAAAGGGATTCTTGTTGTGGTTTCCGGGTTTTCCGGCGCCGGAAAGGGCTGTCTGATGAAGGCCCTTCTCAGCAGTTACGATTGTTATGCATTGTCGGTATCCGCCACTACAAGGGATCCGAGAGAGGGCGAGATCAACGGACGCGAGTATTTCTTCGTGACCGAGGAACGCTTCCGGGAGATGATCGAGCAGGAAGCGCTCTACGAATACGCCGAGTATCAGAATCACTTCTACGGCACCCCGAGAAGCTATGTCGACGACCGGCTGAATGAGGGAAAGGACGTGATCCTCGAGATCGACGTCCAGGGCGCAGAGACGATCAAAAAGCGGTTTCCCGATACCGTTTTGATCTTTATCACTCCGCCGAGCGCGAAGGAGCTTGAGCGCCGCCTCGTCGAGCGCGGCTCGGAGACGCCGGATAAGATCCGGGGCAGACTCCTTCGGGCCGTCGAGGAAGCGAAATACATGCCATTTTATGACTATATCCTGATTAATGATGATCTTGAAGAGTGTACGAAAGAACTGCACGCCATCATTCAGTCAGAGCACACAAAGAGTGCGAGGGACCGCGATTTCATCATTGAGATCTCGGACGAGCTTCGCAAAATCACTAACACGAAAGGGGAAGATGCATTATGATGATTCATCCGTCCTATAAGGAAATGATGGAGGCAGTCAACAAAAAGAGCGAAGACGACACGACGCCGATCGTGTCCAGCCGCTATTCGATCGTGATGGCGACGGCAAAGCGCGCGCGCCAGATCGTCAACGGCGACGAGCCGCTGACGGACGAAGTGGGAGACAGGAAGCCGCTTTCGATCGCAGTTGACGAAATCTACGAAGGCGCAGTGCATATCCTTCCGGACGAAAAAACGGAATGAATGCCCGCGGTATGAAACTGCATATGGTCTCGCTCGGCTGCGACAAGAATCTTGTGGACTCCGAGCGCATGCTCGGCATCTTAAGTGCCCGCGGATTCGTCCTGACGGACGAGGAGGCCGAAGCAGAGGTGGCGGTTGTCAGTACCTGCTGCTTTATTGACGACGCCAAGAAAGAGAGTATCGACCGCATTTTCGAACTGGCGCGTCTCAAGGAGACGGGGAAGCTGAAGGTTCTGATCGCCGCCGGCTGTATGGCCGAGCGCTATCAGGATGAAATTCTCGAGGAGATCCCCGAGCTTGACGCCATCGTCGGAACCACAGGCATCGCTGGCATCGCCCAGGCTGTGGAATCCGCGCTTGCCGGAACAAAAGGACGCTTCTTCCGGGATATCAGCTCGGATCCTTCCCTTCCGGAAAACACCCGGGTCGTCACGACGGGCGGCCATTATGCCTATCTTAAGATCGCCGAGGGCTGTGACAAGCACTGCACATACTGCGCCATTCCCTCCTTCCGGGGACACTACCGGAGCTTTCCCATGGAGTCGCTGATCAAAGAGGCGGAGACTCTTGCGGAGGGCGGCGTGCGGGAGCTGATTATCGTCGCGCAGGAGACGACGGTTTACGGCGTCGACCTGTACGGGAAAAAGATGCTCCATGAGCTTCTTAAGAAGCTGTGCCGCATAGACGGGATCCACTGGATCCGCGTCCTGTATTGCTATCCGGAGGAGATCTATCCCGAGCTCATCGACGTCATGGCGCAGGAAGAAAAGATCTGCCACTATCTCGATCTGCCGATCCAGCACGCCGCGGACAGCGTCCTGAAACGCATGAACCGCAGGACGGATGAAAATGACCTCCGATGGCTGGTCACCCATCTCAGATCACGTATTCCGGATATCGTCCTTCGCACAACGCTCATCACCGGCTTCCCCGGTGAGACGGAAGAGGAGCATGAGACGCTTATGTCCTTTATCCGCGACATGCAGTTCGACCGGCTCGGCGTCTTCATGTATTCCAGAGAAGAGGGAACGCCGGCGGCGAAGATGAAGATGCAGGTGCGCGCGGCGGACAAGAAAAAGCGCTATGCGGAGATCATGACGGCGCAGCAGGGTATTTCGCTTAAGCGCCACAAAGAGAGAATCGGAACGGAGACAGAGGTCTTTGTGGAGGGGACGCTTCCCGAGGAGCACGTCACGATCGGGCGGTCTTACGCGGATGCGCCGACCGTGGACGGTTTTGTTTTCTTCCGCTCTCCGAAAGAGCATGTAAGCGGAGACTTTGTAAAGGTGCGCATCACCGGTGCTTCCGCCTATGATCTCGAGGGAGAGGAAATCATTTGAGGTGTAAGTTATGAAAGAAAAGCTGAATAGCTTCCTTAATTTCTACCGGAACATGAATCTGCCGAACCGGCTCACCTGCCTCAGGATGCTTCTGATCATTCCATTTGTCCTGTGCATGCTGCCGGGAAAGGCGGAAGGCGCCTTCAAGTGGCTGTCGCTCATTCTTTTTGTCGCCGCGTCCCTCACGGATCTGCTCGACGGCAAGATCGCGAGAGGGAGAAACCTCGTCACGGATTTCGGCAAGTTCATGGATCCTCTGGCAGATAAGCTGCTCGTGGTGTCCGCGCTGATCTGTCTCATCGAACTGGACCGCATCCCGGCCTGGATCGTGCTCATCATCATTGCCCGCGAATTTATCATCAGCGGCTTCCGCCTGATCGCGGCCGATAACGGCATCGTGATCGCGGCCGGCATGTCCGGCAAGGTGAAAACCGTTCTTCAGATGATCATGGTCATTCTGATGATCATCAACTTTACGGGCGGGCCGATGAAGGTGCTCACGGATATCGTGATGTACGCGGCCATCATCATGACGATCGTATCTCTCGTCGAATATATCTATAAAAACCGCAGTGTCATCAGTACACAGAAGTAGGAGAGCATCCATATGCAGAAGATCACAATGAAGGTACCGCTCGTCGAGATGGACGGCGATGAAATGACAAGGATTCTGTGGCAGATGATCAAGGACGAGCTGCTGCTCCCGTTCATTGATCTGAAAACAGAGTACTATGATCTGGGGCTTCCCTGCCGCGATGAGACGGATGACCGCGTGACGGTCGATGCCGCCGAGGCAATCAAAAAATACGGCGTCGGCGTCAAATGCGCGACCATCACGCCGAATCCCGCGCGCGTCGAAGAGTATCATCTGAAGCAGATGTACAAGAGCCCGAACGGCACGCTGCGCGCCATTTTGGACGGCACCGTATTCCGCACCCCGATCCTCGCAAAAGGAATCGAGCCCTGCGTGCGCAACTGGGAAAAGCCGATCACGGTCGCCCGCCACGCCTACGGCGATGTCTATAAAAATGCGGAGATCCGCGTGCCCGGAAAGGGAGAGGCGAAGCTTGTCTTCACGTCTTCAGACGGAAGCGTGACGGAACAGAAGATTTTTGATTTTGAAGGAGCAGGCGTCGTGCAGGGGATGTATAACCTGGACAGCTCCATTAGAAGCTTCGCGCGGAGCTGCTTCTCCTATGCGCTCAGCGTCCGCGAGGACCTGTGGTTTGCGACGAAGGACACGATCTCAAAGACGTACGACCGCGTGTTCAAGGAGATGTTCGAACAGGTCTACGAGGAAGAGTACAAAGAGAAGTTTGCCGCGGCCGGCATCACGTATTTTTACACGCTGATCGATGACGCGGTCGCCCGCATCATGAAGTCCGCCGGCGGCATCGTCTGGGCCTGCAAGAACTATGACGGCGACGTGTTCTCGGACATGCTCTCCTCGGCTTTCGGCTCGCTCGCCATGATGACGTCCGTCCTCGTTTCGCCGGACGGCTGCTATGAGTACGAGGCCGCCCACGGCACCGTACAGAGACATTATTATAAGCATTTAAAGGGTGAGGAGACTTCGACGAATTCCGTGGCGACGATCTACGCCTGGACGGGCGCGCTCAGAAAGCGCGGTGAACTCGACAATCTGCCGGAGCTTGTCCGTTTTGCGGATCTTCTCGAGAAGGCCGTGCTCACAACGATAGAGTCCGGCACGATGACAGGGGATCTCGCGCGCATTACGTCGCTTCCGGATCCGGTGACGGTCAGCTCGCTCGGTTTTATCAAGGCCGTGAGAGAACAGCTGGAAAAGATGCTGTAAGCTCTCACGAACCTGCTGCGGACGATCTCAAAGATCTTCTGCAGGTGATCTCAAAGATCTTCTGCAGGCGATCTCACGCATCTGCATCAGCCTGCAGATCCTCCCACAGCGCATATGCTTCTTCCAGCCGCCTGAGGACGTCGTCCTTCCGGCGGCTTAATTCTGTCAGGGCTTCGGCATCGGAGGCGGTTTCGGGATTCTCAAAGAGCAGATCGATCTCTTTGTCCTCGGCTTCGAGGCTTTCGATCTCGCGCTCGATCTTCATGAGATCGTTTTTCTGCTTGCGCCGACGCGCCTCATCCTCCTTCTGCGCCTTCCACGCATCCTTCGACGCGCTCTCCTGCGCAGAGGAGACCGGAGCTGTATCTTTGACAAGAAATGCGCGCTCTACATCTTCCTTCTTCTCAAGATAATAGTCATAATTGCCGATGTAGTTGAGGAGATGCTTCTCCGTCAGATCCAGGATCCGCGTCGCCGTCCTGTTGATGAAATAGCGGTCGTGAGAGACGTAGAGGAGTGTTCCCTCATATGCTCTTACGGCGCTTTCAAGGACTTCGCGCGACTGAATATCGAGGTGGTTGGTCGGCTCGTCGAGCATCAGGAAGTTCGCTTTTGAGAGCATCAGCCTGCAGAGGGAGACGCGGGCCCGCTCGCCGCCTGAGAGATCGCCGATTCTCTTAAAGACGTCGTCGTTTGTGAAGAGGAAAGCAGCCAGATGCGTGCGGATCTCCGTGTTCGTCATGGAGGGATAGGCGTCGGAGATCTCTTCGAAGAGTGTCTTCGAGCTGTCCAGCACCTGGATTTCCTGATCGTAATAACCGGGATGGGTGTTGCTGCCGTAGCGGAAGACGCCGGCATCCTGCGGCACGATTCCGTTCAGGATTTTCAGCAGTGTCGACTTGCCGGTCCCGTTGTCGCCGATGAGCGCGACGTGTTCGCCTTTTTTGATTTCAAAGGATAAATCCTTAAAAAGGAGAGAGCCGTTATAGCTTTTTGCCAGGTCTTCTGCCGTCAGTACGTCGTGTCCGCTTTCCACGGAGGGAACAAAGCGGAAACGAATCTGGTCGTTTTCGTCCGCCGGTTTTTCCGGCATTTCCATCTTTTCAAGAAGCTTCACGCGGCTCTCCGCGCGGCGGATGGATTTCTCGCGGTTAAATTGTCTCAGCTTCGTGATCACGGCCTCCTCGTGGGCTCTTTGCCGCTCGGCGTTTACCCAGGCGGCATAGGCCGCTTTTCTTAAGGCCTCTTTCTTTGCGCTGAAGGCGTCGTAATTTCCTGCGTAGACATGGGCCTCCGCGCGCTCGATCTCCACAACTTTTGTCACGACGCGGTTGAGGAAATAGCGGTCGTGGGAGACGATGAGCACGGCGCCGCTGGAGTTCAGGAGATAGGATTCAAGCCACTCGATCGAGTGCATGTCCAGGTGGTTCGTCGGCTCGTCGAGCAGGATGATGTCGGGCGCCGTGAGGAGGAGCTGCCCCAGCGCGACGCGCGTCTTCTGGCCGCCGGAGAGTTCTCCGACCTGTTTGCCGAATTCGTCTTCCTGAAAGCCCAGGCCCTTTAGAACGCCGACGACCTCGGAGCGGTAAGCGTAGCCGCCCATGCGCTCGTATGCTTCCGTCATGCGCGCATAGGATTGCATCTCTTCATGGAGCGCGTCGCCGGTCAGGTTGGACATGCGCAGTTCCGAGGCGCGGATGCGGCTGCTCAGCGCCAGGAGCTCGCTGCGCACCGACAGGAGCTGTTCGTAGATCGTGAGGGATCCCGTCAGTTCCTGGTGCTGGGCGAGGTAGCCGATCTCGGCGTCTTTTTTTAAGACCGTGGTGCCTCTGTCCGGTTCCTCAAGCTTCATGATGATTTTGAGCAGGGTCGATTTGCCGGCGCCATTTACGCCGACAAGGGCTGTCTTTTCGCGGTCTTCTATGTGAAAGGAAACGTCTTTTAAGACGTCTTTCCCGTCGTAGCTTTTTGATACGCCGGATACGTTAAGGATCATGGAGGCCTCCGATGCGTCATGTCTTAAGCGGCATTTGGGATGTGCTCTAAGGCACTTAAATCCAGATTATAGCACATCGGCGCGCCGGTTTGACAAGAACGCCGCAAAAAGATTATCATAGAATGCGTATTAATAGGATATGCGATCTGAATATAGTGAAATTGGTACAGTATCGGGCAGCATTGGGCAGTATTGGGCAATATTGGACAATATTGGCGCAGCGACAGAACCATGTTCTCTCTTTGCTCCGTTCCCTACACGTGCTTGCAGA
>DEFE01000032.1:0-312 GCA_002350625.1 Lachnospiraceae bacterium UBA2860
ACTGTTCAGTTATCAATGTTCTTCTTGTTTCATTCGCTTGGCGCGAACAGGTGATAATATATCACCCGTAAGCGTCACTGTCAATAACTTTTTCGATGTTTTTTTAAAAAACTTTTTTCATTGCAGAACTGCCTGAATTGCCGCTCTGAGTGTATCCGCCGGAATGACTTTAATTCCTTTAATATTCTTCAGAGAGCGCATATTTGCTTTCGGCAGGACGACTGTCTCAAATCCCAGCTTCTGCGCCTCCGCTACTCTCTGCTCCGCCTGGCTCACGGCGCGGATTTCTCCGGACAGGCCGACTTCACCGAA
>DEFE01000032.1:414-714 GCA_002350625.1 Lachnospiraceae bacterium UBA2860
CCGCCCGCGATATTGACATAGGCATCGCAGCCTCCCAGATGAAGCCCGCATCGTCTCTCGAGAACCGCCATGAGAAGGTTGACTCTGTTGGCATCTGTTCCGACGGCGGTACGGCGCGGGAGCTGAAAGCTCGTCCCGGCTACAAGCGCCTGGATTTCTATGAGTACAGGCCGCGTTCCTTCCATAGAACAGGCGACAACCGAACCGCTTGCTCCCTCCGGCTTTCCGCTCAGCATATATTCCGACGGATTCGGCACTTCCACCAGACCTGAGTTCCGCATCTCAAAAACGCCGATTTCA
>DEFE01000032.1:806-17091 GCA_002350625.1 Lachnospiraceae bacterium UBA2860
TGCTCAAGCACGCGAGGGCCGGCTACCGCACCGTCCTTTGTCACATGGCCGACGATAAAGATGGAAATGCCGAGGCTCTTGGCGAGCATCAGAAGAATGCCCGTCGCCTCCCGGACCTGTGATACGGATCCCGGCGCCGAAGAGATTTCTTCGCTGTACATGGTCTGTATGGAGTCGATCACTGTGACAGCGGGTTTGCGTGCCGTAATAATCTCCCTGATATTGCCGAGATTTGTCTCCGCGAGCAGATAGAGGGAATCCGGCGACTCCCCGATGCGCTCGGCTCTCATACGAATCTGCTGCAGCGATTCTTCGCCGGAGATATAGAGAATCTCCCTTCCCCCTTCCGCAAGATTGCGGCAGGTCTGCAGAAGAATCGTCGACTTTCCGATGCCCGGATCGCCGCCGATCAGCACAAGCGAACCCCTTACGATACCGCCGCCGAGCACCCTGTCGAATTCTCCGATACCCGTCAGTGTCCGCACTTCCGTGTCGAGGGATATATCCCGGATGCGCGTCGGCACCGCCCTGTTCACGTCATTTCTTGTGCCGGAGGACGACTTTCCGGACACGACCTTTTCTTCCGCAAATGTGTTCCACTTGCGGCAGGCCGGACACTGCCCCATCCACTTTGCGGACTCGTACCCGCAGTTCTGACAGAAGAAAACCGTCTTTGCCGCTTTAGCCATGTTTCCTGATCAGGACCTCCGCATTTCTGTCTCCGAGCGTCACGCTGAACGACAGCTTCCCGCCCATGCTGGAAGTCTGCGTGTCACGCATCGTGCCGTCGATATAGATTTCATATGCTGTGTCGCCCTCGCACTGCACCGTCACCTGTGCGTCCTCCGGTCCTTCCACCACAAAGGACATGCCGCTTTCATCTTCACGCATGTGCGTGACCGTTGTGCCGGGCTCGGACTCAAAAACAAACATTTCGTTCTTTTCAAGCCGGGTGATCTCCGCGCAGGTCTTCACCTTATATAGATCACCTTCAAATGCAAAGTCCTCCTTTTTTTTCTTTTCGGGAAGATGATAATTTCCGAAGCTGATGCTTCCGTCATTTTCCGTGCGGATAAGTTCCTCTACTACCATAGTGCAGTTCTCCTTACGCTTAATGATGAATCAGTTGTTTTGTTCTTTAATGATCTGTATGTGGTTTTCAGTGAAACCGATCCTGATCCGGTCTCCTTCTTTCACTTCCCCGCGCAGCAGCATCTCCGAGAGCGGGTTTTCTATCGTTGTCTGGATTTCCCGCTTGATCGGGCGCGCCCCGTATTTTGTCGAAAAGCCCTTGGACGCAATCGCCCGTCTCGCAGCCGGCGTCATTTTGAGCGTGATCTGCATCTGTTCCGCCGCCCGCTTCTTCAGGTCACTAAAGAGAAGTGTCACGATCTCCTCTACCTGTTTTTCGTTAAGCGGATGGAAGACAATAATCTCGTCGATACGGTTCAGAAATTCAGGTCTGAACAGGCGCTTGACTTCATCCATCACCCCTGTCTTCATCGCCTCGTAGTCCCGTTTTTCATCATCCTGCGCGGCAAAGCCGAGCTTTTTGGGATCAACGATCGCTTTGGCGCCGGCATTCGATGTCATGATAATGCAGGTATTCTTGAAATTCACGCGCCGTCCGCGCGAATCCGTGATATGTCCCTCGTCGAGAACCTGCAGAAGCACGTTGAACACGTCCGGATGCGCCTTCTCAATTTCGTCAAAAAGCACGACGCTGTAAGGGTGCCGGCGCACCTGTTCGGAGAGCTGTCCGCCCTCCTCATGTCCCACATAGCCGGGCGGCGAGCCGATGAGTTTTGATACGCTGTGCTTCTCCATGTACTCGGACATGTCGACGCGGATCATATTCTGCGCGGATCCGAACACCGCCTCCGCAAGTGCCTTTGACAGTTCCGTCTTGCCTACGCCTGTCGGTCCGAGGAAGAGAAAGCTGCCGGTCGGCCGGTTCGGGTCCTTCAGGCCGACCCGGCCTCTGCGAATCGCGCTGGCAACGGCGGCAACAGCTTCATCCTGTCCGATGATCCGTTTGTGCAGGTCACTTTCAAGCCTTGCCAGTCTCTTTGACTCCTCCTCCGCGATTTTGACAACGGGAATTCCGGTCCAGTCGGCGACAACGCCGGCGACTGTCTCCTCCGTCACGACGAGGGGCTGGACCTTCTTCGCTTTCTTTTTGCTTTTCCGTCTGGATTTTTCCAGCTTCGCTTCAAGCTTCGTCTGCTCTTCCTGAAGCTTTCTCGCTTTCTTGAAGTCACCGGCCAGGACGGCCTGCTCCTTTTTCTCCTTGATTTCAATGTAAGCCGCCTCGTCAGCGGGGATCTCCGGCGCCCCGGTAAACGAGCTGATTTTGAGCGCGGCTGAAGCCTCATCGATCAAGTCAATCGCCTTGTCTGGCAGAGAACGGTCATTGATATAACGCTCCGAAAGCTTTACAGCGGCGCTCAGCGCTTCGTCACTGATCGCGACGCCGTGATGCTGCTCATAGTAACGCCTCAGGCCGGCGAGGATCGCATAAGCCTCTTCCTCTGTCGGTTCCTCGACGCGCACCGGCTGAAAGCGCCGCTCCAGGGCCGCGTCCTTCTCCACATGCTTCCGGTATTCATCGATTGTCGTCGCCCCGATGATCTGGATCTCGCCTCTCGAAAGCGACGGCTTCAAAATATTGGACGCATCGAGCGCGCCTTCCGCGCCGCCGGCGCCGATCAGTGTGTGCATCTCGTCGATAAACAGCAGGATATGCCTGTCTTGAGTCACTTCCCTCACGACGCCCCGGATGCGCTCTTCAAACTCACCGCGGTACTTGGATCCCGCGACCATTCCCGCCAGGTCCAGGATGACGACGCGTCTGTTTTTCATGGATTCAGGCACTTCTCCGCTCACGATGCGCTGTGCCAGGCCTTCTACAATCGCCGTCTTTCCGACGCCCGGTTCCCCGATGAGACAGGGATTGTTCTTGGTGCGCCTGCTGAGAATCTGCATGACTCTCATGATTTCTTTTTCCCGCCCGATTACAGGATCCAGCTTTCCCTCCGCGGCCTGCGCCGTGAGATCGCGGCTGTACTGATCGAGCATGGGCGTGCCCGCCGCACGTTTGTCCTGAGCCTTTTTCAGGGCGAGAACCGTATCGTCGTTCAGGGACCCGTCTGCGTTCATGGCAGCGATCGTATCGGCCTGCAGCTTGCTGAGATCGATGCCCATCGTATGGAGAAGACGCGTGCCGACGCATTCGCGGTCGCTGAGCATCGCGAGCAGAAGGTGCTCTGTACCGATTTCCTGCATGCCCATTCTGTTCGAGAGGTGCTCCGCCTCCCGGAAGAGAGTCTCCGCGCGCGGCGACATCCCCGGGCGGTCCATGACAACAGTGCCCCCCTGCGGAGCAATCAGGCGGTCAATCAGGTTCTCCAGCTTCTCCAGCTGGACGCCCGCTTCCATGAGCACATTCGAAGCTGTCCCTTCCGTCTCCTTGATCAGCCCGACCAGTATGTGCTCTGTTCCCGCATAATTCTGTCTGTGATAGACGGCGGAGCGGACGGCATTTTCAAGGGCATGTTTTGCTTCTTTTGTAAAGTTTCTGTTCATTCCGAGAGTTCCTTAAAAATGTATGTGGAATGTAAAAGCAGACCGCACGGATGGATATGTGCAGTCTGCTTTACGCTTGCATCAAATGATTCATTCTTTGCTGAAATCATCCTTACCTACGCCGCAGAGCGGGCAAACCCAATCCTCCGGCAGATCCGCAAAAGCCGTGCCGGCAGCAATGCCGTTGTCCGGATCGCCTGCTTCCGGATCATACACATAGCCGCATACGTTACATACGTACTTATCCATCGTCCACCTCCTGTAAAATGGCGGCGCGTCCGATATAAGCCGCGCCTCAAATATCTTTTAAAGTGTATCACATCTCACGAAAGATTTACACCTGCTTTTATCTTCAAACCTCGTCGATCGCGTGACCGATGTCGTGCCGCATATAGCGGTTTGCGAATGTGACGCGCTCTGCAGCGGCATACGCCTTTGCTCTCGCTTCCCGAAGCGTCGGTGCAAGGGCTGTGACGGCGAGAACGCGCCCTCCGTTCGTGAGGATTTCCCCGTTCTCACCGAATTTCGTGCCCGCGTGGAACACCAGCTCGTCTTCTTTTCCCGCAAATGTCTCAAGCCCGCCGATCGGGAATCCTTTTTCATAATGCACGGGATATCCGTCCGACGCCAGCACGACGCACAGGCAGCCGTCATCTTTAAAGGAGAGCTCGATCTCATCAAGCTTTCCGTCTACAGCGGCCTCCATCACCTCAAGAAGATCGCTCTCCATGCGCGGAAGGACGACCTGCGCCTCCGGATCTCCGAAACGGGCGTTGTATTCAAGTACTTTCGGTCCTTCCTTCGTCAGGATGAGTCCAAAGAAGATCACGCCGGTAAACGGGCGTCCCTCCCGGGCCATGGCGTCCACCGTCGGCTGATAGATCTTCTCGCGGCAGTACCTGTCAATCTCCTCTGTATAAAACGGACTCGGTGAAAAGTTTCCCATTCCCCCGGTGTTCGGCCCCGTGTCGCCGTCTCCGGCTCTTTTGTGGTCCATCGCGGAAGCCATGGGCTTTATCGTCTTTCCGTCCGCGAACGCGAGCACGGATACCTCCGGGCCTTCAAGAAACTCCTCGACGACCATCTTAAGTCCCGCATCCCCGAAACGTTTTTCTTCCATAATCTCACGCACGCCGCTGAGCGCCTCTTCCTGCGTGGTGCAGATCAGAACGCCCTTGCCGAGCGCCAGTCCGTCCGCCTTCAGCACGATCGGATAGCGGGCCGTGCGAAGGTAAGCCGCGGCTTCCCCTGCGTTCTCAAAGGTTCTGTATTCCGCCGTCGGGATGCCGTACTTTTTCATCAGATCTTTCGAAAATGCCTTCGACCCCTCAAGGATCGCCGCATTTTTCCGCGGCCCGAACACGCGGAGGCCCCTCTCCTCGAACAGGTCGACGATGCCGCCCACCAGCGGGTCATCCATGCCGACGACCGTGAGATCAACCGCGTGGTCCGCAGCAAAAGCCGCGAGCTTTTCAAATTCCATCGGCCCGATCGGCACACACTCCGCAATAGAGGCAATGCCGGCATTTCCGGGCGCGCAGTATATTTTCTTCACGCGCGGACTTTTGTTCAGCGCCCATGCGAGCGCGTGCTCTCTGCCGCCGCCACCGACAATCAAAACATTCATAGCTGCTCCTTTCATCTCAGATCTGTCATGATTCCGCTATGGTAACTTTTTTCGCTTCGTCTACGCTGACAAGACCTCTCGTGATCAGATCAATCGCCTTAGGCAGGATCTGCCACTCCGCCTCCTCCATGATCCGCCTCTGCAGCGTCTCCGGCGTGTCGTCCGGCATCACCTCGACGGCCTTCTGTAGAATGATCGGTCCTGCATCGAGCTCATCGTCCACAAAATGGACCGTGGCGCCGCTGATGCGCACGCCTCTTTTCAGAGCCGCCTCATGGACGTGCAGCCCGTAGAATCCCTGCCCGGAAAATGAAGGAATCAGCGCCGGATGGATATTGATGATCCGGTTCGGATAGGCCGCGATCAGTTCTGAAGGAATCGTGAGAAGACAGCCTGCCAGGACGATCAGATCCGGCTGATATTTGTCTACAGTTTCCTTGAGCGCCGCATGAAAAGCATCACGGGATGCGTAGTCCTTAGGACAGACGACTTCCTCGCTGATGCCGGCTTCTCTCGCTCTTTTCAGCGCATAGGCGTTCCTGTTGTTGCTGACGACGGCAGCGATCTCCGCGTTTCGGATATCCCCGCTTCTGATTCTGTCGATGATCGCCTGCAGATTCGTGCCGCCGCCGGAGACCATTACGAGAAGCTTCTTCTTATCATTTTCGATCATATCAGTACAGCACCTTTCTCCCCGTTTTCTATGCGGCCGATCCGGTATGCCTTCTCCCCTGCTTTTTCAAGTGCGAAAATGGTTCTCTCCGCGTCTTCCGGAGAGACGGCGATGACCATGCCGATGCCCATATTGTAGGTATTGTACATGACCTTTTCCGCAATCCCGCCCTTTTCCGCGAGAAGGCGGAACAGGTACGGCACAGGAAAACTGTTCTTGTCGATCACGGCCTGCTTCCCGTCCGGGAGCATGCGGGGGACATTTTCATAGAAACCGCCGCCCGTGATGTGGCTGCAGCCGCGGATGCGCACGCCGCTGTCCCGCACTGCGGCAAGGGCCCGCACATAGATCTTAGTCGGCGCAAGAAGCGCCTCGCCCAGCGTACAGCCGAGTTTCTCATCATAAGCAAAAAGCGCCTCTTCCGTCATGGGAAATACCTTCCGCACCAAAGAGAAGCCGTTCGAATGGAGGCCCGAACTGGCGATGCCGATCAGCACGTCTCCGTCTTCGATCGTCTCCCCTGTGATCAGATCCCGCTCCTCGGCGACGCCGACCGCGAAACCGGCCAGGTCAAACTCATCCTCCGGGTAAAATCCCGGCATCTCTGCCGTCTCCCCGCCGATGAGGGCGGCCCCGGCTTCCACGCAGCCGTCGGAAACCCCTTTTACGATCGAAGCGATCTTCTCCGGCTCGTTTTTCCCGCAGGCGATATAGTCGAGAAAGAACAGCGGCTCTCCGCCGGCGCAGGCCACGTCGTTCACGCACATCGCCACACAGTCGATGCCCACCGTGTCGAGCCGGTTCATCAGAAATGCCACTTTCAGCTTCGTGCCGACGCCGTCCGTGCCGGACAGGAGCACCGGCTTGTCCATCTTTTTGATCTTCTCAAGCGAAAAGGCGCCGGAGAAACCGCCCAGCGCGCCCATCACCTCCGGGCGCATCGTGCGGCCGACATGCGCTTTCATCAGTTCAACCGCTCTATATCCCGCCTCAATATCTACTCCGGAACTTCTGTAATCCATCTGTCCTCCCCGCATTTTCTCTGCTGTATTGCACGTTGAAAAAGTACCTTTTATCCGCGATTCATCTCATCCTGAAGGCTCGCGTCCTTCGCGGCGACAGCTTCCTTCATGTGCTCCGCGTACTGCTTCAGCTTGTCGAGCAGTGCGTCGTCAGAGACAGCAAGGATCTTTGCAGCCAGAATCGCAGCGTTTTTTGCGCCGCCGATCGCCACGGTTGCCACGGGAATCCCGGAAGGCATCTGAACGATCGAGTAAAGTGAGTCTTTTCCCAGAAGCGATGCGGTATGCATCGGAACACCGATCACGGGCAGCGGGAAAAGAGCCGCGCACATGCCGGGAAGATGCGCCGCCATGCCGGCCCCTGCGATGATCACCCGGACACCGCGCGCTTCTGCTCCCTTTGCATATTCAAAGAAGAGGTCCGGTTCCCTGTGCGCCGATATAATGCGCATCTCATAGGAAATGCCGAATTCACACAGTGTATCTGCCGCTTTCTGCATGACCGGCAGATCCGAATCAGAGCCCATGACAATACTCACAAGTGCCATCTGTTCATCCTCCATAGATTATTTGCCTGCATTTACGCCAGCTTAACCGATGCCCGTAAGAAACAGTGTCAGATACCCCACGGCCACCACCCCGCTTGCGATGGCGCCGATGACGGACCAGGTCGGGGAGACCTCTTTCTCCTCGAAAGAGCGCATCCCGACGTAGAAGCCGTAGAGCGAAAGAAGCATGCCGCTGAAAGACAGCGCGCCGATGTACGGTCCCGCGCTTCCTTTCATCGCAAAGGACACCGCGACGCACACGGCGAAGCAGACAAGTGCCGCGAGCGCGATGCGGGCCGAGCGGACGCCGCCCTTCGAGCGTTTGACTTCTATGAAACTGTATCTTCTTTTATCCGCCATACTTTGTATCCTTCCCCGCCATCAGGTCAGTCCGATGCGCCGTATATCTCATAATAGCGGTCAATCGCCTCTTTGAGCGCGTCGTCGATGACGATCTTTCCGTTGTACGGCTTGCCGTACAGACATTCCACAACATCCTTCATCGTCACGATGGCCGTTGTGCGGAGTCCGTATTTCTCGCCGATAATCTTCAGCGCGCTCTTTGTGTCGTCCTTTCCCCGCTCCATACGGTCGACGGAAACGACGAGTCCGAGGACGGAAACATCGCCCTGCGCCTTTATGATCGGCAGCGTCTCCTCGATCGACGTTCCTGCCGTCGTGACATCCTCGATGATGACGACACGGTCCCCGTCGCCCATCCCGCTGCCGAGGAGAATGCCCTTGTCGCCGTGATCCTTGACCTCCTTGCGGTTGGCGGAATAGCGGATATCCGCGCCGTACAGATCCGCGAGCGCGACGGTTGCGGCCACCGAGAGCGGTATGCCCTTATAAGCCGGTCCGAAGAGCACTTCAAAGTCCAGCCCGAAAGCTTCCTTGATCGCTCTCGCATAGAACCCGCCGAGCTTCTTCAGCTGCGACCCCGTCTGATAATTGCCGGCATTGATGAAAAACGGCGTCTTTCTCCCGCTCTTTGTGACGAAATCTCCGAAGCGAAGCACTCCGGCATCGACCATAAAGTGTATAAACTCTTCCTTGTAAGCTTCCATTCCGTATGCTCCTTCTTTTATTTGCGGCCGGACGCCACCGGATCAGGCGCATCCGGACAACTTACCTGACCGCGCCGACGAGATCCGCTGCCTTCTCTGCGCCGTGCCGGACACAATAATCGTAAATGCCGTCGATGACATCGATCGCGGCACAGGGATCCGCAAAGCTGGCCATTCCCACGGCCACCGCCGTCGCGCCGGCCAGCATGAATTCGATCGCATCCTCCGCGGTACAGATGCCGCCCATCCCGATGACCGGAAGGGACACGGCATTTGCCGCCTCATAGACCATGCGCACGGCGACCGGCCGGATCGCCGGGCCGGACAGGCCGCCCGTCCTGTTGGCGAGCGCAAATGTCTGCCGCTCGATATCAATCTTCATGCCCGTCAGCGTGTTGATCAGGGAGATGGCGTCCGCCCCGCCCGCTTCGCAGGCTTTAGCCGTCACCCGGATATCGGTGACGTTCGGCGTCAGCTTCATGATGACGGGCTGCGACGCCCGCGCCTTGCAGCCCCGCGTCAGTTCCTCGATCATCTTCGGATCCGTGCCGAGGGTAATGCCTCCCGCCTTCACGTTCGGGCAGGAGATATTGATCTCGAGGAAATCGATCCCCGGAACACCGTTCAGGCGCTCCACCACGCCGTAGTATTCCTCCGGCTCGTGGCCGGCCACGTTGACGATGACGGCACAGCCGGCATTCCTGAGAAAGGGAAGATCTCTCTCAAGAAAGACCTCGACCCCCGGATTCTGCAGGCCGATCGCATTCAGCATGCCGGACGGCACTTCAGCGATGCGCGGCACGGGATTTCCCTCCCACGGGACTAAAGAGACACCTTTCGCCGTGATGCCGCCGAGTCTCTTCAGATCGAAGAAGCGGCTGTACTCCATCCCGCTCCCGAAGGTTCCGCTCGCCGTGATCACCGGATTTTTAAGCGTCACGCCGGCGATCGAAACACGCATATCCACGTCTTTCATGACAGATCCACCTCCTCTGCCGAAAATACGGGGCCGTCCGTACAGACGCGTGCGTTTTTCACCATGGAATGACTGTCTGTCGCCGTCGTTTTCGTCACACAGCCGAGGCAGGCGCCGACGCCGCAGGCCATGCGCTCCTCCATGGAAACATAGAGAACCGCCCCTGTCTCCTCGGCGTAAGCCTTGAGTGCGCGCAGCATCACCTTGGGACCGCAGGCAAAGATGAGGTCGGCGTCTATGCCATTTGCGCGGATCGCATCGAGAACGGTTCCCGCCGTCCCCAAAGAGCCGTCGTCCGTAGAGATCACAGCGCGCGCACACGCCTCAATCTCCGGGAGCAGGTATGTGTCGTCCGAGCGGTAGCCGGCCGCGAAGACAATCTCGCAGGGCTTTTGACCATCCGCTTCCTTAAGAAGCTGCTCAGCCGCAAAGACAAGCGGCGGTATCCCGATGCCGCCTCCCACGAGCAGCACGCGTTTCCCGCCTGCCTCCTCTGTCGGAAATCCCTTGCCCAGAGGGCCGATGAGCTGAACCGTATCCCCCTTCTGCCACGTCGACATCTGCATCGTTCCGCTGCCCTGGACGCGGTACACCAGCCGGATTGTTTTCTCCGCGGCGTCCGCCGAACAGATCGAGATCGGCCGCGGCAGAAGCCTCGTCCGGTCGTTTAAGCAGACAGACACGAACTGGCCGGCTTTCGCGGTCTCCGCGATGTCCGTGCGCAGCGTCATGCTGTGGATGCCCTCAGCGAGTATCTCCGTCTTAAGAATGACAGCCGTATCCTTTTTCATGAGGCAAGTGCCTCCGCGATATCCTCCCGCATGGCCAGCACGGCTGCGCGGGCGGCATCTGCATACCCGTCCTGTCCGTACGCTGCATATGCCTCATTCTGCCACGCCGCGATAATCCCGCGCGAGGAATTGACGATGGCGCCAAGCCCGTCGGCGTCAAAGAAATGCTTAAGATCCTTTCCCCTGCCTCCCTGCGCGCCGTACCCCGGCACGAGGATGTAATTCTTCGGCATCACGCTGCGCAGCTTTTTTCCCATCTCCGGATAAGTCGCGCCGACGACAGCGCCTACGTCGGACCAGCCGCAGTCGTCCATCGCGAGCTCGCCCCATTCGCGCACCTTCTCACCGACAAGCTCATAGAGCGGTCTCCCGTCGCACACGCGGTCCTGAAACTCGCCGCTCGACGGGTTGGACGTCTTCACGAGCACAAAGATGCCTTTATCCTCCGCCCGGCAGACATCGATAAACGGTTTGACGCCATCCGTGCCCAGATACGGGTTGACCGTGGCAAAGTCTTCTCCAAAAGGCACAGCCACGGATGCACCGATCTGCACCCGGCCGAGATGAGCCTCCGCATAAGACGAAGAGGTCGATCCGATATCGCCCCGCTTTATATCCCCGATCACGAGAAGCCCCTTCTGCCGGCTGTAATCCACCGTGTCTTTAAAAGCGGCAAGCCCCGGCAGGCCGTACTGCTCGTACATCGCGATCTGCGGCTTTACGGCAGGGACGAGATCCGCGACGGCGTCGATGATCCCGCGGTTAAACAGCCGGAATGCCTCTGCGGCGCCCTCAAGAGTCTCTCCGCACTCCGAAAATGCCGCCTCCTTGATCTTCTCCGGAATAAACTTCAGCTGAGGATCCAGTCCGACGACAATCGGTGCCCCCGTCTCTTTAATGCGTGCAATCAGCTTTCCGATCATTTTATCCTCCTCTCCCATGCGATGCGCCCGCCGACGATCGTGTACATGGTTTTTCCAAAGACGCTTCGGCCGGCGAAGGGCGTATTCTTCCCTTTTGACGCAAATGCCGCCGGATCGATCTTCCATTCTGCATTGAAATCAAACAGCGCCAGATCCGCCGGAGCTCCCGCTCTCAGCGAACCTCCGGGCACGCGCAGAATGCGCGCCGGATTGCCGCTCATCTTCTCCGCCATCTGCATGAGCGTGAGGATTCCCGGCTTTACGAGCTCCGTGTAAGTGAGCGCGGCGCTCGTCTCAAGCCCGACGATGCCGAAGGGCGCCCTGAGAAAGCCCTTGCTTTTCTCTTCCGCTGCGTGAGGCGCGTGATCCGTGCTGATGCAGTCGATCGTTCCGTCGCGAAGTCCCTTTCTTAATGCCTCCACATCCTGCTTCGTCCTGAGCGGAGGGTTCATCTTATAATTCGCATCATCACAGGGGATATCGTCCGATGTCAGGATGAAATGGTGCGGACACACCTCAGCCGTGATTTTCACGCCGTCCCGTTTTGCGTCCGATACGATCGCAACCGATCCCTTCGTCGAACAGTGGCACAGGTGAAGACGCGCACCGGTACTTGCGGCAAGCAGCGCATCTCTCGCGGCGATCACATCCTCCACCGCGTTCGGTATCCCGGGCAGGCCCAGGCGTACGGCAGAGGCATCCTCATTCATCACGCCGCCGCGCACCATTGTGATATCCTCACAGTGATCACAGATCAGACCGTCCATCGCGGCGATCCGCTTCATCGCGTCATACATCAGCGCCGCCGACATGACGGACTTGCCGTCCTCGGAAAACGCCTTGCAGCCGCTCCCTATGATCGCCTCGATATCCGTGAGCGTCTCGCCCGCCATTTCCTTCGTGATGGACGCCGCCTGATAGATTCTTACGCACGCATCCGTGCGGGCTTTGCCCGTCACATATTCGATCCGCTGCACCGCATCCATCGGCGGGTTCGTGTTCGGCATGGCGAGCATCGACGTCACGCCGCCCCTGGCCGCCGCCATCGACGCTGTCGTAATGTCCTCTTTATAAGTCTGTCCCGGATCCCTCAAATGCACGTGCAGATCGACAAGTCCCGGGAACACAGTGAGGGCGGACGCATCGATCACCCTGTCCGCCTCCACGGGAAGGTCAGCTCCGACATCCCTGATTACGCCGTCCGCAATCAAAAGATCTCCCCGTCCCTCAAAACGCGTATCCGGGTCCACGATGTATCCGCCCTTTATCAGCAACGTATTTCCCATTTGCTTACCTCGCTTTTCATATCATACACGAAACCCCGCGTGGAATAAAGACCTTTTTCCAATGTGCTTTACTAAAGAACTGCCCGGAAAAACGCTATTTTTCCTTGACTTCATACAGCATATTGACTATAATTTTGAGTGTTGATTAAGGGAAACACATGTATTCACTGGTTATTAGAGATTATGTGCGTGAAATGCCTGTAATCTGTAATATCCGGTGAATTTTTTTCCGGAAAATATTTATAACTATTTGCAAAAGGTATGGAGGTAACACAATGAACAAGGGTACTGTCAAGTGGTTCAATGCTGAAAAGGGCTACGGCTTTATCACAGGCGAGGACGGAAAGGATGTCTTCGTTCATTTCTCAGCAATCCAGGGTGAAGGCTTCAAGTCTCTGGAAGAGGGCCAGGCTGTGGAATACGAAGTGCAGCAGGGCGCCCGCGGACCGCAGGCTGCTAACGTTGTTAAGCTTTGATATAGATTGCATATCACTTGCACAATAACGACACAAGGTCCGGAGCTTTTCGCTCCGGACCTTTTCTTTTACTTATTCATTCATGCGGTTATGCGTCAGGCCGAGAAGGTCGCCTGCAGGGAATTGACGTAATCGCCGTAGGCGTTCATGTCGACTTCAGCAGCCACAGGCGCTTCCGTCGTCTCGTTCGCTTTCTGTGTGGCACTTTCATAAACAGAATAGCCGAACCACCCGACAAACAGGCAGCAGATCGCGACGATCACGCCGAATTCGATCTTCTTCATGCGCTTCTCGCGCTTCAGGATCTGTTCCTTATTTTTCTTGTATTCCTTGTACGCATCGACTTTCTTCTGACTCATAACGAAGCTCCTTTTTTATCCTTACCTGCCGCAGCTTATCCGTAACTGCGCCGAAAACAGATTATAGCACAGCTTTCCTCAGATGACAACTATGACCCCGCCGTCATTTGCATAGATCGTGGACAGTCCGCCGGTGGGAAGAACAACGACGTCCTTTACGCGCATGCGCTTCAAAAGCTCATCCCGCACGATCTCCGCCCGGTCCGGGCAGTTGCAGTAGCTGATGCCCAGCACGCGGCTCTCCGGATTCGGCGTGCGCTCCACGATGTGGCCGACCATCTTGACGATCGCCTTGCCCATGCCGCGCGCCTGATCCAGCTGCGCGATCGCCCCGTCAATCGTCCCGTAGCAGATCGGCTTGATCTTTAATACCGCAGCAGCAAGCGCCTTCATGCCGCTCAGCCGCCCGTTTTTCCGGAGCGTCTCCAGATTATCCAGCACAAAGAACGTATTCTTCTCCCGGATGTATTTCTCTGTCTCTTCCACGATTCTCTCAAATGGCAGCCCCGCTTCCTCAAGCTCTGTGATCTTCCGCACCGTGAGATCCTCTCCCACCGAGGCAGACGTCGAGTTGAAGATATGGACCTTGGCGTTCGGATGTTCCTCCAGGTAGAGGCTCTTCGCGAGGAGCGCGCTCTGATAGGAGCCCGAGAGTTCTCCGGAGAGCGTCACCGCATAATTGTGCTCCGCATCCTCGGAAAATGCGTTCATGAAAGCCTCCGGAGAAGGACATGCTGTTTTCGGGCAGACCGGATCCTGTGCGATTCTGTCCACCAGTTCCTTCTGCGGCATATGTCCGTCGTCGATGATTTCCACGCCGTTTACGATCAGCGTAAGCGGCACCAGCCGGAATTCCTCACGGCCGATTTGTTCTTTTGTCAGTTCTCCGCCGCTGTCAAGTGCAATCCGATATTTCATAGGCAGCTCTTTTCCGACGCATCCGGCAGCTCCTGTCCCCAAAAGACCTTCGTTGCTGTCATAACCGTCTTACATAGTTTTTAATACTATAAAAATCTTAGCATGTTTTACTGCGGCAGGCAACCATTTCATTGCTGCCGCCTTGCACAACTTGCATCATTGATATACTATAATGGCATGATTGCATTACAGATACTGGATATCAAGAAATTTATGTCGGCATTTCTCATCGGTTCCCTCTTTGACCGCTATGCCCTGATCGAGGCGCAGATCACGACCTTCTGCACCTTCTCCATCGACGGCCGCATGGAAAAGCTTTTTTATGAGAACCGCACGGGAGACGCCGCCGAGGACGAGGAAGATGACGGCGCCCCCTTGCAGTACGTTCCCTTTGAACAGCTGCGGCCGTACTGCCTGTCTGTCATCAAGGGAAAGCACACGCCTCTCTTCTTCAAATTCGTCTTCTTCTACCCGAAAGAAGAACTGCCGGCCTTCATCAAAGCAGCGGCGCCTCAAACCGACCCGGACCTGATTTCGGGTCTGTGTCTCAATCTGCGCTTTGACGGCAGCACGCTCACACTCACCACAGGCACCTCGATGAAGGTCTTCACGACTGACCGGACGATCGACCGCGCCTGGGACGAAAAGGTGCGGCAGCTCCTCATCAGTCAGAACATCCTCGTCTCGGAGGTCTGACCGCGCCTCCCTTCAGCATGGCCTGAAGAATCCGGCGGAGAAAACATACCGAAGCATCCATCAAAAAGAAGCTCCCTGAAGAGGAGCTTCTTTTCGTTGTCGGCACTTCCTGTCATTACCAAAGCTGTTTACGATAACGGCAGCTTCTTATCATTATCGCAGCTTCCTATCTTTTTATTTTGTGAGCAGCATCATGATCTCATTGGAGCGCTTCATGAACTTCGTCATCTCCTCCTGCGTCAGCGGATGCTGGGAAATTCTCGCCAGATCGTAAAGCTGCGCGCAGATCACCGGGACAGCCTGCGACTTCTTATGCGCCAGAACAAACTTGACGAGCGGGTGGTTCGCATTTAAGACCAACGTCTCTCCCTCGCCCGCGCCGGCCATATCGGCCATGCCGTACATCCGCATCATATCCTGCATGCGTCTCGACTCCTCGGAGAGAGTCACGATCGCCGCCACATCGTCGTCCTTCATGTTTTCGACGCGCACGTCCAGCTTGTCGTTGCCAAGATGCTTGCGGAATGTCTCCGTCAGCGCGTCCGCATCCTCCTTAAGGACCTCTTCGCCGCCCTTAAAGTCCTCGGCCAGCTGCGAGTCGATCCGGGCAAAACGGATATGCTCGTTGCGCATCTCCAGCTGCTGAATAAACGGCTGGTCAATATTTTCCTTAAGGATTACGGCGTCCTTGCTGTTCTTCCGGAACATAGCGACGTACTGTGCCTGCTGCACCTCGTCCGTGACATAATAGACGGTCTCCTTCTCGGGCTCTTTCGGCTCTTCGGCCTGCCCCTCCTTCTCCTCCGTCACCTCTTCCTTTGTCCCGGCGTCCGCATCCGGAGCTGCATCCTGCTGCTCTTCTCCGCCGGCTTCTCCCTCCGGCTTTGCCTCATCCTCCTCCGAAGGCGCGGCTATGCCGTTCTTCTCCTCATACTCCTTCAGGGTCAGATACTTGCCGTCCAGATCCTTAAAGAGCATATAGTCCATCATCTTGTCCGCGAACTTATTGTCCCTGATGCAGCCGAACTTAATGAACGGACTGATATCGTCCCAGTTCTTCTCGTAATTCTCGCGGTCCGTCTTGCACATGCCGGAAAGCTTGTCCGCCATCTTTCTCGAGATATACTCGGCGATCTTCTTAACCGTGCCGTCATTCTGCAGCGCCGAGCGGGACACATTGAGCGGGAGATCCGGGCAGTCAATCACGCCCTTCAGCGTCATCAGGAATTCAGGGATGACCTCCTTGATATTATCCGCGATGAACACCTGATTATTGTACAGCTTGATCTGCGCCTCCAGCGCGTCATATTCCGTATTGATCTTCGGGAAGTAGAGAAT
>DEFE01000032.1:17194-17346 GCA_002350625.1 Lachnospiraceae bacterium UBA2860
ACCTTCCTGTAGAACTCCTTGTAATCTTCATCCTTCAGCTCGCTCGGCATGCGGGCCCAGAGCGGATTCGTGTCATTAATCGGCTGCGGGACCGGCTTCTCCGGCATCGCCGGCGCTTCTTCACCCTTTTCAGCCGCTTCCTTCACAGCCTT
>DEFE01000032.1:17477-17848 GCA_002350625.1 Lachnospiraceae bacterium UBA2860
GGCATGAAGGAGCAGTACTTCTCAAGAATCTCACGAATGCGGTACTCATTGCAGAATTCGAGGCAGTCGTCATTTAAGAACAGTGTGATCTCTGTGCCGATCTCCTTTCTCGTGCCTTCTTCGATCGAATAAGTCGACTCTCCGTCACTCTCCCAGTGCACGGGCTTCGCGTCCGGCAGATAGGACAGCGTGTCGATATGCACTTCATCCGCCACCATGAAAGCCGAATAGAAGCCTAAACCAAAGTGGCCGATGATCTGCCCCGCGTCCTTCTCGTCCTTATACTTTTCAAGAAATGCGGTCGCACCGGAGAAAGCGATCTGCGTGATGTACTCCACCACCTCATCTTCGGTCATGCCGATGCCGTTGTC
>DEFE01000032.1:18041-18199 GCA_002350625.1 Lachnospiraceae bacterium UBA2860
AGCATATTCTCGCTGTTAATGGACAAGTTTCCTGTTTTTGCCATGGATCTCACTCCTTTTCCTTCTTGTATTATCTTATATCTTTATATTCGGTGGTTCGTCCGTCAAAGACATGTCCTCTGATCGTCAGATCGTGTCTGCAGACGGCTTCCGCGCTA
>DEFE01000050.1:0-17294 GCA_002350625.1 Lachnospiraceae bacterium UBA2860
GCAGATCAAAGAGGAGGCAAAAACCATGGCAGATATCAACAAGATCAATGATGAGTCCCTTGAGAACGTAACCGGCGGCGTGAAGAGAATCGTTCAGAACGATGCAGTCAACTACGCCAACGTCCGCTCCGGCGCCGGCCTGAAGTACGATGTCGAGTACAAGGTCTACAACGGAACCGCTGTCTACACGACAGGCAAGGTTAAATATGCGGATGGCTATGACTGGTATCAGCTGGATGACGGTTGCTGGATTTCCGGAAGCCTCATCGGATATTAATTTCAATTACATAGGAGCGCCTCTCCTTTCGGGGAGGCGCTCTTTTTTCTTAACGGTTTCCGTCTTCCGGATAAGCGTTATGCAGCGTCACCTGCGGGAACGGGACGCTGAAGCCGGTGCGTGCAAACAGCATATAAACGGCGCGGTTCACGGCGCGCGTCACATACGGGCGATAAGCTTCGTAGCATCTGGCCCGGACGAGCAGGACGATGCCGTCGGAGTCCAGACGGCGGACGCCAAGATATTCCGGATCATCGATCAGCTGCGGCACTTTACTGCGCAGTGTCTCCAGTTCCCTGCGAAGCAGCTCTTCCAGCCGCTCCAGATCCACGCCGTACTCGCACATATACTCGAGATACAGATTGGCCGGGTGCGCCGTCATGTGCTGGACGTTCTGCACGTCCTTATTCGCGATGATCTTCACGTCCTCGCTGTCCACGTCGTAGATCCGGGTCACCCGGATGCCTAGCTCCTCCACACAGCCCCTGAAGCCGTCGACCGTGATCATATCTCCGACCTGGACGTTGCCCTCCATCAGGAGGAATATACCGGCGATGACGTCACCGACCAGACTGTTCGCCCCGATGCCGATCACGACGGATACGATACCGGCTGATGTCATCATGACTGTCGGGCTCATGCCGAAATTGACCAGGCACTGATAGCCGATGAGCATAACGCCAAGATAAGTAATCAGACTTGTCAGCATTCGGAGAATGGTCCCGCCCCTGACCGGCAGCATGCCGTTCATCAGCGCCGCCACGCGCCGGATCAGGAACAGCACGAGTCCGCCCTGCGCCGCTGCGATCAGGGATGCGGTCAGTGCGAATACGTTGATGCCGTATTCCCAGCTGCCGCTGAGGACATAACTGAGGACATCCGCCCGCGAACCGCGTTCTCTAAAGAGCCAGTAATATACCACAAAGCACGCCGCAAAGACAGCAAGGCCTGTCAGAATCACGCGGTATACTTTCTCTTCATCTGATTTCCGGGAGCTCCTGTCTCTTTCTTCCGGGACTTCCTCACTGTTGTCCTTTTCTTCCGCACAGGTATACACAGGCAGACCGATAAGGAGCAAAAGTACAAAAGCTACCAGCGTGGCCGCGGCGCTGACAGGCAGACGGCGGGACAGAAGCCGTTCGCTCTCGATCGCCACATAGATATAATTGTCACCGCTCTCGCCGCTCACGGTGTAGCAGTCCTTCCCGATAAAGCGGATGAAATTACACAGATGCGTCTGGAGATCCGTCTCCTTCAGACCGTAATCCATCGCCTTCTTATCGAGGTACATCTCCTCTTCGTAATAGGAAATCGTCCCGCTGTTCTTATCAACGGCGAAGACAAAGCCGCCCTCCCCGGGCTGCATTGATTTCAGTGTATTCTTAAAGCTTCTTGCGGCAAGGATCACGTCCCGCTGCAGCGATGTATATTCCGCCCACAGATATCCGTTGATAATGCTGTCCTTATTTCTTACGGGCACAACGGTGCGCAAAGTCGCATCGAACATGATTTTTTCAGGAGCAGTCTTCTCCTCACTCTGTGCGTCCTGATTAGAAACGGCGGTCACTTCGGCGTCCTCCTTCATGACATAGGATGAAGAAGCCGCCTTGATCGCACTTGTATCATCGGTCATGAACAGCACGTTAAAGGATAATAATGTGCACAGCTCGTCAAAACATTCCGTCGTCTGCTGCTCCGGATACCGGTCGAGATACCAGCCGGCCATACGCACCAGATTGCTCTGTCCCCTATCGTAATCTTCCTGAAAGCTATCCCGGAAGGCACTGTTGAAGTCCAGTCCCTGTTCTACGGACTGCAAAAAAGCGGTGCTGTCACTTGCCCACCGGCTCATCAGATAGAGTGTCTGCAGATAAAAGGACGTCAGGAAGATCGCCGTCGTACATAAAACCGTAAAGATCAGCAGCTTTCTTCTGCGCGTGTGGCGAGGCCGGCGTTTCATGGCGGGGACAAAGGTAAGGCGGTTTTCCGATTCGTGCGGTCTTAACAGCAGGCAGCTGTAATAGATTACGGCCACGGCAAGCAGACCGAAAAACAGCCACAGGAGAAGGTTCGTGACAGCCCGTGAGTCATGCAGTTCGTCCACAGGTACCGCACAGACGATCCATGCCCGCTCTTCTTCAAGAAATGCGGAATAAAAAAGCATATCCGTCCCAAACAGCTGCCCCTCTGAAAATGTCCCTTCCTTAAGGCTGCTTAAGTCCAGTCCCAGATCGTCCACTGTATCCACATCCGGTCTGGGATAGTACAGAATCTTCCCGGTATCCGCATTCCAGGCGAACGCATATCCGTCAGAACCGATCACCTCATTCTCCAGCACATAGGTCCACGGATCCATGACATACTCATAGATCTGCTGGACGCCTCCGAATTCATTGATGACCAGCGCGTTCCGTTTGTCAGTCGACATGGAATAATAGACCGGGTTTTCGTTGCTTTTTTCAACCTCATCCTTCTCTGTGTAGACAGTGTCCCCGGTCGCTGCCGTCTCTTCCTGATCCGTCTCTTCGATCTTCACTTCCGCAGCCTGCGCCACGACGTTCTCCGCGGCTTCAAGCCCCTCCGCATCCTGCATCACGCTGTCCGCTTCCGCTTCGATCCCTTTCTCATCCTGCGGCCCGCCGTCTGCTTCTGCTTCGAGTTCTGTTTTTTCCGAAGAGGGACTGCTTTCGGGATCTTCACCCTTCCGGATCGTCAGCTCGATCACTTCTCCGCTGTCAAAAGAATCAAGCAGCGGCTTATAGCGTTCCTCTTTCAAGTCATGTACGGAGCCGGAGGCGGATTTGACGATATTCCCTTCCCGGTCTATGAGCATCAGGTCCTGCGTTTCCATCATCGCATTCATATCTCTATAGAACTGGTCGGATTCGATCAGCGACGGATCCTCATTAATCATTTTGTTCAGCATTAAGAGATATGCCTTGTGAAGGCCGAAAAACCAGCGGCGGACATTTTCACCGGCATGAGAATTGACGGCAACGGCCGACTTGATATACTCACTGTTCTCTATCATCTCCTGCTGCATATTCCTCTCGACAAGGTAAGACTGAGCCTTCGAGAGGAGGAAGCCAAACGTGCTGATCGCAGCAAGGCCGAGAATAATCGTAATAGCAATTCTTTTCGGATGTGTTCGCATATCTTTTTACCGCGCTTTTTTCATATCGTAAAGTTTCTGATCCGCCAGAAGCACCATATTCCTTAGTTCTTTCACGTTCACGGGAGTTCCGCTCACATAGCCGTAGCTGCAGGAAAAGGTCTCTTCGGGAATCTTGTCCACATGAATGTTCCTGATGGATTCCGACCAGCTCGCAAGAAGCGAGGTGAGCTCATTTCTGCTGACGCCTTCCTGAAAAATCAGGAACTCATCTCCGCCGTACCGGTAGGACACCTTCTTCCCGAAATGTGCCAGAATCTCATTGGCAACTTTAATCAGAATCCGGTCACCCACATCGTGGCCGTAAGTGTCGTTGTAACGCTTAAAATGATCGACGTCCGCCATGATCACCCACAGCTTCTCGTGGCAGTAGTTCGGGAAATCCTCGCGGAGCGCCGCGCGGTTCTTCAGGCCCGTCATCTCGTCGTGCGTGGAGCTCTTCTTGAGAGATTTCGTCTGCTTTTTCAAGGCGCGCAGCTGTTCAAGGTTTCTGAGCTCCGTTCCGTACCGGAGCACCGTCCCGAAGCAGACCATGACAGCCATGAGCCAATAAATGGTGTAATTGATCTGGGCGGCTTTGTCCGTATTAAGCAGCAGGATGAAAAGGATCAGATACATCAGAAGGACACGCGCGATGCCCCACAGCGGATAGCAGCACACGATGAGCATAAAGCCGACCTGTACGGTATCCATAATCATCATCTGGCTGTCGTGAAGATACATGCGCCAGGAGACCACAACGCCCCAGGAGGAAAACAGCCAGTAGAACAGCTCGATAAAGACATAGTTAATCTTCTTCGTTTTTGCGGAAGGATCTCTCTTCCACTCACGCACCGTGAGCGCCACGAAGAGAAACATTAAAAGAACGACAAAGACGCCGAGCAGCGGCAGCAGGTGCTGCGCGGCGGACCCGGCAAAAAGGGCTGTATAGACGACCATGAGGATAGAGGCCAGAACCAGAAAGCCCTGGGAGACCTTGCCGATCATCTGCATGTTGAGACCGGTCATTCCCTGCTTCAATCCTTCCGGCACTTCAGGCAGGAGCCAAGCTTTCAGATGTCTTAAATTCATATAACCATAATACTCCCCGAATTATTATCTTCCCCTATATACCTCACATTCTATCACATCTTAAATCATTTGCCAAAAAATGCGTTCCGCATCGTTGCCGTGACGCGCTTACCGGAAGTCCGTTCCCCTGCATCGTTACCGTAACGCGCTTACCGGAAGCCCGCTTCGTCACCTCATTACCTTGTGGCGTGCTTACCGGAATCCGGCTCCGTCGCCCCATTACCTTGTGACGCGCTTACCACAAGCCCGCTTCGCCGCATATGCATATCCCCTGCAGACAATCTGCACAAGCCTTAGTACTTCTTGCCCGTCGAAAATCACGTTGTTCAAGAAAAAAACCCTGTTTGAGCGAAGCGAGTTAGGTTTTTTTCGATGAACCGCCCTTAGTGATTTTCGTCGGGCTTAGAAGTCCTTAGGCGCGGAAGCCGTCTGCAGGGGATATGCATATGCGGCGGAGCCGGCTTGCGGAGCGCTCACCTTATGCAGATCATCGACACTATCATACTGGACTTTTTGTGACGAACAGCCTAAACTGAAGGAAAAGCGGCAGGAATAAATGCGAAGAAAAGCATTCGGAATATAAGAGGAAAAAGACTGCAGAAGAAACCATGAGCAAAAAAACAGCACCGAAAAAGAAAAACCGGAAACTCCTCGTGCAGATGGCCATCGTGCTCATCAGCCTGTTCGTACTGGCCACACTCGCCGTCAGCAACATGGTCATCACATCTTCATTCTCCACCTGTCTGATGAATATCGAGTACAACTGTGAGAACGTCCTCCGCTCCTTCGAGACACTGAGCGGAACGATGGGCTGCAGCTCGGCACTCGTCCGCTTCTGGATCGATCATAAAGAAGACATCACCTCCTACCTGAGCACAAGTCCGGATGAAATCGATTATGTCTTCGATCTGATTAACAGCCGCTTCGGCAAGTATGATTACACGGACATGACGTCGAAAGAGTTTCAGTCCTTAAGCGAAGAGGACCAGCTCCAAATCGCTCAGGTGGCTTTCTATTTGGAATCCATGTCCTTCTCCCGCCAGCTCAGCACCCGCGGGGTGGACAATATCCAGATGATCTATGAGGATGAGGCCACCGGAGAGCACCTCAAGATTTTTGACAGCATCGATCCGGAAATTAACTATCATCCCGGCGAGACCGTCGACATGGAGAAACTGTCAAAGGATCTGCGCCGCTCTTCAAAAGTCACCAAAGGAGATTCCAATTTCGGTTTGATCGCACCCTCCCCGAGCAACAGCTATGTCTTCCGGATCCCATCCACCTACGGCGACGCCGCCGACAGCCTGTCTTACCTGTGCACGGTGACGGGGCAGGAAGTCTACGAGTCGATGTCCTTCGTCGGACGGATCCGGAACAGGATGATTCTCTTCCTGCTCGGCGTTCTCGGCATCATTCTGATTGTCCTCTACCAGATTGTCACGAAGCCCCTCGCAAAAATCAAAAAAAGCGTCCAGGCCTATCAGACCGACAAGGACGGCACGAAAGTCGTGGAACAGCTGTCTGAGATTCATTCCCACAATGAAATCGGCGTCTTTGCCGACGTCTTTTCGGATCTCGCCCTGGAAATGGACCGCTATCTCGACGAGACAGCCAGACTGGCCGGGGAGAAGGAACGCGTCTCCACCGAGCTCCACATCGCCGGCAGCATCCAGTCAGGCATGCTTCCCAAGCCGCTTCCCAGGCAGGCTGCATTTTCGCTGTCCGCCTCCATGTCTCCCGCACAGTACGTGGGAGGAGACTTCTACGACTACTACTTTATTGATGACGACCACCTGGCGCTGACCATCGCCGACGTATCCGGAAAAGGCATTCCGGCCGCCCTCTTCATGGCGGTCTCCAAGATTATCCTGAACCGCACCGCCTTAAGCGGCGGCACGCCGGCCCGGATTCTCGCGCAGGCGAATGATCAGCTCTGCGAAAACAATACCGGCAGCCTCTTCGTCACGGTGTGGCTCGGCATTTTGACGCTCTCGACCGGCGAACTGATCTGCGCAAATGCCGGTCATGAGAATCCCGCTCTCCGTCTCTCGGACGACGGATTCCGCCTCAGCCACACAAAGCACGGCCTGGCGCTCGGCGCGATGCCGGGCATGAAGTACAGGGACGAGACCTTCCGTCTCGCTCCCGGCGACGCCCTCTTTGTCTTCACGGACGGTGTTCCGGAAGCAAACGACGCCGCTTCGGCGGGTGAAAAAGATGTCAAAGAAGCATTCTTCTCGGAGGAGCGTCTGGAAAGCGTACTCCGCGCGCTTCCCTCAGACTGCTCTACGGACGGGATCCTCAAGGCCGTCACGGACGCCGTGCACGATTTTGTCGGAGACGCCCCGCAGTTTGACGACATGACGATGCTGGCTCTCATCTATGACGGCAAGGAAATCCGCGGCGGCAGCGAAGCTCCGGGCGGCGAGAAGACTTCTGATGGCAAGAAGGCTTCTGACGGCAAGGAGGCGGTCCTGTGAGCGGCTATGTCGCCGTCGTCGGCGGCGTAAACATAGACATCGGCGGACGCCCGTTCAGCCCTCTCGTCCCCCGGGATTCGAATCCCGGCAGCGTGACGGTAAGCCTCGGCGGCGTCGGAAGAAATATCGCGCACAACCTCAGCCTTCTCGGCGCGGAGGTGCAGCTCCTGACAGCCTTCGGCGACGACGTGTACGCCATGCAGATCGAAGCGGGCTGCGCCGAGTCGAACATCGATATTCACAGGGCGTGCAAGATTCCCGGGGCCGCCTCCTCTGTCTACCTCTATCTGAGCGACGAAAAAGGGGACATGGCGCTGGCGCTCTCCGACATGGCCATCTGCGACAGGATCGATGTGCCGTACCTTGAAGAAAACCGGGATGTGCTGGACGGAGCCAGGCTGATCGTCGCGGACGCCAACCTGCCGGAAGCGTCTCTCAGCTATCTTGCGGAAATGGCAAAAGTACCGCTCTTTGTCGACCCGGTCTCCACGGCAAAGGCGCACAAGCTCCCCTCCATCCTGCACAGGATCCACACGATGAAGCCGAATGCCGCTGAGGCGGAGACGCTCAGCGGCGTTAAGGTCACGGATGAAGCGAGCGCCTTCCGCGCCGCGGACATCCTGATGGAAAAGGGCGTGCGCCGCGTCTTCCTGTCGCTCGGGAAGGAAGGCATATGCGCCGTGGACGGCGGACAACGCTTCCGTTTTCACGGGTACGACGCCGTCGTGCGCAGCGCCACAGGCGCGGGAGACGCCTTCATGGCGGCGCTCTCCTACGCGTATCTGAAGGGGATGGACCTTAAGGAGACGGTTCTTTTTTCCGCAGCGGCCGCGACACTCTGCGTCGAGTGCACGGAAACCGTCAACGCCTCGCTCACGGAAGAAGCCGTCCGCGAGCGGATGAAAAAGGGAATGAGATAACACGAGCGAATGAAAAAGCAAATGCAAAAAAACCAAAGGAGGAATCTGATATGCTTGAGACACATCTGGATATAAAGCCTGAAGTCGCGGAAGCTCTCCGCGCCGGAAAGCCCGTCGTGGCCCTGGAGTCAACCATCATCTCTCACGGCATGCCCTATCCGCAGAACGTGGAGACAGCGCTCCGCGTGGAGCAGGTCATCCGGGACGAAGGCGCCGTGCCCGCGACGATCGCAGTCATCGGCGGCCGCCTGAAGGCCGGCCTCACGGAAGAAGAAATCGAATATCTGGGAAAGAAAGGCCTTGAGATCACAAAGGCTTCGCGCAGGGATCTGGCTGTGCTGGTCTCGCGGGGACAGGACGGCGCCACGACGGTGACGACGACGATGATGATCGCGCACATGGCCGGCATCAAAGTCTTTGCCACAGGCGGCATCGGCGGCGTGCACCGCGGCGCGGAGAAGACGATGGATATCTCCGCCGATCTCGAGGAGCTCGCCCACACGCCGGTCCTCGTCGTCTGCGCCGGCGCCAAAGCCATTCTCGATCTTCCGCTCACGCTGGAGTATCTGGAGACGCACGGCGTCCCCGTGATCGGCTACGGCACGGAGGAATTACCCGCCTTCTACAGCAGGCAGTCCGGGCTCAAAGTGGATTACCGCATGGATACGCCCGAGGAGATTGCCGCGGCGATGCGCACGCAGACAGAGCTCGGGATGGCCGGCGGCATGCTCGTGACGAATCCGATCCCCGAGGCTTACTCGATGGATCCCGCCGTGATCAATAAGGCGATCGATCAGGCAATTGAGGAGATGGAGGCCCTCGGCATCCACGGAAAAGAGTGCACGCCCTTCCTGCTCGCCAAGGTCAAAGACATCACGGGCGGGGACAGCCTCGACTCCAACATCCGCCTCGTCTTCAACAACGCGTCTCTGGCCGCGAAGATCGCGAAGGCGCTCGTTTAAGCATTCACAAAACAAAGCTCATGATGAACACGACCGCGCTGCAGGTGATCGCCACCGGGAAGAGACCGGCGCCCAGCCAGGCGAGGACGATGCCCGCGGCGAGCGACAGAAGTCCCGCGACGGGACTGTTCGTCGCGTTCATGATCGCCGGAAATGTCATCACCGACAGCGTGACATAGGGCACATAGTACAGGAACGAGCGAATCGTCCTGTTCTTGATCTGCCTGCGGATGAGCGTCAGCGGAAGAACGCGGATGAGATACGAGACGGCAAACATGATGAGGATATAGATATAAGGATTTCTCTGCATCGCTTATGCCTCCTCGTCCGCAATCGGGAAAAGCACCGCCGCCGCAAGAGACAGCGCCACGGTGAGAAGAATGATCCGGTTTCCCTCGGAGAGCGAGGAGATCACCGGGAGCACCGAGCAGGCGTAGCTCGCCGCAAATGAAGCGGCCACGAGGCCGAACACCGCCCGCGATTTCCTCGCGGGTGGAATAATGATGGCGATAAACATCCCGTAGAGAAGCACGCTGAGCGCCGTCACCAGTCTTTCCGGTAGAACGTTGCCCACGAGGACGCCGAGGCAGGTGCCGAGCGCCCACTGGGACAGCGAAGAAGCCGCGAGCCCGTACTGATAAAACGGGTTCAGCTGTCCTTCCACGCTCACGGCCGCCCCGAAGATCTCGTCCGTCACGAAATAGCCCATGCCGAGGCGGTGATAAAAAGGCAGGTCCTCAGGTATTTTCTGGGAGAGCGCCGCCGACATCAGCAGGTAGCGCGCGTTGATGATGAGCGTGATGACCGCCATTTGCATATAGGGTGCATTGGAGGCGATCACGGTAAAGCCCGCGAACTCTCCCGCCGAAGCGTTGCACAGCATGGAGGCCAGTGTCGCCTGAAATGCCGTGAGCCCCGCCTGCTTCGCCGCTATGCCGAGGGCGAAGGAGACGGCCAGATAGCCGAGGCCGATGGGAATGCCGTTCTTAAGGCCCCGGCGGAACCATGTCCGATTTGTCTCCTTTGTACGCATGTCTGCTCCTGATTGTCAAATAATGATCCGTGCGCGCCCGCGCGAATTCTGATCTCTTCTTAAGCGCGCATCCTCAGCTCACTGCTGCAGGATTGTCTTTTTAGCGCATCCTCAGCTTACTGCTGCAGGATCGCTTCCACCTGCTCCCGCTTCTCGTAGAGTACGCAGCCGCCCACGTGCTCGCCGCTGAGAACGCCCTGTTCCTGCAGCTGCGCAAAAAGCGGCGAAGCGATGGCGTCTTTCAGCGACGTCTCCTTCACGTTGATGTCCGAATACGGGGAGAAGGGACAGGGCTCCGCGCCGCCGTGGGAATTGATGTGGAAGAACTCTCTCCCCGCCGCCATGCAGCCGCCCATCGCCAGCTCGTCGCCGGGGAAGGAAAGCAGCACGGCTTCCGTATATGTCGTCCGGAGACGGTCCATTGCTTCCGCGAGATATGCCCGCTCCGCGTCGCCGGGCGCCAGGTGGCGCGCCTCCTCTGTCACCGGAACAAATTCCACGAAGATCACCAGCTTGCAGCCCTTGTCGATGAGGCCCCGCAGGAATTCCGGCGAGGAAACCTCCTTCACATTTTCTGTGGTCACAGTGATGGAGGCCCCGAAGATCAGCCCTTTGTCGCGGAATTTGTCCATGTTCGCGGAGACGATCCTGTAGATGCCTTCGCCGCGGCGGGCGTCCGTGATCTCCTCCCCGCCCTCGATGCTGAGGACAGGGATCAGGTTCCGGCAGCTGTCAAAAAGCTTATAGTAGCGGTCGTCGATAAACGTGCCGTTCGTAAAGATCGGGAAGATGATATTCCGCATTTTCCCGGCGCTCTCGATGATATCGCGGCGCATCATCGGCTCTCCGCCGGCCAGCATGATGAAGCTGATGCCGAGCTCATCCGCCTCTTTAAAGATTCTGAGCCAGTCCTCATCCGTGAGCTGCCGGACCGGAGGCGCGTCATTCGTGGCGTTGCTGCACCTGGAATAGCAGCCGGCGCAGTGCAGGTTGCAGCTGCTCGTGATGCTCGCGATGAGGAAGCCCGGGACGTGGATTCCCTGCTGCTCATAGGAGAGCCGCGTCTTTGACGCCTTGCGGCTGGCCGCCGCAAACTTCACCATGAAGGCGCTCTCTTTCGGATTCTTCAGGGTCGCCTTCAGCGTGTCCGCGACGATCTGCTCGACGCCCTGTTCAATATGCTTCTGAAGATCAAATTGCTGTTTCATCTCTTCCCTCTCCGTCTCTCTGTGAATTCTAGAAGTCCAGCGTTTCCAGGCGGTCCAAAAGCCTGGCGACCTTCCGCAGATAGCGGTTCACTGATTCACGCGCTACGTCGGAGAGCTCCTCCGTCTTATGCAGCCGGTTGATCGCCCGCACATAGCAGATGAATATGAGCTTTAAGCCAACCTCTGTGATGAAGAGGTCATCATCCGACTCCAGATAATACCGCAGAAATTCCTGGAAAAAGACGAGCGCCGTCTGGTAGGAGAAACCCATGAAATCTTCGACGACAGAGGGGTCGTCCTCCCCCAGAACCACATAGTAGTAGCACAGGTCGCTGAGCTCCGCATAGGGGTGTCCTTTAGCGAGCCGGTCCATATCAATCAGCAGCGGCTCTCCTTTCTTCATGAAGACATTTCCGGTGTGGAAATCCCCGTGGACCAGTGTATTCCTTTCCGGAAGCGTATCCAGAAGCTTCAGGCATCTTTCGGAAAGCTCTATATCGTCATAGGCGACCCCGCCCCGGACATAGGCCCGCAGTCTGTCGATCACCATCGGGAAGCTGCTGTCGTCAGAGACGTCTATACTGTGAATCTTCCGGGCCAGGTTTGCCATGATTCTGGCGTAGATCTTCACCTGCCCGGGGTTTCTTGCGATGCAGCTCGAGATTGTCTCCGCGTTGAGCAGCTCATACATGGCTCCGTACTGCGTGCCTACGGATACGATGCCGAAGGATATGGCCGTGGGGATCCCCAGGATGAACGCCTTGCGGCTGAGCGTAATCTCCTGTTCCACGTCGTGGAAGGAGTTGTTCTCGTTGAAGACCTTTATGATCAGCTCATTGTCATACCTGTACACGGCTCCCTTGGCCCCGTGTCCGAGCATCTTGCAGCCTTCGACGGAAACCTCTCTGTATTTCTTAAACTTTTCCATTTCCGTGTCGACGGAGCCGGGCCAGATGGTATTGAGACGGTTGATGTATTCCCTGTAGGCCGTCGTTTTGCTTAAATCCTGTTCCAGAATCTCGGCGATCGACTGGTAGTACCAGCGCTGCATGTCCGGATCAGGCTGATGCAGACTTTCAAAGAAGACTTCACCCTGCTCCAGATAGAGTCCCGTAAAAGACCTGATATTTGACAGCTTGTCCGCAAGCCAGAGCATCTTGACTCCCTTGTCGCGGCTGTTCTTAAGGACCATAAGGGACTCTTCCTTGCGCCGCTTCCAGGTCATGCTCCGGTCTTCATTCTCACTCTTTTTCTCCGTCTCGGAATCCACAAGGAGCGCCACTCTGTTTCCAAAGCGTTTTTTGATCTCTTCCAGCGTGCCGTCGGTCTCCTCCACGACATCGTGCAGAATGCCCGCCGTGATGATCTCGGGGTCATCCGTCAGCGTGGACAGAATCTGCGCCACTTCCATCGGATGGAGGATAAACGGGTTGTTTATGAATTTCCGGACCTTTCCCTGATGCATGATCGTTGCGTAGATAATCGCTTCTTCAATAAGATTCATCATCTTAAGTCCACCGTTTCCTTACGTACAATTGTTTTTCCCATACAGCCCAATTATAATGAATGCATAAGCCTGACACCACAAGTATTTTTTCCTGAACAGGAAAAACGCAAAAATCTGTGACGATCATGTGCCGACGTCTGTCCATAATAGTATAGGACATACGGTATTTCCTTTAGGCAGGACAGATCCATTTGACATTTTCATACAGAAGAAAGGAGCTGCACACATGAAAAAGCAGATCAGTATCATCTCCGCAGTTGTCACAACAGCCCTCATCGCAGGCCTGACCGCGATACCCGTCTTTGCGGAGACACAGGAAAAAGACGAAACCGCAGCAGGCATCCAGGTGTACACGGGATTTTCTTTCCAGCAGGAATGGTCTGAGGAAGCCGGCCGCGCACTCGCGCAGTCCGTCTGTCCGCGGGCCGCACTGGATGACGAGACGGCCGCCGCATGGCCGGAGCTGGAAAAGGCATTTGCGGCGCTCAATGAAGAAAAGAAAAAGGACGCAGACGAGACTTATCAGACCACTCTTGCGGATGCGAAGGAGCGGCTCCTTGAAGATCCGGAGTATCCGACCACCTTTACCGATTCGGAATCCTTCTGTGTAGTCAGAGCAGACAGCCGCATCGTCTCACTTCTCAGTGTATATAACGGATACACCGGCGGCGCGCACGGATATGAGGGATTCTCCGGCGTGAATATCGATCCCGCGAGCGGGAAAACGCTTACGCTCAGCGACGTCGTCACGGACAGCGCCGCCTTTACGGCGCTGGTGAAAGAGGAGCTCCTCCGGCTGTATCCCGATGTGGACAAGGATCTGACGGACCGCTATTTTGAGGAGACAGCGATCGATGACATGATCTGGACGGCCGCCTGCGACGGCGTCACCTGCTACTTCAACGCTTATACGCTCGGGGCTTACGCGCTCGGCTATCAGATTGTCCCGATTCCCTATGCGGGAAACGAGGCTCTGTTCACAGAGGCCGTCACGGATGCGCCGGACAGCTTCGGCATTGAGTTCCCGATGCGCTTCCCCGTGAAGCTCGGCGGGCGGGAGATCCTTGTCACCGGAACGCCCTCTAAATACGGCAGCTACGACAGCCTCTCGATCTATCTCGACGGAGAAGAAAACCGCTTCGAAGACGACATCTACACCTACGCCGTCCATCCGACTTACTTCAATATCGAAGGGGAAGAATACCTCATGCTCGAGTACTCCGAAGACAACGACTACCGGTGCATCGATCTCTACCGTCTCGGGGAGAAAGTCGAGCGGATCGGCCTCGAAGATCTCTCGAGAGCAGGAATATACAAGGAAGAGATGGGCAATACGGCTTACGCGGCCCTGACTGATCCGGCGCATCTGCCCCTGTCGAAGAGAACGAACCTCCTCGGCACCGCGTCCATCATGCGCATCAGCTGCCTTCATAAAGACGGGACCATCACGCCGGAAGAGCCCTATTTCCGCTACATTGGGACGCGGGTTCTCACGACAAATGAAGACCTCACCTGCAAAGAAGCCGATGAGGCGGGCACGGTGACCGGCGATCTCACGGTTCCGGCCGGGACAAAGCTCACGCCGTTCCGCACGGACAACGAATCGATCGTGGATCTTCGCACAGACGACGGACGCATCGCCCGCGTGGAGGTGGCGGGCGGCAGTTACCCGCAGACCATCGACGGCAAAGACATCTCGGAGATCTTTGACGGCGTCAGATTCGCCGGCTGAGCGCCGGGCTGCACCATTTCAGACAAAGCCCCGGGCTGCACCGCTGCCGGCTGCGCTCGGGCAGCACCATTTCCGGCGGAGCCGGTCGGCAAATATCTTCACAAGCGGAGGGAAAACATGCATCCGGAAAATATGCATCTGTTTCACGGAAACATACTTTATGCGAGATCAAGACACGAGCTTGCCGTCTATGAAAACAGTTATATCGCCGTCGAGGACGGCGTCGTAGAAGGCATATACGAAACGCTGCCGGAACCCATGCTGAGCCTGCCCGTCAGAGATTTCGGCGAAGGCGTGATCATCCCGGCCTTCTCGGACCTCCATGTGCACGCCCCGCAGTATCCGCAGCGGGGACTGGCCATGGACTGCCTGCTCTATGACTGGCTGAACGACTATACCTTCCCGCTCGAGGCGAAGTATAAAGACCCGGAGTTTGCGCGCGCGGTCTATGACGCATTTACGAATGATCTCGTCGCAAATGGCACCTTCCACGCCTGCATCTTCGGCACGATTCATCCGGAGGCGACGGGATATCTCCTCGAGACGCTCGAGAAGAAAGGGCTGTCCGCCTATGTCGGAAAAGTCAACATGGACAAGGCCTCCCCCGCTTATCTGTGTGAAAAAACTGCGGACTCCCTGCAAGAGACAGAGGCATTTCTGGAGAAATACGCGGGGAATAAAACGGCGCGCCCGCTCCTCACGCCCCGATTCGCGCCAACCTGCAGCAAGGAACTGCTCGCCGGCCTCGGCCGCCTGGCCGCCAAATATGAGGTGGGCGTACAGACCCACATCGTGGAGTCAAAGTGGGAGGCCTCCCAGGCGCTTCTGGATTTCCCGGACGCGTCCTCGGACATGGGGATCTATGAAAAAGCCGGCCTCCTGGAGCACGGGCCGGTCGTGGCCGCCCATTTCATCTTCCCCACGGAAGAAGACATCCGCCTCCTGAAGAAATACAACGGATACGCCGTGCAGTGTCCGGACGCCACGGTCAACGTGATCGCCGGCATCATGCGGAACAGCTTCCTTGCGACGCAGGGCGTACGGCTGGCCCTCGGCAGCGATATCGCCGGCGGCCACAGCATCGGTATCTACACGCAGGCGGCAAGAGCCATACAGCTCTCCAAACTGAAATGGTTCTACGAGCCGGAAGGCAACAATCCCATCGGGTTCCCGGAAGCCTTCCACATGGCGACCCGGCAGGGCGGCGAGCTCTTCGGCCGCGTCGGTGCCTTCGAGAAAGGATACCGCTTCGACGCCCTCGTCATCGACGGCGTAGAGGACTCTTTCCTGACGCTCACCCCCGAGCAGAAAATCGAAAGGTTCTTCTACGCCGGCACGAAGGATAACATCGTCGCCGGATATCTGGGCGGAGAACCGGTCTCACTGCAATAGGGTAGAGGGAGGCAATAGCCTCGCCCCTCCCGTTGCACCGTACGTACCGGTCGGGTATACGGCGCTACATCAACTATAAATCAATATCAAGTAGTACCAAGGTAGTAGGCAAGGGGATTAACAAGACCGGGATAAACCGTTCTGCTGTTTCTTCCTTTGCCTATTGTCAGTTTCATGCCCAGCACTTTGGGGCTGAGAATATAATTAATCACATCTCCATTGCACTGTGCGTATAGCCCTTTGCGTGAATTAGCTACTTTGTACAGGTCTTCATCCGAGAAATTGAAATGGAAGGCCTCGCAGTACCATCGAAGGTTCTTCTGAATAGTTTTCGGTTTCTTCCATTGCTTTACCATGATGACCCGTATTCTGTGCCTGATCCATTGCCCAGTCAGATCCATAAAGCCTTTCATGTTACCAATACGATAGTAGTTGATCCATCCTCGCATAATCTCATTAACCTTGTTTACGGTAACGGATAGCGGAATTGCGGCGGCTTTTCTACGACAGGTGACTACCCTGAGTTTATCCCAGAGTCTGGATTTACGGCTTGCGAGCGGCTTGCATTTCCATTCGCTTCCGTTTTTCCAAAAGCCAAATCCGAGAAATTCGCTTTTGCTTGGCGGAACTATATGCGTTTTGGTAGGACTGACTTTCAGGAAAAGTTTCCTTTCAATCCAACTGGTGACCGATTTCATGACTCTTTCTGCCGATTTATGGCTCCTTGCAAAAATCACAAAATCATCAGCGTATCGGACAAAGGCAAGCCCACGAGCTTCCAGTTCCTTATCGAGTTTGTCGAGGTAGATGTTTGACAACACCGGCGATAACGGGCCGCCCTGGGGTACTCCTTCCTCCGTCGGACTGATTAGTCCATCATCCATCACGCCTGCTTTCAGAAATGATCGTATCAGGTGCAGGATAATGGCATCATTGACGTTTTCCCTCAGAATTGAAATGAGTTTGTCATGATTCACTGTGTCGAAGTATTTTTCGATATCAAAATCTATGATCCATGTACGCCCCTCATTCAGGTATCCCAATGCTTCTGCCATAGCTTTATGACAATCCCGGTTGGGACGAAAGCCATAGCTGTGAGAGCTAAACAGGGGGTCATACTCTTGAGTTAACACTCTTGCCACCATCTGCTGGACTACGCGGTCTATGACCGTTGGTATTCCGAGCGGTCGGAGTTTGTCGCTGTTGGGTTTTGGTATATATACCCTTCGGACAGGCTGTGGTTTATACTCTTTGTTTAGGATCTGTCTTATGACTGCTGATTCATTGAGCGCAAAGTATCCCATCAGTTCTTCAACCGGCATCTTATCTATCCCCGGTGCACCTTTGTTCTTCCTGACTTCATCTACTGCCGCTCGTATGTTCTCCGGCATAAGAATCTTATCCAGTAAATCATCCACTTGTTGCTTCTCCTCTCTCATAAAGCTGTCAGGAACCTTCTTCCCTCTCCTGTTCCCCACGAAATACGTTTGCGCTTGTTGGAACACTGCCGGGTGTAGTGCAGAATATCCTGACCTTGTTT
>DEFE01000050.1:17336-19647 GCA_002350625.1 Lachnospiraceae bacterium UBA2860
CCTCGATGCTGTCTTATGGTCTCAGCTGACTTCCAGACATTAGCTTTATATCGCCACGTGCGTAAGATTTTGCTGCAGCATCAGCGTCGATCCTCCCTCCTTTCCTCTGGCACGCTGTCTGGATCTCCCGGGGTAAGACACAATTCTTTCGTCACACAACCTCCTGATTTACCGTCTTGGCTTTACGTCTACCACGGACTTCGGATTGATAGGCACCCTTGTCCACCATTTGGCCTCATATCAGGTTTCTGTTCGTAGGCTCATGACTTTGCTACGCGCTTCCTTCACCCCATCGTCTCCGATTTCGGCTTGCGTTTAACTACATGAGCGGTAGATTGCCCATGACCGGACTTTCACCGGCAAGAATTGTGCCATGCCCGGCACACCCTAAAAAAGCATCAGGCTGCTGCCTGATGCTTTCCATATTTCGATGGTATTCCTCATCAGCGGCCGCCCGGCCGCTTCTTTAATGCTTCTCCAGCAGGCGATTGATCTTTTTCACGGTGTAGATGCCGAGCGCGATGGAAAAGATGAATCCGATCACCGCCATCAGCGGCACGCCGTCTGCCGTGGCAGGCTTCATATCCGTCGTGCACAGGATACAGGAGCCGAAGAACAGGACGCCGGAGAACAAGGCCAGGATGACAAGCTTCACCGTCTTCGTCAAATGGGTCAGAAGATCCTCATAGCCGGTCAGTTCAAACTTTACCTTCGTTCTTCCCTTGATGACGCCGTTCAGCGCGTCAGAAGCAAGAGAGGGGATTCTGGAGGCTTTCTTTCCAAGATTCACGGCGTCTTTGCCGACGCCAATCAAGGTTTGCTGCAGATCGAAGCTCTGCTTCGCTCTCTCAAGCAGCTTGTTCGTGATGCTCTCGAAGAGGTTCAGCTCCGGGCACAGCTCCTCCATCACGCCCTCGATGGTTGCAATTGAGCGCACCAGCATGGTGTACTCACCGGGGATCGAGATGTAGTTATTGGACATGATATCCATGACCTCGCCGAGTAGGGCTGCCGTATCCAGCTCCTCCAGATTTGTCACGGACATATATTTGCTGATCAGGTTGTCCAGATCCTGCGTCAGCTTCTCTCTGTTCGTCTTGGGACCGCCGGCGCCCATCGCCAGCGCGGCATTGGTCAGTGCCTCCGTGTCCATATTGATGATGGACAGGATCAGGTCCTGGATCATCTTGATATTGCTCTGCTCGAGACGGCCGATCATGCCGAAGTCGATCCACGTCGGAACGCCCTGCCGATTGACCATGATATTGCCCTGATGCGGGTCCGCGTGGAACACGCCCACATCCAGCACCTGGTGGACGTAGTTGTCGAGGATGGCCTCGCCGATCACGTTGACGTCAAACCCGTCTTCGGCAAGCCTGTCCTTCTTGGAGACGGAGTAGCCGTCCACGAAGGTGCTCGTCATCAGGCGCTCCGTCGTCAAGTCCTCAAAGACGGTGGGGCAGGTGACCTTCGTCTCGTCAACGATGCAGTTTTCCTTGAAGAACATGGTATTGCGCGCCTCAACGCGGAAATCCAGCTCCTCGTTCTCCACCTTCTCCAGCTCTTCCAGAACCGCCAGAAGGTCGGTCTGCTCACCCTGGTCGTCATTTCCCTCGTTGATGATTTTGACGCCGTTCGCAAGCTTTTTCAGGAGGACAAAGTCCTTGCGCATCATGTCCGCGATCAGCGGGCGCTGCACCTTCACGACGACCTTCGTACCGTCGAGCATCGTCGCTTTGTGCACCTGGCCGATCGAAGCGGAACCGAGCGGCTCGTCATCGAATTCCGAGAAGAGCTCTTCGATCTTCTTCCCCGTCTCCTGTTCGACCACGGCGCGCGCCACTTTAGCGTCCAGCGGCTTTACGTTCTGACGCAGCTTTTCCAGTTCCTTGCAGTAGCTCTCCGGAAGCATGTCGACGCGGCTGGACATAATCTGTCCGATCTTGACATAGGTCGGGCCCAGGTCCTCCAGCGTCGTGCGAAGCTCCTCCGGCGTGAAGCCGCCCGCATAGAAATTGTGCTTGGCGAAGATGCTGAGCATCTCGGCCGAGCGCCGCTTCTCGCGGTTTTTCATCTCGGCGATGTCCTTGGCGATCAGATTCTTCAGGTCATCGCTCATTTCCTTGGCGCTCTCCCTGAACTGTCTCTTTTTTTCGTTAACCGCGCTCCTTCTCTGCTCGGCTCTTTCCCGTCTCTCGTTGGAGAACATCTTCATGCGCGCCTTCAAGCCGCTTGTAACTTCTTTTGCTTCAGCCGCCACTTTCTCTTCGGCCTCGGACGCTGCCTCAGTTACCTTTTTCCCGGCCTCGGT
>DEFE01000050.1:19761-20809 GCA_002350625.1 Lachnospiraceae bacterium UBA2860
TGTTACCTTTTTCCCGGCCTCGGATGCTGTCTCCGTCACTTTCTCTCCGACCTCGGAAGCAGTTTTTGTCACCTTCTCCTTGACCTCAGTCGTAGTTTCTTTTACCTTATCCGTCATCTGGTTCTTCTTCTTTGCCATTCCTTTATCCCCCTTATTCCGCTTTCACCGGCCAAGACCAGATCAGACGCAATGCGCTTATCGCTGAAGAAAACAGGATCATCACTCCGACCACTTTAAACAGCTTTCCCGGCGTATTCCACCAGGGATTCAGCAGAACGACCAGGCCGCAGCCAATCTGCAGAAGGGACAAAAGGAACAGAACCCACCAGCCCTTCCGGCCGGCCCGCCTCGAGTAAGACATCGCGGTGATGCCGTTGCTCACGCCGCCCAGGATGAGGACCGCACCGAACAGCCAGCTGATCGTATACAGGGCGTCAAACTCGAAGAAGAGAATCATCGAGCCGATGATCATAAGGAACAGCCATCCCGTCAGATAGATATAATGGATCAGCGCCTTGTTGCTGCTTAGAAAATCAAAGACGCCAAGGACCGCGAGGATGAGGAGTATGGCTCCTATTAATCCGATCATCGACTTGATATACGGCTCCGGACAGATGATCATGAAGATCCCGAGCGTAATCAATATGACCGCGGTCATCACGGTATTCCATTTGAGCTTATTCAGTTCCTGAAACAGCATAATAACCTCCTGCTACAGTGACCGATTGTCAACATTTATGAAAGTCGAAAACCGGTATCGACGGGGTATTGCAACATTTTTATTTTATCACAGTATACGTTTTGTTCTCAATGGTTATATACATAGGGCTCCCGGAAAAAAAGGATCTCCGCCGCCGGCAGAGATCCTTATCTGAGATACGCTTACCATCCTTTAAGTCCCGACTTCGCGGGAAGCTTCCAGGCGCCGAGGATAAACAGCGCCCGGATGACAATAAACAGAATATTGTCGGAGTCAAAAAAACAGCGTGAGGATCAATCGCAGAATACTGTTCATCGCAGTGCTCCTTCTATGATTATTTGCAGAGTA
>DEFE01000027.1:0-477 GCA_002350625.1 Lachnospiraceae bacterium UBA2860
CTGCAGGACTTCGGTTCTCTGTTCGCATCTGTCCGCAATGACGGCAAATCCGTCGGCGAGATCATCAAGAGCTCCATGGGCAAGCGCGCAAAGACACTGTTCATCATCTTCGCGCTCCTCGTCCTCATCCTGGTCATCGCTTCCTTCGTCAACGTCGTCGCCGGCCCCTTCTTCACCGCCGCTGACGCCGGCCAGGCCGGTTTCGTGACGAACCCGAACAACAATCAGACAACCGCGATGATCTCCGTGCTCTTCATCATCCTTGCCGTCGTTTACGGCATCCTCACAAACCGCGTCGGTTTAAAGACCGTTCCGGCTACCGTGATCGGCATCGCCGGCATCATCGGCGCCCTTGTGATCGGCCTCAACTGCGGTCTCGCGATGGGCAGAACCATGTGGATCGTTGTCATCGGCATCTACATCACAATTGCTTCTCTGATCCCCGTGTGGATCATGCTGCAGCCCCGTGACTATCTG
>DEFE01000027.1:631-958 GCA_002350625.1 Lachnospiraceae bacterium UBA2860
GTCGCCTGCGGCGCGTGCTCCGGTTTCCACTCTCTGATCGCGACCGGCACGTCTTCCAAGCAGCTGGCCAACGAAGCGCACGCGAAGCCGATCGGCTACGGTTCGATGCTCATCGAGTCCGCGCTCGGCGTCATCTCGCTTATCGCTGTCGGCATGATCTCCACCGGCTATACGGCAGATCTCGGCTCTCCGGCCTCTGCATTCGCAAATGGTATCGCCTCGATGTTCTACGGCAACCCCGTCATCGCAGCGCTCCTTACGCTTGCTGTTTCGGTCTTCGCTCTGACATCGCTTGATACGGGCACACGTCTCAGCCGCTTCATGTTC
>DEFE01000027.1:1230-1513 GCA_002350625.1 Lachnospiraceae bacterium UBA2860
ACAAGATGTTCTTCATCCCCATGGCCTTCATGCTGATCGCGACGCTGACACAGCTCGTGCTTACGGTTAAGGCTAAGCTTGCCGCTGTCTCTCATTACGATCCGGCTTCCGGTCCTCTGTGGGGCCATTATTTCCAGCTGATCTTCGCGGCAGCGATGATCATTCTCGCCGTGATCCTTGTCATCGAAGGCATCGGCACATTTGCAAAGCAGTCTGCAAAGAAAAACTGAATGCACACAGCATCATAGATGCATCTGATGAAAGCGGCCGGATCCGGCCGCTT
>DEFE01000027.1:1693-13601 GCA_002350625.1 Lachnospiraceae bacterium UBA2860
CACACTGCTTCTTTCCGCAGTGTTTGCCTCTTCAGCCGTGGAGGTCAGCGCAGCTTCCAAAGCGCCTGCGCGCGTCAAAATCAAAAGCGCGGCGGTCAGCGGCACCGAAGTGAAGCTCACCTGGAAAAAGGCAAAGCGCGCGTCAAAGTATCAGATCGCGCTGAGAACAAGAGGCACCAGTTGGAAATACGTAAAAAGCGTCAGGAAAACAGCCGCAAATAAGAAGAAATACAGCAGTGCAAAATATAAATGCAAGGCCTCCGGCAGCAAGTACAAGGTCTACAAAAAGAGCGCCGGCTACAAGTATAAAACGTTAAAAACCCTCAAGGGGACCAGCTATACTTATAAGAAAGGAAAGGCCGGCAGCACTTACACCTTTGTGGTGCGCGGCGTCTCCGGCAAGAAAAAAGGGAAATGGTCAAAGCCCGTGACCCGGAAGATTCCCGCTGCCCCGTCTCCGAAGCCGCAGGCTGAGCAGCCCGCACAGCAGCAGAATGTCAGCGACACGAACGATCCCGGCGCAGAAGGCCTTCTCGGCACGGAGAACATCAAGACAACATCCGGGACGACGCCTGTCGAGGAGACCTCTAGCGCCTATCTCGACAAACAGTCCTTCAAGCTGACAAACGGCGAGAGCGCCAAAATCACGCTGAAGAATTATAAAGGCAGCGCAAATGTCGCCTGGAAGTCTTCGAACGCCAAAGTCGTCAAGGTCAGCAGTACTTCCGGAACGAAGAAAATCACGGCAACAGTGGCGAGTGTGGCAGAGAGCGGGACGGCCACCATCACGGCGACGGCCGACGGCAAGAGCTACACCTGCACCGTCACGGCGCGTCCGAAAACTGCGCTCAGCAGAACGAGCCTTACGGTCACCAAGGGCTACAAAACTGCAGTGACGCTCAACAATTACTACGGCACCACGAACGTGACCTGGAAATCCGCCAATACCAAGATTGCGGCCATCTCCTCGACCACAGGCACCTACAATACGAAAGTCTACATCAAGGGCGTCGCGGCTTCGGGAAGCACGACCGTCACGGGAACCGCGGGCGGAAAAACCTACAAAATCTCGGTCAGTGTCCGGGATGTTCCCAGCATCAAGGAAGGTGATCTGACGCTGCCGGTCGGCGCCACGCAGCAGCTGACCGTACAGAACTATACCGGCACGCCGACCTGGAGTTCAAGCAAGACAAGTGTAGCCACCGTATCCGCCAAAGGCCTGGTGACTGTCAAAGCTTCGAGCGGCAAGGCGACCATCACGGCAAACTGCGGCGGCAAGAAGGCAACCTGCGTCATCACGGCGCGCAAAAAAACGCCGCTCGAAGCGACGACCTTTGTCAAGAAGACTTACAGCTACGGCGGCAAGGCCATGATCAACGCGACGATCCCCAAGGACTGGAAGCTGACTGTCACCGGCATCTCTTCCTCGACCTGCGAGCCGATCGTCCTCATCACGGATTCCACCGGAAAATACGGCGTCTATCAGCGGCTGACCATGCCCGCCGTAAAATCCAAGAAAGCGCAGGAATACTGGAGAACAAACACCGGCCTCGACCTGCCCTACCCCATTCCGGTGACCGGCTATGACAAGAAGGGCTATGACGCCGCAGGCCTCTTCTGCGGACTCGTCACCTACAACGGCATGAAGTCCTACGCCGTCGAGAAGAAAATCGGCAAGTCGGCATTTAACAGCGATGTTATCGTCGCAAGGGCCACAGACAAGAAGGGCAACAAGCTCCGCTTCATCTTCAGCGGACAGGTACATGACCTCGGATCCTATGACGTTAACTACAAGGGGACGACCTTAAATGCCTTGACGGCCACCACCTCGTCTACGCTTGACGTCTGGTTCCTGGTCTGCCAGGACATCATGTATCTGCAGGCTCCGTACAATGATTTCGAGGACTGGTTCCCGGTGCTGTCCAAGACCTTCGCCTCCATCGAATACACCAAGGCGTGTGTCGACAGATACGTGGAGAGCAGCGACGCGACGGAGGAGTCCATCCGTCAGAATTCGGAGAACTTCAACGCCTACATGGATCAGCTGGCCCAGAATTTCTCGGCGTACATTCTCGGCTGAGAAAGGCATACATCAGCCCTGAAAGAGATGCGTCAACTGATGAAAAAGTAATGCTTCAGCTGATAAAGGGATTATAGAAGCGCCCGCCATTTACGATGTTGAGGCCGATTGAAATCACAAGCAGCAGCGCGCCCGCGGCCATCGATGCAAAATCTGCAGCGCGGAACGGGCGCGCCATGTACCAGCTGCGCTTTTTATTCTTTCCGAAGCCGCGCAGCTCCATGGCGTTCGAGATCGTGTCAATGCGGTCCATGCTGGAAATGATGAGCGGGATGAGGATGGCTCCCGCGCTCTTCAGCCGCTTAAACAGGGTCTGTTTGCGGCTCATCTCAATGCCGCGCGCCTGCTGTGCCTGCGAGATCTCATGATATGCTCTCTGGACGTCCGGGATGTAGCGGAGCGCGAGCGCAACGGCGTAGGCGATGCTGTATTTCACGCCGATGCGGTTCAGTGAAGCTGCAAATTCACTCGGATTGGTCGTGCACACGAAAAGCAGCACGATCGGAATCGTGGAGAGATATTTGAGGACCAGGTTGAGGTGGTAGAACAGCTGCTCCGCCGTCACGACATAGCGGCTGCTGATGGTAAAAAGCACGTGCTTCGTCCCGTAGATCGTCACGCCGTGCAGCGGCGAGAAAAGAAAGACGAGAACGTTGTTCAGCACCATGAAGATCACCGTGAAGCCGAGCATGAACGATACGTCCCGGATGCGGATCTTTGAGACCGCAAAGAGCAGGAGGCCTCCTACGGACAAAGCCGCGAGAAAGCGCGTGTCATAGGTGAGCATCGCCGCAAAGGTCCATAGAAGCAGGCAGATCAGTTTGGTTGCGCCTGTGAGATCGTGAATCGGCGAGGGTCGGTCGATGTAATTGAAGATATTTCTCAAGTCCGCACCTCCTCTTTTGCCTTCCCTCTCTTGCCGTGCGCATGTTCATAGTCAATAAAGGACTGCACGAAGGCCCGTTCCTCGGGAATGCCGCACAGCCTTGCGAGCGTATAGAGCGAGGTCTCCTTGAGGCTCGCTTTTTGAATCACATCCATGTTCGTCAGCACGCCCGCGGAACTGTCATCCGCGATCACGGCCCCGTCTGAAAAAACGACGGAGCGATCCGCATATTCAAGCATCAGATGCATGTCGTGCGTGATCATGACCACCGTAAAGCCCTCCTCGCCGAGCGCTTTTAAAAATTCCATGATCTCCGTGTAATGCCTGTAATCCTGTCCGGCCGTCGGCTCATCCAGAATGATGATCTCCGGGCGGAGAACAAGGATTGCAGCGATCGTGACGCGCTTCTTCTGCCCGTAGCTCAGTGCCGAAACCGGCCAGCTGCGGAAGGGCCTGAGGCCGCAGATGTCAAGTGTCTTCTCTACGCGTTCCCTGATTTCCTCCTCCGGCACGCCCCGCGTCCTGAGCCCCAGAGCAACCTCGTCAAAGATCATTGTCTGCGAGATCATCTCATTCGGATTCTGCATCACATAGCCGACGTGGTCGGCTTTCTCCTTGATCGAAAGGGACATCCAGTCGTCCGCGCATTCGCCGAAAAAGCGGATGTCTCCCTCGAAAGGCTGCTCAAAGCCGCAGATTACTTTCGAAAATGTCGACTTGCCCGCCCCGTTTCTGCCGACGATCGCGAGCATCTCCCCCTCTTTCATGTGCACGGATACATCTCTCAGCGCCTTCTGTCCTTTCGGGTAAGCAAAGGAAACATGATCCGCGGTGAGCAGGTCCCGCCGCGCCTCGATCTGCCTTTTACTGTGCGCTTCACGGAACCATTTTCGAACGAGCTCTTTCTCCTCCTCCGCAAGGAGAAGGCCGGGCAGCGACGATGGATGCATGGCCGGAGTCACAGTCACACCGGCGTACTTAAGCGCCGTCAGGTAGAGGGGCTCGCGGATGCCGTTCTTTATCAGCAGCTCTCCGGACAGCAGTTCATCCGGCGTCATGTCCGCCAGAATGCGTCCCTCGTTCATGAGCACGATCCGGTCGACGTCCCTGTGCAGCACGTCCTCGATCCTGTGCTCGATGATCACGACGGCAGCGCCGGTTTTCTCATGCATCTCCGCGATGAGCTCGACCGCCTGCTTTCCGGTGGCCGGGTCCAGGTTGGCCAGCGGCTCGTCGAAAAGGAGCAGATCCACCTGCTCCACCATGACGCCGGCCAGGGACACTCTCTGCTTCTGTCCGCCGGACAGATCCTCGGGCGCATGCTGCAGATGCCCGTCGATCCCGACGAGCGCAGCGGCCTTTTTCACGCGGTCGTGAAGATCCGGCTCTTCGATGCAGTTGTTTTCAAGGGCAAATGCGATGTCCTCGGCCACCGTGAGGCCGATGAACTGGGCGTCGGAATCCTGGAGCACCGTGCCTACGATCGCCGAGAGCTCGAAGATGCTCATATCGCGCGTCTCCCTGCCCCGCGCCGTGCAGGACCCCGTCATGGTTCCTTTCAGGGAAAATGGGATGAGCCCGTTCATGCAGGCGGCAAGCGTGGATTTCCCGCAGCCCGAAGGCCCTGCGATCAGGACCTTCTCTCCTTTTCTGATTGTCAGGTTTATGTCATAGAGTGTCGGTTCCGCCTGTGCATTGTATTGAAAGCCGAAATTCGAAAACTCAAGAAGGATTTCTCCCATATGCCGTTCACTTTCCTTGTATCTGATAGAAGTCCGTCTGTTTTCCCTTGTTCAAGGGAAGCCCGTCTGCTTTCCGTCAATATATAAGGAAACGGGGTCATCGCATCCGCCATAACCCCGTTTTGTCCATGCGTTAAACCCGGATCGTCAGTCCTCTCTGCTGAGGCTTCCCTTTTTCGGTCTGGAAGCCGCGTAAGCGACGCACAGCAGCGTGCCGATGATTGCGGTTGTCACAATATTCGCCGCGCCTCCGACGAGTCCCTGCATAAAGACCTTGTTCGCAGGCTCTTTGTACATCAGAATGTCGAGCACCGGAGCGATCACGCCCCACGCGATGACATGGCCGATGACCTGGAACACGTTAAATGTGATGATGCCCTTTGTGCCGAATTCGCCGTCCTCGATTCTGAGGCGGTTCGCGGCGAGGCCGGCGATGACGCCGAAGCAGGCCGATGCGATCACCCAGCTCCACCAGATGCCCCAGCCGTAGCTGAAGTCGATCAGGGTGTGGCCGATAAAGCCGATGAGAGCGCCGGCCACAGGTCCGAACATGACGGCCATGAAGGCGAGCAGGCCATACTGCGTCGAAATGTTCGTGTTCGGCACGGGGCTCGGAATAGCGACAAAGCGGCCGAGAACAAAGAACAGTGCTGCGCCGATGCCGACGGCAACGATCGTCTTAACAGGTGAACTTTTCATAATAATCCCCCTCCCGGATATAGAATTTCCGTACCCTACTATAGCAGACATGCGCGCACATGTTAAGTTCTTTTTCAGGAAGCGCTGTTTACCGTAACGGCAATCTTTCTATATACCTTTCCGGACTTGATGCGAAGTACGCATTTTCCGGCCTTTTTCGCTTTGATCTTCAGAATATAGGACGCGCCGTCCTTTGTGACCGTGACATCGAGCACACTCTTCTTCGAGCGGATCACCTTGAGCTTTTCCTCGGTCGTGATCGGCGTGACCTGTACGCGGACCTTCTTCGTCTTTCCGGCCTTCATGCTGATCCTGGCATCCGCGCTGATCGAAATGGCGCCGGTGCGCACCTTCTTCTTTTGCACGGTGACCGGCACTTCGATCACCTCTCCGCTCACGAGCTTCGCGCGGATGACCGTCTTTCCCTTTTTCTTCGCGGTGATCGTGCAGGTGCCGTTTTTCTTTCCCTTGACGGACGCGACTGTTTTGTCAGCCGATTTCCATGATTTCACATAGTCGCCGTCGGCAAGACCGTAGATTTTGAACACCGTGCACTTCTGTCCCTTCCTCAGGATCAGGGCATCCGCATTCTTCTCATATGTCGGCGTAAGCTTCGGGACGGCCTTCCTTTCCTGCTTTCCGCAGTCCGGGCAGGTGCGGATCTTTGTCCCTCCCTTAAGGACTGTGGGGGCGATGAGCGTCTCCCATTTTCCAAAATGGTGATCGCCCGTAGCGGGAAGCGTCTCGACGTCCCGTTTTCCGCAGATCTCACAGTAGCGCGTCACTTTGCCGTCAATGCCGCAGTTTCGCTCTACCGTGGTGACCTTCTGGGTATAGCTGTGCGCCGCCTTCGGCGTCTCTTCGTCTTCTGTCGCACCGCACTCCGCGCAGTGATAACGGATGATGCCCGTCTCAAGGCAGGTCGCCTCGCGCAGCACCTCCTTGCCGGTGCGCGTGTGCGTGTGGCTGCTTCCGCCGTCAAGCGCCGTAAATGCGCGCCCGAATTTTGCGGCATAATCATCGGCGGTCGAATTCTCATACCCGCGGATCGACTTCTTTGAATCAATCGTCTCCGTATTTTCTCTGATCGCCGCATTCCGGTTCCGGATCGTGATCGTCCCGCTCCCTGTGCCGTAAAATGCGCCGTCAGCGATGACCGAGACGCTCCCGGGCAGATCAATCTGCGACAGCTTGCTGCACCCGTAGAAAGCACCCGCGCCGATCTCTGCGAGCAGGGACGGGAAGGTCAGTTCCGCAAGTGAAGTACACCTGTAAAAGGCGCCGTAGCCGATCCTTCGCAGGACGCTTCCGGCGGCGATCTTCACCGTCTTAAGGGACGTGCAGGAAGCAAAAGCGCCCTTTGTCGTACCTGAAGAAGTCTCGCCATTTTCGATGATGCGCACCGATGACGGCAGCTGCACGCTCACGAGCGAGGTGCATCCGTTAAAAGCATGTCCGCTCACAGACGTCACGGCGTAGCTCTTTCCCTCGTAATTGAGGGTCGACGGCACACTGACCGCCGTCGGCGAGCCCGTATAGCCTGTCACGGATGCTTCTCCTCCGTGCAGCGTATAGATGATTCCGCTGCCGGTCACCTTCTGCTCCGGGACCGCGTAATCCGAACCGCTCATCGGATAGCGGCTGTTAAAGGCGGCCGTGTCGTACTCGTCTCTCCGTTTATGCCCTTCGAAAGAGCTGCTGCCGCGCAGGAAATAGCTGTAAGGAGAAAGCGCCGCGTCCCAGGTCGGGTCCAGATTATAATACCTGCTCCCCAATTTGGCGATATTCCATCCGTGGCTGCCGCCTTCATCCGCGTAGCCGCGGATATAGCGCGCGTCGATCCCCGCCTCCAGAAGCAATCTGTAAAGCAATGTCGCGAAGCCCTGACAGACGGCTCTTCTGTTTACAAGAAGCGCGTAGGCCGTATGCGCGAGCATATAGTGCTCATCTTCCAGATTGTACTCGTCATAGTCGCCGGCATTGCAGACATAATCATAGAGGAAACGGAGCCTGTCGTAATCGTCGGACGCGACCTTGTTCATATCCGCGATGATTGAGCTCACGTACTGGTCAACGACCTTCTCCTGCGCCGTCGTCGTAAACCAGGTGAAGCAGAATCGCAGCACGCCGTAGTACCGGCCGCCGCTGTTCGTGTAGGAAATATACTGGGAGGAGAAGCCGGCGTACTGCATGAGCAGGTAATCGCCTTCCTTCGGATCTCCGGTATGCTCCATGGCCTTGTCGACAGCATCCGTCCACACAGCGTTGTCAATGCCGCCGTATTCCGTATAGCCGATATCAAACATCGTCTCGTGGGCGCGCAGATGGGTGCGGATGATCTCCGCCGCCTCGCTTACGCTCTTGCAGTACGTCACGCCGGTGCTCTTGCCGCTCTTCCTTGCGGCGCCGGACCGTTCCGCCCTGCTGATGTAAGGCGCGTCGAGATCCGCCTCCGTGTACAGATCCGCGTAGACCGGATTGACGCGGTAATTGACCTCGCTGAGCTTTCTCTCTTCTTCTTTCGTCAGCTCCTGAGTCTCTTCCGCGAAAGCCGGCACAGCGGCTGAAACACACGCGAAAGAAAGAAGCATGACAAAAAGGACCAGCGCGCCGGCGCGCCCGATCCATTTCCACTTTGCATATAAGCTGTATCCTATATTACTCATAAATGCCGGCGGTGGGACTTGAACCCACACGACCTTGCGATCGGCAGATTTTGAGTCTGCTGCGTCTGCCATTCCGCCACGCCGGCGTATATGCCGCTTTTTAGAGCGGCCATATTCATCTTGTCCGTGCTTCGCTTCTTCCGTCAGTGTCCGTAAGAAGCTGCCTGTCAGCGCTTCGCTTCTTCCATCAGCGTCTTGTAGACGGGAAGGTCGGAGAAGGTCGCGAAGTAATCCGAGGGCGTCTCCGCGCGGCGGATCAGCTCGAAGCTCCCGTCCTCCCTGAGAAGAACTTCAGCGCTCTTCAGCTTGCCGTTATAATTATACCCCATTGCGAAGCCATGTGCACCTGTATCATGAATATAAAGTATATCTCCCATATCGATGCGCGGCAGCATCCGGTCGATGGCGAACTTGTCATTGTTCTCGCACAGGGATCCCGTGACATCATAGATATTGGTCAGCGGCGCGTTCTCCTTGCCCATGACCGTGATGTGGTGATAGGCGCCGTACATCGCGGGGCGCATCAGATTGCAGGCGCAGGCATCGACGCCGATGTAGTGCTTCATGATGTTCTTCTCGTGAATGGCGGTCGTGACGAGCGCGCCGTAAGGCCCCGTCATGAAGCGGCCCATCTCGGTAAAGATCGCCACGTCTCCCATACCGGCCGGCACCAGAACTTCTTCGTAAGCCTTGCGCACGCCCTCGCCGATTTCATAGATATCATTTTCCGGGTCGCCGGGCTTATAAGGAATGCCGACGCCGCCGGACAGATTGATAAAGCTGATGTGGCAGCCGGTATCCTTCTGCAATTCAACCGCAAGCTGGAACAGAAGCTTCGCCAGCATCGGGTAATAATCATTGGTCACGGCATTAGACACAAGGAAGCTGTGCAGGCCGAAATTCTCCACGCCGTTGCTCTTCAGGATGCGGAAGGCCTTGAAGATCTGGTCCGCCGTCATGCCGTACTTCGCGTCGCCGGGCGTGTCCATGATCCCGTTCGAGACCTTGAAGACACCGCCGGGGTTGAAGCGGCAGCTCATCGTCTTCGGAAATGTCGGCACGACGCCCGCGAAGCTGTCGATCATCGTGATATCATCCAGATTGATGATCGCGTTCATGTCATTTGCGTAGACATACTCCTCGTCCGGCGTGTCGTTGGAGGAGAACATCGTCATCTCTCCGCCCGAGCCGATCGCCTTGGCGAGCATAAGCTCCGTGAGAGACGAGCAGTCGCAGCCGCAGCCCTCTTCCTTGAGAATGCTTAAGATGACCGGATTGGGCTCCGCCTTCACGGCGAAATACTCGCGAAAGCCGGGGTTCCATGCGAAAGCTTCCCGCACGCGGCGGGCGTTCTCGCGGATGCCCTTCTCGTCATAGATGTGGAAAGGCGTCGGAATCTCTTTGATGATCTCTTCAAGCTTCTCACGCGTGACAAATGGTGTTTTCATCATTTTTCTTACTCCTCATGCGTCGGCGGCGCGGCAGGTACATCGGGTTTTTCCTGCTGCGGACTGTCCCCGGAAGGACCCGCCTGCGGAACGATATGGATATGTGTGTAGAGATGCTCCATACAATATTCATGGGCTCCCTGGCACTTCGAGCAAAAACGGAACTCGAGGTCCGGATCGCTTAAGTTCGTGCGCCCGCACACCTCGCAGCGGTGTCTCGGGCCGATCTCGACGACCTTCTGCCCGCTCCCGGCTCCCTCTCCGGCGGCCTGTCTGCGGCTGTCGGCCTCGAGGATCTGCCTGCGGAATTCCTTCTGGCGCTTCTTCTGCTGCGGCGTCAGCTGCACGCGGTTCCTCGACGTGAAGAAAAAGATTGCAAAGTTCACAAGAGAAGCCGCCATCGCGATCACCGGGATGATATAGATGATCCCTCCGACAGAGATCGCCCGGAAGTACTGCACGGCGTCATAGAGCATGAAAGCCGCGTAGATGAAGCCGAAGTACTTCATCTTGACCGGAATGACGAACATCAGCAGGACGACCGCGTCCGGGAATGTCGCCGCATAGGCCAGAAGAATCGACATGCAGATATACTGCGTGCTGAAAAAAGCACCGATCGCTGTCCCTGTCAGCAGTGTCGGCAGGCCGCCGGCCGCCGGGAGAATCGCGTAGGTTAAAAACGCCGCGACCACGGAGATCAGGATGCCGCCGAAGATGTAGATGTTGTACCTGAAATCACCCCAGGTGCGCTCGAGCGACATGCCGATCGAAAAGTAGAAGAACAGCATGATGATCGTGAAAATGTCAAAGCCCTGCGGCGGAATCAGCACCCATGTCAGGATGCGCCAGATCTGCCCGCGCAGGATGAGATACGGATTGAGCGTCAGGTATTCGAGCAGCTTCGGCGCAGCCACCTGCAGCACATAGCCGGCCGCAATCAGACCGATCATGATCGACGTCAGATGCGGAACTGCCTTCCTTCCGTATTTTCTTTCCATATTGTTCAGAAAGTCATTCATTTCCCTTGCTCCGAAACATAATCAAATGACATTATATGATTTCGGGTAAAGCGTGTCAAACATTTCTCCTTCTCCATGTCAAAAACTTCCTGCGAATCTGTACAAACAGGAGCCGCCTTAGTATACTCTTTTAGGAAATCATCCCGGATAAAAGGAGATACGGATATGGCGGGTTCTTCTATTGGAAAGATCTTTACGGTGACTACCTGGGGCGAGTCTCACGGCCCCGCGCTCGGCGCTGTCGTGGAGGGCTGTCCGGCCGGGCTGCCGCTCAGTCCCGAAGACTTTACGCCTTTTATGGAGCGGCGCCGGCCAAATGGCGGCCGCTTCTCTACGAAGCGCGTCGAAGCCGACCTTGTCGAGATTCTGTCCGGCGTCTATGAAGGCGTGACGACAGGCGCGCCGATTCTTCTTCTCATCCGCAGCACGGATCAGCATTCCTCCGATTACGACGAGACCGCCCGCCTCTACCGCCCCGGCCACGCCGACTACACCTTTGACGCCAAATACGGGATCCGCGATCCCCGCGGCGGCGGGCGCTCCTCTGCCAGAGAGACGGCCGCGCGCGTCGCTGCCGGCGCAATCGCCGCTAAGATACTGCGCGCACTCGGCATCTCATTTGACACACAGGTGGCGGCGATCGGCGGCATTTCCGCCTCTGATCCTGAAAAACAGGCGGCCTGTGTCGACGCGGCCAGAAAGGAAGGGGACTCCGTCGGCTCCGAGGTCATCTGCCGCATAAGCGGCGTGCCCGCCGGCATCGGCGACCCCGTATTCGACAAGCTTGATGCGCGCCTCGCGCAGGCCGTTTTTTCCATCGGGGCCGTCAAGGCGCTCGATATCGGCGCCGGCCGGGAAGCCTCGAAGATGCGCGGTTCCGATCACAACGACCCGCTGCGCATGGCGGACGGAATAGTCACGAAGACGAGCAATCACGCCGGCGGCATCCTCGGCGGCATCAGCGACGGCTCGCCGATTCTTCTTCATGTGTACTTCAAGCCTACGCCCTCGATTTCCAAACCGCAGGAGACCGTCACAAAAGACGGCGAAAACATCGATCTTTCGATCCGCGGGCGCCACGATCCCGTCATTGCGCCCCGCGCGGCTGTCGTCGTCGAGGCCATGTGCGCGGTGACGCTGCTCGACGCCATGCTTGTCAATATGTCTGCGAAGATGACGTCTGTCATCGATTTCTATAAATAACCTATATTTCTTAGCCTGCGCAGCGGCAGAACCATGTTCTCTCTTTGCTCCGTTCCCTGCACGTGCTTGCAGACTGCGATTTCAAGCTCTGCAAAAACCGCTCGGCCCCGCCGAGGGGCGCTTAATTTCACTTATTGGCGTCCCGTACTACGCCTTCCTGGCTCT
>DEFE01000027.1:13656-13946 GCA_002350625.1 Lachnospiraceae bacterium UBA2860
CAGGGCTTGAAATCGCACTGCAAGCTTGCGTTCCGGTCAAAGTCGCGGCAGAGAGAACATGGTTCTGCCGCTGCTCACGATGTGGTTGCTTTAGCGAAATATGGTCTGCCCTTTGTCGCATTGCATACAATATAAAGCTGACAAGGGGTCTGACCCTCTGTCATATTGCATACAACATAAACATGACACGGGGTCTGACCCTCTGTCAGATCAGTTTACATAAATCCTTCCACTGCGCAGCAGCTTCCGCCACACGTCCTCACCGAACGACATTTGTGGAGCCGCGGCAG
>DEFE01000027.1:14237-43894 GCA_002350625.1 Lachnospiraceae bacterium UBA2860
TGTAGGAGGTGAGGACGTGTGGCAGAAGCTGCGTGGACAAATTTGTGTATAAAAAAAGCGCCCCCCGGGCGCTTTCACTCATCACTGATTGACGTAGGCATGAAGTCTTTCACGATCTCCTTCGCTGCGGCTTCCGCCTCCGCCTCCGGCACATCCCGGATCACCTCCGGTGCTTTCTTAATCTTCTGGAAGATCATGCAGTTCGGCGTATCCAGACGCTGCGGCTTCCCCTTCATCACGAGCACCTTCTTCTCGTAATCAATCGCGAAAGTCGTAATCGTACAGGCGCCGTTATTGACGACAGCAATATGCTTCTGATCCGGGAACAGCGCGATATCCTTCGGATACATGCCGCTGGTTGGCAGCGAGAAAAGCCTCGTCAGCATTCCCGTCTCCTCATGGATCTTGTAGCACGCGACCGAATCGTCGCCGGCCGTCGAGCAGAACAGATACTCCCCGTCATAGGAAATACGCAGCGAAGAAGCCGCATCATGCGGATCCTGCTCATCCGAAAGCGTCGACACCTCCTGCTTCAGTTCAAACACCGGATACCCATTCACAACATCGTACGAATAGACGCGCACGACATTAAGAATCTCACACAGCACGTAGGCGAACTTCCCGTTCTTGCTGAAGTGAATACTCCGCGGTCCCGCCTCGCGTCCCATGCGCAGGATGTCCACCTTCTGAAGCTTATTATATGTGTGATTAATCTTGTAGAGAACGATCTGGTCGATCCCGTTGTCGACGGCGCACAGGAACTTATTGTCCGGCGTCACGCGGACACAGCACACATGCGGGCGGAAAGACCTCTCGTTGACCGCGCCGATCCCCTTGTGGAAAACGCCGTCCATAAGGGCTCCGAGGCGGCCGTCCTTATGCGTGTGCACCACCGACACCTTGCCGTCGTGATAGCCGGCCACAAAAAGATACTTGCCGTCAAGATCCACAGACATGTGGCAGCCGCGCATCCCGTTGATATCGACCTCATTGATGGGCTTCAGATCCCCATCCGGCATGATCTCGTACGCGCGCACGCCCTCATCCGCGATCGAGTAGAGAAACTTCATATTTCTCGATCTCGTGATGTACGAAGAATTATTGACCGGCACGACCTTTCTCAGGTGCAGCAGCCCCTCCTCCACATCGACGTCGTAGATGTGAATTCCCTTGCTGGTGCCGTTGGTATAAGTTCCCACATAGGCCACATAAGCATCTTTTCCCGCCATTTTCGTTTCTCCTCCCGGAATCTAAATTCCGAAACGTAATTTACAGTTTCCGGTTTCCTTCAGAAATGCAGCGCGTCCCCGGGCGCGAGGACCCGGATGTCCGGCTCGTCAAAAGCAAGCAGCTCGCGACAGTGATAAGGCACTGTGATACGGAAATGGTTCCGCTCCTTCAGGCGAAGCATCTCCTTTATGTTCTGATGCACCGAGATCCGGCAGAACACCGCGTCCCCGCAGTTGAGGAGCGCCCGCGCATAGCTGGCCGGGTCCTGCTTGCCGGTCAGAATCGTGCATCCGCCGACGGACGCGACGCCGAGCGCGATCTGCCGGTTCTCATTTTTCACAAGCTGAGAATCCCTCACAAGAATCGCATCGTGCCGGTACTCGTCCGGGAAGCTCAGCCCCAGCGCGAGCGCGGCGCGGTAAGCCTCCTCGAAATGACCGATATCCCTGTTTTTCAGGTTCATGACCGCATCCTGGAACTCCTCCCTGAGCCAGAACGCGCGGTCAAGAGAATTGCGAAACTCCTCCACGAGCGATGCGGCGAGCACAACCGTCACGCCTCTCTCGGCGAGCAGCCGCACAAGATCAAATCCGCGGCCGTGGGACGGCACGGGGAAAAGCATGGGCGCTCCTTTTTCCACGAGACTGTCAAGCAGCTTCCGAAGCGCCTCGAAATGCTCGGCGGCGTCCTCCCTCTCCGTCCCGTACGCGCAGTCTATGACCGCGACGTCGGCAGCTCTTTCCCGGATGGCGTCGCACCTGTAGGCGAGCGACTGCTCCTCGTAATCCCCGGTAAAAAGCACCGCTCTCCCGTCGAGGCGGAACTCGTACCAGACGCTGCCGATGCAGTGTCCGGCGCGCCCGTACAGAACCGAAAAGCGCGGATCCGGATGAAGCTCTTTCATCACCTCTCCGATATCCTCCAGCGCGTAAGACGCCACCGGCAGGGGGCCGATGTGTTCAAGCGTCGCACGGCTTGCAACGATCCTGCCGTGAAAGCCCCTCTCCGCGAGGAAGCTGATCGCACCCGTGTGATCCGTGTGGGAATGCGTGAGAAAAAGATAGTCGATCCCGGCGATCGTTTCCTCGTCAAGCAGAGGAAACGGCTCATCCGGTTTCTCCTTCATCCTGCCCGCATCCACAAGGATCCGCACCTTTTCGCCCGTGAGCAAAAAGGAATTTCTTCCGTGTTCTGAACAGCCGCCCGCGATGTAGAGTCTCATAAGCTTTTACCTGATCCTGTCCGGAAAACCGATCTTATGCTGCACCTTTCGAAGAGTTTTATTGGCGTAATACGCCGCCTTTTCGGCATTTTGTTTGATGACGCCGTCGATGTACCCCTTGTCCTTCGTGAGCTCGGCGCAGCGCGCCTGCAGAGGGCTAAGGATATCCGCTACGGTCTCGCCCACCGCCATTTTCAATTCGCCGTATCCCCTGCCGGAGAACTCGGAAACCGCTTCCTCCGCGGTTTTTCCCGTACAGGCGCAGTAAATGTCGATGAGATTGCGGATGCCGGGCTGCTCCTCCCTGTAGGCGATCGTCGCCTCGGAATCCGTGACGGCCCGCTTAAACTTCCGGATGATGGTGTCGCGGTCATCCATGAGATAGATGCTCGCATTGGGATTCTCATCCGATTTGGACATCTTCTTCGACGGCTCCTGCAGCGACATGATGCGCGCGCCGACCTTGCCGATATACGGCTCCGGAATCGTGAAGACATCGCCGTAGATATTGTTGAAGCGCTGCGCGATGTCGCGCGTGATCTCGAGATGCTGCAGCTGGTCGCTGCCGACAGGCACGATATCCGACTGATAGAGAAGAATGTCCGCGGCCATCAGCACCGGATAGGCAAAGAGCCCGACGTTGATGTTGTCCGCGTGCTTCGCGCTCTTATCCTTGAACTGCGTCATCCGGTTCATCTCGCCCATGTACGTAAAGCAGTTGAGAATCCAGGCGAGCTCCGCGTGCGCGGACACATGCGACTGATAGTACAGACAGGATTTCTCCGGATCGATCCCGGCCGCGATGTAGAGGATGAGGAGCGCCCGCGCCCGTTTTCTGAGCTCGGCGGGATCCTGCCGCACCGTGATCGAATGCTCGTCCACCACGCAGTAGAAGCACTGATACTCCTCCGTCAGTTTCACCCAGTTCCTCAGCGCGCCGAGATAGTTGCCGAGCGTAAGCGAGCCCGTAGACTGCATCCCGGAAAACAGAACCTTGTTGCCGTCAATCATAAAACTACTCCTCCTTAGAGATTTTCATTTAATAATATCCGAACAAAAATGCCGTAAGCAGCGCCATGATCAGCACCATGCCGTTCGCGGCGAACGTCATCACTCTCTCGAAGCGGTTATCCGAGGTGTCGCCATTTCCGCAGGCGCAGATTCCCGCGAGCGGATAGATCAGCACAAAGGCTATATTCTTAAAGTTCATCGTCCCCGTATAGGGGCGCGCGAAGCATACGAGCACATAGCCGACGAGCACGGACAGATAGCCGATGAAAAGGAAGCGCCTGTCCGCCCGCTCAAGCCTCCCGTTCGCAAAAAGCACGTAGAGGAGCATCATATGCGCCGCTATGCAGAGCACGATGCACAGGCAGAGAAGAAATGTCACAAGCTGTGTGCCGCCCTTCTCCGTCAGGCGAAATGCCTGAAAATCGATGACCGCCGTTTTAATTGTCTGCGCCGGGATATTCGGAAAAACGTCCGTAAGCCCCGTGTGCAGGGAAGAAAACATATCGCTCTTCGGCCAGGCGAGCCGCACGGCCGGCGACGTGTCCGGCGGCAGGATCTTCGCGCCCACGCCCTCCGCATAAAAGAGCGGCAGGCGGAACCGCACGGATATGTAGAGAGGCCAGAACAGCCCCATGATCGCCGTGATGATCCCAAAGCGCCGGAACTGCTCGCGCAGCGGCTTCTGATTTCTTCTGCCGTCATTGACGGCACTCACAAAGAGCACAAGCATCCCGGGGATGACCGCTGCCGCCGCATAAGACGTAAGCAGCCCGAGGCCCAGATTTACCGCGGCTCTCGTCAGGACGCGCACCCGCCTCGACCGGTACCAGGACAGCGCGCTGTTCATCGCAAACGCCGAGAACATGAAGCACATGCCGCTTCCGTCCATCGCCGCCGCGAGGTGGTAAAAGGTCGGAAAGAACATCACGAAGACGATCCCCACGACAAGCTTCCTTCCGCGCACGCCGAGCTTTTGCAGAATGCCGATCACGCAGCATTCCCCGATCATGACGTAGATCACGCCCATGGCCTGCACACAGCTCAGCGAGACGCCCGCGGACCAGTTCAGCAGGCGGTGCAGGATCTCCATGATCAGTGAACTGACCAGATAGTAAAGCGGCGGGTTCGCGTAGCCGGTAAGGCCGGCCGGGCTGAAATCCGGCAGGCGGTGAAAGGTGAAGAAATAATGGATCACCTCGATGTGCCCGCCCCTGATGTTGCCGCCCGTAAGATCGAGCCAGGAGCCCAGATTCAGCGTACCGCCCGTGTATCCGATCCTGATGCAATAGATCAGTTTCAGAAAAAAGCCCACCATGATGACGAAACCGATCCAGAATTCGTCCGGTATTCCCATGAATCGTTTTCCGTGAGCTCTTGTCATGCTTCTCCTCTTCCAGGCGCCCTAAATGTTGATTTTAATTGTATCACAGGGCGCCTTTGTCTTCCACCTCTTCCGCCCGAAGTCCTCTGACGGCTTCTTTAGGCGGTCTTACGTCAAATCGTGAATAAACAGGCCGCTGCGCAGCTTCGGCTCGAACCAGGTCGACTTCGGCGGCATGATTCTCCCCGCGTCCGCAATCGCCATCAGGTCCTCCATCGACGTCGGATACATCGCAAATGCCGCCTTTGCTCCACCGTCGACACGCCTCTTCAGCTCGCTGAGTCCCCGGATGCCCCCGACGAACGCGATGCGGCTGTCCGTCCGCGGATCCTTGATGTCAAGAAGCGCCGTGAGCACCTTCTCCTGCAGGATCTGCACGTCGAGGCGGCTGACCGGGTCGTCCGGATCATAGGCGTCGCCGTGTGCCGTCAGGCGGTACCACGCGCCGCCCAGATAGAGCGACATGGTGTGCGGTTCCTTCGGTTTTGCGAAAGAGAGATCCTCCTCCGCATCGCCGGATGCCTCCGGAAGGCGCTCGACCGCAAAGGACTCCCCGAGCTTCTCAAGAAAGGCCTCGTCCGTCATCCCGTGAAGGTCACTGACGACGCGGTTGTAGTCCAGGATCTTAAGCGACGAAGCCGGAAAAGCCGCGGAGAGGAAATACGAGAATTCCTCCTCGCCCGTAAGATCCGCTTTTCCCCTTCTCCGCATCTCCCCTACGCGCACCGCCGACGCCGTCCGGTGATGGCCGTCGGCGATATAGAGCGCGGGAATCTTCTTAAATGCGCCGCGGAAAAACGCGACGTCTTTCGGATCCGACACCCGGTAGACAGTGTGGCGCACGCCGTCCTCGGAGGTAAAATCCGTGTCCGGTTCGCTCCGGGAAAGGATGGCGTCCATGCGGGCCTTGATCTCCTCATCGTCCCTGAAGGCGAGGAAGATGACGCCGGTATTGGCGTCGCACGCGTCGACGTGGCGGATGCGGTCCTTCTCCTTCGCGGATACCGTGAGCTCGTGCTTCTTGATCTTGCCGCTCAGGTATTCATCGACGGATGCGCAGCCGACGATGCCGACCTGGCTGTGCTCCCCCATCACCTCCCGGTAAAGATAATACGAAGCCTCCGCGTCGCGCACGAGCACGCCGCTCTCTTTCAGGCCCCTGAGATTCGCCGCAGCCTTCTCGTAGACCTCGTCGCTGTAGATATCCGTTTCGACCGGAAAATCCACTTCCGCCCGGTCCACGTGCAGGAAAGAAAGGGGATGCCCCTTCACCATTTCCCGCGCCTCCAGGCTGCTCATCACATCGTAGGGAAGTGCCGCCACCTCGGCCGCATGCTCCTTCGTCGGCCGCCACGCGCAGAACGGTCTGTAATCCGCCATAGTATCTCCTCTGATGTCGTCAGCGGGACGGTTCTGCTGACAGGCAATGATCGAAAATGCCGCCGGCAGGAACCGTCCCCGCCGGCAGCGTTCCCTTAATGGGCAGCTGCAAAGTCCTTCATATACGCGACGAGTGCCTCGACGCCTTCCTTCGGCATGGCGTTATAGATCGACGCGCGCATGCCGCCGACGAGGCGGTGTCCCTTGAGATTCGAGAAGCCTCTCTCCGCCTGTCCCGCCACGAAAGCCTTGTCGAGCTCCTCGCTCGAAGTGCGGAAGGTGACGTTCATCATCGAGCGGTCTTCCTTCTTCACGCTCGTCTTGTAGAAGTCCTGAGAATCCAGATAGTCATACAGGATCGCGGCCTTCTCGCGGTTCTTCTTCGCGATTGCTTCAAGCCCTCCCGTCTCCTTCAGATAATCGGTGACGAGCTTCACGCAGTAGATCGGGAAGGTCGGCGGCGTATTGAGCATGGAGTTCTTCTCGACCTGCGTCTTGAAGTTCCAGATCTTTGGCGTGATCGGCATCGGATCAGTGATGAGATCCTCCCGGATGATCAAAAGCGTCACGCCCGCCGGGGCAAGATTCTTCTGGACGCCCGCGTAAATGGCGCCGAAGCGGGACACGTCGACCGGCTCCGACATGATGCTCGATGACATGTCCGCGATCAGCGGCACATCTCCGCTGTCCGGGATATACTTCCAGGTCGTTCCGAAGATCGTGTTGTTCCAGCACACGTGCAGATAGTCCGCGTCCGGGGAGAGCGTCAGCTCTTCGGGCGTCGGGATGTGGTTGAAATTGTCCGCCTCCGAAGAGCCCGCAAGGCGCGCCTCCTTCAGATACTTCTTCGCCTCTTTATAAGCGCCGCCGGAGAAGTTGCCGCTGACGATATAATCCGCGATCCCGCTCTTCGTTCCCAGATTCATCGGAAGCGCCGCGAAAAGTCCCGTGGCGCCGCCGTGCAGGAACAAAATCTTATAGTTGTCCGGCACCTGCATCACTTCTCTGACATTTTCCACGGCGCCGCAGATGATGTCGTCGTACACCTTGGACCTGTGGCTCATCTCGAGCACGGACATGCCCGATCCGCCGCAGTTTAAGAGCTCCTCCTGAATCCTGAGCAGCACCGGCTCGGGAAGCATGGAAGGCCCTGCCGAAAAATTGTAGATTCTCCCGTTCATCATAATAATCTCCTCCTCCTTAAATCAGCCTCTTCAAAAGATGAGTATAGTGCTAAAGGCCGCGCGGCGCCGTGACGCGTCACGCCGACCTGTAAGCATCCGCAAGATCCGGGAACATGTCGCAGAACGCGTCCGATATGGCGCGCGTCCACAGCTCATACTTGTTCTCCTTGTCGTACTCCCCGGGCACGTTCACCGCGATATCCCGGAACTCCGCGCCGATCTTCCGCCCGAGCTTATCGTCGGAGAGCTGTCCGATCCCGAAGAGAACGGAGCTGTACCCCTTGTCCTCCTGGCAGAGTGACGCGTACAGCATGCCCAGATGATAGAGCTCCTGATAAAGCAGATTCTCCTTGCTGCGCTCCCCGCACATCTCGGCAAAGCCGAGAGGCGCAAGGACCTTATCCAGCTTCTTCGGGTCTTTGCCGCGGAAGAAAAAGCTGCCGCTGTTGTCCCTCAGAAAGCGCATGTCCAGCCAGGCCTTCAGGAACGTGTCCTTGACAGGGCCGGACGAAGGGTAGCGGATCTCGTGAAGGCGCCTGCGCACCGCGTTGTCCTCCGGCGTCAGGCCTTCGGCGTCCGCCTCGTCAAGCATCTCCAGACGGATCTTCGGGTCGCGCTCCCTGTAGTAGCAGTCGGGCCAGCTTAATAAGCGCCTTCTGATCTCTTCTCTCCCGCTCTTTGAAGCGGCGTTTCCGGGTCTTCGAAATTCCATGGATTCTCCTTATGTATATGCCATTGTCTTAAGATCTTCAGTAGAGCTTTCTTCCCGCGACATACTTCCCGGTGACGTGCCTGTCATCGGCCAGATAGAGCAGCCGCTCCACCCGCTCCGTTAGCGTCTGCTCCTCCCGCATCGTGGGCAGCGCTTCATCGTCGATGACGACGGCGTCGAATTCATATCCCTCCTCAAAGCTGCCGACGCGGCCGAAGAAGGCGCCGCCGCCCTTCGTCGCGAGGTAAAACACCTCCGGGAAGGTGAGGGGCCGGTCATTCTCATTAATGAACATCGCGCGCACCTTCGAGGCGATGATCGCATACCGCATCGCGGCAAAAAGCGAGGTGGTCGAGCCGCCGGCCACATCCGAGCCGAGGCCGACGCGGAGCCCTTCCTCAAGATAGCGCCTGACCGGCGCGACGCCGGAGGAGATGTTCAGATTGCACTCCGGGCAATGCGCGATAAACACGCCCCGCTCATTTATGAGTGCGACTTCCTCGTCCACGGAGTGGACGCAGTGCGCCATAATGCACTTTCCGTTTTCCCCGAAGAGGCCGGATCTGTCATAGGTGGCCCCGTAGAAAGCGGCGTCCGGTTCGAGCTCCTTCACCCACGCGATCTCCGGCTTGTTTTCCGACAGGTGCGACTGCACCGGCAGGCCGTATTCCTTCGCCAGACGGCCGAGGCCGTCCATGAGTTCCCGCGTGCAGGAGGGCGTAAAGCGCGGCGTGAGAATCGGAAATGTGCGCAGATAGCCCGACTCCGCCACGGCTTCAAGGAACGCCTGCGTATCCGCCAGTGATTCCTCCGTGGTCTCCACATAAGTCTCCGGCGCGTTGCGGTCCATATTGACCTTCCCGACGCAGGTGATGAGGCCCGTCTCCTCCAGCATGTCCATGAGGCCGAGCGTCGCGTCCGGATCGATCGTCGCGAAGATACAGGCGCGCGTCGTGGCGCCCACGTAGAGGTCCTCCACAAAGAGGTCGTAGGCGCGCTCGGCGTAAGATAAGTCGCTGTACTTCGCCTCTTCCGGGAATGCGTACTGATCGAGCCAGTCAAGGAGCGTCAGATCCATCCCGTTGCCCCTGTACTGATACTGCGGCGCATGGACGTGAAGGTCCGAAAAGCCGGGCAGAATCAGCCGTCCGGAATAATCCTCCACCGGGAGGTCCCGGTAATCATCCGGCAGTGTCTTAAAAACCCCTCTCGAGACGCCGTCCACACAGACGACATAAGCGTCCTCATAAGTGACGAGCGTCTCCGGGTCCTTACTGTATGCGATATCCCCGCGCAGAACGAAGCTCTCCTGCGCCTCAGGTCCCGTCTCCGGCATCCGGCAAGCCCCCTTTCGGTTAAAACTCCTTCTTTACATCCTGAAGCGCCGCCGCAATCACCTTGTCCATATCATAGTATTTATAGGTGCCGAGGCGCCCGCCGAAGATCACCTTGTCATCTTTTTCGGCCAGGGCCCGGTATTTTTCGTACAGCGCGCTGTTCTTTTCGTCGTTCACCGGATAGTAAGGCTCCGCGCCTTCCTTCCACTCGCTCGGATACTCCCGGGAGATAATCGTCGTCGGCTGTGTGCCGAACACGAAGTGCTTGTGCTCGATGATCCTCGTAAATGGCACCTCCGCCTCCGTGTAATTGACGACGGCATTTCCCTGATAGTTATCCGTCTCAAGATGCTCGTCCTCGAAGCGGACGCTGCGGTATGCGAGATGGCCGAAGCAGAAATCATAGTACTCGTCGATCATGCCGGTGTAGACGGTCTTTTCGGCAGCATCCGGATGCGCGGCGATAAAGTCCCTGTACGCAGTGTTCAGCATGACCTCTGTCCCCTCGAGAAGGCGGGATACGAGCGCCGTATAGCCTTCCTTCGGGATCCCCTGATGCGGGTCGCTGAAATAGTTGTTGTCGTAGATGAAGCGGAGCGGCAGGCGGCGGATGATGAAAGCCGGAAGCTCCGTGCATTTGCGGCCCCACTGCTTCTCCGTATAGCCCTTGATCAGCTTCTCGTAGACATCGCGTCCGACGAGCGAGAGCGCCTGCTCCTCGAGGTTCTTCGGCTCCGTGATATTTAGATCCGCGATCTGGTCCGCAATGATCTTCTTTGCCTCGGCCGGCGTGCGGATGCCCCACATCCTGGAGAAGGTGTTCATATTGAAGGGCAGATTGTACGTCTCATCCTTATAGACGGCAACCGGGCTGTTCACATAGTGGTTAAAGGACGCGAAGCGGTTCACGTACGCCCACACCTCCTCGTCGGATGTGTGGAAGATATGCGCGCCGTAGCGGTGCACCTCTATGCCCTCTTCCTCTTTGGTGTAGATATTGCCGGCGATGTGGTCCCGCTTGTCGATGACAAGACAGGTTTTTCCGTGCTCCTTTGCCTCATGCGCGAAGACGGCCCCGTAAAGACCTGCGCCGACAATCAGATAATCATATCTCATGGTAAGCTCCTTTTGATGCCTCAGTTTTCAAGCGGCTCCGCCGGCGTGAAGTGCCGTCCTTGCATCCCGCTCTTTTTCGAGGGGATCTTCGCCCAGGCGTCCTTCATGAACTGCTCCTGCGAATCCACAAGCGTCTTGCCGCGCTTGTCGATCTTCTCATAGGTTCCGTCCGGCATGAGGATGTGCGCCTTGACGTTGTCCTCGAACTCGACGGTGAGAATCCGCTTCACCTCTTCTTTGATATCCTCCTGCTCCACCGGGAAGACGATCTCGACGCGGCGGTCGAGATTGCGCGGCATCCAGTCCGCGGATCCCATGAAGAGCTCGTCGTCTCCGCCGTTGTAGAACCAGAAGATCCTCGCGTGCTCGAGGAAGTTGCCCACGATCGAACGCACGCGGATGTTCTCGGAGACGCCCGGTTTCCCGGCCTTTAAGCAGCAGATGCCGCGGACGAGAAGGTCGATCTGGACGCCCGCGCAGGAAGCCTCGTAGAGCGCTGCGATCACCGCCGGCTCGCACAGGGAATTCATCTTGGCGCGGATAAACGCCGGCTTCCCCTCGAGGGCGTTCCGGGTCTCGCGCCGGATCATCTTAAGGAACGCGTTCTTCATCCAAAGCGGCGCCACAAGAAGCTTGTACCAGCGGTCCGGCTCGCTGTAGCCGGAGAGCATGTTGAAGACGGACGTCGCGTCGCGGCCCGTCGCCTCGTCGCAGGTGAAGATGCCGAGGTCCGTGTAGAGGCGGGCCGTCGAGTCATTGTAATTGCCCGTGCCGAGGTGCACGTATCTCCGGATGCCGTCCTCTTCCATCCTGATCACCATGGTGATCTTGCTGTGGACCTTGAGGCCGAGGAGGCCGTAGATCACGTGGCAGCCCGCTTTTTCAAGCATCTTCGCCCACGCGATGTTATGCTCCTCGTCAAAGCGCGCCTTCAGCTCGACGAGCACGGTCACCTGCTTGCCGCTCTCCGCCGCCTGCGCCAGCGCCGAGATGATCGGCGAGTTGCCGCTCACGCGGTAGAGCGTCTGTTTAATAGCAAGCACCTCGGGATCCCTGGCCGCCTGCCTGACAAAATTCACGACAGGATCAAAGGTCATATACGGATGATGGACGAGGATGTCCTTCTTCCGGATCGCCGCAAAGACATCCGGCTCGCTCTCAAAGGCCGGCACCGGCGCCGGCGTGTAGGCGGGCGTCTTATAGTCGTCAAAGCCGGGCAGCCCGTACATCTTCATGCAGAAGGTCAGATCCAGCGGGCCCGGGATATAGTAGATGCCGTCCTCTTCGATCTCGAGCTCCTTCTTCAGGATTCTGAGCAGCCTCTTGTCGGCGCTCTCCTCGATCTCCAGGCGGATCACCTCGCCCCACTGCCGCTGCTTCAGCTGCTTCTGGATCTCGATCAGAAGGTCCTCCGCCTCCTCCTCGTCGATGGACAGGTCAGCATTTCTCATGATGCGGTAAGTGCAGGTGCACTCGACGTCATAATGCTGGAACAGAACGCTGATGTATCTTTTGATCACTTCCTCCAGAAGGATCACGACCTTGTGGCCGTCCGGCGCGTCGGGAAGCGCCACGATGCGCGGCAGGACAGAGGGCACCTGCACGGTCGCAAAATCGTGCGCGGTCTTCTTTTTCTTTCCCTTTTTCAGCCTGTCGCCGTCCTCCTTCGCCGTGATGAGCGCGCCGATATTGAGCGAGCGGTTCCGGACGAGCGGGAAAGGCCGCGAGGAATCGAGCGCCATCGGCGTGAGCACGGGGTAGATGACCTCCTCGAAATAGCTGTCAAGAAAATGGCTCTGCTCTTTCGTCAGCGCCTCGTGGCTGCGCACGACCTCAAGTCCCGCCTTCATAAGCGCGGGAAGAAGCGACCTGTTGTAGGTCGTATATTGCTCCCGGACGAAGCCGTGCACGGCTTCGGACAGCGCGTCGAGCTGCATCTTCGGCGTCATGCCCGCGATGTCCACGCCCTTGTAGCCGGCGTTTTCCTGATCCTTCAAAGAGGCGATCCTTACCATGAAGAATTCGTCGAGATTTGAAGCAGTGATCGCGAGGAATTTCAGTCTCTCAAAGAGGGGCACGATCTTCGTGTCTCTGGCCTCGCTTAAGCAACGATAATCAAACTGCAGCCAGGACAGCTCTCTGTTGTAGAAATTCTCGGGCGCCATGAAATCCGCCAGCGCGAGAGCGTCCGGTGCCTTAGCGCCCTCAAGTTCGCCGGGCGCCTGGAGCGGCTGCGCAGCCGTCATCACCGGAGGATTCTCAGCCGTCCGGGCGAGCGTCTTCTTCGCGGCCGCGGTCTTTGCCGCCGCAGTGCCCGCAGCCGTCTTTCCTGCCGCAGTCTTCTTCTCCGCGGCTGTCCCCTTAGCCGCGGATGTTCTCTTTAATGAGGACGTGCTCTTTGCTGCAGATGTCTTCTTTGCAGAGGACGTACTCTTTGCCGCAGATGCTTTCTTTGCCGCCGGCGTCCTCTTTGCAGCCGCCTTCGGATCCTTCTGTGTCCCGTCTTTCGGTGCCGCCATGCCTTTTACCTCCGTACTTTGATTCTGAGCACAGGCTTCAGGTTGAATATTTCTTCGAAGAAGTCAACATTTTCGCGGAATACGCCCCGCTCGAGGGTGAAGTCCCCCTCGGCCTCGACCGTAAGGACCAGTTCGTCGTCCTTCTTCACCGCGGTCATGGCCTTGATTTTCTGCAGATAGCTCTGGTCGAGGCAGTTGGAGATGCGCATGATCGCGACGAGCTGCGCGACAAGCATGTAGTCCTCGACGCTCAGTTCTCCCTTGAGACCCATCTCTTCGTAGTAGCCGAGCTGCTGCGTGTTGTAGCGGACGACATTTGCGATGATGCGCCGCTCCCTGTCGCTCAGGCCGATGATCTCCGTCGACATGATGATGTGGTAGGAGCAGTCCGCGACGTGGATGAGGGAGATGTACTTCCCGCAGTCGTGCAGATAGCAGGCGACGCGGAGCAGGAGCTTGTCGCGCGGCGTAAGTCTCGTCGACTTTTTCACGACGTCAAAGATCGCGTCGGCGGCGCTGACCAGCGCTTCGTTGTGCGCCTTGCTGCTCGCGTAGCGGCGCGAGATGTTCTTCGCCGCCTTTAAGATATCCTTTTCGAAGTCGTGGGTCGGGCGGATGAGCTTATTCTTCTCGCCGTAGTCGTAGGCGATACCGTCGGTCAGCTGGATGCCCGGCAGCCAGATCGTTTTCACGTCGAGCGCGTCGATCAGCTTGCGGTAGAGAACCGCCATGGGCAAGAGGACCGTGGACATCTCCGAGGAAATGCCGAGCTCCTCCGAGACGTCTTTCAAGGAGACGCTGACCGCGTGGTCGTACCAGGCCATGAATTCCTCGCGGGTCGCGATCTTGCCCATTTCGCCGGTGTTCCCGAAGATCAGGTTCGTGAAATAATCCCCGACGAGGATGATGCTCTCGACCTTCCGGTTTTTCAGGTACATGCGCTTGAAATTAATGAGATCCTTGCGGATCAGCTGGTCGACGAGCACGTCGTAGTGCACGGTCTCCCGCTCGAAGGAGCCCAGCCGCTCGCGGATTCTTAAGGATCCGAGCAGAATATTCTGCGTGGAGATCAGCGCGTCCTTCTCGAAGAGAGAGATCTGGACGCTGCCGCCGCCGACATCGATGATGGCCGTGCCCTTCTCGATGAAGGTCTGGAACTCCTCGCCGCGGGAGGCAATGGATTTGTATCCCAGAAATCTCTGCTCCGAGTTCGACAGCACGTCTACCATGATGCCCGTGGCGCGATAGATGTGGTCGACGACGAGGAAGCGGTTGTTCGCCTCGCGGAACGCGGATTTCGCGCAGGCGCGCACGGCGCTGACGCCGAACTCCTTCATGATCCTCTTGTAGTCAAGGAGAATCCTCGTGAGCTCCGACAGTGTGCCCATTGTGATCTTGTGCAGCACATAGGTGTCGCGCCCTGTCTCCAGATTCGTGCTCACGCGCGTCAGGCTCCGGATCCCGTTTTTCTTCGTCAGCTCGAAGATTTCCAGATTGACGTAATAGGAGCCGATATCGATCGCTGCAAATGTAGTGACGGCCATAGTGACGGATTCCTTCCTGCCTTACGGCTTTATGTTGTCAGGATCTGAGCTCTTCCTGCGCGTCGCGGCTGATCTCCATGACGGCGCGGAAGAATCTCTCCAGCTCGTCCGCTGACCGCGCATCCTTCGCGGCCGCCCGGACGGACAGGAGTTTTTCCTTCTCTCTTTCCTCATCAAAAACAGGCATCCCCCGGGATGCCTTATAACTTCCGATCGCTCTTGCGACCTGCATTCTCTCCTCAAAGAGTGCGATGAGCTGCGCGTCGATCCGGTCGATCTCCGCGCGGTAAGCTTGCATATCCGACATAGTTTATATTATAGCGTCCTTTCCTTTTGGTGTAAACGCACTTACGACATGCAAAGCACGATCTCTGTCTGATCCGTGAGGAGCTCTGCCGGGATGTAATTGTCCGGCATCGCCGCGCCGTTGACGGTGAGCGACTTGAAGCCGGATTCGGCGCCGCCGGGATTCTCCACCGTGATGTGCAGGTGCTTTCCGCGGAAATCCTTGTCGATGACAAAGTGGTCCCACGCCTTCGGGACGGCCGGGCTTAAGCGGAGGCCCCCAAGATCCGGCCGGATGCCGAGGATGCCTTCAACGCTCCCGACCATGACGGTCGACGCCGTGCCGGTCAGCCAGTGGACGTGCGAGCGTCCGGGATGCGGGCTGTCCTTGCCTTCCGTGAACTGTCCGTAGGAGTACGGCTCTATGCCGCGGATCTCGGCGCGGTCGTTCTGCGCCGCGGGCGAATTTTCCATATAGTAGGTAAACGCACGCTCCCCGTGGCCGGCCAGTGCCTCGGCCAGGATGATCCAGCCCTGCGACTGGGAGAAGATGCCGGCATTTTCTTTTGTGCCCGCGTTGAAGATGACGGCCAGCGCCCCCTGGAACGCGTGCTCGCGGAACGGCGGATACATGAGCATGACGCCGTAGTCCGTGTTGAGCGTGCGGTACACGGTGTCAAGGATCGTGTCCGCTCTCTCCCCTTCGGCGAGACCGCTGATCACGGCCCAGCTCTGCGGGTTCAGCCACATCTGCGCCTCCTTGGCGCGCTTCGTTCCGATGACCTCCCCGTCCTCCGTGAAGCCGCGGATGAAGCGGTCTCCCTCGAAGCACTCCTCTTCGAGCACCTTGCGCAGCTTTGCCTGTTCCTCGGCGAGGCGGGCGGCGTAAGCTGTATCTCCCTTCTCATCCGCGAACGCGCGAAGAATCGTCATGGCCAGATAGAACTGAAATGCGACAAAGGTCGACTCCCCGGCTTTGCCGAGCCGCAGGCAGTCATTCCAGTCCGCGTGGAGCCCGGCCGGCATGCCGTGCGGGCCGAGCCGCTCGAAGGAGAAGCGGACCGCGCGCTTCAGATGATCGTAGACGGTGCCCTCGTCCCTGTTCGCATACGGGAGCACCTCGTCGAGAAAGGCGGTGTCGCCGGTCTCCGCGATGTACTTATAGACCGTAGGAAAGAGCCAGAGCGCGTCGTCGGCGCGGTAGGCGGGGTGCCCCGTCTCCTTCACGTAGGAGGGATCGTCCGGCGTGTCCTCGTGTCCCGCGTTGTGCGTGAACTTGACGAGCGGAAGGCCGCCGCCGTTGTCCACCTGCGCCGTCAGCATGAAGCGGATGCGCTCCTTTGCCATTTCCGGCGCCAGATGGATGATGCCCTGGATGTCCTGCACCGTGTCGCGGTATCCGTACCCGTTCCTCAAGCCGCAGTAGATGAGGGAGGCCGCGCGGGACCAGACGAAGGTGATGAAGCAGTTATAGGCGTGCCAGTTGTTGATCATGGCGTCGAAGGCGGGCGTGGGCGTCTTCACCTGGAAGTGCGCCATCTGCCCGTGCCAGTAATCCTTAAGCGCTCCGATCTCTTCCGCGATGACCTTCTCCGGGCGATCGTAGCGCGCGAGGATCTTCTCCGAGACCTCCGGCGCGCCCGGGCCGCACACGAAGGCGATCGTTCTCGTCCCGCCGGGCGGAAGCGTGATGTGCGCAGAGAGGGCGCCGCAGGAATTGCCGTTGTAATTCATCTCCCCTGACAGTTCTCCTTCCGCTACGCCGACCGGATCGCCGTATCTGTGATAGGCGCCGAGGAAAGAGGCCTTGTCGCCGCAGTAAGACGCGACGTCAGCTCCGCAAAGGCCGATAAAGCGATATTCCACATCGTGCTCACCGCCCCGCTGATCCTCCGGCACGCCGTCGAGATTGCCGTGGATGAGCTGCGTAATGCGGTTCCCCTCGAAGCGTGTCCGCGAGATAAAGAGCGAATACTGCAGGTTGACCTGGTCCTGCTCATAGTTGCTCTGATTCGTAAACTCCGCGTAGCCGGTCACCGTGAGGCCGCGCTCCCGGTCCGTGTCATTTTTCAGCGTGAGCCCCCAGACCTCATACGTCTGCCCGAGCGGGACATAGTACGACGCCTCCGAAGAGATCCCGGCATAGGCGGCCTTCATGAGGGTATAGCCCGTGCCGTGCCGGCACTCGCTCTGATAGACCGCGGGATCCTTCTTGACGGGCATCCAGCTCGCGCTCCAGTAGTCTCCGTCCGCGTTGTCCCGGATGTAGATGTATCTCCCCGGCTCGTCAAACTGGTTGAAAACATAGCGGAGGATCCGCCCGTTGGCGCCCGATTTCGCGAAGCTGTAGCCGCCCGCCTGATTGGACAGGATGGCGCCGTAGTCCGGCGATCCGAGATAATTGACCCAGGGCTTCGGCGTGTCCGGTCTCGTGATCACGTACTCCCGTCTTTCATCGTCAAAATAACCGTACTGCATGCGCAGCTCCTCCTATTTCCCGTGCGCCTTCTCGCGGCGCGTATTCTTCCGCTATTCTACCACAAATTGCGTTTGCCTGCATTCCCCCTTGCAATCATTCCGCGAGTATATTATCATTCTACACGGCAAAGAAACCCGATAGCAGCTAAAAGGAGGACACATGGCCGTTCGACATCTGATGAGTCCCTTGGACTTCTCCGTGGAAGAGACGGAGAAGCTTCTCGATCTCGCAAACGACATCGAAGCCAACCGCGAAAAATACAGTCACGTATGTGACGGAAAACGAATTGCCACCTTGTTCTATGAACCCAGCACCCGGACACGACTCAGCTTCGAGGCTGCGATGATGAACTTAGGTGGCAAAGTTTTGGGCTTCCACAGCGAGGATTCTTCCTCAGCGGCAAAAGGGGAATCCGTTGCGGACACGATCCGCATCGTCTCCTGCTACGCCGACATCGCCGCCATGCGGCACCCGAAGGAAGGCGCCCCGCTCGTCGCCTCCTTAAAATCCTCCATCCCCGTGATCAACGCGGGCGACGGCGGCCACCAGCACCCGACGCAGACGCTGACGGACATGCTCACGATCCGCTCCTTAAAAGGGCGTCTCGGCAACTTAAGGATCGGCCTTTGCGGCGACCTGAAGTTCGGCCGCACCGTGCACTCGCTGATCGCCTCTCTCTCCCGCTACGAAGGCATTTCCTTCGTCCTCATCTCGCCGGAGGAGCTGCGCATCCCGAGCTATGTGCGGAACAGCTTAAGCGCGCAGGGCATCCCGTTCACGGAAGTGGTAAAACTTGACGAAGAGACCATGAGCGGTCTCGACGTGCTCTATATGACGCGCGTCCAGAAGGAAAGATTCTTCAACGAGGCGGACTACATCCGCATGAAGGACTTCTACATCCTCGACCGCGACAAGCTGGCGCTTGCCCCCGAAGACATGTCCGTGCTGCATCCGCTCCCCCGCGTGAACGAAATCTCCGTGGAGGTCGACGATGACCCGCGCGCCTGCTACTTCAGACAGGCGCAGTACGGCGTCTACGCGAGAATGGCGCTCATCCTCACACTGATGGGAATCGAGGTGTAAAGCATGAAAGAATATCAGAACACGCTCAGCATCGGCGCCCTTGAAGAAGGCTTCGTCCTCGACCACATCGAGGCCGGTCACGCCATGACCATCTACCGGTACTTAAAGCTCGGCAAGCTCGACTGCACGGTCGCGATCATCAAAAATGCGGTCTCCAGCAAGATGGGCCGCAAGGACATCATCAAGGTCGCCTGCCCCGTCGACTACCTCGACCTCGAAGTGCTCGGCTTCATCGATCACAACATCACGGTCGACGTCATTAAAGACGGCCGGATCATCGACAAGAAGCACCTGACGCTGCCGGACAGCGTGACCAATGTCATCAGCTGCAAGAATCCGCGCTGCATCACATCGATCGAGCAGGGCCTCGACCAGATCTTCGTGCTCGCGGATCCGGAAAAGCCGCTCTACCGCTGCCGCTACTGCGAAGAAAAATGGGACGGCGAGCTCAAAAAATAATAAGCTGACAGCATAAAAAAGACGGCTCCCAAGGCAAGGGGCCGTCTTTTATCATCTCAATTAAAGCGGGCAGCTCTGCGATGCTTTTTCGAGAGACAGCACGCAGCGGACGTCGCTCGACAGGTCGAAGATGTATTCGCAGCTGAAGAGATACTGCTGCACCTTGTCATGCGCGCCGCGAAGATGGATGTATGACGCGAAGCTGCGCTCGCTGTCGAGCGCGCCGCGGATCTTCCCGAGGAAGGTCTCCCGCTCCTTCGGGTCCGGGATCCTGTTATACAGGACCTTGCCGCGGATCTCCTCCTCCACCTGCGCGGCGGTGAGTCCGAGTTCGCGCTCGAGTCCCTGGGCCGCAACCTCATAGGAGTACTGCCCGTCCCTGACGAGCAGGAAGATGACAAGCGCCGACGAAAATGGCGCAAGCAGCTCATAGTGCTTCTTCAGATTGGTGAGCTCGGTAATATTCCGGCAGGACCCGTAGAACCGCTGCCCGTCAGGCCCCTCGTCCAGATAGAAGAAATGCTCGAGGAAGCGCGATACGCCGCCGCCGACGTGATAGAAGGTCAGAATGCCGCCGGCGCCGTTCAGACGGTCCTCGGCAGCTTTCTTCAACATGCCGAGCAGCCGCGCCTCGTCCCTCGCCGGCATGAAGCGGCTGATATCGTGGAGTCTCTCCTCAAAGTGTCTGAGATCCACCGCCTCATAGAACTGCTCATTGAAGCGGACGATGTCCACTTTGCCGTCATGCATGGTGTAGATCGCCGCGGGGCCTAAGATACTGTTCAGCATGGAGTCGCTGTAGATATTTTCGTCCAGGAATTCGCGGATGCCGAACTGATCGTTAGCCTTAAAGCGCACGCCGTCCGCGTCCACCATGCCATCCTCAGCGGCAAGGGCCTCGAAATCCTCCGCCGGCATGGGCTTATAGAAGCAGTATCCCTGGATGTAGCGGCAGCCGAGGTGCATCAGGAATTCCTTCTGGCTCTCGGTCTCCGCGCCCTCGACGATGACGGGGACGCCGATGGTCTTCGTCATGCGAAGGACCGACTCAAGGATGCGGACCCCTTTCTTCGCGTTGCCTTCGTCGAGGCGGAGGAATCTGGCGTCGATCTTGACCGTGTCGACGCTCAGTTCGTTCAGCATGTTGAGGGAGGAGTAGCCCGAGCCGAAGTCGTCCATCAGCACGCGGAACCCCATCTCGCGAAGGCGCGCCACCGCATGGCACACATCCTCGGAGTCCTCCGCGCAGGCGGATTCCGTGATCTCAATCTTGACGGCGGACGGCGGAAGCTCATACGTCTCGATCATCCGTCTGAAGAAAGCCGGCACGTCGATCGTGAATATATCGACCTGCGACACGTTGACCGATATGGGGATAAGAATCCTGCCCTCGTCCATCCGGCGCTTCTGCCACTTGCAGACCTCCTCCCACAGATACTGGTCAAGGTCCGTAATGAAGCCGTACTTCTCAAGCACCGGGATGAAGCGGACCGGCGGCAGGTAGGACCCGTCTTCCTTCCGCCATCTGGCGAGAGATTCCGCGCCGACGATCCGCCCCGTGGAGGTGCGGCACTGCGGCTGCAGGAAGAAGCAGATTGCATCATTTTTCAGCGCCTCCCGGAAGTCGGACAGGAGCTTATACTCCTCTTCGGTCTGCCGGTACATATCCGCGGTAAAGTAACTGATCCGCGTGCTGTAGTTGTGCTTTGCCGCATGGCTTGCGATGGACGCGCGGTCATAGAGATCCATGACAGACAGTTTTTCGTCAGCCTCCGCTACGCCGATCGCAGGAAGGAAGCCGACGGACAGCCCGTAGTGGATAATAATCTCGTGAATGTTCCGGTATAGTTCATCCGTATTGATCTCACCTGCCGGAATGTAGAGACAGAAATCGTCGTTTCCCATGTATCCGGCGATCCCATGCCCCTTCACCGCGTCCCCGGCGAGTTCTGCGCCAATGCGCCCGAGGACCATGTCGCCCGCGTCCCGGCCGTACCAGTCGTTAAAGAGGACAAAATTCTCGAGGTCGATGGCAATCATGATCCACCGTTCCTTCGGATCGGTTCTGATTCTCTCAGCGGCCGCATAAAAATGCTTTTCCTTCAGGAGACCCGTAAGCGGATCCCTGCTCTCCCCGCGGAAGCTTTCCACGCGCGTAAGGCCGCTCTGTCTGTTCTTAAAGTTCTGGATATCGACGATGTAGCAGAGGATCACCCCGTCCGGGAGCCCGTGAACACTTCCTCCCGCGATGATCTGCTCGACCCAGCGCCAGGTCTCTCCCAGCATCTTTATGCGGAATTCCAGGCGCACCGTCCGATTCGTTGGAGAAGCGGTGAGCATCTCCGTCACTGCAGGCAGGTCGTAAAAGCGAAGGAACTTCTCCCGGTCCTCAGGGTGGACCGCTTTTTCGGCAATATAAAGAATGAACTTTCGGAAGGATCCCTCGGAAACCGGGAGCAGGTACTTTCCTTCCATGTGATAGACAGTCTTGAAGGTATCGTGCAGAAGGTCAATCTCAAAAAGCTCATCGTAAGGCGTCGCCTCCATGAACTCCTGAAATGAGGTATTCTCTTTTACTGCATTGTAGAGATACAGCAGGTCCGTTTTCATGCTTTCCTCTTTTTAGCCTTATAGCCAGTCCTTAAGATAAGTCCTTATCCGTCAAAGAGAAATAAAGCAAACGGCAGGGCGATAAGCCGGGTTCTGTCGTGTGCGGTCATCTGTCTAGCCCGCCCGTTGCCGGACGGATCGAGCGGCTTACCTGGAGCACGGCGGGCCGCCGTATCGCTCCTTTTCAGCCTTGCTTCGGATGGGGCTTGCATATGCCCTGCGCATTACTGTGCAGGCGGTAGTCTCTTACACTGCCTTTTCACCCTTACCCCGCTTAGCGCCCGCAAGGGGCGCGGGGCGGTTCTTTTCTGTTGCGCTTTCCCGAGGGTTACCCCTGCCGGACGTTATCCGGCATCCTGCCCTGTGAAGCCCGGACTTTCCTCGCCGCCCGCCGGTAAAACCTTAAGGCGCCGCGACCGCATACCCTGCCGCAATATTATATTGTATACGATTCTGTACAATCGTGCAAGACTGCCTGCTTCTCACGAAGTGCGGAACCCGCCTCCGCCGATGAACTCTCTTAAGATCGAGTTCTTCGGCACGTCCTCCGACGGAATCCCGATGAAATAATCGAGGAACTTGAGAAGGCGCTTCGCCTCAATATATGAAGGATGATCCTCCGGCACCTGGAAGAGCAGCGGCTGTACATAGATCTTGAGCGCCGCGATCTCATAGGGGAGCGCCGAATTCAGCATCACGTCCGCGGAGTCCTGATAGGGGAAGATATTCTGCTCCTCTCCTTTTCTCACGCTTTCCCACATGGCGATCGTCTGTGCCGCCCCGTAGCCTCTCGTGCGGTAATCGCGCACGATGCGGCGGATCAGCCGGCCGTCAGCCGACGGAATTCTGTTGTGCTCGTCGATGTTGAGCTGCGTGAGCGCACTCAGGTAGATGCGGAACTTGCTCTCGGAAGGAAGCATGTAGCTGAGCTGGTCATTCAGGCAGTGGATGCCCTCGACGACAAGGATGTCATCGTCCTTAAGAGACAGGATGTCGCCGCTCAGAACGCGTTTGCCCTCTATGAAGTCGAACACGGGGACATTGATCTCGCCTCCCGAAAGAAGCGTCATCATGTCCTTCCCGAAAGCATCGACGTCCACGGCGGTAATCGACTCAAAGTCCTTTTTCCCGTCCGGTCCCAGCGGTATGGCGTCCCTGTCGAGGAAGTAATTGTCGACGCCGAGATAGTGGGGCTTTAATCCCTGGGCTGAAAGCTGGATGCATAGTCTCTGCGAAAATGTCGTCTTTCCCGAAGAGGACGGGCCGGCAATCATCACGAACTTGACGTCTTTTCGCACAGCGATCTGCTCGGCGATGTCCGAGATCCGGCTCTCCTGCAGCGCCTCGGCCGTCAGGATGGTACTCGTAATCTCACCGCGGATGATCCGGGCGTTGAGGTCTCCGACCGTGCCGATGCCCTGCTGCTTCGCCCAATTTTCACCCTCGATCTGCGCGGCGAACAGCTTCGCGGAGGGGTGAAGCTCCGGAAGGACGGAGAGATCCTCACGCTTCGGCAGGTTCAGCAGGATGCCGCCCTCGTAAGGGATCAGGCCGAAAGCGCCGACATAAGAGGTATCGTAGGCCATAAACCCGTAGAAATAGTCCTCATATCCGTCGAGCGAATAGACATTGACCCTGGAGGCGATTCTCGTTCTGAACAGCTTCTCCTTATCATACATTCCTCTGTCATGAAAGAGGCGCATCGCTTCTCCCGTCGGGACCGATCGCTTGACGATGGGGATTGCGCGCTCTTTCATCGCCTGCATTTCCGCCGTCAGCGTCTCCGTAAATGCGCTGTCGCAGATCACGTCCTCGACGGTCAGGAAAAAAGCCGAACCCATCGTAAAATGAAGAATGGCTCTCTTTTCCTCTCCCCCGCACACCTTCACGAGGGCCGCCTGAAACAGCATGAGCGCGGTCCTTCTCAGGGTCTCGTACCCGACCGTGTTCCGCGCGTCCACGAAGGTGATGTCTCCCCCGTCCGAAGCGTGATGCTGCAGTTCGCGGAGACGCCCGTTCTCATAGGCGAGATATGCGCGCTCCTCTCCCTCATATGCCTTAGCAAGCTCATAGAATGTCGGTCTCTTCTCAAATTCGTGTCTGACGCCGTTAACCGTAACGAACATAGTCTCCTCCTCTCTTCAGGAAATGATCAAGGGCTTCGATCTCCCGCGCTGTTTCCACGCGCCTCAGTTCTTCCTCCGGGGGCAATTGCGCATGGATCCCGCGGAGAATCTTCAGGCGCTTCTGCACAAAGCGCATGTAAGTCTCATTTTCCGAACGCATAAGACACGGTCCGAGGAGCGCCTCCTCATAGGTCAGATGCCGCACCGCTTCCCCGGTCCTTTCCGACACGATCACCGGATAGAATTTGCCGTCCTCCTCGACAAAGGACTCCCCGGTAATCCTGAAGCCGGCCTCGGAGAGATAACTGCGGAAAAGCGGCACATCTCTTTGCGGCGAAGCCACGTAGCAGCGGAGCAGCGATTTGTCCGCGCGCGCCAGGATATCTGCCATCATGCGTCCGCCCATACCGGCCGTGATCAGCGTGACCGGCGTGCCGATCTGCCACCCCGCCCTCTTCAGGCACCCGGCCGCGTCCGCCGGAACGCCGTCCGAGAGTGCTGTCACGATGCGGTCCGCAAACCCGGCCTCCCGGATGTGCGCCTCAGCCGCCTCAAGCGGCCCGGGCCGTATATCGGAAGCCACGCCGCACGGACAGATGCCCCGCTCGACCAGCGCGATCGCCACATAGGCGTGATCACAGCCGACGTCAAGAAACGCGCTTCCGTACGGAACACTCTTAAGGACGGCCTCAAGTCTCGTTTTCAGTCGCACCATACCGCCGTTTTTACTCCAGATAGTCCTTAAGCTTCCGGCTCCGCGAAGGCTGGCGCAGCTTTCTGAGCGCCTTCGCCTCGATCTGCCGGATTCTCTCACGGGTCACGTTGAAGACCCGGCCGACCTCTTCGAGCGTCCGCGCCCTTCCGTCGTCCAGGCCGAAGCGGAGGCGCAGCACCTGCTGCTCCCTGTCCGTCAGCGTATCGAGCACCTCGACGAGCTGTTCCCTAAGCAGCGTGAACGCCGCGGCGTCAGCCGGCACCGGCGTGTTCTCATCCGGAATGAAATCGCCGAGGCGGCTGTCTTCCTCTTCGCCGATCGGCGTGTTGATCGACACCGGCTCCTGGGACATGTTCTGGATCTCGCGCACGCGGTCGGCGGTGATGCCGAGCTGCTCCCCGATCTCCTCAGGCGTCGGTTCCCTCCCGAGCTCCTGCAGCAGCTGTCTCTGCACGCGCACGAGCTTGTTGATCGTCTCCACCATGTGCACGGGGATGCGGATCGTTCTCGCCTGATCCGCGATCGCGCGGGTGATTGCCTGCCGGATCCACCACGTCGCGTAGGTCGAGAACTTGAAACCCTTCTGATAGTCATACTTCTCAACGGCCTTGATGAGGCCGATGTTGCCTTCCTGTATGAGGTCGAGGAAAGGCATGCCGCGCCCCACATAGCGCTTGGCGATCGAAACGACAAGCCTTAAGTTCGCCTCGGTCAGCTTCTTCTGCGCCGCCAGGCCTTCCTCGCCGCCCTCCTCGATCTGTCTCGAGAGGCGGATTTCTTCATCGGCCGTGATGAGCGGGTACTGGCCGATCTCCTTCAGGTACATGCGGACGGGATCAGACGTCGAGATGCCTTCCGGGACACTCAGATCAATCGTCTCAAGATCGATCTCTTCCTCTTCCTCCCCGTCCATCACGTCGTCATCGCGCTCGATGAGCGTCTCGCTGTCATCTGTCTTCTCGTCGGTCGAAAGCACGTCAATGCCATTTAAGTCCAGAAACTCACGGACCTTTAGGAGCTCGGCCGCATCGGGGTCGAATTCCTTAAGCGTCTCTGCCAGATCCGTGTCCTGCAGGACCTGCTTCTTCTCTTTGCCCTCGATGAGAAGCATCGTCAGCTTCTCCGCAAATGCGGCCATCCTGTCATCTGTTTTCACGTGCAGCCCTCCCTTCCATTACTTCTTATTCCAGATAGTCGCGAAGCTTCCGGCTCCGCGAAGGCTGGCGCAGCTTCCTCAGCGCCTTGGCCTCGATCTGTCTTATTCTCTCTCGCGTCACATGAAACTCCCGGCCGACCTCCTCAAGCGTGCGCGCCCTGCCGTCGTCAAGGCCGAAGCGCAGACGCAGCACCTGCCGCTCGCGCTCGGTCAGCGTGTCGAGGACCTCTCCGAGCTGCTCCTTCAGGAGCGTGTAGGCTGCAGCTTCCGCCGGCACCTGCACGTTTTCATCCTGAATGAAATCTCCGAGATGGCTGTCCTCCTCCTCGCCGATCGGCGTCTCGAGGGACACGGGCTCCTGGGAAACCTTCTGAATCTCCCGCACCTTCTCAACAGGGATGTCCATCTCGCGCGCGATCTCCTCCGGCGTCGGCTCCCGTCCCAGCTCCTGGAGGAGCTGTCTCTGTACGCGAATCAGCCGGTTGATGGTCTCCACCATGTGCACGGGAATGCGGATCGTCCTCGCCTGATCCGCAATCGCGCGGGTGATCGCCTGCCGGATCCACCATGTCGCATAGGTGGAGAACTTGAACCCCTTGCGGTAGTCGTACTTCTCCACGGCTTTGATGAGGCCGAGATTTCCCTCCTGAATGAGGTCGAGGAAGAGCATGCCGCGCCCCACATAGCGCTTCGCGATCGACACGACCAGGCGGAGATTGGCCTCGGCCAGTCTCTGTCTGGCCATCTTTCCCACTTCGCCGCCTTCCTCCATCTGCTTGGAGAGCTCGATCTCCTCCTCCGCGGTGAGGAGCGGGACTTTGCCGATCTCCTTCAGGTACATGCGCACGGGATCCTCGAGGGATACGCCTTCCGGCACGCTGAGATCGATATTCTTCAAATCGATCTCTTCCTCATTCGGCTCGGCGTCCTCATCCTCCGAGAACATGAGGAGCTCGTCCTCCGTCTCCGGCGTATCGTCGGTCTTCAGTATATCTATGCCGTTCATTTCCAGGAATTCAATGATCTTCTCGATGTCATTTTCCTTCAGGTTCACATCGTGGAAGTAATCCTCGATCTCCTTGTAGGTCAGTGTGCTCTTGTTCTCTTTCGCTGTCTTGATCAGTCCGCTCAGTTTCCCGGAAAATACAGCTGCTTCTTTGTCCATTAGTCTTGTCTCCATTATCGTCCCGGTCAGGACTCCTGCCACGGTAGGTGCAGGAGGCTCCCTTTTTCAAATTGTTCCAGTTTCTTTTTGTTCTCTATGTAGCGTCCGTAGACATTCATGTCCGTGATATCCGCGTTAAGGAGATACGCGTCGTTGCTGCTCTTAAGCATGCGGATGACCGTGTCCGTAAAGGCGCGGTCAAGCTCCGCTCCGTTTTTTGCCGGCACCTTCGTGTGGAAGATTCCGGCCGCCTCCCGCTCATCCGCGCTGTCCGGAAACTGCGCGATGATGGCGGCTTCACTCACGGCGCCCGCTTCCAGCTGCGGGTAGAGGAGGCCGGCGATCCGCCCGCAGAGGGGGTCCGTAAAATCCTTCCCGCCGATCAGCGTCTTCGTCTGCGCGTAAGCCTCCGGATAAGACGCAAGGAAGCACAGCATCAGCTTCTGGGCTGTGACGGCGCTGTCCTCCGGGCGCCTCGCTTCCTTCTTCGGCCCGCGTTCCGTGACCGCGCGCTCCGCGCCCCCGTAGGCTTCTCTTCCGACGAGCCGGCGCATCGCGTCCTTCGCGAAGCCGAAGCGCGCGCAGACCGCCTCCAGGTAGTTTTCCCGCTCCATCTCCTCCGGGAACATAAGAAGCCGCTTTGCGGCCGCGTGCTGAAATGCCGTCCACTCTCCCGGATCACTTCTCCTGTAATTCTTCGCCTCCTGCGTGAGCTCGAAGAGAAAGGCGTTATCGGCGCTCTCTAAGCGGGCCTCCATTGCCTCGGCTCCCTCGGCGCGTATGAACTCATCCGGGTCCTTGTGCGGCGAAAGGTCGACGACGCGGGCCTCAAGTCCGGCTTCCTTCAGGATCGGGATGGCGCGGAGTGCCGCCTGTACGCCGGCGCTGTCGCTGTCGTAGAGGAGCAGCACCTCGCCCGTGAAGCGCGCAAGGAGAAGCGCCTGTTCGCTCGTAAGCGCCGTGCCGAGGGAGGCGCAGGCGTTCGTAAATCCCGCCTGATGCATGGTGATGACGTCCATGTACCCCTCGCAGAGGATGATATTCTTCCGCCGCGTCTGCCGCGCGTAGTTCAGCGCGAAAAGATGCTTTCTCTTGTTGAAGATCACGGACTCCGGCGAGTTGAGGTACTTGGGCTTCCCCTCTCCCATCACGCGGCCGCCGAATCCGATCACCCGCCCGCGCGCGTCCGCGATCGGAAACATGACGCGGTTCCAGAAGCGGTCGGAGACGCCTTCCTTCTCGTCGAAGCGGAAGAGACCGGTGTCCTTAAGCAGCTCGTCCTCGTATCCCTGGCCTTTGAGATACCTGTACAGAGAGTCTCCGTACCTGTTCGCGTAGCCCAGGCCGAAGCGCTTCAGCGTGTCCTCCGCAAGGCCTCTGCCCCTCAGGTACTTCAGTCCGTGCTCGCCGGAGGGCTGCTTCAGGCAGTAGTGATAAAACCCCGCCGCTTTCTTCAGCACTTCAAGTATCGCTGCCCGCCGCATCGAGGCGGCCTTCTGTTCTTCGCTCAGCGATTCCTCCGGCAGCGTCACGCCGGCGCGCTCCGCCAGCTCCTTCAGCGCCTCCACGAATGTGAAGTTGTTATATTCCATCATATAGGTGATCGCGTTGCCGCCGGCGTGGCAGCCGAAGCAATAATACATCTGCCGCGCGGGACTGACGCTGAATGAAGGCGTCTTCTCCGCGTGAAACGGGCAGAGTCCCATATAATTGCTCCCGGTTCTCTTCAGCCTCACGTTTTCTCCGATGAGGCCGACCAGATCCGTGCGGTGCAGCACCTCTTCTATGATGTCGTCTGAATAACGCATCTTATCTGCTCCATGATTCCGGCACAAAGATCTCAAGGAATTTCATCTTCGAGTACTGATCCGTCATGCCGGAGATATAATCGCAGACCACCCGCTCAACCTTCTCGTTCCGCTCTTCGATCATGCGGACGTATTCCTCGGTCATCTTTTCCGGATGATCCACATAGTATCCGTACAGGGCCTCGAGCATGTCCGCCGCTTTTGTCTCCTCGCTCTTTGCCACCCGGTTGGTATAGAGATTCTCGAAGAGAAATGCGCGGAGCTCCTTAAGGCCTTCGGCGATCTCCGGGGACATGGACACCTCCTCGCGCGCTCTGGACGTGCTTACGATGTCATGGATAAAGGTGTTCAGTCTCTCCTTCGTCGATCCGCCAAGAAGCTTCCTCAGCCGCTCCGGCACGTCCTGCTCGCACAATATCCCGGCCCGCTCCGCGTCGTCCATGTCGTGATGGACATAAGCGATCTTGTCGCACAGGCGCACCACCTGTCCTTCCGGCGTCATCGGGCGGCGGTCCGTGCCGTGGTTCAGAATGCCGTCGATCACCTCAGCCGTGAGATTGAGTCCGGCGCCGTCCTTCTCCAGCACCTGGACAACCCGCACGCTCTGCTCATAGTGCTTAAAGCCGAGCGGGCATACCCGGTCAAGCGCCCTCTCCCCGGCGTGGCCGAAAGGCGTGTGTCCCAGATCGTGGCCGAGCGCAATCGCCTCCACGAGGTCCGCATTCAGGCGGAGGCATTTTGCCGCTGTCCGCGCGGTCTGCGACACCTCGAGCGTGTGCATGAGCCGCGTCCGGTAGTGATCGCCCCGCGGCGCCAGGAAAACCTGCGTCTTGTCCTTCAGCCTGCGGAAGGCCTTACTGTGCACGATGCGGTCCCGGTCGCGCATGTAGCAGGTGCGGATGTCGCACTCCTCCTCCGGGCGCTCCCGGCCCGCGGAATCCGCCGCATGCGAGGCATACGGGCTCAAGGTCTGCCGCTCATTCAGTTCCAGTTCTTCCCGTACCAGCATAGTGGATGGCTCCCAATTAACAATACTTCATATGTCATACGTCATACTTTATACATCATACTTCACGCAGCTTCCGCCATATGTCCTCGCTTCCTCCTCTTGTTCCGCCTGCAGTCTGCATAGCGA
>DEFE01000049.1:0-328 GCA_002350625.1 Lachnospiraceae bacterium UBA2860
ATTCTGCTGACAGGCTGGTGGATTCTGTCCCTTGGTATCATTCGTATTGTTCATGCCTTCCATTTGCTGAACATCAAGAGAGAATCTGAAGGATTTGGCTTCGGAGAAATAATCGGCTCTAATTGGTGGATCGCGCTGATTCTCGGTATCCTTCTGACCATTTTTGGCTTGATCGTTATTCTCAACCCCATGCTGGGACTGGGCGTGATCGGTGTGCTGGTCGGCTGCAGTGTGATCACAGCCGGCATTAATCTGATCTATTTAGGCTGCAGCCCGTGGTTGCTATAATTGCCTGTAGAAAAGCAAACAGCACAAAATGAATGAAGGT
>DEFE01000049.1:343-10696 GCA_002350625.1 Lachnospiraceae bacterium UBA2860
GTATCACGCTGCTGCAGCTTGCTCTTGCCAATTTGCTTCCGCTGATCTTTGACGGCGTTACGGCCAAACTGCCCCCGGTTATACGACCGGTATTTCAACCGGGCACGCTTATTAACGGGCCTTCCCCATATGTGGTTGACGGTGTTGTAACCTGGGGATACGTGCTCCCATTTTTCCTGTCAAATTTTATTGTCAATATCTACTGCTATTTCATACGCCGCTCAAAAGAGAACAAAAAGACGGAAGCAATGCGCGGCGGACGTAAAGAGCTTTGAAGCGCACTCTTGATTTATCCCGGAAATGGAATATAATATAGGCGGAAGTTAAGAGTATCTAACTATACGGATCAGGTCGAGATCCGGCTCCTGAAGGAGAAAGGGGCAAAAGCAATATATGGAGAATGGACCGATGACTCGCCATATGACGATTGAACAGCTTCCTTATGGAGAATCGATCAAAAGCTGGCTGAAAGACCGTTACGGAGATACTGAGGCAAATCAGATCTGGGAACAGACACAGGAGAACTACCGGAACTATCTCCGGGATCTGCCGGACCAGCCGCCGGTTTCCGAATTTGCTGTTTGCGGTCATCTATGACGCGCCGCGAACGCCGGTGAGATCTCTTATGATCTCCGCCGCCATGATCAGCCCCGCAGCTGCGGGGACAAAGGCGTTGCTGCCGGGAATCTGCCGCCGCGCGGAGCCGCTTCGCTGCGTGCCGGGCGGACAGACGGTGTCTGTGCTTATGCTTTCGGAGGCTTCTTCATCGGCGGCCGGCGTCATGGCGGGCTCTTTGGAGTACACGACCTTGAGCGCGCGAATGCCGCGCTTTCGCAGTTCGTGCCGCATCACTTTGGCCAGCGGGCAGACGGATGTGCTGTAGATGTCCGCCACGGTGAGGGCGGTGGGATCCATCTTGTTCCCGGCGCCCATGCAGCTGATGATGGGCACGCCTGCTTCTTCAGCCTGCATGACGAGACCGATCTTTCCCGTCACGGTGTCGATCGCGTCCACGACATAATCGTAGACGGAGAAGTCGAACTGAGACGCCGTTTCCGGCGTGTAAAAGGTTTTGTACGTGGTGACGGCAGTGTCGGGAGAGATGTCCGCAATGCGCTCTTTAGCCACATCTACTTTATATGCCCCGATGGTTTTTCTCGTGGCGATGATCTGCCGGTTGAGATTGGAGAGGCAGACTTTGTCGTCGTCGATCAGATCGAGCGCACCGACGCCGCTCCGCGCGAGCGCCTCAACCGTATACCCGCCGACGCCGCCGATGCCGAAGACGGCGACGCGCGAGGCGCGCAGCTTTTCCATGCCGTCTGCGCCGATCAGCAATTGTGTTCTCGAAAATTGATTCAACATGGGACGCCGCTCCTTGTTCCTTCTGACGTATCGGGAGACAGAACTTCGTTCATGCTCCCTGTCCGGTATCCCTGAAGATCCATGGTGACATAGGTGAAGCCTAGCGCTTTGAGACGCGTACAGATCGTGCTGCGCACAGTCTCGTCGAGAAGCTTTTCAAACGCGGAGGGGAGCACTTCGATCCTCGCCATCATGCCGTGGATGCGGACGCGCAGCTGCGTAAACCCGAGGTCAATGAGCAGCTGTTCTGCCTGTCCGACCATCCGGAGCTTCTCCTCACTGATCGGTTCTCCGTAGACGAAGCGGGAAGCCAGGCAGGCGAAGGAAGGCTTATCCCAGGTGGGAAGTCCCTGTTCTTTGGAAAGCGCGCGGATCTCTGCTTTTGCCAGTCCCGCCGCCCGAAGCGGACTTTTGATGCCGAGCTCGCTGATCGCCTGAAGCCCCGGGCGATAATCCCCGAGATCATCCACATTGGAGCCTTCTGCCACAAAGGCAATTCCGTTCTCCTCCGCCACTTTCAAAATGTCACTGAACAGCGCTTTCTTGCAGAGATAACAGCGGTTCTTCGGATTTTCACGGAAACCGGGAACGGAGAGCTCGTCCGACGCGACAATGATCTGCCGAATTCCCTCCCGCGCGCAGAAATCGCGCGCTTCCTTGTGCTCCCGCTCGGGAAAAGAGGCGGATGTCAAGGTGACGGCAATTACGTTGTCCTTCAGTACCCGGTGGGCCGTATGGAGCAGAAATGTCGAATCCACACCGGAAGAGAAGGCGACGGCCACGGAGCCGAGGCCGCGCAGCGTATCCTCCAGAGCTTGCTGCTTCTCGTGCAAAGCATCCATGCTTATCTCTCCTTAAATGATATCGTGCGTAACTACCCGCAGCTGATATCACGGGTATCTCTTCTCAGATAATATAATCGTTGGCGTAGCGCTCCCTCTGCTGGTCAAGGACGTGCTGCAGTGTGATTCCGTCGAGGTATTCGTTGATGATTTTCGCGAGCTCCTGCCAGATCGGGAGCGTGGCGCAGTCCGCGCTGCGGGCGCAATCCACCGGGATCGGGTCGACGCAGTCCACGGGGGAAAGCGAACCCTCCGTCAGGCGAAGAATCTCGCCGACGGTATACTGATCGGGGGATTTGGCGAGCATGTAGCCGCCGTGCGAGCCGCGGCTTGTGCGCAGGATATCTGACTTATTGAGAATGGGAATGATCTGTTCCAGGTATTTTTTGGAAATACCCTGTCTTGCAGCCACTTCCTTCAAAGAAATGTATCCGTTGTTCTGATGTTCAGCCAGGTCAATCAGGAGACGCAGCGCGTAGCGTCCTTTTGTAGAGATTCTCATTATCAGGCCCCCTTTTCATAGATAGCCCAATAATACTATATATATGGTGGGTATTCAAGCCCTCTTGTGCTGAAATCCCGTCAATTGACGGCGCGACGGCAGGATGATACGATTGAGGAACAGACGGACCGATCCGAATACCGGGCGGGATGCTTACGATGAAGGACGAGGAAAGGAGAGGAAGGAAGCCATGAAAAAGAGAATTTTATGCTATGGCGATTCGAACACCTGGGGCTGCAAGCCGGGTCTTGTGGGACGGTTCCCGGAGGATGCCCGCTGGACAGGTATTCTGCAGGAGCTGCTCGGGGATCAGTACGCGGTGATAGAAGAGGGACACAACGGAAGAACGACCGTCTGGGACGATCCGATCGAAAACCGCATGTCTGGCCTCACTTACTTTTACCCTTGCGTGGAGAGCCAGTCCCCGCTTGACCTGATCATCATCGCGCTCGGCGTCAACGATCTGAAGCCGCGTTTCGGCGTAAGCCCCGGATCCATAGCCGACGGACTGAGCAGGTATTTCAAGACGCTGCAGTATGTGCCGCTGCACGGCGGCAACCCGCAGGTGCTTCTGGCTTCCCCGGCTTATATTCATCCCGATTACGTGAAGAATCATCTCATCTACGAGATCTATGGCGAGAAGGCCCATGAGCGGTCGAAGCTTCTGGCCGCGGAATATGAGGCCGTAGCGAAGCAATACGGAGCCGGGTTCTTTGACATGGCGCGCTATGCGGAGGCGGATCCGCTCGACGGCATTCACCTGGACGCCGCCTCACACAGGCGTCTGGCGGAGGCATTTGCGGTCAAAATCCGGGAGATGATCGGCTGAAGAAGACTCAGACAGTCACCTCGCCGGCGAGAACCTTCTTGTAGTCCTCGTAGTTTTTGGCGAGAAGCTCCGGCGTGTTCAGTTCATAGGGACAGCGCGAAGCGCAGCGCCCGCAGTGGATGCAGCTTTCGATTTTTTTCATCTCCTCCTGCCAGTGCGGCGTCGTCCAGGCTTTGGAGGGGGCGCGGCGCAGCATGAGGGACATGCGGGCACAGTTGTTGATGGCGATGCCCTGAGGACAGGGCATGCAGTAACCGCAGCCGCGGCAGAATTCGCCGGACAGCTCCTTGACCTCGCGCGCAATAAAGCTGCGGATGTCATCGGTCATCTCCGGCGTGTTGTCCATATAGGAGAGCCACTCCTCAAGTTCGCTCATCTTCTGGATGCCCCAGATCGGCAGGACGTTGTCGAAGGTGGCCATATAGGCCATGATGGCTTCCGAACGGGTGATGAGGCCGCCGGCGAGTCCCTTCATCGCGATGAAGCCGACATTTTCTCTGCGGCACGCTTCGACAAGCGCGAGCTCCTTGTCGGAGGAGAGGTAGCTGAAGGGAAACTGCATGGTGTCATAAAGACCGGATTCCACGGCTTCCATCGCCACGCGGATCTTGTGTGAGGTGATCGAAATGTGGCGGATTTTTCCCGCCTCCTTCGCCGCAAGCAGGCACTCATAGATTCCGGTGCCGTCGCCGGGCGCATAGCACTGATCCGCGCAGTGCAGCTGATAGACGTCCAGATAATCCGTCTTAAGGAGCGTGAGAGAGGTGTCCAGATCCTTCCGGATACCGTCCGGCGTCTTGGCCATGGTCTTCGAGGCGATGTACACGTCTTCGCGGTGATTCCTGAAGAGATCGCCGCCGAAAGCGGCGCCGATTTTTTCCTCACTGTCGGAGTAGGCGCGCGCCGTGTCGAAGTAGCGCATGCCGCCTTCGTAGGCTCTGCGCAGGATGGCGACGGCATCCTCCTTGGAAATGCGCTGAATGGGGAGCGCGCCGAATGCGTTCTGCGGGACGGTGATACCGGTGCGGCCGAGCGTGATTTTCTTCATAAATGGCTCCTCCTTTAATGATCTGCAGATATTTTAGCATAGATGGCGCGGGCGCGCGAGAGGCATGCGGCCGGCGCGCATAAAAGCCTGTGAAATATAAAGAAAGAGGGTGTGAAGACGTGAGAATTCCTGACTTTTTGAAAAAGGGAGATACGATCGGCATCGTGGCGCCGTCCTTCGGCGCCGTCATAGAGCCGTATGCCGCGAGACTTGCGGCCGCGATTAGGAAATTTGAGGACCGGGGCTACCGCGTGGTGTGCGCGGACAGCGTCTATAAGAGCGACGGACTGGGCATCAGCACGGACCCGGCATCGGCTGCGGCCGACCTCATGGACTTTTATCTGGATGACAGCATAGACGCGCTCATCTCGGCGGGCGGCGGGGAGCTCATGAACGAGACAATTTCTCACGTCGATTTTAAAAAGCTTGCCGCAGCGAAGCCGAAATGGTACATGGGTTATTCCGACAACACCAATTTCATCTTTCCCATGGCTGTGCTCGCCGGCGTGCCGGGCATCTACGGCCCCTGCGCCACCGGCTTCGGGAAGGTCTGGGAACAGACGGAAAATGACGCCTTCATGCTGCTCGAGGGCAGGGGACAGCTCGTGAAAGGGTACGACCTCTTTGAACTTCCCACCGCGGGCGACGACCGGAAGGATGATCCGCTCGCACCGTATGCGCTCACGGAGCCGAAGATTCTCCGAAGCTATCTGCCGGAAGGGGGAAGGCTGCAAAGCGCGGGCGGAGGAGAAGACATCTGCTTCTCGGGCACGCTGCTCGGCGGCTGCCTGGACGTCCTCGACAATCTGTCAGGAACGGAGTTTGACGCGGTGCGCGGGTTTAACGCGGCGCACGGGCCTGCCATCTGGATGCTTGAAGCCTGCGATCTGAACCCGATGTCCATCCGCAGGGCGGTGTGGGCGCTGGCCCACCGGGGCTGGTTTGACACGGCGGCAGGCTTCCTGATCGGAAGACCGCTCGCTTCCTTCCGCGAGGAGATGATGGGCGTGGACGCCTATAATGCCGTGACGGATATTCTTGCGCCCTATGGCGTGCCGGTGATCATGGACTGCGACATCGGCCACGTCTCGCCGATGATGCCGCTTGTCGTCGGAGCGCCGGCGGATGTCCGCGTCTCAGGGAACGATCTTGCCGTTAACTTCAACCTCAAATAGGGACATCAATCGGAGAAACGTATCGTTGACATTTGAAACAGAACACCGCTAGAATTAAAAGAGACCCCTAAGCGGGTCTCTTTCCATACGGGCGATGTGTCCGCGGCATCTCCCGGTCCGGGGCTCCTGATGCACTGCACTGAAGCAGATCAGAAAGGAGACAGGCATTGGAATTTGAGGAATTTTGCGAGCGGGTGAATGTCGTTGTCCTCGACGCGCTGCCGGAGATGTACGAGGAGACAAAAGAAGAGAGCTGGCCGAAGATCGAGACCGTCCTTCGCGAGAATCTTCGGCTGAAGAGCCGCATGAGGACGAGAATGCGCAGAAACAAAGATTATATGGCGCTGCTTAACAGCGAAGGGCAGCAGCTCTATGAGGAGCTCAGAAGAGTCAGGCGAAAGATCGCCATCGACAATGAGCAGCCTGCCTACACGGTGTTTTCAAACCGGACGCTTTTCGAGATGAGCAGGCAGATTCCTTTTACGATGGAGGAACTCCAGAGCCTTTTCGGCGTGGGAAAAATCAATTCCGCGCAGTACGGGCAGCCGTTTCTCGACGCGATCCACGCTTTTTCGAACGGCGTGCGGACGGAGACATGTTCGGAGGAGTTTCTCGAGAAAGGCGAGGAAGGATATCCGCTGCTTTTCAGTCCGGCAAAAGCATATGAGAGCAGAGAAACAGAGAGGATAGCAGCAGGAAAAGCAGCAGAAAAAGCAACAGAAAAAGCAACAGAAAAAGCAGAAAAAAGACATTGACGAAAAAAGACGGCGGGCATGATGCCCGCCGTCCCGCTCAATCACCGATGACTTCCGGTGATCAGGAGAGTTTATCTTTGCTGTGAATGTGTTCCGATCACGCGGCCTGCTCTGTCTCCTTCGCGCCGAAGGTGACGGCTACAGTATTCGTGTCATAGCTGTTTTCGTCGCCGTTGCGGCCGAACGCGCCGGGCTGCAGCTTGAAACGGACGACCGTGAGATAAGCGCTGTCCCCGTTGTGGTAATGAGAGATCAGATTCTTGAGGTCCGTGGCGGAAGCGACGGAAGTGCCGTCAACTTCGGTGATGATGTCGCCTTCTACGATGCCGGCTGCCTCAGCCGCCGTGCCGGGATCGACCGCGCTCACATAGACGCCGGTCGGAATGCCGTAGAAGTTCGCATAGTCCTCGGAGATCGTCACGACAGTGACGCCAAGCAGGGCATCGCCGTCACCGACTTCGATCTCAGATGTTTCCTGCGGCATGGCCTGTCCGTCTTCCTCGCTGCCTTCTTCGGTGTTTTCAGCAGCAGCGGCCTCTTCTTCAGGCGCCTTGCCGTTCGCGATATCGGAGAGGATGGGCTCCGCCATGTCGATCGGGATCGCAAAGCCGACGCTGTCCACGTAAGTGCTGACGTTCTTGCCTTCGTTGATGCCGATGAGCTCGCCCTTCATGTTGAGCAGCGCGCCGCCGGAGTTGCCGGGGTTGATGGCGGCATCTGTCTGGAACAGGCCTTCGTTTGTCTCCATCTGGCCGGTCTTTTCGTTATATGTCGTAAGTGTGCGGTCCTTGGCGCTGATGATGCCGCGGGAAGCGGTCTGGCCGTATCCGAGAGCATTGCCGATGCAGACGACTTCTTCGCCGATGACGACATCCTCGGAAGAACCGATCTTAATGACATTGATCGCGCTAAGTGTTTCCTCGGACAGATCGCTCTTTGCCACCTTGATGAGGGCAATGTCCTTATCCTGATCAGCACCGACGATCTCCGCCTTGGCAGCCGCCTCGTCGATGAAGGCTGCGGACAGCTCTGTGGCTCCGTTCACCACATGCTCATTCGTGGCGATGAGAAGCGCGTCGTCTGTTTCCCCGACGATAATGCCGGACCCCAAAGAGGTGCTCTCGCGCTCCTGGCCCCCGCGCGGATAGCCGTATCCGTAAGGACTGTAGCCGTATCCGAAGAAGCCGCCGAAGAATTCGTCAAACAGATCGCCTCTTCCTCCAAAATAATCCTGGACCTTCTCGACGGAAGTGTTCGTGATACATACCATCGCCGGCATACATTCCTGGACAACTTCCTTGACGCTCATTTCCTCAGCTTCTTCTTCTGTCTCCGCGCCGATGGCGATGTGCGTAAATCCCGTGTCCGGATCTTCAATGACGCCCGCGCTTGCCGCGACGCCTGCGCCGATCAGTGAGACCGTGCCGATGACTGCTGCGGCGACGCCGATATTTTTCCATCTGTTCATTTTGCTCTTCATAGTGAATACCTCCTTTATCTGCATCTATGCATAGGCTTTAAGCCTGCTTCACAAGCATTGTGTTCCGGAACCTGTTTGCTCCCTGAACTGGTTATTATTTTTGAAAAAATGTATGGCGGAAGTGTGAAACGAAATTGAAGAATTGTTGAATCTTGCCGCTCTTGTTCTTGACGATACAATGTGTTAAGGTAGGAAAATACGGAGAGAAGATACGCATAAGAAGAGGAGACGGAATGAAGAACAGACTGCTGCTGATCTATAATCCGAAAGCCGGGAAAGGACAATTCCTTACACAGCTTCCCTCGGTGATTGATCTGTTTACGAAAGCCGGATATGCGGTAGAAGTGTATCCGACACAGGCGGGCGGGGACTGCGTGCGGAAGATCGAAGCGATTGAAGACATGTATGATCTGATTGTTCCGGCCGGAGGTGACGGCACTTTGGACGAGGTCGTGACCGGCCTCGTGCGGAGCGGGAAGAAGATACCGATCGGATATATTCCCGTCGGGTCGACAAACGATTACGCGAAGAGCCTCGGACTCTCGGCGAATATCATTCAGGCAGTGGGCGATATCCTGAACGGCGTCCCGAAGGCGCTTGACGTCGGACTGGTCAATAAAAACCACATCTTTGCCTACGTGGCCGCCTTCGGCGCTTTTACGGACGTCGCCTATACGACGAACCAGGACATGAAGAATCTCTTCGGCCACATCGCCTATGTTTTTGAAGCGACGAAGCGCCTCGCGGATCTGAAGCACTATCAGGTGTATGTGAAAACAGAAGATTACGAAAACGAGCAGGATTATATCTTCGGCATGATCACCAACTCGATCTCTGTCGGCGGCATCAAGAACATCACGGGGACCGAGGTGCAGCTCGACGACGGCCTGTTCGAGGTGACGCTGATCCGGAACCCTAAGAACATTCTGGAGATGCAGGAGATCGTCGGATCGCTGATCACGCAGAATTATGACACGGACCTCATCGATTTCCTGAAGGCCGAGGAGATCGAAATCAGATCGAAGGACATGATTCCGTGGACGCTGGACGGGGAGTTCGGCGGCGTGTTCCAGGATGTTGTCATAGAGAATAAGAAGCAGTCGATGCAGTTTTTACTGGACCCGAAAAAAGCGCTCGTCGGATAAGGAATTAAAAGATAATGAAAGAAAATGAAAAAGAAGTGCTGCATGTTGAGGATTTGTTCGGCGAAGACGTATTCACCGACACCGTCATGCAGAAGAGGCTTCCCAAACAGACCTACAGAGAGCTGAAACGCGCCATTTACGAGGGCAGGGAGCTCTCCCCGCAGACGGCGGATATGATCGCGCATGAGATGAAGGAGTGGGCGCTCGAGCGGGGGGCGACGCATTTTACGCACTGGTTCCAGCCGCTCACGGGCGTGACGGCCGAGAAGCACGACGCGTTTATCTCCGCGCCGCTCCCGGACGGGCGCGTGCTCATGTCGCTGTCCGGCAAAGAACTGATCCGCGGAGAGCCGGATGCCTCTTCGTTTCCTTCGGGCGGCCTCCGCGCCACCTTTGAGGCGCGCGGCTACACGATCTGGGACTCGACGTCGCCGGCCTTCATCCGGCACGACGAGGGCGGTGCGACGCTTTGTATCCCCACTGCTTTTTGTTCCTACAAGGGAGAGGCGCTCGACCAGAAGACGCCGCTGCTGCGCTCGATGGAGGCGATCAACCGGGAGGCCATGCGGCTCCTCCGGCTCTTCGGCAACACTTCGTCGAAGCGTGTTTTCCCCTATGTGGGCGCGGAGCAGGAGTATTTTATCGTCGACCGCGAGAAGTACCTGAAGCGCATGGATCTCGTCTTTACGGGGCGCACTCTGTTCGGCGCCGCGCCGCCGAAGGGACAGGAGCTTGACGACCATTATTTCGGCACGCTGCGCCCGCGCATCGCTTCCTATATGCGTGAAGTCAACGAAGAACTGTGGCGCCTCGGCGTGCCGGCGAAGACACAGCACAACGAGGCGGCGCCTGCACAGCACGAGCTCGCGCCTGTCTATGAGAAGGTCAATGTCGCAGTCGATCACAACCAGATCATCATGCAGACGCTGAAGCGCGTCGCGACGCGCCACGGCCTTCGCTGCCTGCTGCACGAGAAACCGTTCGCGGGCGTCAACGGTTCCGGCAAGCACGACAACTGGTCGCTGATGACGGACGACGGCATCAATCTTCTCGACCCGGGGACGACGCCGCACGAGAACATCCAGTTCCTGCTTGTGCTTGTCTGCATTTTGAAGGCGGTGGACGAGCACGCGGATCTCCTCCGGGAATCCGCCGCGGATGTGGGCAATGATCTGCGCCTCGGCGGAAGCGAGGCGCCGCCGGCCATCATCT
>DEFE01000026.1:0-53037 GCA_002350625.1 Lachnospiraceae bacterium UBA2860
TCCGGTCAAAGTCGCTGCAGAGAGAACATGGAGCTGCCGCTGCTCATGATGTGGCTGTTTTATGACAAGGGGTCAGACCCCTTGTCATGTTTTTCTCGCCTATTCAGTTCCCCTCTGTTACAATAGGGATACGGAGGAAAATGCTATGGCTGCTACGAGACAGGAATTTATCGATACACTCGGCGCAAAGCTCGCCGAGGGCATGTCCACTGCGGAGGTTCTCTCCCAGATCCAGTACTATCAGGGATATATCGACGGGGAGATGCTCCGGGGCAAAACCGAGGAGGCGGTGCTTGAAGAGCTCGGGGACCCGATGCTGATCGCCAAAACGATTCTGGAGTCACCGCGGGAGGAAGACCCGTTCGCGGCGATGCCCGAAGACGAAGAGGCCGCCTATAACGAAGGAACCTACGCGGGCGTGAATCAGAAGAGCCCCGAGGATGTGAAGGCGCAGATGGAAGCCGCCAGAGAGGCTGCGAGCGAGCAATACCGCGCCGCGATGGAAAGGGCGGAGATGCATAAGGCCGAGCGCGAAGCGGAGTCTCAAAGCGAAGCTGCGAAGGATCCGGGAGATGCAGAGCGCGTGTTGGGGAAGGTGGACCGCGGCGGCATCATGCGCGACGCCAACGGCGACTTTAACTGGGGACTTGCCGCTGTCATCCTGGCAGTCGTCATGATCATCGTCGCCTTCGTCTGGTTCGTCGGCAAGGTCGTCTCTTCTCTCGGCATCTGGGCGCTTGTCATAGTCGCCGTCATTATCATCATCAGCACCTTGCGGAAAAGCGGCAAAAAGTAAAGACTGATAAAAACGGAGGTACCTGTTATGCGGGATGCAAGCAGTGTCCTGACAGGGAAAATCTACTACGAGGATGCGTATCAGACGTCGTTTGATGCGCACCTTCTTTCTGTGCGGGAAGATCGCGCGGAGGACGGGAGGCGCCTCTTTGACGTCGTGCCGGACCGGACCTGCTTCTTCCCGGAGGAGGGCGGACAGTGCCCGGACAGGGGCACCCTCGCAGGCTTTCCCGTCACGGACGTTCAGATCGTGGACGGCCGGATCCACCATATACTCTCGGTGCCGGAAGATGCGGATCCGGGTGCGCTTACGGAAGACGCCAAGGTCAGCGGCGAAATCGACTGGACCTTCCGCTTCTCCAACATGCAGCAGCACTCGGGAGAGCATCTTTTCTCCGGCGTCGTCCACAGAAAATACGGCTTCGAAAATGTCGGCTTCCACTTGAGTGAGCGGGAAGTGACGCTGGACTTCGACGGCGAAGTGCCCGCCTCCGACATTTTCGAGATCGAGCGCGAAGTCAACGCCCTCATCACGAAGAATATTGCGTCTGAGATCCGCATCACGACGCCTGCGGAGCGCGAAGGCCTCTTCTACAGAAGCAAGCTGGATCTTCCGGGGGAAGTGCGCATCGTCACCTTTCCCGGCGCCGATGCCTGCGCCTGCTGCGCGCCGCACGTTAAACGGACGGGGGAGATCGGCCTTCTCAAGGTGACCGGGATGATCCGCTGGAAGGGCGGCGTCCGCATCAGCATTGTGTGCGGAGACCGCGCGCTCGCTCTCTTTCAGAGCGACCACCGGATTGTGACTGACACGGCTGCTTTCTTATCCACGGAGCCGAAGCAGGTCTTCCCGCTCGTGCAGCGCATGAAAGAGGAGAACAGGAACCTCTCCGCGGAGCTCAAAAAAGCTGCCGCGAGAGAAATGCTGCAGCTTGCAGCCGCACTGCCCGCAGATGAGCGGGACGCGCTCCTTTTTGTCCCGCCCGCGGAGATCGCCGCGATGCGGGAGGCAGCCAATGCCCTCGTGAAAACCCACGCCGGCCTCTGCGCCATTTTTGCCGGAGATGACGCCGCGGGCTACAGCTTTGTCATCGCCAGCAGCTCTTATGACTGCCGGGCGGCGGCCGCCCACCTGAAGGAGCGCTTCGGTGCCCGCGGCGGCGGAAAGCCCGACATGGTGCAGGGATCCGTCCCGGCTTCCGAAGCCGATCTTCGCTGCGCATTTGAAAGCTTGCTTGAGAGCGCAAAAACATGACACGGGGTCTGACCCCTTGTCATAATAGTTTACATAAAAAACGCATCCGTCCTTTCGGAACGGATGCGTTCTTCTACGTGAGAGACAAGATTCGAACTCGCGACCTTCTGGTCCGTAGCCAGACGCTCTATCCAGCTGAGCTACTCTCACATATCGGGTACTGCTTTTCAACAGCAAAGAGAATCATAGCCCATCCCGGCGGCTTTGTCAACCATTTTCGAGACGGAAGCCGATTTTTCCTGCTTAAGCCGGTCAGCCGAGGCGGTTGTACAGCTCTGCCTTTTTCTCTGCGAACTCTTTTTCCGTAAGGACGCCGGCGTCCTTCAGGTCCTCGAGCTTCCCGAGCGTATCGTCAAGCCGGCTGCGGCTGATGGTCTGGGAAGAGATGTCCTCCGGGGCGCTGGAGCGCGGAAGGGCGGGGGAGTCGTCGACGCGGATGCTGGCGCCCTGTGATTCCGTTGTCTCTTTTTCCACGACTTCGGCAATTTCTCCGGCGTCCATGCGCTTCTTTTCTTCACCGGCCGCGGAGCTGCGCTTGCCCGCGCCGCGGCGCATACGCGCCTTCTCCAGAGCCCGCTTCTCGATGCGGTGGTTGATGCGCGCCTGCCGGACCGCGAAGAAGGAGGAGACGATGAGGCGATAGAGGAGGAGCACAGCCAGTGCCGCCGCGCAGAGCCAGATCAGCGGATAGACATGCTTGAAATAGGCGACGACGCCGGCGATGACGAGCGCGAGGATGAGAATCTCGCGCATCACCTTCGCCACGGGCCCGTTAAAGAACATGGCGATGAGCAGAACAAAGAGAACAAGAATGACATAGATCAGGTAAGGCCCGGTCAGCAGTTCGGCCGTAAATTCAGGAAGCTGCTTCGCAGCAGCAAGTACTTCATGCATAGAGACAACTCCTTCGTATATGCGCATGCGGGCGCCGCGCGGCGCGCCGCAAAAATAAACAAGCACAAGCATAGTAGCACAAAGAGCCGCTAAAATCCAGCACTACATTCTACCCAAATCCGGTGAGCTATGATATGATATTTCTCAGGCTTTATGAGCTTACGCGGCCTTTCGGCCGCTTTTAAAAGTCCGATGGAGGAACACTATGGAAAACGAAAAAGCGGCAGTCGTATCACGTAATTTCATCGAAAATATCATCGACAGGGATCTCGCGGAGGGCAGATATGACACGGTCTGCACCCGCTTTCCGCCGGAGCCGAACGGCTACCTGCACATAGGCCACGCCAAGTCGATTATCTTAAATTCCGGACTTGCGAAGGAATACGGCGGCAAATTCAATCTCCGCTTTGACGACACCAACGCGGCGAAGGAGAAGGTCGAGTACGTCGAGTCCATCAAGGCGGACGTGGAATGGCTCGGCGCTGATTTCGAGGACCGCTGCTTCTTTGCTTCGGACTACTTCGACGTCATGTATGAGAAGGCCCTGCTCCTCATCAGGAAGGGGCTCGCCTACGTATCCGACTTAAGTGCCGACGAGATCCGCGAAACCCGCGGCACGCTTACGGAGCCCGGGACAAATGACCCGATGCGGGACAGGTCCGTCGAAGAGAATCTGCGCCTCTTCGAGGAGATGAAAGAGGGAAAGTACGAGGACGGCGCCAAAGTGCTCCGCGCGAAGATCGACATGGCATCTCCCAATATCAACATGAGAGATCCGATTCTTTACCGCGTGGCGCATCTTGTCCACCACAACACCGGAGACAAGTGGTGCATCTATCCGATGTATGATTTCGCGCATCCGCTTGAAGACGCGGTCGAGGGCATCACGCACTCGATCTGCACGCTGGAGTTCGAGGACCACCGGCCGCTCTATGACTGGGTCCTTGCCAATACGGACTGGGAGAGACCGCCGCGCCAGATTGAGTTCGCCAAGATGTATCTCACCAATGTCGTCACCGGAAAGCGCTATATCAAGAAGCTCGTCGAAGACGGCATCGTCGACGGCTGGGACGATCCGCGGCTCGTCACGATCGCGGCCCTACGCCGGAGGGGATTTACGCCGGAGTCGATCCGCATGTTCGTGGAGCTGAGCGGCGTATCGAAAGCCAACTCATCGAGCGACTACGCGATGCTTGAGTACTGCATCCGCGAGGACCTCAAGATGAAGCGGCCGCGCATGATGGCCGTGCTCGATCCGCTTAAGCTCATCATCGACAATTATGAGGAGGGCGCGGGCGAGCTGCTCACGGCTGAAAACAATCTGGAGAATCCGGAGCTCGGCACGCGCGAAATCCCCTTCGGGAGAGAGCTCTACATCGAGCGCGAGGACTTCATGGAGAATCCGGTCCCGAAATACAAGAGACTGTATCCGGGCAATGAGGTCCGCCTCATGCACGCTTATTTCGTCAAATGCGTCGGCGTCGACAAGGACGCGGACGGGCATGTGACGGCCGTGCACTGCACCTATGACCCGGAGACAAAAGCCGGCAGCGGCTTTACGGGCCGCAAGGTGAAGGGCACGATCCACTGGGTGCCGGCGAAGGAGGCCGTGCGCGCCAGGGTCCGGCTCTACGAGAACCTGATCGATGAAGAGAAGGGCGTCTACAATGAGGACGGCTCTCTGAATCTGAATCCGAATTCGCTCGTCACCTGTGAGGAAGCCGTGCTCGAGCCGGCGCTCCGCGATGCAAAGCCCGGAGAGAGCTTCCAATTCGTGCGGAACGGCTATTACACGACAGATACGCGGGACTCGAAGGAGGGAGCGCCGGTGTTCAACCGCATCGTGACGATGAAGAGCTCCTTCAAGCTTCCCGCACAGGGGGTCTGAAGATGAACAGCGTCAAAGCCTGTATCTTTGACCTTGACGGAACGCTCCTTTACACGCTGGAGTCGATCGCGCACGCGGGCAACCGCATGCTCGGCGAGCTCGGCTATCCGCCGCGTCCTGTTGAGGAGTACCGCTTTTTCTGCGGCGACGGCTCCGACGAGCTCGTGCGGCGGGCGCTTGCCGCATCCGGGGGACTTACGGAAGAGAATCTCACCGCCGGAAAAATACTCAACAGAAAATACATCAGTGAGATGCCGCTCTATCACGTGCGCCCCTATGAGGGCGTGCCCGAAATGCTCGCGGCCATGAAAGCGCGCGGGACGGCACTCGCGGTCGTCTCCAACAAGCCCGACCGGGCCGCGCAGGATGCGATCCGCGGCATCTTCGGAGATCTCTTCGACTATGTCGCCGGCCAGACGCCGGCGCTTCCGGTCAAGCCGGATCCGGCCATCGCGCTCGGGGCGGCGCGCGCGCTTTCCGCAAAGCCGGAAGAGTGCCTGTATTTCGGGGATTCCGGGACGGATATGAAGACGGGAAAAGCCGCCTCCATGCGCACGATCGGCGTGCTCTGGGGGTACCGGGATGCGGAAGAGCTGCTCCGGGACGGGGCCGACGAACTGATCGCATCTCCTCAGGAGGCGCTTTCGCTCACGGCATTTTTATCATGAAAGAGAAGGAAATGAAGATGGACAGAATCAGCGATATGGCCACGGCCGTTTTTTTCGCAAAGCAGGGGCAGCTTTTTGATGAGCCCGTGGCGGAGACGGAAGAGGAGGCCCGGGAGTTTCTCGAGGACTGCCTGGCCGTCGTCGTCCCCTCAATCGCCCAAGTCAGAAAGTATCTGGACGAGTCGGGTATGGACGTCACGGGACTTACGGATGAGGAGGTCGCGGACGCGGCGGAGGTCTTCGCGCTGCCGGACGGAACCTTTCTCATTGTGGAGGGATAAAGCATGCATGCATATGATGTGATTATTATCGGCGCGGGACCCGGCGGCATTTTTTCGGCATATGAACTGATGAAAATGCGGCCGGATCTCAAGGTTGCCGTATATGAGGCGGGATACCCGCTCAGCAAGCGGAAATGCCCGATCGACGGGAACAAAGTAAAATCCTGCATCCGCTGCAAGACCTGCGCGATCATGAACGGTTTCGGCGGCGCGGGCGCTTTTTCGGACGGAAAATACAACATCACCAATGACTTCGGCGGCACGCTGTACGAGCACATCGGCCGGCAAAAGGCCCTCGACCTGATGCGCTATGTCGACAAGATCAACGTCTCGCACGGCGGCGCGGGCACGCAGATGTACTCGACGGCGGGCAGCAGCTTCAAGAAGCTCTGCATGCAGAACAAGCTGACGCTGCTCGACGCCTCGGTCCGCCATCTGGGCACCGATATCAATTACGTCGTGCTGCAGAATCTCTATGAGGAGATGAAGGAGCACATCAGCTTCTTCTTCGAGACGCCCGTGAAGTCGGTGCTGCCGGTGGATGGCGGATTCCGCGTCGTCTATGAGGACGGGGAGGCCTATGCGAAGAAATGCATTATCTCCGTGGGAAGAAGCGGAAGCAAATGGATGGAGTCGGTCTGCGAGGCACTTGAGATTCCGACCAGCTCAAACCGCGTGGACATCGGCGTGCGCGTTGAGATTCCCGCCGTCATTTTCTCCCATCTGACGGATCAGCTGTATGAGAGCAAGATCGTCTACCGCACCGAGAAATTCGAGGACAGCGTGCGGACCTTCTGCATGAATCCCAACGGCATCGTCGTCAACGAGAATACGAACGGCATCGTGACCGTCAACGGGCACAGCTTTGAGGACCCGGGGAAGAAGACGGCGAACACGAACTTCGCGCTTCTTGTGTCGAAGCATTTCTCCGAGCCCTTTAAGGACAGCAACGGGTACGGCGAGAGCATCGCCCGGCTCTCCAACATGCTCGGCGGCGGCGTCATCGTCCAGAGATTCGGCGACCTCGAGCGGGGGAGAAGAAGCAATGAGAAGCGCATCGCGGAGGGAACCGTCCAGCCGACGCTCGCCGCGACGCCGGGAGACCTGAGCCTCGTGCTGCCGAAGCGGATCCTGGACGGCATCATCGAGATGATCTACGCGCTCGACAAGATCGCGCCCGGCACGGCCAACGACGACACGCTGCTCTATGGCGTGGAAGTGAAGTTCTACAACATGGAAGTGAAGCTGGACGAGAATCTGGAGTCACCCTGCCCGGGCCTCTATATCATCGGGGACGGGAGCGGCGTGACGCATTCGCTGTCGCACGCTTCGGCGAGCGGCGTCTATGTCGCGAGAAGAATCGCGGGCGGGGAGCCCGCCTGAGCTTTAAAAGAACCGGATCGCGGGCGGGGAGCCCGCCCGGAATTAAAGAAAAACCGGCGGGCAGTTATATGCTGCCGCCGGTTAAAAGATGATAAGCTTCGCGGTATTTTTCGATCGTCTTTTTGACGACGTCCTCCGGAAGCGCCTCATAGCTGTCCGGATGCGCCGTGAGGTAGTCGCGCACGAACTGCTTGTCAAAGGAGGGCTGTCCGTGGCCGGCCTCATAGCCTTCAAGCGGCCAGAAGCGGCTGGAATCCGGCGTCAGCATCTCGTCGCCGAGGACGACGGCGCCCGTCTCGTCAAGGCCGAACTCAAACTTCGTGTCGGCGATGATGATGCCGCGGGAGAGCGCGTAGGCGGCGCAGGCCTTATAGAGCGCGAGCGACTTGTCGCGGATGGTCTCCGCGTATTCCCTGCCTCTGCCGGGGTATTCCTTCTCAAGAACGCTCACGCTGCGCTCGAAGTCGATGTTTTCATCGTGGTCGCCGATCTCCGCTTTCGTGCTCGGCGTGTAGAGCGGCTCCGGAAGCTGCGCGCACTCGCTGAGTCCTCCGGGGAGCTGAATGCCGCAGACGGTGCCGTCTTTTAGATAGCTCTTCCAGCCGCTGCCCGTGATATAGCCGCGGACGATGCATTCGATCGGCAGCATCCGGAGCTTTCTGCAGAGCATGCTCCGCTTTTCAAAGGCGGGCGTGCGGAAGAATTCCGGCATGTCGGCCGTGTCCGTACTCAGCATGTGATTCGGGATGATGTCTTTGGTGAAGTCGAACCAGAAGCGGGACATCTGCGTCAGCACCGCGCCCTTTCCTTCGATCGGCGTACCGAGGATGACGTCAAAGGCCGAGATCCGGTCTGTGGCCACCATGATAAGACTTGAACCGTTGTCGTAGATTTCGCGTACCTTGCCTTCTTTTACGGGCTTCATGATTTGCATATGCGCTCCTTTTCTTTCGGAATGATCATCGGACCAACAAAGGATATCCTACCACAAGGCGGACGGAAATGCCATCCGCGCATCTTACATTTTTCTATTCGCGCGGCACGAACGGCTGCGCTCCTCCTTGCGCTCTGCCTTGCGGCCGGCAGCGCGGGGGCGGTACATGCGGCGGCGGAAGAGGAGACGGCATGGTCCGCGGCTGACAGCACGGCCTCTTCAGCGGAAACGCAGACGACAGGAAGCACGGTCTCTTCAGCAGAGTCGCAGAGTGCGGCCGCCGGAGACATTCCCCTGCCGGAGGTGGTCACCGCCGAGCCCGCCGAGCCCCCCGAGGAGGACATCATCGAGGACGCCGAGCCGCCCATAGAGGTGGACTGGGACGAGATGAAGGCGCTGAATCCCGACATCATCGGCTACCTCCACGTCGACGGGATGCCTGTCATCAGCTATCCGATCCTCTACAGCGGCGACGACGAATATTACCTGCACAGGGATGTGAACGGCGAGGAGCTATATGCCGGCTCCATTTTCTTAGAGGCGCTCAACAGTCCGGATTTTGCCGATCCCAACTGCCTGATCTACGGCCACAATATGGCGGACGGCTCGAAGTTCGGGAGCCTCAAATTCATGGATTCACAGGAAAAATATGACGCGAATCCGTACTTCTGGATTTTGACGCCGCGCGGCAATTACCGCTACAAGATCTTCTCGATGTTCCGGACGCCGGCCACCTCCGACGTCTATCTGGTCTACAGCTGGCACGGAAGCTCCTTCCTCGCCTGGGAGAAGATGTGGCGGGAGAGCTCCGACGTGAAGACGGACGTGCCGCTGACCGCGCAGGACCGCACGGTCTGCCTCACGACCTGCACCTCGGACGAGAACGTGAGATTCGTGGTCTTCGGCAAGTGCGTCTCCTCCAAAAAGCCCGTGCACACGCGCACGATCGCGGACGGGCCGTCGCTGCAGGATTCGTCCCCGTCTCTCCCGGAATAAAAATATAACGGCCTCTTCCCGTAAGGGAGGAGGCCGTTTGCAAGTGAGGATAACCCGCCAGTGAGGAAGGGTATGGTTACGATTTCGCTTTGCAGGCTTTCCTCAGCCGCTCGACGACGATCTTCAGCGCCTTGATGCGCGCGTACTTCTTGTCTACGGATTCGAGGACGTACCACGGCGCAAATGCCGTATTTGTCTTCTGCAGCATCTCATTGATGGCCGCCTCGTAGAGATCCCACTTCTCGCGGTTTCTCCAGTCCTCATCCGTGATTTTCCACTGCTTCTCCGGCGTGTTCTGACGGTCGGTGAAGCGGGCGAGCTGCGTGTCGGAGTCGATCTGCACCCAGAACTTGATGACGACCGCGCCCCATTCCGCGAGCTCTTTTTCGAACTCGTTCATCTCGTTGTAGGCTCTCTGCCAGTCGTTTTCGCTGCAGAAACCCTCGAGCCGCTCCACCATGACGCGCCCGTACCAGGTGCGGTCGAAGATGGCGATGTGGCCTGTCTTCGGGAGGCGGTTCCAGAAGCGCCACAGATAGTGGCGCGCCTTCTCGTGCGGCTCCGGCGAGGCGATCGGGTGGACGATGTATCCGCGCGGATCCAGGGCTTCCGTGATCCGCTTGATGTTGCCGCCTTTTCCGGCCGCGTCCCAGCCCTCATAGGCGATCACGACGGGGATCTTCTTCCTGTAGATCTCATTGTGGAGGTCGGAGAGCTCCTTCTGCAGCTTCTTCAGCTCGCTCCTGTACTCGTCTTCGGAGATCTCCTTGTCGAGCGGAATGTCGGCGAGGAGCGGCATCTTCTTCATGCGGAAGGTGTTCTGCAGGATCGGCACGGCGTAGGCGGAGTTCTTAAGCGCTGTCTCTATGCCCTGGTTGAGGAACTGCATCACCTGCAGCTCCGCCCACTTGTGGTCCTTGGCGTCGATGATGTACCACGGCGCGTTGGAGCGGTTGGTGTCGGTCAGATAGCGGTCGAAGACATCGAGGAAGATGTTGTAGTGCTTGTTCTGCCACAGATCCTCCTCGCTCACGCGCCAGCTCGTGTTCTTGTTCTCGCGGAGCGCGTCGAGCCGCTTCTGCTGCTCCTTCTTGCTGATGTGGAAGAAGAACTTCATGACGAGGTAGCCGTTGTCCGTGAGCTGGCGCTCCGTCATGTTGATGCTGTCTATGTGCTTCAGATAATCCTCCTCGGAGAAGTCCTTGCGGCACATGCCTTCGGTGACTTCCTTCATCCAGCAGGTGTCGAAGAACTTGAATTTCCCGGCCTCCGGGATCTCGACGAAATAGCGGTAGAGGAAGGGGCGCCGCTTTTCGTCCGGCGTGGGCGGCGCGTCCATGGTCGCCACCTGGAAGAAGCGCGGATCGATATTTTTGATGACCTTGCCGAGCACGCTGCCCTTCCCGGCGGCGTCCCAGCCCTCGAAGATCACCATGACCGGGAGGCGCGCTTCCTTGAGGCGCATCTGGTACCCGAAAAGCTTCGCGCGCTCATCTTTTAAGGCACTCTTTAAAGCTTCGTCGTCCGGCTGCACGGATTTTACATAGTCTTTCAACATGGCGGCCTCCTTATCATCTTCGCAAATGGCGGCAGATCTCATATCACAGATAACTCATCTCATAGATAAAAATATAGCATATTTACCGAATATATGCAATTTCCGGCGAAAAAGCCGTGCAAATTTCCGAAATTCAAAGCTTCCGCCTGCAGATTCCCTCAAAAATCGGGCTTTTTCCGCACGCGGGAAAGGCTTATAATGAGCAAATAAAAGGAGCGGAACATGGACGAACAGGGAGAAAGATTCGACATATACGACGACAACAAGCGGCCGACCGGGCGCACGATGCTGAGAAAAGGCAGCTTTCTCAAAGAGGGAGAGTATTGCCTGATCGTGCTGTGCATCATCGAAACCCCAGATCACCGCTTTCTCATCACGCGGCGGGCGATGGACAAGCACTGGGCCCCGGGCGCGTGGGAAGTGCCGGGCGGCGGCGCGAGGGCGGGAGAGAGCTCTTTTGAAGCGGTCGTGCGGGAAGTGCGCGAGGAGACGGGACTTGATCTTTATGGCTGCCCCGTGCGCGTCATAGACAGCTATGCGAATGTGGACCTGGCCCGCGGAGACAATTATTTCGTGGACATCTATCACGCCGTGAAGGCATTTGAAAGAGAGGACGTGCGGATCGAGAAGGAAGAGGCGACCGCTTTTGACATCGTGCCTTTTTCCGGGATCCGGCGCTTAAGCGAAGAGGGCGCCTTTCTGCATTTTGCGCGCATTGAGACGGCATTGAAGAAAGCAGGAATTCCGGTATAAATCCGGAGGGGAGGATCCATGGCGGAGACGGAAAAGAACAGCTACGAACGCCTGCGGCACCGCATTTTCGAAATCATACAGATCGGCAACACGAGCGACGGGATCTCGCGTTTTTTCGACGTGTTCATCGCGTGCGTCATCATTCTGAATATCGCGACTTTGTTTCTCGGCACCTTCGACAGCATGGAGCCTTATGCCTGCGTGCTCGATGTCATCGAGGTCGTGACGATGCTCGTCTTTATCGTCGAGTACGCCCTGCGCATCTGGACGGCGGATTTCCTCTATCCGCGCCTTACGAGGGGCCGCGCGGTGCTCAGGTTCATGCGCTCCTTTGACGGGCTGGTCGACCTTCTGACAATTCTGCCCTTCTTCTTCCTGAGCGGCTTTGTCGCCTTCCGCATGCTGCGCGTCGTGCGCATCTTCCATCTGTTCAGGATCAACGCTTACTACGATTCCTTCAACGTGATCAGCGCGGTCCTCTACGAGAAGAGAAATCAGATCATCTCCTCGTCCTTCATCATCTTCGTGCTGATGCTTGCGGCGTCGCTGTCCATGTACAGCGCCGAGCACCCGGTGCAGCCGGAGAATTTCAAAAATGCCTTCTCCGGGATCTGGTGGAGTGTATCCGCGCTCCTTACCGTCGGCTACGGCGACATCTATCCGGTCACGGCGCTCGGGCGGACGATGGCCATCGTCATCAGCTTCCTCGGCGTCGGCGCCGTCGCCATCCCCACCGGCATCATCTCCGCCGGCTTCGTCGAGCAGTACACCCAGGCGGCCGCCACCTCGGCGGACAGAATTGAAAGATACCTGCAGACGGTCCTGATCGACATCGACAGCCGGTGGATCGGAAAAAGTGTGGATGAGGTCGAGAAGGAGTACAGCGTCATCATCCTGATGGTCAAACGGGAGAGAGGCTATGAGCGGCCGGATCTGGATTTCCGCGTCATGACCGGCGACGCGCTGATCGTCTGTGACAGAGAGGGATAAACGGGAGAATCTGATTGAAGCGTGCAGGCAGCAGACGAATAGAAAAACACAGTGATGACCGCAATTCCATCATCCGGGTCACGGTTGCGGCGGTTCTTCTCGGCATACAGGTCGCGTGGCTGATCTATGTCATCGTGCATCTTCAGGACCGCTGGCCGTGGATCGCGACGGCGGGGAGCTATGTCACCGTGTTTGTTCTTGTCGGCGTCTATTGCCGCAGGATGAATTCCGCCTCCAAGATCGCCTGGATGATTGTCATTGCGGCCGTGCCTGTGCTCGGCGTGACCCTCTACCTGCTCATGGGCAGAAAGAACGTCAACAAGCGCATGCGGAAGCATTTCTCCGAGATCGACAGCCTGCTGGAAGGACTTCTCGGGCAGGAAGCGGAGGTGTGGCGGCGCCTTGTGGAAGAGGACCCGCGCATCGCAAATGAATTCCGCTATATCCTCAACGAGACGGGAATGCCCGTCTTTTCAAATACGGATGTGCGCTATTTCCCGGACCAGGCGGACGCCTTTGAAAAGCAGCTCGAGGAGCTTGAAAAGGCGGAGAAGTTTATCTTCCTCGAGTACTACGCGATCGAGGACCGCGAGAGCTTCGCGAGGGTGAAAAGAATTCTCAGGAGGAAAGCGGCGGAGGGCGTGGAGGTGCGCCTCTTCTACGATGAGATCGGCAGCATCAGCTTCCTCACGCAGCGCTTTATCAGACAGATGGAGGCGATCGGCATCGACTGCCGTGTCTTCAATCCCGTCGCGCCCGTCATGAACCTGTTCATGAACAACCGCGACCACCGGAAGATCATGGTCGTTGACAACCGCGTGGCCTTCACTGGGGGCTACAATCTGGCGAATGAGTATTTCCATCTGACGGAGCCGTACGGGTACTGGAAGGATTCGGGCATCATGCTTAAAGGGGACGCTGTCTCCGGCATGACGCTGCTGTTCCTTGAGATGTGGAATGCGATGGAACTGACGGATACCGACTTTATGCGGTATCTCAGGCGGCCGCCTTACACGGCTTCAGGCAGGGGGTTCGTGCAGCCTTACGCCGGCACTCCCATGCGGGACGAGCGCGTCGCGGAAGAAGTGTATATGAACGTGCTGCGCGGCGCGCAGTCCTACGTTTACTTCGTCTCGCCCTACCTCGTGATCACGGACGAGATGTCGAGAGAGCTCACGTCCGCGGCGAAGCGCGGGATCGATGTCCGCATCGTGATTCCCGGCATACCGGACAAGAAGACGGTCTATCTGGAGACGCGGTCCTTCCTGCCGCAGCTCGTGCGCGCCGGCGTGCGCATCTTTATCTATACGCCGGGCTTCAGCCACGCCAAGATGTGCGTCTCGGACGACCTTCTTTCGATCGTCGGGACGATTAACCTGGACTATCGCTCTTTGTATCTGCACTTTGAAAATGCCGTGCTGGTCAAGGACGGGGAAACCGCGGAAAAGGTGCGGCTCGATTTTGAGGATATGTTCGGCAAAAGCCGCGAATACACGGAGGAGGATACGAAGCGCAATCATGCGCCGTACCGTTTCGTACAGGCGTTCTTAAGGCTGATCGCGCCTCTTCTGTGAACCTGATGGCGTTTTTTCTTACGGGGCCTGCCCGCGCCTCTTATGTGAAGCCTTAAGCTTCCTTCGCGAGCGTCTTCATGACGAAGGCGGGAACCTCGGCGGGTTCGATGCCGAGCACAAAGGCAAACTCGCGGTTGACGCGCGTCTCGATATCCTTCAGGAACTGTTCGTCGGAGGAGTGAAATTTCTTGCCGAGCTCATGCTGCTCGTCACGCTTTTTGTAGAAGAGGGAGATGAGTCCGAGCAGCGTCCCGGAGCTTCCGGTCTTCCGCATGGCGGCGATCATGTTTTGCCGCTGCTTCTCATCATTGATCCAGTCGGGCTCTTTTTCCGGAAGCTCCCGGATGGATTTGAGGATTTCCTTTTTTGTCACCGGCGCGCGCAGAAAGAGCTCTTCCCGCGCGACGGGAATATAAAGACGGGAACCGCGCTCATAGACCGGTTCGAGGATATAGTACATGTCGTTCGTGCCGCTTAAATCCATCTCACGGATATCGGCGACCGTGCAGATGCCGTCCCGGGAATGGACGACGGTATCACCTTTATTCCATCTCATACAGCTCACCTCTTGCATCTATTTTAACATTTCTCCGCTTTTTTCGTAAGGCAGAAAAGCAAAGCAAAATGACGGTTTTGAAGCGCCGCGCGCGGACAGGGTCGCACGAGATGGCTGATTATGATATACTAACAGTTTAAGGCAGGGAGCTTAAGTGCCGTCAGCGAATGCCGAAGGCACAAGGAGAACAAGATGCCGGATGCGCTCCGGCTGAAAGGAGCCTTCAGGATGAATACACTCGGTTTTATCGGAATGGGTAATATGGCCGGCGCCCTCGCGGAGGGATTTATCCGGAGCGGCCGGCTGCCCGCTTCGCGCATATATGCCTACGCGCCGCATCAGGAGAAGCTCGCGGCGAGCGCCGCGCGCATCGGTTTTACGGCCTGTGCTTCCCTTAAGGAGCTCACGGCTGCAGCGGACACGATCGTCATGGCCTGCAAGCCCTACCAGGTGGAGGACGTGCTGAAGGCGTGCCGCGAAGACTTACGCGGCAAGGCGCTTCTCTCCGTCGCGCTCGGCTGGAACTTCGCGCGCTATACGGCGCTCCTTGACCCGTCGACGCGCATTCAGTGCATCATGCCCAACACGCCGGCGCTCGTCCGGGAGGGCGTCCTTCTCTTTGAGGAGGCGCATTCACTTGCCGCGGATGAGAGAGCGGAGATCATGGAGCTCTTCGGCGCGCTCGGCATGACGGTGGAGCTGCCGTCTGCGCTTATGGGAATCGGCGGCGCCGTGGCCGGCTGCGGCCCGGCCTTTGCGGACCTCATGATGGAAGCCTACGCGGACGCCGGCGTCAAGTACGGTCTGCCGCGGGAGACCGCGCTGCGCCTCGCGGAGCAGACGCTCCTCGGAAGCGCGCGCCTCGCGCTTCAAAGCGGGGAGCACCCGGGCGTTCTGAAGGACAGGGTGACATCGCCCGGCGGGACGACCATCCGGGGCGTGTGCGCGCTTGAGAAGGCGGCGTTCAGAAGCGCCTGCATCGAATCGATCGACGCCGTGATGTCCCACGACCTGAAGCGCCGGGACAACTGATCACAAGCGGAGGAGACGCACATGCACGACCACAAGCATGCAGAGGCGCATGCCCATGAACATCCTCATGAACACGCGCAGAACCCTGCGCATGAACATGATCACACGCATGCGCATGAACACGACCACACGCATACACACACGCATGATCCGGCGGAGATGAAGAAGATCGTCAACCGCCTGTCCCGTTCCATCGGGCATCTCGAGTCCGTGAAGCGCATGGTCGAGAGCGGGCAGGACTGCCCGGACGTGCTCGTACAGCTCGCCGCCGTGCGGGCGGAGCTGGCCGGCGCCGGCAAGGCGATCCTCAAGCAGCATATTGAGCACTGCATCGTCGACGCCATCCGGGACGAGGACGAGGAAGCAATCACGAAGATGAACCGGGCGATTGACCGGTTTATGAAATAGCTTATGTACGAACTGCAGAAAAACAGGTGGCTGAAGCATATTGATTTTGCGATCGCGGACATTCTGACGCTGGAATGTCTGTATCTTGTGCTCGTTAATTTCATGATCTCGAAGCGGGAGTGGAACAGGCTCGGCGTCCACAAGCAGGTCGCCGTCGCGATCCCGATCATCTCGATCCTTCTCTATACGGCCTACGATTTTCACAAGAATATCCTCAGGCGCTCCGCGATGATGGAGCTCGCGGCCGCCTTCAACTATGCCTGCTTTGTGTCGGGCAGCATCCTGGTGTACCTGTATCTCTCTAAGGACGCCTGGAAGTTCTCCCGCCGCCTCTTCATCGTCTTCTTCATCCTCTCGGTGCCCTGCCTCTTTGCCGTCCGCATGCTGTATAAGCGGATCCTCGTGCGCGTGGCAGCGAGGAGAACACCCGCGCTCATCCTTGTGACGGACCGCGCCGTGACGGAAGAGACGGTCGGCGCGATCGAGACGGGGGACATGCGCTGCCACCTCTCCGCCATTTTCTGCGCGGGCGGGCAGGCGCCGTTTCCGGAAGTGTTTCCCCTTGAGGAGACGCTGCTTGAGAATTACCGCAACACGCAGCCGATCGATGAAGTGATCCTCGATCTTACGGATGAGGCCCTGTACCGGAAGTGGGCGGCATTTCTGCTCGACTCGGGACTTACGATCCACATCCGCATCGACGAGCTGTCGAAGGGCCTCCCCAATACGATGATCGAACAGCTGGGAGACATGACGGTCGTCTCTGCGAGCAATTCCGTCGCGTATCCGGGGCAGCTGATCCTGAAGCGCCTCATGGACATCGCCGGGAGCCTCGTCGGCCTCTTCTTCACGTTCATCGCTTTTCTCATCTTCGGCCCGGTCATTAAGATCCAGTCGCCGGGGCCCGTGTTCTATTCGCAGATCCGCGTCGGCCGGAACGGCAGGCAGTTCAGAATCTATAAGTTCCGCAGCATGTATCCGGACGCGGACGCGCGCAAGAAGGAGCTGATGGAGAACAACAAGATGAGCGGCCAGATGTTTAAGGTCGAGGACGATCCGCGCATCTTCCCCGTCGGCCGCTTTATGAGAAAGCATTCGATCGACGAGATGCCGCAGTTCTTAAATGTGCTGAAAGGCGACATGTCGCTCGTCGGGACGCGCCCGCCGACACTGGACGAGTGGGAGCGGTACTCCCCGCACCACAGGGCCAGGCTCAGCGCCAAGCCCGGGCTCACCGGCATGTGGCAGGTCAGCGGGAGAAATGACATCACGGACTTCGAAGAGGTGGTCCGGATGGACACGGAATACATCAACAACTGGAGTCTCCTCACGGATGTGAAGCTGCTCTTTAAGACGGTTGCCGTCATCTTTACGGGAAAGGGAGCGTCATAGCTTGAAGAAACTGATCAGGGCGGTCCTGTTCGCCGCGGTCCTCATCTATGCGGTGCAGTACGCGGGCGACGTCTTCTACGACCGCAACAGGGAGGCCCTTTCATCCACTTATTACGAGGTCGCGCCTCATGGGTGCGACGTCCTTTTTGTCGGCAATTCGCTCATCATGAACGCGGTCTATCCCATGGAGCTGTACGGCGCCTACGGCATCTGCGGCTACAACCTCGGCACGGGCGGGCAGTCTCTCCCCGAGTCAAAGCATCTCATCGAGGAGGGGATCAGGCGCTTTTCGCCGAAGCTGATCGTCCTCGACACGACGCAGCTCATCGTGAAAGAGGGCGTGCAGAGAATCACCTTTCTTCACTATCTGACCGACAATATGCCCTTTTTAAGTTTGGAGAGATTTAAGCTGATCGCGGACCTTTCCGCGCAGATGGCGTACGGGCCGGATGAAATCATGGAGCTCATCGCGCCTGTCACCATCTACCATCAGAGATGGCCGGAGATCACCGACATCACGCGGGGAAGAGATCCGAAGGCGCACACGGCCGGCGCGAAGCTCACGGGCAGAGTCCTGAAAGAAATCCGCCCGCTCTCGCCTCACGAGCCCGACGAAAATGCCTCATTTCCGCCGCTCGCGGTCGAGACGCTGAAGGAGATCATCGCGCTCTGCGCCGCGCACGACACGGAACTCTGCCTGATCTCGATCCCGCTGCAGTCGATGAGCCAGGAGGGCTTCGAGCGGAGAGTGGATGCGGCCGGCTTCGCGGAGCGGCTGGCGGCCGAGGCGGGGATCCGCATGTGGAATCAGGCCGCGCGCGCGGATGAGCTCGGCTTCGACCGGGCGCAGGACTCCGCGGACGGCATTCACCTGAATATCTGCGGCGCCCTGAAATTCAGCGCGGCGCTCGGAGCTTATCTTCATGAGACTTATCAGCTTCCGGACAGGCGCGGCGACGCGGCCTTTGCCCGCTATGAAGCGCTTTATGCCGATTACCTGAAAGCGAAAGAGAAAATAACTGTTCAGAGCACAAAATAAGGGACGCTGAGCGTCCCTTATTGCTTCGTGACGAATCGCTGTACAAAGAGCCTTCAGGCCGACAGGACGATCACGCCGATGACCTCCTTGCCGGCGGCGGCGATGAGATCCAGCTCGTCGGCGATGACGGCGTGGCGGGAGGTCCCGATCTTCTCGAGGAGAATCACGCCGCCGCACGCGCCGAGCGCGCGGATATTTTCCGCGTTCTCTCCAAGAAGGCCGGCCTCCTCGATCTCTACGGAAGCATCATCATCGAAGGCAGCGTTAAGGCCGTCCGCGCAGCGGCGGAGGTCCTCGGCGGATATGTCGCCGGTCAGAAGCAGCGGGCGGTTCGTCCCGCTGTTTTTCAGGAGCTCCGCCGCAGCGAGGAGTCCGGCTTTCTGCGCGCGCGCGCCTTTGCCCGTGATCAAGGCGAGCTTCTTCATACCGTAGAGCTCCGTGAGCTCGGAGGCGCTCAGCACTTTTCCGGACAGCGCGGCGCCTGCCATGAGGACGAGAAGCGCGGCGAGCGCGCCGGCAAGGAGCCCCGCAGCCCCGTATTTCATAAGCGTCTTTTTGCTGACCGCGTGCGAAGCGGAGGAGGCCGCCGGCTTTTTCAGCTTCGCGAGCTGAGAAGTGAGGCGCTCCAGATTGGTGGAGAGCGTATAGGTCTCCTGCAGGAGATTCTCGCTCCGGCTGCCGATCGCGGTGTCCGCATAATAGCCTTCGTATCTCTCCGCGAGCGTGAGCGTGTGCGCGCCGAGGACTTCTTCGAGGCGCCCGGATTCCTCCGCCAGCTGCGCGAAGATCACGTCCATGAGCTCCGAAGCTTTAGCCGCGTCCGCGTGGACGACGGTCACGGTGACCGTTCCCCGCGGCACGGAAGAAGACTGCGCCCCTGTCGATGCGGCGTAGGCTGCGGACGAAGAGATGAGCGGCGTCGTCGAGACGAGCTCGGCGAGATACGCCGGCTCTGTGCCCTCTTTGGCAGCGGTTTCCGTCCAGTCGACGCCATAGGTGAAGAAGGACGCATAGGCGTCGGCCAGCTGCTCGGCGGCTGCCGGCGACTGCGCGGAGGGCGTGATGACGAAGCTCGCGACGGCCTTGCCGACGCGGGCGGGGTCGATCGCCGTCAGCAGCGAAGAGGCGATATAGGCGCGCTTCTCCGTGAGAAGGGCTTCCGTCCTTTCCGTGAGGGAGGTCAGACTCTCGTAATCCCTCTCGTAGGCCGCAAGCGCCTCCTCGTAGGCCTCCGCCCCGCCGCTGTCTGGCCCGGCGCCATCGCCGCGCCGGTACGTGATGAAGACGGCTGCGGCGCAGCATATGAGTCCCAGAATAAAGATGAGATACCATTTTTTTAAGGCGGCCCGGAAGAGATCCCTGCTTGAGATCTCGCGGCGGATGCTGTCATGTGATGGATGCATAGTCCCAGTCCTCTCTTTCGCGTGTTCGTCCGCCGACGGCGTGCGCGGCGGCGATCCAGAAGATATTATAGTGCAGCATGAGAATCCGGTCATCGATGAGACCGTGAACGGCAAGAAGCAGGAAAATAAACAGAAGCTCATAGCGGCGGGCCCGGAGCATCGCGGCGAGCGCGCACACGATGACGACGAGCGCGAGCGCGGCGGCGATGATGCCGTACCGCTGCAGGAAACTCACATACATGTTGTCGACATAGAGGTAATCGCCTGTCTGCGGGAGGCCGTTCTCGTTGAGGCCGTAGCCGACCCAGCGCACATTCCGCCCGAGGAGCCCCGCCCCGAAGCGGGTGAGGGACTGCCGGCCGTATTCCAGCCTGCGCCCGAGGAGCGCGTTCAGCCGGTACATCCAGCGCACGGAGCCGTTAAAGGTCACGGTCAGAAAGATGCTGAGGAGCGCGCACGCCGGCCACAGAGGTATGATGAGAGAAAAGAGCGGATGAAGCGCGCGGACGAGCGCCGGAAAAAGCCGCGCGATGAGGAAGAACGCGATGAGGATGAGCGTCAGGATAAAGGAGAGACGCCCGTCCGTCTTCACGAAGATAAAGCCCGCGCCCGCGGCGAGCGCGGGGTAGGCGATGAGCGGCGCGCGCCTGCCGTGTGCGGCGAGGAACAGCGCGGACACTTCAAAGAAGAACACACCCGGGTAGAGCGCATAGAGAAAGCCGAGATACTCGCGGTGATTTTTGCGGTTCACCTCGACCCGCTTGTAATTGAGGATCACCCCCGCATAGCCGCTCAGGATGATGAACAGAAGGACCCCCAGAATGACGACGGCCGCAAATGTAAACAGCCGGCGCATGGAGACGTTTCGCCCGAAGAAGATGAGAAGAAACGGAAATGCCGTCCACACCGTTCCGATGCGGAGCGCATTTGCGGCGATGACGAGCACCGCGGCAAGGACGAGCGCGCTCCCCGGAGAAATCGTGCCGGTCATGTATTCGCGCGCGCAAAGAATGAGTACAAGAACAAGGAGAATCGCGTTTAAGCGGCTCTCCGAGGGAAGCATGCCTTTATAGAAGGATGTCTGCAGCACGGCGATCACGAGGTAGACGAAGAGGACGATGAAGTACGGCACGTCTCCCGCGGCGCGGCGCCGGATGATTTCGTTCATAGGAGCATTATACCATACGGAGCGGCTTCTTTGAGACCGGAATTCCGGACTCTCCTTTTAACGGCCGAAACATGCTATAATAAACGAAAAATCAGGGAGGAATGTCCGCTTTGTGTAGAGAAGCACCTCTGATCAGTTTTATCATACCGGCCTACAATGAGACGGCTGAGAATCTGAAGCGCTGTGTGGGCAGTGTGCTTGAGGCCGCGGAAAATGATGTTGAAGTTCTTGTCATCGACGATGGCTCGGAAGCATTTCCGGAGACGGAAGCGTTTGCACCAGAAGGGGCGGAGGACGGGCGCCTCCGCGTGTTCCATGCGCCGCATCAAGGCGTCTCGGCGGCGCGGAACCGCGGGCTCAAGGAGGCGCGCGGCAGATGGATCGCGTTCGCCGATTCGGACGACGCGATGGCGGAGGGATTCCTCTCCCTCTTAAAGCCCCTCCTCACGGCGGAGACGGCGGACATCGTCGTGTATGACAGTTACAGGGAAACCATGGAGACGCCCGGCGCGAAAAAAAGCGGTCACGGTGAATCCGCCGGGACGCCCGGCGCGGCGAGGGAGCATGTCCGCCTGCTGCCGTACGCTAAAGAGGGAACCATGGCGGAGGATCTGCGGCGGCATTTTCTTCTGGATACGCTGGCCGGCGGCTTCCAAAGGACCGGCGCGCCGATGCTGGCGGCGGTCTGGAACAAGGTGTTCCGCGCGGATTACCTGCGCGCGCACGCCCTTCTCTTCCCGGAGGCGCTTAAGGTTGCCGAGGACACGATCTTTGTCCTTGATGCGCTCACGGCCGCGGAGGCGGAGATTTACTACCTGCCGCAGCCGCTTTACGTCCGCACGATCCGCATGAACTCGGCGATGCACAGGTATCAGCCGTACATCCGGGAGAACGACCGGATCTTCATCCGGAAGCTGAGAGCGCTGTTTAAAGACCGGAGGCAGGATCCGGATGTGCGGGAGGCGCTGAAAAAACGCTATGTGCTCTGCACGCTCGGCGTCCTGAAATATGATTTTGTCCATCCGGACAGGCCGGGAGGCGATGGCGCGCGGGTCCGCGGAATGCGGGAGCTCATGCGCGAAAAACCCTACGGCCCCGCCGTGAGAGCGGCGCAGCTTTCCTCATTCCGCAGGGCGGACCGGGCGCGCATCGTGCTGCTTAGGCTGCGCGCATTTCACACATTGCTCATCCTCGAAAGGAGGCTGTTAAAGTGAAGCTGAAAGAAGGCGCGAAGCGCATCCTCGCGCACATCCCTTTAAAGCATATGATTCTCTTTGAGAGCAATCCGGATTTTGCGGATAACACCTGGCCGCTCTATCTGGAGCTGAAAAAGAGACTGCCGTCCTGTCAGATGGTCTGGATCGTGCAGTCCGAAGAGGGAAGCGTGTCCGCGAGCCGCTCCTACAGGGACGTGCGGGAGAAGGGCCTGGACACCGTGATCTACGCGCACCCTGTGTCCATGCGCGAAAAACTGAGAAAGAAATACTTTTTCCGGAGGGCCGCCGCGATTATCTTCTGCAACCGCAGGCAGAGAAAACGGGACCCCCGGCAGCTGTCGTTGTTTCTATGCCACGGCAGCAAGACTAAAAAGACGGAGGGGATCTACGAGCTGGGCGATTACGCCGATTTCGTGGAGGTTCAGTCGCATTTCTTCGACGGGATCATCGAGACCGAATACGGCCTTTCCGAGTCGCAGCTGGTTTACCACGGCTATCCGCGCTGCGACGCCTTCTACAGGGAGGAGCCGGCACAGCTCCGGAAAAAGCTGCTGAAGGATGCGGACGGCCGCTTCCTGATCTGGCTGCCGACCTTCCGCGCGCAGGAGGTGGGCCGGACGGACGCGGATGACGGCCGCTACGCCGCGCTCGGCATCCCGCTCTTCTACGACAGGGAGTCTCTGAAGGCTTTTGACCGGTATCTTAGGGACCGCGGCCTCTACGTCGTCTATAAGCCCCATCCGGTGCAGGATGTCCGGGGACTTGTGTCCGAAAAGCTGACGAATCTCATCCTCATCACGGACGAGACGCTGAGAAGAGCGGACCTGCAGCTTTACGAGGTCATCGCCGCATCGGAGGCGCTCATCACGGATTATTCCTCGGTGTTCTTCGACTACCTGCTGCTCGACCGGCCGATCGCGACGACGACGGACGACATCGAGAGCTGGAAAGAGGGCAGGGGTTTTGCATTTGATCTGGAATCCATGTATAATAAGGCGACCTGCCGCGTGCCGGATCAGGAGGCGCTTTATGCATTTACGGAAGGCGTCATCAAAGGGGAAGACCCTTATGCGGAGGGCCGCCGGGAAGTGCGGGATCTGACGAATCTCCATCAGGACGGAAAGAGCGCGGAGCGCGTGGCGGATTTTGTCATCGGGAAGCTCACGCGGAAACAGTGAGGGCAGCATGGACAAAAAACCATACAGGATCGGTTACACGCAGGGCGTCTACGACATGTTTCACGTCGGGCACTTAAACCTCCTGCAAAATGCGAAGAAGCAGTGCGACAGACTGATCGTCGGGGTCAACTCGGACCGCCTCGTCATGGAGTACAAACACAAAAAGCCCGTGATTTCAGAAGAGAACCGGCTGCGCATCGTCGAAAATATCAAGGCCGTGGACGAGGCCGTGATCGTGGACACGCTTGACAAGCTGAGCGCCTACCGGCAGCTCGGCTTTGACGCGGTTTTCATCGGCGACGACTGGAAGGGCAACGCGCGGTGGGCGCAGACGGAGAAGGATCTCGCGCCGTACGGCGCGCAGGTCGTGTATCTCCCGCACACGCCGGACATTTCCTCCACGGGGCTCAGGATCATCCGGGAGGACTCGGTCGGGGAGGACGCCTAAAGGATAAGATATGCTGAATACGCTGAAGAAACAAGTCCGGCATCTGCGCCGGTGGAAGAAATACGTGTGGGACGACCGGGAGGACTTTCCGGTCTCTTTTCCCGAGAAGCTGCGCTGGGCGCTGAAGGGATTCTCTGTCAACGAATCCGTCTGGTACAAGCTGAAAGAAAATGGCACAGGGGAGTACATCTCCGAATTCGAGCGGCTCGATACGCGGCAGATCAACGGCTCGTACCGGCTGCTCCTCGATGACAAGCTCGTGTTCGAGGAGCTCTTCTCGAAGTACACGCGCGTCCCGGTCAATTACGCCTGGATCAGCGACGGGGAGATCTACCCGCTGCACGGCGCCGCCATTTCCGAAGAAAATCTGCTTCCTTTCCTTAAGGACGTTAAGAAGAGCGTCCTCAAGTGGACGGGCAGCGGCGGCGGTTCGGATACCTATGTGTTCGACGCGTCCGGGGAGGACATCCTCGTGAACGGGCAGGCCGCGGACGAAGAAGCGGTGCGGAAGCTTTTCGGGCGGAAGGGAGAGGCGCTTCTTTGCGAGTACATCACGCAGTCGGCTTTTTCGGCCGCGCTCTACCCGCATGCGACCAACACGATCCGGCTCGTCTGCGCGAAGAAAAAGGGAGAGAAGAGGGCGCATTTCATCTCCGCGATTCAGCGGATCGGCAGCGACGACAGCATTCCCGTCGACAACGCGAGCGCGGGCGGCATGACCGCCTCAATCGATCCGGAGACGGGGCGCCTCGGGCCGGCCATCGCGAAGCTCGGGCGCATGGAGCGGCGCATGATGCCGTTTTCTTATCATCCGGATACGGGCGGGCAGATCGAAGGGGCTGTTATTCCGGGCTGGACAAAGCTCAAAGAGGAAATGGAGACACTGACGAATGCGCTGCCGTATCTGAAACTGGTGGCCTGGGACATTCTGCTTACCGATGACGGCTACGCCGTGATTGAGGGGAACGCCTCCACGGGCTTCGGGATCTTCCAGGTAGAGCACGGCGTGCGGCATAAGGCCCTCGGCGACCTGATCCGCAGCTACGGTATCATCAAGTGACATGGCTAAAAACTCGCGTACGAAAAATTCCATCCTGAATCTTCTGACCGGCTTCGGCGGGGAATTTCTCGTGATCATCCTCAAATTCGTGACGAGGATGGTCTTCATCGCGACCCTCGGCAAGGCCTATCTGGGCATCAACGGCCTGTTCTCGGATATTCTGCAGATGCTGTCGCTCACGGAGCTCGGCTTTGACACGGCGATGAACTACAAGCTGTACAAGCCGATCGCCGAGGGGGACATGAAGCGGCTCCGCGCGCTCATGCGCTTCTACAAAACCGTGTACCGCGTGATCGGCATCGCGATCCTCGTGCTCGGGCTCGGGCTCATTCCTTTCCTGCATTTTCTCATTCGCGACTATGATACGCTGGACAAGCTCGGCATCAACGGGCCGCTGATCTTCGTCCTGTTCCTGCTGCAGTCCGTGTCTTCCTACACCTTTTTCGCCTACAGGAGCGCGCTCATGCGCGCCGCGCAGAAAGGATATGTCCTTAATGTCATCGGCTATTTCGTCGATATCGCCACGAATCTGATCCAGATCACGATCCTTTATTTCCTGCGCAATTTCCTTCTCTACACGGCGGCTGTCGTTCTGATGAACATCGTGAAGAACACGGTGAACGCCGCGGTGACGGCGCGCTATTTTCCGGATGTCTTTAAAAAGGGAGAGGAGAAGCTTTCCCGTGAGGAGGTCGTCGACACCTTTAAGGACTGCGGCGCGCTCTTTATCTACAAACTCAACAGCGTCGTCTTAAAGGCGACGGACAACGCCGTGCTGAGCATCTTTATCGGCCTTTCGATCGTCGGCGTGTATTCCAACTATCTGATGCTGTACACGACGCTCAAAAAAGTGCTGAACAAGTTCTACGCGTCCGTCAAGGCCAGCATGGGCGATCTGTTCAGTACATCCGATATGGACAGGAAGTACCGCTTCTTCGGCATCATGAATTACATCACCGTCATTCTCTACGGCACGGCCTGCGTCGGCATCGCCGTCGTCGCGGACGAGATCGTGGAGAGCATGGCGGGGGGAAGTTATCTGATTCCGCAGCCCTTTGCCCTTCTGGTCGGCATCGAGCTTTTGTTCGCGGGCCTTAAGACAAATCTCGGACAGATCCGCAATATCACCGGCGTGTTCAGACAGATGTGGTTCAGGCCCGCGATCGGCGCGCTCGTCAATATCGCCGTCTCTGTGGCCACGGTACAGCGCTTCGGCATATACGGGGTCATCATCGGGACGATTACGGCCGATCTGACGACGAACTTCATGGTGGATCCCCGGATCATTCATAAGTACAGCTTTAAGAATTACCGCCCGGTTTCCGACTACTACAAGAGAAACGGGCTTTATCTCCTTCTCCTTGCCGCTGTCGGCGCCGGGGACTACGCGCTTTCGAGGTGCTTCCTCTACGGGCACGGCTGGTTCTCGGTGATCGTACACATGGCCCTGTGCGGCGTCACCGTGCCCGCCGCATTTCTCCTTGTGTACAGGAACACGGAGGAGAGCAGGTATCTGAGAAAGAAAGCGGCCGGTATATGGAGAAAGATGCGCAGGAAGTGAGGACTGAACATGAATAAGAAAGATATGCAGTACGCGATCGGGAAGAAGAGCAGAGCGGCGGCGGCGTCTCTCGCCGCGGTCAAGTATGCGATGCTGCAGACGGTCGAGCGCGACGAGCTCGCTGAAATCGAGGATGTCATAGACAGATACGGATCGCATACCGGCGCGGGCAAAATCTCGGCCTTTGACGTGCTGTATTCGAGGATCCGCTACGGCACGGCTGTGCGCGAATACTGCATGTACCATTTCTGGGAGCGGTCGGACCGGGAGCGCGCCGCCTATATCGGGATCCCCGAGTCGAGGCATTTTCATCACGCCTATACCTACGGGGACGGGAGTCTCTTTAAGAACAAGGAGAAGTTTTACGGGAGATTCGGGAAGTATTTCGGCCGGAAGCTGCTCTCCTTTAACGCTGCGGAGGATAAGGACGCATTCCTTGACTTTCTGCGCGCGGAGGGCCGCGTCATCGTGAAGCCCGTCGCGGAGGGACTCGGCGAGGGCGTGGAGGTCTTTGACCTTAAGAGCGGCGGCGACCCGGAAGCGTTCTTCGCAAGAAAGATCGCCGAGGGCCCGTTTGTCGCCGAGGAGATGATCCGGCAGGCGGAGCCCATGAAGGGACTGCATCCGGAGTCGGTCAACACGATCCGCTTCGCGACGTTTATCGAGGGGGATAAGATCCATCGCCTATACGCCATGCTGCGGACGGGCATGGGCGGAGAGGTCGTGGACAACGCGGCGGCGGGCGGCCTGTGCGCCGACGTCGATGTTAAGACGGGCATCGTGCGCACGGGCGGCGTCAACTATTACGGGATCGCCTGCGACACACATCCGGATACGGGCCGGCAGATCAAGGGGCTGCAGATTCCGGAGTGGGACGCGCTGCTTGCGCTCGGTGACGCGTTGGCGACGGAGGTGCCGGAGCAGCGGTTTGTGGGCTGGGACCTGGCCTATTCCGAAGACGGCTGGGTTGTCGTCGAGGGGAACCACCACGCCGCGATCCGCGGAGAGCAGATGTGCCGCGGCGCCGGCCTTCGGCCGGTATTTCGCGCCGCGGGGATTGATGTCTGACGCCACGCCGGCCATCAGGCCTGCCGCGGCGACGATGGGTTTAGACCAAGACAGTACGACAAAACTTCAGACATGAAAAAGAGAGAGGCAGGAGCTATGAAGATTGAACAGTTTTATCTCTATGAGGACGACCCGAAGGTGACACTGACCGCCTACATCCTTGACGATTCGCCGGAACTGACGAACGGCAGGAAGAGACCTGCCGTCCTCGTCTGCCCGGGAGGCGCGTATATGTTCACCTCGGACCGGGAAGCGGAGCCGGCCGCGATCCGTTTTGCATCGATGGGATATCACGCTTTTGTGCTGCGGTATTCCGTATATTCCAACGGAGGCGTCAAATTTCCTGTTCCCGGAGAATCCCCGGCCTATAAGAAAAGCGTATACCCCGGGCCCATGCTGGAAATCGGCATGGCGATGCTGCTGATCCGGGCCCATGCCGAAGCGTGGAAGGTCGACATGGACAGGATCATTTTGAACGGCGGCTCGGCCGGAGCCAACAACTGCGCGGAATTTGCGGTTCACTGGAACGACCCGGAGCTCTCAGGGGCTATCGGAGCGAGACCGGAGGACATCCGGCCGGCAGCCGCGGTCCTCGGCTACGGCGTCTACGACTACGTGCTGATGCAGAAGACTCTCGAGAAGATCGGGGATGCGGACCGCATTGAGATGAACCGCGGCTTTGATCTGGCCGCTTTCGGTGAGCCGGATCCGTCGGAAGAGATACTGAGAAAAGCCAGTCCGATTCACTATATCTCAAAGGACACGCCGCCCATGTTCCTGTGGGCGACCCGGGAGGACGCCACGGTTCCCATGAACCAGACGCTGGCCATGGCGCTGGCTCTGGAGGAGGCCGGAGTTCCCTGTGAAACCCATATCTTCGAGAACGGGCAGCACGGCCTGTCGACGGCGGACCAGGCTGCCGCGCAGGCAAAGGAACAGATCCGGCCGGATGTGGCCGTGTGGGTGAAGCTCGCCGAGACCTGGCTGCATAAGAGATTCTCTCTGCCGCTGCCGGATGTGTGCCCGGACTGGAAAGCTGAATTGGAGCTCAATTCTTAAACCTTTGTGAATCTCTGGATGCTTCATACCAAGTATGCTATACTTACTCTGTATGAGTATCAGAAGAAGTAAAATAATGAAAAACTGTAGTGCTGCGGTGCGAGGCCTTCTGCTGGCTGTCGCACTCTTTGTGCTGTCTGTCACCGCGGCGGCGGAGGAGACGGCACAGCCGGACTCTCTGCACGTAAGCGGCGTAAATGGCGGCCTGATCAGCTTCGAGGGCGATGAGGCCTTCACTTCGATGCCTGTGGTCACAAAGCGCAGGCTCAAGTCCAATGGCGCCGGGCTTCCGGCGGAGTACAGGACGGAGTTCGTGACGGACGTGCAGTCGCAGGGAAGTCTGAACCTGTGCTGGGCTTATGCGCCCTTAAGCGCGGGACAGACCGGCCTCATGAAGCGCGGGGACCTGTCCGGAAAAGCGGTCTTTTCTCCGGGGCATCTCGGCTATTCCGCCTATCACGGCGGCAGCGAGACCTGGTCGATCTCAGGCTCTTCAAGCTGGTACAACCTCGGCGGCAACGCGCTGCTTGCGGGCAGCACGCTCCTTCGGTGGTACGGGGCGGCTGCGGCCGCGTCGTATCCGACAAGCGCCTCGACATCGGTGCCTGAAGCAGGCCTCACCTCTTCGATGTGCCACCTGCTCGGCTTTGAGCGCCTCGCTGAGTCGGACAACCTGAACTCGGAGACGGGGAGAGCCGCCGCTGTCACGGCCATCAAACAGGCGGTCATGGACTATGGCGCCGTCTCGGTGGATCTCCTCTTCACGAGGAGCAGCAGCAAGCTGCCGGGCCAGACCTACGATTTGGAGACGAACAGCAGCTACTGGGGAAGCTCGTATACGCCCAATCATCAGGTTGTCATCGTGGGCTGGGACGACGGTAAGGTCACGAAGGCGGACGAGCCCGGCGCGTTCCTCGTGGAGAACAGCTACGGCACGACCTTCGGGGATGAGGGCTTCTTCTGGCTGTCCTACAGTGACAGGACATTTACAAAGCCTTATGTGTGGCATTTTGAGAACACGGCGGACGGAGAGCACATCGACCGCTCTCTTTACAGCTATGACGGCATCGGGTACTACGTCTATATGGAGAAGGCCGGGACGACGGTCGATGCGGCCAATCTATTCGTGGCCGCGAGGGACGAGGTGTTAAGCGGCGCCGGCTTCTATGTGCCTGTCGGCGGCGGATACTCGGCCCAGCTGCGCGTCGGCGTCGATGCGGACAACCCGATGAGCGGGACCGTCGCCGCCGAGGTCAGCGGAACGGTGAAGAACTTCGGCTTTTATACGGTCCGCTTCCCGGAGACGGTATCCGTCAAAAAAGGAACTCGCTTAGCCATCATCGTGCGCATGAAGAACTGGGACGGTAGCGGCTATGCCTATTTTGAGGGATCCTCGCGGACGCTTGGCAGCGGCAGCGCAAGTCTCGTGCGCCAGACCGCCTGTGAGGCGGGACAGACCTTTGTGCGGGTCGGAGACGGAGCCTTTACGGATATTCTGGAGTATACCTTCATCAATGATACCAACGGGAAAGTTGCCGGGCGGCAGTACGGCAACGCCTGCCTCAAGGTATACGGCAATCCCGCCGACGGCGTCGGCGACGCCATGAACAGCCGCTCCGCGGAGGTGATGCCTTTACCGGAGGAGGACGATGAAGATGTAGACGTGGTCTCCGACTCCGACGACCCCTCCGGAAATCCCAAGGATCCGGACCCGAAGACGGATCCGGACCCGAAGACAGATGAGGACCCGGATACGGATCCGAAGGCAGCGCAGAACCCGTCCGGGACGTCCGACAGTAAGACGCCTGCTGCGACGACTCCTTCCGCGGACAGCGGAAAGACGGCGAAGACGAAGAAAGCCGCTTACGTGACCGTATACGGCGGGGTGGATTACGCGGCTGTCTATGACTTCAACTACTACATGAAGAAGTACCCGTCCTTAAAGGCGAAGTACGGCGCAAACCCAAAGGGAGCCCTGCGGTATTTCGTGAAATACGGCATGAAGAAGATGCACCGCGCCTCCGCGTCCTTCAACGTGAAGTCCTATGTCAATGAGTATGCTTCGCTCAGAAGAAAGTACGGGACGACCTGGAAGAAGTACTACCTGCATTATATCAATGTCGGCAGGAAGAAGGGCTGGCACGGCACGGGCTGCTCGAAGATGAAGAACGCCCTCACGGTATATAAGGGCAAAAACTACAAGAAGATCTATAATTTCCGATATTACATCTCGCGGTATCCCGCGATCAAGAAGAAATATCAGTATGACGACTACGGCGCACTCAAGTACTTCGTGAAGTACGGAAGAAAAAAGGGACAGAAGGCGAAAAAATGACCGGTAAGACCGCACACAAACCGCAGGCGAAGATCATTGTAGCCGCGCATAAGCCCTACCCGATGCCCTGCGATCCGCTGTATCTGCCCCTGTTTGTAGGGGCGGAGGGCAGGACGGACGCCGAGGGAAAACCGCTTGACATCGGGTTTCAAAAGGACAACACAGGCGACAATATCTCGTCTTTAAATCCCGGCTTCTGCGAGCTCACCGGCCTCTACTGGGCGTGGAAAAATCTGGACGCCGATTACATCGGCCTCGCCCACTACCGGCGCCATTTCGCGTCCCTTACGTCTCCGGCGGCGACGACGGAGGGCGTCATCACCGAGGCTGAGCTTCTGCCGCTTCTTTCCGACTATGACGTCTTCGTCCCGAAGAAGCGCCGCTATGTGATCGAGACACTCTATTCCCATTACGCGCATACGCATTACGCCGGCCATCTCGACAGGGCGCGGGCACTGATCATTTCGCAGTGTCCGGAGTACCTGCCTGATTTTGATGCCGTCATGAAGGCGCGGGGCGGCTATATGTTCAACATGATGATCATGCGCCGTGACCTGCTTGACCGGTACGCGCGCTTTCTTTTCCCGATCCTCTTCGCGCTCATGGAGGAGCTGAAGGAGGACGAGGAGACGGGCGCCCTGTCTTCCTATCAGGGAAGACTCTACGGGCGGGTCAGCGAGCTGCTCTTTAACGTCTTCCTGCGCGGAGAAGTCCGCCGCGGCAGGATCCTGCGCGAGAGAATCCGGGAGCTGCCGCTTGTCAGTCTCGAGAAAACGAACTGGGTCAAGAAGGGATCTGCCTTTTTGATGGCCAGATTTTTCAACAAACGCTATGAGGGGAGCTTTTGACGTGGCGAGATATTACGCGAAAGAGGTGCAGACAGCGGAGGGCGTGCAGCGCACGGCCGGCATCAAAGCGCGGGACGACATTTCGGTGATTCTTGAGGAGGCGGGCTATGCGCCGCTTTCTGTCGAGGGCCCGTCGGACCGCGCGGATTATAACGCCGTGCTGAAGGCGGCGGCCCACGGGCGCATTGCGCGCACCTGGTCGGAGAAGCTGCACACGCTGAAAAAGGGAGATATCCTCCTCATCCAGTTTCCGGTCATTCAGCATTCGCTCCTGCAGTTCCTTCCGGTGCACGCGGCGAGGAGGAGAGGAGTTCGGATCGTCCTCCTCATCCACGATCTCGACACGCTCCGCGGCGGAAAGAAAGAAAACAAGTCGCTGCCAAAAGAGATGCGCCTCTTCCTCGAGGAGAAGACGCTTCTTAAGGAGGCGGACCGCATCATCGTCCACAACGACCGCATGAAGGCGGCGCTCGCGGAGATCGGCGTGGACCAAAGGAAAATGCGGTCGCTTGGCATCTTCGATTATCTGGCCCCGGACGGGCTCTTTGCGGAAGCCGATCGGAAAGGACCGGTCGTCATCGCGGGAACGCTCCGGCGCCACAAGGCGGCATACGCCTACCATCTGCCGTCCGGCAGCCGATTCCGCCTCTACGGCGTCGGCTACGAGGGCGGAGAGCAGCCGAACGTCGAGTATAAGGGATCCTTCCCGCCGGACGAGCTGCCAGGCGCCATAAGCGGGTCCTTCGGCCTTGTCTGGGACGGCGACACGGCAGCGACCTGCGGCGGCGCGTACGGGGCGTATCTGCGCATCAACAATCCGCACAAGGCGTCTCTATATCTCGCGGCGGGACTGCCGGTCCTGATCTGGAAGGAGGCGGCCCTTGCGCCCTTCATGGAGCAGCACCGCTGCGGCCTTGCCATCGGCTCTTTAGACGAGATTCCGGCACTTCTTGAAGGATTGACAGACGACGCCTATGAAGAACTGCTCGCCGGGGCGCGGCGCGTCTCAGCGAAACTGCGGTCCGGCTATTACACACGGAGGGCTCTTCGATGAGAAAGCAGAAAGAGGACGGCTTTACCGCAAGAAAGCGCGGCTTTGACGGCGTCTCCGGGATCCTTGCGCTGAGCGATGATGACACGAAGCGCTTAAAAGACACGCTGCTTTCCATGTTCAGGGACTTTCGCCGCGTCACGGCGAAGGAGAAGATCTTCTATACCTTGAGCGGCGGATCCGTGCTCGGCGCCGTCCGGCACGAGGGCTTCATCCCGTGGGACGACGATATCGACGTCAACATGCCGAGAGCGGACTTCGAGCGCTTTAAGCTCCTTTTTTCCCGCGAGCTGGGAGACCGCTACGTGCTCACCACGCCGCTCCTTACGCCCGGGCACGGGATGACGCTCGTACAGATGAAGAAGAAGGGGACGATCTGCCGGTCCTACAACGAGCTGTCAAAGCCGGACGACCAGTGCGGAGTCGCCATTGATTTCTTTATCATCGAAAATGTCTTTGACGCGCTTCCGCTCCGCCTCATGCAGGGCGCGCTCAGCCTTCTTGCGGGCTATCTGGTTTCCGCCAGAAAGACATGGGAGGACCTCCCGTATCTGAAGCCCTACATGGAGGAGAGCGAAACGGTGGCTGCGATGTTTGCGAAGAAAGCGCGCATCGGACGCCTGTTCCGCTTCATTCCGCTCGATACGGCGGCCCGGATCGCGGGGAAGATCTACGCGATGTGCCCGGATGACCACTCGGAATATGTGTCGATCCCGACGGGAAGAAAGCATTTCTTCGGGGAGACATACAAAAGGCGCGACATCTGCCGGCGCATCCCGGCGAAGTTTGAGGGACTTGCGGTGCCCGTGCCGGCGGAGTGGCAGTCTTACCTCACCACCTTGTACGGACCGGATTACATGGTCCTTCCTCCCGAGGGAAAGCGAGAGCATCATCCGCTCATGGAGCTGCGCCTGTAAGGAATGGCCGGCACACGGGCGTATCTCCTGACGACGCGGACCGCAGCCGGCATACAAGACGAAGATATCTAAGACAAAGGCATCTAAGACAAAGGCATCTAAGACAAAGGCATCTAAGACAAAAAAGAACAGCAGGAAACGGACATTTTTAGAGGAGAAAGGCCATGGTAGCAGCGCTTCTTACAGCCGCGGGGAGAGGCACCCGCATGGGACAGGACATTCCTAAGCAATTCATGCATGTGGAGAACAAGCCGCTCATCATTCACACGATGGAGGCTTTTGAGCGCCACCCGGCCGTCGACGCCATCATCGTCGTGACCCTGCCGGCGTGGATGGATGTCCTGAAGGCGTACGCCAGACAGTTCGGGATCACAAAGCTCAAGTGGATCGTGCCGGGCGGCGACAGCGGCCAGGAGTCGATCAAAAACGGCCTGATGGAGCTCAAGAAGCATCTGAAGGAAGACGATCTTGTCATCATCCACGACGGCAACCGCTGCCTTGTCTCCGACGAGATCATCTCCAACGCGCTCGCCGTCTTCAAGGAGCACGGCAGCGCGGTCGCGGCCATTCCCACCGTGGAGGTCGTCTTCAGGAGCAAGAACGGCAGCACCTCGAAGGAGGTCCTGCCGCGCGAGGAGCTCTTCCGGACGCAGACACCGCACGTCTATACGCTCGGGAAGCTCCTGTGGGCGCACGAGGAGGCGGAAAAGAGAGGCATCACCGGCTCGGGCGCGTCCTGCGACCTCATGCAGGCGCTCGGGGAGACCGTATATTTCTCCAAGGGCTCGGAGGAAAACCTGAAGATCACGACCGTGGACGATCTGATGATCTTCGAGGCGCTCCTTAAAACCAAAAAAGATGACTGGCTGAAATAACTGACGCGGCGGGGAGAAGATAAGATGCGAAAGATGACAAAAGCGGACTGCGGAGAAGCGATCGGTCTTGACGAGCTGAAAAGCCATCTCACGAAAATGCTGGCGGCATTTGCCGCGTTCAGCGAATCTCATGGGCTCCGCTATTACCTGTCCGGGGGAACGCTGCTCGGCGCCGTCCGGCACAAGGGCTTTATTCCCTGGGACGACGATATTGACATCAACATGCCGCGCCCCGACTGCGAGAAGCTCATGGAGCTCTCCGGCGGCCGGATCGGCCGCTACCGCCTCGTGCCCCCGAATCCGGGGCCTCTGTACCGCGCCAATCACTGGAAGCTCTATGACCCCGGCATCGTCATCGAGAACTCGGTGAAGGGGACAAGCGCGAAGATGCAGTACCACCCAGCGTTCATCGACATTTTCCCGATCGAGGGGCTGCCGGATACGGAAGAGGCGAACCGCCGCCACTATGCGGCGATGACATTTGCGAAGATCATGCTCGGCTGCGCGGACAGCACCTGGTTTCACGGCAGGACGCTGCCGGCAAAGCTGTTTCACGCATCGGCGAGACCTTTTGTGCTCCTCACGGGCCGGAAAAGCTGGTTCCGCCTCATTGAGCGGATCGCCCGCTCCATTCCGTACGAGACGGCCGATTATGTGGGCGTCATGATGACGATGATCCACACGACGGAGGAGCGGGTGCTGAAGCGGGAGTACGAGCCGCAGATTGAAGTTTCGTTCGAGGGTTCGCTCTACAAGGCGCCTGCGGGCTATGACAGGTATCTCACCCAGCTGTACGGGCCGGACTACATGCTTCTCCCGCCGCCGGAAAAACGCAAGTCTCACCACGACTACAAAATCTATCGCCGCGCAGCGCGGCCGCGGGGAAGCTCGGTATGAAGATCGCAGTGTGCGGGCTGGTCAACAGCGAAAACTTAGGTGAAAAGTTCATATCCCGGAGCCTCATCCATCTCCTTGAGGAGGAGCTTGAAAAGCGCGGCGTCACGGACCTTTCCTTCCGGGAGGTCGACATCCGCGCGACAAAAGAAGGGCACTACACGTACCGGAACCCGGTCGAGAAGCGGATGCGGACGCTCAGCGGCTACAGTCTTTACGGCCTGCCGCTCGACCTTCTTGACGTGCGCCTGAAGCGCATCGTGCAAAGCTCGGACGACCTTGAGAAGAAGAACAGGATCAGCCGCTTCCGCCACGCGCTGTGGCGGGCGGGGCGCAATTTCGGACAGCGCTACAGGCGCTATTTCGACGCCCGCTTTGCCGGGGCCGACGTCATCGTAATCGACGGCGCGGGCCTTCTCGAGTACAGCTGGAACGAATATCAGGAGCCGCTCCTTGCGATCACTTTGTACGCCGAGAAGCACGGCATCCCGGTCTTTTACAACGCGATCGGAAGAGCGGGAGAGTACGACCCGAAGGACACGCGCTGCCGCGTGCTCATGCGGGCGCTGCGCTCGGACGCCGTGAAGTACATCTCGGCGAGGGACTCGCTTCGAAACGTGCAGAACTGCGCGGGAAAGCGGAAGACGGTCCGCATGAGAGCGGACGCGGCTTTTACGGTGAGCGACGCTTTCTCCGTCCGCGCGGAGGAAGAGCGTTCCGTCATCGGCATCGGCCTCATCCGCGGAAATGCGCTCACGACCTACCGCCGGGATTTCTCCGAGGAGGCGTGGATCGAGCTGTTCGCGGGCATTGCCCGTGAGCTGGATAGACGCGGCTGCCCGTACATGTTCTTCACAAATGGCGAAAAGCTGGATGAGGAGCTCGGCCGGAAGGTGCTCGCGCGCCTCGGCCTTCCCGAGACGTACCTTGCGGAGCGCCCGACCGACGCGGAGGTCCTCTTGCACACGATCGCGGGATTTAGGGGACTTATCACCTGCCGCATGCATTCATCGATCGCGGCATTTTCGATGGGGATTCCTTCGGTCATCCTCAGCTGGAACGACAAGGTCGACAAGTATATGAAGGAAATCGGCTGTCCGGAGCGCGCCATTGATCTTGCGCATTTCGAGCCGGTTTATGTCTGCGATGCGCTTGAGAAAGCACTCGAAGAGGGCGTAAGCCCCGCGGCGCAGGCGCGCATGTGCGGCCTCGCAAGGCAGAGCGCGGCGGAGATCGCAGGCATCCTGACCGGCGAAGGCGCTGGAGAAGGAAGCGCCATTTAAGGAAAGAAAGGAAATCCGGGAGAGAAGATGAAACGGGAAAAGGCGGCAAAAATTCTGAGAGCAGCACTCTTTCTGCTGCTTCTTATTTTTGTCTTAAAAAACGCCTCTTTCCTCCTTGCGCCGAAGACGGCGGAGCGCAAGTACAGGCGCTTCTTCTCGGAAAAGGCCGGCTTTGACGTGCTCTTTACCGGCATCAGCCTCACGATGGTCGGCGTCTACCCGATGGAGCTCTACGACGAGTACGGCCTGACCTCTTTCAATATGGGGGAATCGGGCTGCCGGCCGCAGGCCGCCTACTGGGCGCTGAAAATGGCGCTTGACGACTGCGACCCCTCCCTCGTCGTCATCGACGTGCGGCGCATGGATCTCACTGAGAAGACGCTGCCGGAGTATGCGCGGCACACGCTGGACGCATTTCCGCTGTCGCTGACAAAATGCCGCGCGGCCTTTGACCTCTACGAGGACTTTGCGGACAGGATGAGTATGATCTTCCCGATCGTCAGCTATCACTACCGCTGGAGCGAGCTCGAAAAGAGCGACTTCAGGGTGAATGCCTACCGGCTCGACAACGGCGCGAGGCATTATATGGGGGACGACCTGCGCGTGGCGCAGGTGAAGACTTACCCCGTCGTCCCCGCGGACGACGCGCGGCCGCCGGAGGAGGTCTCCGCGGCTTATCTTAAAAAGATGATCGAGCTGTGCCGGTCAAGAGGCATCTCCGTGATGCTTCAGGAGCTGCCCTGCCCGCTGCCCGAGGACGATCAGCGCTACGCGAACGGCGTTCAGGCGGTCGCCGACGAATACGGCGTACCCTACCTGAATCTCTATCACGAGGATATGATCAATTACGGCACGGACTTCGCCAACGCGAAGCACATGAACGACTCCGGGGCAAGAAAATCGACGCACGCCATCGGCGCCTTTATCCGCGATCATTTTGACATTCCCGACAGAAGGGACGACCCGTCCTATTCTGACTGGAACGGGCAGCTTGAGAAATACATGGATTTTAAGAAAGACCGCCTTAAGTCTCAGAAGAAGGCGGATGTCTTCCTCATGCTGCTGAGGGACGCGCGTTTCGACACGGGCATCAGGATCAGCGCAAATGCCGGCTGCCTGAGCGACGGCAAACTCATGGAGCTTGTGCGGAATATCGCGGGAGAAGAGCTGCCGCTCCTTGAAAAAGCCATTGCGGGCGGAGAGGAGTACAGGGCCTATATCCGGGGTGCGGACGGGACGGCGGCGGAGAGCCTTCGCGGGGATCCGGTGCAGCTTGCACCTTCCGACGCGGACTGGCAGAAGGGGAGCTCCGCGGAGCCGCCCGCGGGAGAGATGGACATCTGCGTGTTCGACGCGCGCACCGGGGAGCCGGTTCTTGAAAAGAGCTTCTGAGAAAACCGGAAAAAGAGCATTCATAAAGCATGAAAAGAGCGCCCTTTCAGGCGCTCTTGATTTCTTTCCAGAGATTGTAGTAGAGACGCTCGGCGTCCGTGCCGAGGTAGCGGTAGGCCTCCAGATCGTACTTGCCGACGTCCGGGAAGAGCACTTCGTTCGAAAGTGTCTCCTCGTCCATGAGCTCCATCGCGCCGATGTTCGGCGTGGAGTAGTAGATGTACTCGAAATTCATGAGCGCGATATCCGGCCGGCACATGAAATTGATCCAGTCGTAAGCCGCTTTTTTGTGCCGTGAATCCTTGGTCACGACCCAGGCGTCGACCCAAACATTCGTTCCCTCTTTCGGGATGCAGTAGGAGAGGGATTCATTTTCTTCGCGCGTGTATTCCGCCTCGCCGGAGTAGATGACGCCGATCTTTGACTCCCCGGCGATCATCTTGTCGCGCACCTCGTCGACGACGTAGGCCTGCACGAGCGGCTTCTGCTCGATGAGCAGGTTTTTCGCCTCCTCCAGTTCGTTCAGATCGGTCGTATTGAGCGAGTAGCCGAGCTTTTTGAGCGCGACGGCAAACAGGTCCCGCACGCTGTCCTGCATGAGGATCTCGTCGTTGTATTTCTCGTCCCACAGGACGTCCCAGCTGGTGATCTCCTCGTCCACGCGCTCCGAATCATAGAGAATGCCGACGGTTCCCCAGGTGTAGGGGACGGAATAGAGGTTGCCGGGATCGAAGTCCTCGCTCATGCGCCAGAACTGCTCACCGATATTGGTCTTGGCCTCGGGCATGGCGTCCATGTCGAGCTCCGCCAAAAGGCCCTCGCCCGCCATCTTGGCGATCATGTAGTCGGAAGGGCAGAGAACGTCGTACTGCGACGGATCCGCCGCGACCTTCGGGTACATGATCTCGTTGGTCTCAAAGACGTCGTAGACCACCTTGTAGCCGGTCTCTTCCTCGAAGAGGCCGATGACCTCCGGGTCGATATACTCTCCCCAGTTGTAGACGTAGAGCCGGTTGCTGTCATTATCCGGCGCATCCTCCCGCTCGCGGGAGGATTTTCCGCAGCCTGCCGCAAGATAAGCGGTGAGGCCTGCCGCAAGAAGCGGGAGGCAGATGGAAAAGACGGTCTTTTTTTTCATATCAGACGGCCTCCTTTCCATGTGCATCTGCTTTAGCCGGCACGCGGTTGACGAGGATGAGAAGGAGCAGTACGGTCACGAAGATCATGGCCGACAGCGCGTACATCTCGGGCTTGATGCCGAGCTTCACTTCGGAGTAGATCTTGGTCGAGAGCGTGTGCACGCCCGCGCCCGCCGTGAAGTGAGTGATGATGAAGTCGTCGATCGACATCGTGAAGGCCATGAGGCCGCCGGAGAGAATCGCCGGCATGATCTCAGGCAGCACCGTTTTGAAAAAGGCGTAGACCGGGGATGCCCCCAGATCGAGCGCCGCCTCGTAGATGTGAGGATTGAGCTCACGATAGCGCGGCATCACGTTTAAGATCACGTAGGGGATGTTGAAGGTGATGTGCGCGAGCAGGATCGTGACGAAGCCGAACTGGATGCGGAGCGTCAGAAAGAGCAGCATGAAGGAGACGCCGGTGACGATATCCGCGTTCAGCATCGGGACATTGGTCACGCCCATGAGAATCGTGCGGGGGCTCTTTTTGAGCTTCGACATGTAGATGACGGCCGCGGTGCCGAGGATGACCGAGATGACGGAGCTCAGAAGCGCGAGCAGGATCGTGTTCGTGAAAGCTTCTCCGATCGACGCGTCCGTAAAGAGAGAGCGGTACCAGTCGAGCGTGAATCCGCCCCAGTGCCCGCGGCTCTTGCTGCTGTTGAAGGACTGCACGATGAGCAGCGCGATCGGCGCGTACATGAAGATGAAGATCAGGGCGATATAGAGCCTTTTCAGGCCCTTGTACTTTGTTTTCATGCTTTTGCCTCCTCTCCTTTTTCAGTGACTGCCGAGATGACGACGTTGATGATGATAAAGATCAGCAGTACAAGAGAGAGGCCGGAGCCCAGGTTCCAGTCGTAGGCGACCATGAATTCCTGCTCGATGACATTTCCGATGAGCAGGATCTTGCCGCCGCCCAGAAGCGAGGAGACGACGAAGGTCGTGAGCGCCGGGATGAAAACCATCGTGACGCCGGAGATGACGCCGGGCAGCGAGAGCGGGAAGATGACCCGAAGGAAGGTGATCCTGCCGTCGGCTCCCAGGTCGCGGGCGGCGTTGATGACATTTTTGTCGATTTTCTCGAGCGCGTTGTAGATCGGCAACACCATGAACGGCAGGAAGTTGTAGACCATGCCGAGGATGATGGCGCCGTTCGTGTTGATCATGCGGAGCGGCGCAAAACCCAGCGCGGTGAGCGCCGTGTTGATGATGCCGGTTTTCTCGAGAATGGACTGCCAGGCGTAGGTGCGCAGCAGGAAATTCATCCACATCGGGACGATGAGGAGCATCGTGAGGAAGGAATCCGAGCCCTTCTGCAGCTCCACGAGAAACATGCACAGCGGATACGCGAGCAGAAAGCAGACGACCGTCGCGAGGAAGGAGAGCAGAAGCGCCATGAGGAGCGCCTTGCTGTGCGCCGGGTCGGCGATCGCCGCGACATTGGCGAAGGTAAACGCCCCGTTCTCATCCGTGAGGCCGTACCAGACGACCATGATGAGCGGGATGACGATAAAGGCCGCGGCCCAGAAGATGTAGGGCAGGCCCAGAAATGCGGAGGATAGTCTTCTGGTTTTACTCATCGGTTCTGACGGCCTCCTCATCCTCGGAAGCAGGCTTGTTCATGACCTGGATGTTGAAGGGGTGCACGTAGATGTCGACCTCGTTGCCGACGGCGCAGGGCTCCGTGGAATGGGCCACCCACTCGCGGCCGTTTACGTCCACGCACATCTCGTAGTGGACGCCCTTGAAGATGAGGTCCGTGACGACGCCGGAGACGAGGCCCTTGCCCTTCTCCACGAGGTCGACGTCCTCGGGCCTTATGACGATATCGACCGGTTTCTTCGTGCCGAAGCCGGTGTCGACGCAGGGGAAGGGGGCGCCGTCGATGGTGATGAGCTCGTCCTTTTCGAAAATGGCGGGGAAGAGATTGCTGTCTCCGATAAAGTCCGCGACAAAAGCGTTCTCCGGCTCGTTGTAGATGGATTCCGGAGAGCCCATCTGCTGGATGTAGCCCTGGTTCATGACGACGATGTTGTCGGACATGGTGAGGGCTTCCTGCTGGTCGTGCGTGACGTAGAGGAAGGTGATGCTGAGCTCGTTCTTCATGCGGATGAGCTCATACTGCATGTCCTGGCGAAGCTTCAGGTCGAGGGCGCCGAGCGGCTCGTCGAGAAGCAGCACGCGCGGCTCGTTGACGATGGCGCGGGCGATGGCGACGCGCTGCTGCTGGCCGCCGGAAAGGGTGGTGACCGAGCGCTTCTCATAGCCGGTGAGCCCCACGAGATTCAGGGCGTAGGCGATCTTGTCCTCGATGTAGGACTTCGGTTTTTTCTTAATATTAAGGCCGAACGCGATGTTGTCGGCGACGTTCATGTGGGTAAAGAGGGCGTAGTTCTGAAAGACTGTGTTGAGCTGTCTCTTATTGGGCGGAAGAGATGTGATGTCGCGCCCCTCAAAGATGACTGATCCTTTGTCAGGAGTCTCGAAGCCGGCCAGAATGCGGAGGGTGGTGGTCTTCCCGCAGCCCGAGGGACCGAGCAGGGTGACAAACTCGTTTTCGTGAATCGTGAGATCGAGGTCGTCCAGCACTATTTTGCCGTCATATGACTTCGAGATGTGATTGAGATGGATCAGTTCATTTTTCAACTCATACGTCCTCCCTGATAGATAGATCTGTGCGCGTTTTTTCTTATGGAAGCTGCGCTCATATAAAACCCGTGAAAGGCTTCACGGCGTATTGTATCATCTTTTTCGGGGTGTGCATATAGTGATTCCCGTCAAAGATGACAAAATAAACAAGCGTCAGGTCACAAATTCGTCACGTTTTTTGAAAAAAGCTCTTGCGTGTTACCAAGCGCTCGGGTATACTAAATTTAACTATAAGGGATGCTGTGCGAAAACGTTTTCGCCTATGTTCTCTTTAAGTTCACGTTCAGTGACCGGGCTGTATCGCTTTACAACACCCGCTTATACGTAAGAAGGATGTGATTTATATGAAGAAACGAAATCGTCTGCTTATATGGTTTGTCCTTGTTGCCGTACTTTTCATAGGATTTATGCACCCGCGCGCTTCGCAGCGCGTTGACGCGGCCTCCACGGTTTACACGTCGGTTTCCGCGGCGGGAGCTGCGCTGAGAAATGCGATGGCACAGCGCAAGACTTCCTTCTCGCTGACCGTGCGCGTGAACGGAAGCTATAGCTTTAGCAATCTCAGCAGCGGCATGGTCACTGTCTGCAAGCAGGTGTACGAAGAGGCGCTTCGCCACACCGGCGCAGGCAACGCGGGCGATTACCTGCTTTGGACGGTCTCCGGATCGTCCAGACAGCCGGACCTGAGCGACTTTGATACGGGCTATATCGAAGTCGACTGCTACTACACGATTTCCTACCGCGACGACGCGGGCAAGGAAGGCCAGGTGACAGCGGCCGTGAACTCGGCACTCTCGTCGCTCGGCGTCAGCAGCAAGAGCGAGTACGACAAGATCAAGGCGATCTATGACTATATCGCCGACAAGGTCTACTACGACTATGACGAAGCCAGCAGCCCGACGCTCAGGAACCCGACCAGCTACACGGCGTATGCGGCCATGATCAACAACAAGAGCGTCTGCCAGGGCTACGCGCTTCTGTTCTACCGCATGTGCAATCAGGCCGGCATCTCCTGCCGCATCGTGACCGGTACGGCCATGGGGTCGAACGGAACGGAGAACCACGCGTGGAACATCGTCCGCCTCGGCGGCAAGTACTACAACGTGGACGTCACATGGGATTCCACGATGAAGCACGCGAACAGGCCGTACGAGTACTTCCTCAAGTGCGATGCGGGCCTTAAGGACCACACGAAGGATCCTGCATACAAGACGGCGCCATTTACGACATCCTATCCGATGAGCGCCACGAACTACGGCGCCTCCGGATCCGGCAGCGCTTCTTCGTCCGGCGGTTCGTCCGGCGGCGGCAGCGGCAAGAAGTTCAAGGTCACGATCAATAACGGCAGCGGCAGCGGCAGCTACGCGTCCGGCGCGACGGTCACGATTAAGGCCAATGCGGGCGGCACGGGCCAGAAGTTCGCCAAGTGGTCGGGTACAGCGACATTTACGAGCGGCAACTCCACGAGCGCGACAGCGAAGATCAAGGTCACGAAGGACGTGACGCTGACGGCGACTTACACATATGCGACCGCGAGCGTGAAGGCCGGCACCTATCGGCTGAACAGCAAGAAGCAGGCGGGCAAGTTCATGTCGATCAAGGGGAACAGCAAGAAGAACAATGCGAACGTTGTTCTCGGCAAGAAGACCGCCAAGACCGCGAAGTTCAAGATCACGAAGTCCGGCGACTATTATTACATCATGAACACCTCCACGAAGAAGTACGTGAACATCAAGGGCAGCAAGGCGGTGCAGGGCCCGAAGGGCAGCACCAGCAAGTGGCGGATCGTGAGCAGCTCGGGCGGCGTGTACAGGCTGATCAACCAGAACGGCAAGACGATCACGCTGACCAATACAGTGTCGGTCGGCGCCGATAAGAACAGCGCGCAGCAGCAGGTGAAGCTGACGAAGTAAAATCTTCATAGCGATTTTGGACAGCGGAGCTCCGGCTCCGCTGTATTTTTTGTGACAAGGGGTCTGACCCTCTGTCATAATTATATTGTTCACAATCTTTTTAAGATTTCACCCGGCGATACGCCTTGACATTTCCACGAGACGTGATAAGATCGAAGCAAGGTATTAGCACTCGATCGATGGAAGTGCTAACACCTCCGCCGGAAAGCCCGGCGGGCTGAATTGGAACAAGGAGGGAAGAGGATGAGACATGTTTTGATTCTTCCGATGTATAATACAGTATTGCTTCCCGACGTGGAGTACCGCCTCAGCATGGAGAATATCACGCAGGAGGAGCGGGAGATGATCGAGCGGGACGGCGGGCACGCCGTCTTCCTCCCGATGCGCCGGGAAAAGGATCACGGTGAGATTACTGCGGAGGACCTGTGCCCGCTGGGCATCGCCGTGGAGATCAGCCAGATCTCTGACGGTCCGATGGGGACGATCGTCGAGGCGCGCTCGAGGGAGAAGGTCCATGTGGAGCATGTGACGGCGGATGAGAACGGCGTGCTCACCGGACAGGCGACGGGGGTCGTTGAGATCATGGACGTCACGCTGGCCGGCGAAAAGCAGCTGTTGGATTCCCTGAAGGAGATGACGACGGACGTCGCTTCCAAGATCAGGGGCGGCGAGTACGCGCTCGAGTACATCCGCAAGATCCGCACCGTGAACGAGTTTGCGGCATCCTTCTGCCAGTTTTTCGACATGACGGCGGAAGAGAAATACGCGCTGCTCGAGACGAATTCTTTTAAGGAAAGAGGCCTGCTCGTCAGGGAGGCCCTGCTCAAATTCCGCGGGGCGGTCGAGGTCCAGGTCGAGCTCGCCAATGCCGACGATTCGGAAGGCGTGGCCTACCGGAAAGCGGCGATCCAGAAGCAGATCAAGATGCTCGAGAAGGCGCTCGCGGAGATGGAGCCGGAGGAGCAGGAGGACGAGGACAGCTTCAAGAAGCGGATCGAGACGGCCGGCATGCCGGATGACGTGCGGAAGGAAGTGGAGAGAGTCCTGGCCCGCTTTGACAGGGAGCCTTCCAACGGGGCCGAATATAATTCGCTCTATGATTACCTCGATTTTGTGACGACGCTCAAGTGGCAGCCGGACAAGACGCCGAAGATCGACCTCGCGAAGGCGAGGAAGATCATGGACCGCGACCACTACGGCCTGAAGAAGGTTAAGGAACGCATTTTGCAGCATCTGGCCGTCATGGCGCTTCACGAAGCAAATGGCGGCGTCAGACAGAAGGGGACCATCCTTCTGCTCGTCGGGGCGCCCGGCACGGGCAAGACGAGTATGGGCCGCTCCGTGGCGGAGGCGCTCGGCAGAAAGTATGTTCGCATTTCCCTCGGCGGCGTGCGCGACGAGGCCGAGATCCGCGGCCACAGGCGCACGTATATCGGCGCGCTTCCCGGTCGGATCATGGACGGCATCCGAAAAGCCGGATCCATGAACCCGGTCGTCGTCCTCGACGAGGTGGACAAGCTGCAGGCGCGCTTCGACGGAGACCCGTCGGCGGCTCTTCTCGAGGTGCTCGACCCGGAGCAGAACATGACCTTTGAGGATCACTATGTAAACCTTCCGTACGATCTCTCCCACGTGTTCTTCATCTGCACGGCGAACACCTGGGACTCGATTCCGCAGCCGCTTCTTGACCGCATGGAGGTCATCGAGGTGAGCGGCTATACGCCGACGGAGCACTTCCACATCGCGAAGGAGCATCTGGTGAAGCAGGTGCTCAGCGACGCGGGGCTCGACAGGAAGGACCTTCGCTTCACGGACGGCGCGCTGAGGAAGATCATCGCGGATTACACGATGGAGGCCGGCGTGCGCGGGCTCAAGAAGCAGCTCATGACAGCCGCCAGAAAAGCCGCCGTGGAGATCGTAGAGCAGAAAGCCTCCGGCGAGACGGCGGAGAGGAAGACGCTGGTGATCCGCGAGAATAACGTGGAGGCCTATCTCGGAAAGCGCAGGATCAATCACGACAAAGTGCGGAGAGAAAATGCCGCCGGCGTCGTGACCGGGCTTGCCTGGACGCAGGCCGGCGGGGAGATCCTGTTCATCGAGACGGCGGCGATGAAGGGCAGCGCGCAGATCCATCTGACCGGCCAGATCGGCGACGTGATGAAGGAGTCCGCCGAGACCGCGCTGAGCCTCGTGAAGAGCACCTTTATCAGCAGCGATCTGGATTTTAAGGACAGGGATATCCACATCCACATCCCGGAGGGAGCCGTCCCGAAGGACGGGCCGAGCGCGGGCATCACGATGTTCACGGCGCTAGTCTCTCTTGTCACCGGCATCGCGGTGAGCCCTTACCTGGCCATGACGGGCGAGATCTCGCTGCGCGGGCGCGTGCTGCCGATCGGCGGCCTGCCGGAGAAGCTGATGGCGGCGGAGAGAGCGGGCATCCGCACGGTCCTCATCCCGAAGGATAACGTGCGGGATCTGGAAGACGTGCCGGAGGAGATCCGGGAGAAGCTCGTGATCACGCCGGTGGAAACCGTCTCCGAAGTGATTCGCGAGGCGCTCCATATCCGCCTCCCCGAGCGGGACACACGGCCCTTTCAGAATGAGGCGGAGAGCGGCGGAAAACGAAGCGGCAAAGGCAGGGAGGCCGCGCCGCCGATGACTTGAGCAAATGGATGTTTTGCTTTCTGAGGCATCTGTGATACAATAGGGACGCACATCTTGTGTGTCCCTTTCTTCATGTCATACAGGATCGTGTGGTTTAAGTATAATGATTAGGGGGTATGTACATTGAGAGGCAGTGGTATACTGTATCCGATTTCTTCGCTTCCGTCCCGCTTCGGCATCGGAAGCTTCTCTAAAGAGGCGCTGGAGTTCGTCGACTTTCTGAGGGATGCCGGCCAGAGCTATTGGCAGGTCCTGCCCTTCGGGCCGACCGGCTACGGCGATTCGCCCTACCAGTCCTTCTCCACGTTCGCGGGCAATCCGTACTTCATCTCGCTCGATGACCTGATCGAGGACGGACTCCTCACGGAAGAGGAGTGCACGGCGCTTGACTTCGGAAAAAATCCCGAGTACTGCGATTACGGCGCGCTCTACGAGAGCCGCTACAAGGCGCTGCACATGGCCTATAAGCGCTTTGTGGAGAAGGCGGAGGAGACGGAGGATTTTCAGGCTTTTGTCAAAGAAAATGCCGACTGGCTCGACGACTATTGCCTTTATATGGCGCTCAAGCAGGAAAATGAAGGCAAGCCGTGGAGCGAGTGGGAGGCGCCGTACAGAAACCGCGACAAGAAGGCGATGGCGGTGCTCGGCGAGGTCATCTCGCAGACGATGGACTTCTTCCGCTTCCAGCAGTATGAATTCATGAAGCAGTGGAAGAAGGTGCGCGCCTACGCCCACAAGAACGGGATCAGCATCATCGGCGACATCCCGATCTACGTGGCCTTTGACAGCGCGGACACATGGTCGCATCCGGAGATGTTCCAGTTTGACGAGGACAACATCCCGATCAGCGTGGCGGGATGCCCGCCGGATGCTTTCTCCGCGACGGGACAGCTCTGGGGAAATCCGCTCTACGACTGGGCCTATCTGAAAAAGAACGGCTACAAATGGTGGATCCGCCGGATCGAGCGCTGCCTCGAGTTCTACGACGTGATCCGCATCGATCACTTCCGGGGCTTCGACGAGTACTACGCGGTGCCCTTCGGCGAAGAGACCGCGGAAAACGGCAAGTGGAAGAAGGGCCCGGGCATGGACCTCTTCCGGAAGATCCGCGCCTCTTTGGGCGACGTGGCGATCATCGCGGAGGACCTCGGCTACATCACGGACAGCGTGCGGGAGCTTCTTCATGAGAGCGGCTTCCCCGGCATGAAGGTGCTTCAGTTTGCCTTCGACGGCAGCGAGGCGTCCCTGTACCTCCCGTATAAGCACGAGCGGAACTGCGTCGTCTATACGGGCACGCACGACAACATGACGACCCGCGGCTGGATCGAGAGCATCGATGACCACGACCGCGACTTCGCGCGGCGCTATATCAACTCGATCTATACGGATTACGGCCAGTTCACCTGGGACTTCATCCGCGAGGCGTTCCGCAGCGTCGCCGATCTGTGCATCGTGCCGATTCAGGATTTCCTCGTCAAGGGAAACGAAGCCCGCATGAACTGCCCGGCGGTGGCCGGCGGCAACTGGCAGTGGCGGGTGACGCCGGGCCTCCTCTCGAAGGAGCTTGCGGACAGCATTTTCGAAATCACGAGAGTATACGGCAGACTCCCCGTGCGCCCGGAACCGGAAGAGGAGAGCGCCGAGGAAGAGGAAGAGAGCGAAGAGACGGAGAAAGGTGAGGAAGCATGAGCCGGGCCGATGAGATCTTTATCGCCATGTGCAGGGATATCCTCGAAAATGGCACCGACACGCGCGGCGAGGCCGTCCGCCCCCACTGGGAGGACGGGACGCCGGCCTATACGATCAAGCAGTTCGGCGTCGTAAACCGCTACGATTTAAGGCAGGAATTTCCCGCGCTCACGCTCCGCCGCACGGCGCTGAAGAGCGCGATGGACGAGATCCTGTGGATCTGGCAGCGCAAGTCGAACAACATCCGCGACCTGAAGCCGCACATCTGGGACGAGTGGGCCGACGAAAACGGCTCGATCGGCAAGGCGTACGGCTATCAGATGGGCGTGAAGCACAGATACCGCGAGGGCATGTTCGACCAGACGGACCGCGTGCTCTATGACCTGAAGCACAATCCCTTCAGCCGCAGGATCCTCACGTCGATCTATAACCATCACGACCTGAGCGAGATGGGGCTCTATCCCTGCGCCTGGTCGGTGACATTCAACGTGACGCAGCACAAGGGGGAGGACAAGCTGACCTTAAACGCCGTGCTCACGCAGCGCTCGCAGGACGTGCTCGCGGCGAACAACTGGAACGTGTGCCAGTATGCGATCCTCCTCATGATGTTCGCGCAGGTCTCGGACATGATTCCGGGACAGCTCCTGCACGTCATCGCGGACGCGCACATCTACGACAGGCACGTGCCGCTCATTGAGGAGCTGATCACGCGCCCGCTTCATCCGGCGCCGCAGGTGCGCCTGAATCCGGAGATCAGGGATTTCTACGCCTTTACCACGGATGACCTCATCGTGGAAAATTATGAGCACGGCCCGCAGATTAAGGATATTCCGATTGCTGTATAAGCAGCATTAAGCTAAAAGGAGGTGTCCTATGATAGCGATCGCAGCGGCAGACAAAAACTGGGCGATCGGAAAGAACGGGAAGCTTCTCGTCCGCATTCCGAATGACCAGAAGTTTTTCAGGGAGAAGACGCTTGGCAAAACGGTGATCATGGGCCGGAAGACGCTCGATTCTCTGCCGGGCGGGCAGCCGCTCGCGGACCGGGACAACATCGTGCTGACGCGCGATGCGGGTCTTCGCGTGCCCGGCGCGTGCGTCGTGCACTCCGTGGAGGAGGCGCTCAGCGCCGTGTCCGACCTGCCGGGCGACGACGTCTTTGTGATCGGCGGCGGCCATGTCTACAGCGCGATGCTTCCGCACTGTGACAAAGCGATCATCACCCGGATCGACTTCGCTTACGACGCCGATACCTTTTTCCCGGATCTGGAGCGCGATCCCGCGTTCCGGCTGCTTGATGAGAGCGAAGAGCTCACGTATTTCGATGTCATCTACCGCTTTCAGGTCTACGGGAGGATATGATGCACCGCGAACACACGAAGGAGATCTTTATCGGCGGGCGCGCGATCGGCGGCGGCAATCCGATCGCGATCCAGTCGATGACCAATACAAAGACTGAGGACGTCTCCGCCACGACCGCGCAGATTCTGGCCCTTGAGAGAGCCGGCTGCGACATCGTGCGCGTCACCGTGCCGACGATGGAGGCGGCGCGCGCCATCGCGGAGATCAAGAAAAAGATCCACATTCCGCTCGTCGCGGACATTCATTTTGACTACAGGCTCGCCATCAGCGCCATCGAGCACGGCGCGGACAAGATCCGCATCAACCCCGGCAACATCGGGGGACCGGAGAAAATCCGCGAGGTCGTGGCGGCGGCGGGCATGCGCCGGATCCCGATCCGCGTCGGCGTCAACTCGGGCTCCCTCGAAAAAGAAATCATTGCAAAATACGGCCGCGTGACGGCCGAGGGACTCGTCGAGAGTGCGCTGGACAAAGTGCGCATGATCGAGGATTTCGACTACGACAGGATCGTCATCAGCATCAAGTCGTCGGACGTCCTCATGTGCGTGAAGGCCCACGAGCTGATCGCCTCGCAGACGGACTATCCGCTCCACGTCGGCATCACGGAGGCCGGCACGGTCTTCTCCGGGAATATCAAATCCGCGATCGGCCTCGGGATGATCCTAAGTCAGGGAATCGGCGACACGATCCGCGTCTCCCTTACCGGCTCGCCTCTCGACGAGATCCGGTCCGCGAAGCAGATTCTCCGCACGCTCGGGCTGAAGAGAGGCGGGATCGAAGTGGTGTCCTGCCCGACCTGCGGCCGGACCGAGATAGATCTCATCTCTCTTGCGGACGAGGTTGAGAAAATGGTGGAGGACATCCCGCTCGACATCAAGGTGGCGGTGATGGGCTGCGTGGTCAACGGGCCGGGCGAGGCCCGCGAGGCGGACATCGGCATCGCGGGAGGAAAGCATGAGGGGCTCCTCATACGGCACGGGGAGATCATCAAAAAGCTGCCGGAGGATCAATTGCTCCCGGCTCTTCGCGAGGAGCTGATCAACTGGGGAAAACAGGATATGGGGAGTGTGCATGAATCAGCAGCCGAAGCCATTTCTTCAGACATTTCCGAATCTTGAACTGAAGGACAAAGTGCGCGACCTCATGCAGTACGCGACGGTCGAGCGCATCACGGTCAACAGCAGGCGGAACCGCCTGCGCGTGTACATCCTGTCTGAAAACTGGATCAAGAAAGCGACGATCTTTGAGATAGAGGCCGCCATCAGGGAACAGGTCTTCCCGGATGCGGAGATGGACGTGAAGATCGTGGAGAGGTTCCGCCTGTCCGCCTCCTTTACGCCGGAGAATTTCTACGAAGTTTACAAAAACAGCATGCTGCGGGAACTGAAGGAAATCAGCCCGCTTCTTCAGCATACGCTGCTGCATGCCGCCCTCGAATTCCCCGGGGACGGCTCTGTTCACGTCCGCTTCCCGGACAGTGTCATCTCGAAGGAGCGGAAGCAGTACCTTGCGGAATACCTCGAGAAGATTTTTCGCGAGAGGGCCGGCTTTGCCTCCGCGGAAGTGACGACGGAGTTCTTCGAGGAGGAGCACAGGGATCTCTTCGCGGAGGAGGACAGGAAGATCCGCGAGAAGGTGCGCCTCGTGACCGAGAGAAATGAAAAGGAACGGGCCGCGGAGAGCAGCGAAAAAAAGCTGCCGAAGAAGGAAGAGAAGCAGTACCGCCGCCACGCATCGCTGACGAACGATCCGACGCTGATCTACGGCAGCGGCTTCGACGACGAGCCGGAGGCGATCGCCTCGGTCAGCGAAGAGCCGCACGAGGTGACGGTGCGCGGGGAGGTCTTCGCCTCGGAGAGCCGGGAGACGAGAAGCGGGAGATGCATACTCACCGTATCGGTCACGGACTACACGGACTCCATGCGCATGAAGCTGTGGTTCGACAAGGAGGAGGAGGCCGCGTTCAGCGCGGCGTTTAAGAACGGCAGCACCTTCCTCATCAAGGGCATGATGGATTTTGATCCCTTCGACAAGGAGATGATGATCAGGAGCGTCTACGGGATCAAGCGCATTCCCTCCATCAGGGATGAGAGAAATGACAACGAGCCGCAAAAAAGAGTGGAGCTGCACTGCCACACGCAGATGTCGGACATGGACGCCGTGTCCTCAGCGACCTCGATCATAAAGCAGGCGCACCGCTTCGGCATGAAGGCGCTCGCGATCACGGACCACGGCGTCGTCCAGGCCTTTCCGGAGGCGCACAAGGCCATCGGCGGCCGCGGCGGCATCCCGAAGGACGCGGACTTCAAAGTCATCTACGGCATGGAGGCCTATCTCGTGGATGACATGAAGGCGCTTGTGAGCGGAGATCTCACCGGCAGTATCTATGACGACGTGTGCGTCTTCCAGACCGTGACGACCGGACACAGCCCGCATGTCCACGATATCATCGAGATCGCGGCCATAAGGATCAGGGAAGGATCGATCGCGGAGTCCTTCTCAACGCTCGTGAATCCGGGGCGGCCGATCCCCTTCTCGATGCAGACGGAGTGCGGCATCACGGACGACATGGTCGTCTCCTCGCCGCATCTTAAGGAAGCGCTCGAGGCATTTATTTCCTTTGCGGGAGACCTGCCGCTCGTCGCCTACGACGCGGATCAGGAGATGAATTTCATCCTCGCGGCAGCGGCGAAGTACGGACTCGCCGCGCCGGGAAAGACGGTGATCGACATCCCGTCCCTCACGAGATATCTCGTGCCCTCTATCGGAAGGATCCGCTTCCGCACGATCATCAAGCATCTGAAGGTGCCCTGCAGCGACGAGATGCGGGCTTTTCCGCGCGCGCAGAGCATGGCGCTCGTCTACCAGAAGTTCGTGAAGCTGATGGAGGCGGAGGGCATCAGTACCTACGCCGATCTCAGCGCGAAGGGCGCAGTGTCCGAGGAGCGCATCCGCAACCTCCCGTACTATCACGCGATCCTGCTCGCAGCCAACGAGACGGGGCGCCGCAACCTGTACACGCTGGTCTCCCTGTCGCACCTCAAGTACTTTAAGCGGCGGCCGCGGATTCCGAGGAGCGAGCTGAACCGTTACCGCGAGGGGCTGATCCTGGGCAGCGCCTGTTCGGCCGGCGAGCTCTACATGGCGCTGCTTGGCGGCGCCTCGGACGCGGAGATCGCGCGGATCGTCTCCTACTACGACTATCTGGAGATCCAGCCGGTCGGCAACAACGCCTACATGATCCGCGAGCAGAAGGCCGGCATACGGGACGAGGAGGACCTGCGGGAGATCAACCGCAGGATCGTGCGGCTCGGTGAGCAGTTCAAAAAACCGGTCTGCGCGACCTGCGACGTGCATTTCCTGAACCCGGAGGACGCGATCTACCGCTCGATCATCCAGGCGGGCGGCGGCTACGGGGAGGAG
>DEFE01000026.1:53129-65276 GCA_002350625.1 Lachnospiraceae bacterium UBA2860
TCGCCTATCTCGGCGAGGAGAAGTGCCGCGAGGTGGTCATCACGAACACGAATCTCGTCGCGGACCGCATCGAGAAAATCTCGCCGATCTACCCGGACAAATGTCCGCCCTCGATCCCGCACGCGGAAGAGGATCTGCACGACATGTGCTATGAGACGGCTGTCTCCATGTACGGGGACCCGCTCCCCGAGACAGTCAGGGAGCGCCTCGACAAGGAACTCAATTCGATCATCAAGAACGGCTACGCCGTCATGTATATCATCGCGCAGAAGCTGGTGGACAAATCCAATGAGGACGGGTACCTCGTCGGCTCCCGCGGCTCCGTCGGCTCCTCGCTCGCCGCGACGATGTCGCGGATCACGGAGGTCAACCCGCTGCCCCCGCATTACCGCTGCGGCAAATGCCGCTACAGCGACTTCACGTCGGAGGAAGTGGTGCAGGCGCATCTGGACGGGCGCTGCGGCTGCGACATGCCGGACAGGATCTGCCCGGTCTGCGGCGAGAAGCTGATCAAAGACGGCTTCGACATTCCCTTCGAGACCTTCCTCGGCTTTAAGGGGGACAAGGAGCCGGACATCGACCTCAATTTCTCGGGGGACGAGCAGGGCGTCGCGCAGGCCTATACCGAGGAGATCTTCGGAAAAGGCCAGACCTTCAAGGCGGGAACCATCGGCACGGTCGCCGAGAAGACGGCTTACGGCTACGCGATGCACTACTTTGAGGACCGCGGCGTGACGAAGAGACGCTGTGAGATCGAGCGCCTCGCGCAGGGCTGCGTGGGGGTGCGGCGGACGACCGGGCAGCACCCGGGCGGCGTCATCGTGCTGCCGAAGGGCATGGACATCAACTGGTTTACGCCGGTGCAGCACCCCGCCAACGACGTGGACTCCCCCTTCGTGACGACGCATTTCGACTATCACTCGATCGACACGAACCTGCTGAAGCTCGACATCCTCGGCCACGATGATCCGACGATCATCCGCATGCTCGAGGACCTGACCGGCACGGACCCGCATCTGGTCCCGCTCGACGACAAGGACGTCCTGTCCCTCTTCACGGGGACGGAGGCGCTCGGCGTGACGCCGCAGGACCTGGACGGCGTGGATCTGGGGACGCTCGGGATCCCGGAGTTCGGGACGAACTTCGTCATGGGCATGCTGCGGGACACGAAGCCGAAGACCTTCTCCGAGCTGATCCGCATCTCCGGGCTCTCGCACGGCACCAACGTGTGGCTCGACAACGCGCAGTACTTTATCCAGAACGGCTACTGCCGGCTCGGCACGGCGATCTGCACGCGGGACGACATCATGCTGAACCTCATCAACTGGGGCGTCCTGCCGGAGCATTCGTTCAAGATCATGGAGGCGGTGAGAAAGGGGAAGGGACTTACGCCGGACCAGGAGGCGGAGATGCGGGAGCACGAGGTGCCGGACTGGTACATCGAGTCCTGCAAGCGCATCAAATACATGTTCCCGAAGGCGCACGCGGCGGCCTACGTCATGAACGCCTTCCGCATCGCCTACTACAAAATCAACTATCCGCTCGCCTATTACGCGGCGATGTTCTCGATCCGCGCCAAGACCTTCAATTACGAGAAGATGGCGCAGGGGCGGGAGAAGCTCGAGTACTACGCGGATCTCATCCGCAAAAACGCGGAGCCGTCGGATAAGGAGCAGGACGAGTACGACGACATGAAGCTCGTGCGCGAGATGTACGCGCGGGGGTATTCATTCATGAAACTGGATCTCTACAAGGCGGGCGCCACCCGGTGCAAAATCATAGACGGCCGGATCATGCCGTCTCTTAGCTCTGTCAGCGGACTCGGCGAGACGCAGGCGCGCGCCATCGAGGAAGAGGCGGCGAAGGCTCCCTTCCTCAGCAAGGATGATTTCCGGGAGCGCACAAAGGTGTCGAAGACGCTGATCGATCTGCTCAGCGACCTGGGCGTGCTCGGGGACATCCCGGAGAGCAACCAGATCTCGCTGTTTGATCTGGCATAAAGAAGAGGGACAAGAACGATGGGAGAGGCTATCACTGATCTTCAGGCATTTGCGGCATTTGCCCAAAGAAATGCGGAGGACGCGTTCCGGCTCTTTAAGAGCCCCGCGTTTTCGGAGATGCTTGAGAAGGAGGACCACCGCCTGCGCGCGATGTGGAGGGGGCTCATGAAGCCTCCTGTGACGCTTGTGTCCATGGAGGAGTTTCTGGTCGGGGCGGGCCTTAAGAACCCGGTCACGGTCAGGGCGGTCGAAGAGGGCGCCTCTTATGAAGGTGTGCGCGATTCCCTGCAGGACGTCATCCGCCTGAGGCGCGACGGCATGGGGAGCTTCGCGCTCTACGCCTCCTGCGATTGCGATTTCATAGAGCTGCCGCGCAGGAAAATCACGGACGAGGACTTCGTCGCTTCCTCCTGTGACTTCGAGTACCGGATCCTCATCGGAAAGCTCGGCGACGGCATAAGGAGCGGCACGATCACGCTCGTCGCGCCGGGCAATACGATCACCTTCCGCGTGAGAGCCTCGCGGCGGCAGGCCGGCGAAGCCGGCGAGGGCGCGCTGCTTTCGCGCAACACGCTGCGCATCATGAGCGAGCGGCTCGACTACATGCTGGAGAAAAGCAGCCGCGCCTCTTACGTGTCCCGATCGCTCGACGCGATCGAGGAGCGGTATGCGCTGACGAGCATGAACCTGACGCTGCTCAGGCTCTATCACGCCTATCTTGAGCGGCTGAACGGCAATGCCGCCGCGGCCTCCGTGATCTTAAGAGAGTTCAGGCAGCAGGCATTTTCGGATGACGAGCAGGAGGAAGAGATGGCTTATCTCTATCTCTCTTCGCTTCTTGGGGAGAGCGCGCTGACGCCGGAGGAGACCGCGGAGCGGATCCGCAGCCGCTTCGACGCGGGCAGCGGCGGGTACGTCATGCTGAAGCTGCTCTTCCTCACGAGCCCCGATATCGGCCGCTACCCCCGCCGCAGAAAGAAAGCGGCCGAGGAGGTCTTCGCGCGGGGCGTGCGCTCGCCGCTTCTCTACGCGGAGGTCCTGAGGGATTTCAGGCAGGACGACGCGCTCGTGACGACGCTTAACGATTTTACTGTCTGCACATTGCTCTTTGCGGCCAGGCGCGGCCTTCTCACAGAGAAGCTGGCGCTGAGGACCGCGTATCTGTCCGCCAATGAGAAGTTTTTCTCGAACGCGCTTTTAAAGATCCTGACGCATGCCTATGAGAACTGGCCGCTCGACAGCATCCTCGAGGCGATCGTGCGGGTCCTGATGAAAGGGCAGCCGAGGGACGGCAGGTGCTTCCCCTGGTATGAGCGGGCCGTGGAGAAGGGCCTCAAGGTGCTGCGGCTCTATGAATATTACATCGAGACGCTGCCGGAGACGAAGAAGACGGTACTGCCTCTCGCCGTGCGGAAATTCTTCGTGATGAGCCCGTCCTCCGTGTCCGAGGAGAGCCGCGCCGCGATCTACGACAACATCGTGCGCAACCGGCAGACCGACCCGGAGACGTATGCGGCGGTGACCGGAAAGGCGAAGGCATTTGCGGAGGATGCGTTAAGGAGAGGAAAGACCGGCATCCATTACGCCGCGCTTTACCGCGAGTACATCCGGGCGCTGCCGGACGAGGCGTCGGAGAAGCATTTTTCGGAGGTGCTGTTTGCGGAACGGCTCTTTGTGGAGGATCCGGCGGTGCGGAGCGTCACCGTGATCCATGACGGCCTGATTCCGGAAGAAATCGTTCCCGTCGTGCGCGGCGTGTGCTGCATCCACAGGTACACGGAGGACGCGCAGCTCTTCTTTGACAGCGCGCCCTACGGCAGATATTTCACCGGGGCCGCCTATAATCTGACCCCGCTCATGGACAGGAGCTTTGGCATGTCGCTGCCGGACGCGGCAAGAAGCGGCGCGGGATTCCTCCTTGCGCGCATGCGGGCCATGGAGGAGAGCGGCATATTAAACGAGGATGATTTCCGGGCCGCGAGAAAGGCCGCCGATTCGCCCGCATTTTCAGATACGCTGCGGCGGGACGCGCGCGCCTCCATCCTCCGCTATCTCGAGGCGCACCCGGAGAGCAGCTTCTTCCATCACGGCACCGGCGAGGAGACGCTAAACCTCTATGCGGAAGCCGACAAGGCGAAAATGGTGAACATCCTCCTTGAGGCGGGCCTCTATAAAGAGACCTACGCGGTTCTACTCAGGTACGGGACGGAGGGCATCGACCCGGCGAAGCTCGTGCCGATCGCGAGCCGGATGATCGACGAGGCAGGCGACGTGAAGGATGAGGAGCTCGCGGCCTTCGCGATGCGCGTCCTTCGGGAAGGCAAGTACGATGAGCGCATGCTCGCCTATCTCGCGGCCTTCGGCGAGGGGGAGATGGATGAGATGCTCACCTTAAGGCGCGCGGCGGACGCGTTCTATATCGACACCTTCCCGCTCGACGAGCGCATCCTCGAAAAAGCGGTGAAGGAGAAGCAGGATATCGAAGAGGGACCGGAGATCCTCGGCGGCTACGCCGCACACGGGGGCCGGCGCGCGCTCGTGCGCGCCTATCTGGAGTTCTACGCCGACCGCTCCGCGATGCTCGGAAGGGACGTGAAAAAGCCGGCGGCGGAGGTGATTTCGGAGATCTATGACCGGGGAGAACCGGTCGATCTTGCGATGAAGCTCACGCTTCTGAAATACCGGTCGCAGCAGGGTGAGATGACGGCGCACGAGGAGCTGCAGGTGGACGAGCTGCTCGAGGAATGCATGAAAAGGGGCATACGGCTCGCCTTCATGCAGCAGCTGCCGGAATCCTTCGTCCGGGCGATGGGCCTTACCGACAGGATCATCATCGAGGGAAGAGCGGATCCGAAGGAGGAGCTGCTCGTCCGCTACCGCCTGATCAGCGGGCTCATGGGGGAAGAGGCTGAGGAGAAGACGGAGGCGATGACGCACCGCTTCCGCGGCATCTTCACGAAGGAGTTCCTGCTCTTCTACGGGGAGACGCTTGTCTACACGATCTTTACGCGGCACGGCGGCATCGAGCAGGAGATTGAGAGCCGGACGCTTTCGGCCGGCGACGTCAGGACGCACGGCGTGAGCAGCTACGCGCGCATCAACCGCATGCTGCGGGCGGCAAAGGAAGGGAAGGACGGGGCGCTCCGCGAGGAGCTCACCTCTTATCTGAAAGCGATAAAGACGGCGGAGTCGCTGTTTGAACTGGAGGGGACATTTTGAACGAGGTTCGCAATATTCTGGTGGGTCTTGACATCGGTCCGGACCGCTCGCAGATCTGCTATTACGACCGGAAGGCGAAGGAACCCGTATCGGTGCCGACACGGGTCGGAACCAATCTGTTCGCATTTCCGACGATGCTTGTAAAGATGAGCGGCAGGGAGGAGTGGCACTATGGCTTCGAGGCGGAATACTTCGCCGCAAGGCCCGGAGGGATTCGCGTGCCGAATCCCTATGAGACAGCCCTCGGCACGGAAACCGTGATGATCGAAGGCGCGCCGGTGGAAGCTTATCTGCCGCTGGCCGTCTTTATCAGGGAGTCGCTCCGCATGCTCGGCGTGCCGCGCCCCGCGCAGGTCGTGAGCGGCATCGCGGTCACGAGCGAGAAGATGACGCCCTGTCTCGCGGAGAACATCCTGCGCGCGCTTAAGCATCTCGGCTTTGACAGGCGGATCTCAATCGTATGTGATCACATGGAGAGCTTTTACTATTACTGCTATTCGCTGCGCCCCGAGATCTGGTCGAAGTCGCTCGGGCTCATCCGCTTCCGCGGAGACGAGGCGTCATTTACCGCCATGCGCGAATCCCGCGGGACGAAGCCTTTTGCCGCGCTCACCTCTGATGAGGGCGGAGCGGCCCTGCCGAAAGAGGCCGAAGCGCGCGACCGCGATTTTTCCGCGGCGGTGGAGCAGTGGACGGAAGGAAGCGCCTATTCCGCCATTTTCATCACGGGAAGCGGGTTCTCCACGGAGTGGGCGAAGCTCTCCGTGCGGACGCTGAGCCGCGCCGCATCCCACGTGTTTGAGGGGGACAATCTCTTCGCCAAGGGCGCCTGCTACGCCCTGCTGGAGCAGCTGGAAAAACACGCCTTTGACGGGAGAATCTTCCTGGGAGAGGAGCACACGCGCTTCGAGCTCGGCGTGGACGTGATCGAGGGCGGCAGCCAGCATTTTCTCCCGCTCATCCGGGCGGGGCGCGCCTACTATCTGTGCGGGACGGAATGTGACCTCATCCTTGACGGAAGGGATGATCTGATGGTCACGGTGTGCGCCTATGACGGCAGCCGCCACAGAAATGTGCACATCCCTCTCGACGGGCTGCCGGAGCGGCCGCCGCGGGCGTCGAGGCTCCGCGTCAGCGCGACCATGGAGAGCCCGGACACGGCCCTCGTCCGCGCGGAGGATCTCGGCTTCGGCGAGCTCTACGCGGCCACGCACAAAGTCTGGGAGATGCGCATCGAGCAGTGACGCAAGGGAATGCTGCAGGGTGAACTTAAAGGAGACGATTATGATCGGGTATCATCTGTCGCGCACGGGTGTCACGGCGCATCCGTTCTATATCAGCCACATCGGGATCGGCCTCACGTCGGTCGAGGAGCTGTGCTATTTTATCTGCCAGTATCCCGCGCTCGTAGACGAGACGGTCTTAAACCAGAAGCTCACGCGCTGGCTCGCCGAGGAATTCCGCCTGAACGCGCCCGCGCTCGCCATGGAGCGCGGGATCCGGAGGAGCGCGGGTTTAGAAGACATCCTCCTGCCGTTTATGAGAGACGTCGGGTACCTCGACGCGGGTGAGCAGAAGGCCTTCCGGAGGATTCTCGAGGCGCTTGAGACGGGCGGCGCAGCCTTAAGGCTCAAGATGAAAGGGGACGCGCTCGTCAGGAACCGCCGGTTCGGAGAGGCGGCGGCCGCGTACACGCAGGCGGAAAATGCCGTGCGCCAGGGCGAAGAGAAGCTGCACGCATCCATCCTGCACAATAAAGGCGTGGCGCTGATGCAGCTGCTCTCCTACGAGGAGGCCTACAGGGCTTTTCGGGCGGCGCTCGCGCTCGAGGACACGCCGGAGAGAAAGCGCGTCCTCCTCATTGCGGCAGGCATCGCAAAGCCGCGCGCCCTGCTGCTTCCGGAGGCGGACGAGATCGGCGCCGATCCGGATACCGTGAAGCTGGTCGAGGAGACGCTCGACGCCGCGGCGGGCGCGGAGATCGAGATCCCGGAGGATCTTCCCGCGGCGCTTGAGTCGATCCGCTCCGACTACCACAGAGAAGCGGGGACTTGACCCGCGGGAAAAGCTGTGCTATTATCAGGTGACGCTTTATCAAGGTAGAGCGGCAGTGGTTTTATCACAAAAGGAGGATTCTCAAAATGATGAACAAGAAAGTTGTCTATGCAGTTATCGCATCCATGATGGTTCTCGGCCTCGCCGGCTGCGGCAAGAAGGCTGCTGAATCCAAGGCAGAAGAAGCTGTCAGCGAAGCGGCGGCAGCGGTCAGTGAAGCGGCCAGCGCAGCCGGTGAAGCTGCGAGTGAAGTTGCAAGCGCTGCTGAAGCAGCAGTGAGTGAAGCTGCAAGCGCTGCTGAAGAAGCAGTGAGTGCTGCTGCAAGCGCTGTTGAAGAAGCCGTTTCCGAAGCTGCGTCATAAAGAACTGCGAAGGCATCTCTTTGGTAAAGGGAGACCGACCTATTTACTTTTTTGGCCGGCTGCCTTATAATGACGACAATTCGTGGAAAGATGAGTCCCTCTGTTGCGGATCCCGCGATAGAGGGATTTTTCTATACTTAAGGGAAGGAGCATGACAGTCATGGAACGTGAACAGTATCTGGAGGTGTACAGACATTCTCTCGCGCACATTCTGGCAAAAGCAGTGATCGAGCTGTTCGGCAAAGAGAACGTGCAGTATGCGATCGGCCCGCAGATCGCGGACGGCTTTTACTACGATTTTATGCTGCCCCGCACCGTGGGGAAGGATGATTTCGAGACGATCGAAAACAAGATGCGCGAGATCCTGAAGAGGAGAGAGCCATTTACGCGGATCGAGGTCAGCAAAGACGAGGCGCTCCGCCTTTTTGAGGGCCAGAAGTATAAGACCGAGACCATCTCGGACCTCTCAGATGACGAGACCATCACGATCTATAAGACGGGTGACGACTTCACCGATCTGTGCCGCGGCCCGCATGTCGACAACGCGCAGGAGCTGATGGGGGCGGCCTTCAAGATCAAGTCCGTCTCCGGATCCTACTGGAAGGGCGACGAGCACAACGACCAGCTGCAGAGAATCTATGTCTACGCCTTCCCGGACAAGAAGGCTTTAAAGGAGCATCTCGACCTCGTCAAGGAGGCGATGGAGAGAGATCACAAGAAGCTCGGCCCGCAGCTCGACCTCTTCATGTTCGATCCGACGGCGCCCGGCATGCCGTACTGGCTGCCGCGCGGGTGGAAGCTTTTCAACGCGCTTCTTGCCTACTGGAGAGGCGTTCACGAGGTGCACGGCTACACCGAGATCTCGGCGCCTGTCATCAACAACAAGGAGATCTGGGAGACCAGCGGCCACTGGGGACACTACAGAGAGAACATGTTCTGCATCCAGGAGGACGGAGAGGACTACTGGGCCGTGAAGCCCATGAACTGCCCGAACGCGGTCAAGGTCTATCAGAGGGAGCAGCACAGCTACAAGGACCTGCCGGTCCGCCTCAACACGGTCGACGTCATTCACAGGAAGGAAAAATCCGGCGAGCTGAACGGCCTCTTCCGCGTGCAGCTCTTCAGACAGGACGACTCCCACAACCTGATCACGGAGGATCAGATCGAGTCGGAGATCCACGACATCATGAGCATCGCGGATGAGATCTACGGCACGCTCGGCCTCACCTACCGCGCGGAGCTCTCGACCCGCCCGGACGACTTCATGGGGGACATCGCGCTGTGGGATCAGGCGGAGGCCTCTCTTAAGAGAATCCTCGACAATATCTACGGCGAGGGCAACTATGAGATCAACGAAGGCGACGGCGCCTTCTACGGGCCGAAGATCGACCTGCAGATGAAGGACTGCCTCGGCCGCGAGTGGCAGATGGGCACGATCCAGCTCGACTTCCAGCTGCCCCTCAACTTCGACATGAAGTACGTCGACAAGGACGGCTCCTTCCGGCGGCCGGTCATGGTGCACCGCGCCATCTTCGGATCGATGGAGCGCTTTATCGGCATCCTCATCGAGAACTTCAAGGGATCGTTCCCGTTCTGGCTCAGCCCCGTGCAGGTCGGCGTCGTGCCGATCAGGACAGAGCACAATGCTTACGCTGAGAAGGTCTGCGCGCTGCTCCGTGAGAACGGCATCCGCTTCGAGGTGGATTACACAGACAAGAACATGAAGGAGAAGATCAAGACCTTCAAGAACTATAAGGATCCGTACATCCTCGTGCTCGGCTCGAAGGAAGCGGAGGAGGAGACGGTATCGATCAACATCCGCGGCAACAAACAGCTGCAGGGCGTGCCGCTTGCGAAGTTCCTGGACATGTGTCTCACAATGAACAGGAAGCACACGCTCGATCTGATTGAGACGCTGTAAGGGGTGCATCTTTGATGACGGAAAAAAGAACCTGCCCCTACGCGAAGGCGTGCGGCGCCTGCGCGTTTACGGGGCAGCCATATGAAGAAACACTTAAAGAAAAGGAGCGGACAGTTGCGAAACTGCTCGCTCCCTATGTGCGTCTTGAAGGCATCACCGGCATGGAGCACCCCTACGGGTACCGCAACAAGGTGCACCGCGTGTACGGGCTTTGCGACAGCGGGCGCACAAGAAAGCGCGTGAGCGGCATCTACGCGGCGGGCTCGCACCAGGTGGTGCCTGTGCGCGGATGCCTCATCGAGGATGAGCGGGCGCAGGAAATCCTGAGGACCGTCACGGAGCTGATGGACGATTTCCGCATCCGCTACTACGACGAGGACAGCGGGCAGGGACTCCTCCGGCATGTGCTCATCCGGACGGCGCATGCGACCGGGCAGATCATGGTCACGCTCGTCCTTGCATCCCCCGTGATCCCCGGCAAGAAGCATTTTCTGGAGAAGCTGTTAAAGCGCCACCCGGAGATCACGACGGTCGTCGTCAATATCAACGACAGGCCGACGAACGCGGTGCTCGGCGCGCGCGAGCAGACGGCTTACGGCAGGGGCTATATCGAGGACGTCCTGTGCGGGAAGACCTTCCGCATCTCCTCGCGCTCCTTCTATCAGGTGAATCCGGTGCAGACCGAGAAGCTTTACCTGAAGGCGATGGAAATGGCGCAGCTGAACGGCCACGGGAGAGTGATCGACGCCTACTGCGGGATCGGCACGATCGGGCTGATCGCCGCCGACCGCGCGAAGGAAGTCATCGGGGTCGAGTCAAACCGCGAGGCCGTGCGGGACGCCGCGGCGAACGCGAAGCTGAACGGCGCGCGGAATATCCGCTTCACCGCAGCCGACGCCGGGGAGTTCCTGACGATGCTCTCGGCGGAGGAGAAGGCGGACGTCGTGTTTCTTGATCCGCCGCGTGCGGGCGCGTCGGAGGCATTTTTAAGAGCTGCGGCAGCTGCGTCGCCGGGAAGGATCGTCTACATCTCCTGCAATCCGGAGACGCTCGCGCGGGATCTTGGCATCCTGAAGAAGCTCGGCTACCGCGCGAAGGAGGCGGCCGCTTTTGACATGTTTCCGTGGACGGAAGCGCAGCACGTGGAGACCGTCGTCGGCCTTGTGAGGACCGGCGGCAGGAATAAGGGAGGTATATGATGTCAGTCGAACAGGTGAAGGCGTATTTCAAAGCTTTCGGCATGGCGGATAGAGTCAGGGAATTCGAGGTGTCGAGCGCGACCGTGGAGCTGGCCGCGCAGGCGCTCGGCTGCGAGGGCGCGAGAATCGCGAAATCACTCGCTTTTATGGTCGACGGAGAGCCGGTCCTCGTGGTGACGGCGGGCGACGCCAAGATCGACAACAGGAAATTCAAGGAGTTCTTCCACACGAAGGCGAAGATGACGACGCCGGAGGAGACGGTGGTGAGGATCGGGCACGCGATCGGCGGCGTCTGCCCCTTCGCCCTGAAGGAAGGCGTGACGGTTTATCTGGACGTCTCGCTGCGCCGCTTCGGGACGGTCTATCCGGCCTGCGGCAGCGGCAACAGCGCGATCGAGCTCACGATCGAAGAGCTTGAAACATACTCGTCCTTTAAGGCGTGGGTCGATGTCTGCAAAGGATGGCAGGGGGAGGAAGAGGCATGAAGCACTACATTATCGCCAAATTCAAGGACGGCTGCGACAAGGCGGCATTTGTGCAGCCGGTCAGAGAACTCTTTGAGGAGACGCTGGCCATCCCCGGCATCCACGCGGTGACGGTGAAGCCCTGCGCCATAGACCGGCCGAACCGTTACGATCTCATGATCGTGATCGACATGGACAGGGAGGCCCTTGCGGCCTACGACGTCTCCTCGCCGCACAAAAAGTGGAAGGCGGAATACGGAGATCTTCTCCTTGCCAAAGCGATCTTCGACAGTGAAGAATAAGCATGCGCGAAAGAGGGCTTTAAGGCCCTCTTTTTCGCGGGCTGAGGACCCGAAAAACCCTTGTAAATTGCGGCGCAGCGGTTTACTAATGAAGTCCGTTTATGGTAAGATGAGTAGTGATTGAGATCCTTGCAATTCTAATGTATGAGGAGGACAATATGATTTACTCAACAGAAGTGAAAAACATGTGCCCTGTGACACAGGGAGTGCATCACGGCGCGGCTCCGATCCCCGAAGAAGCGAAGTGGGTTCAGGCAAAGAAGGTCGAGGATATCTCCGGCTATACGCACGGTATTGGCTGGTGCGCGCCGCAGCAGGGATGCTGCAAGCTCTCCCTCAACGTGAAGGAAGGCATTATTCAGGAAGCGCTGGTCGAGACGATCGGATGCTCCGGCATGACGCATTCCGCGGCGATGGCGGCGGAGATCCTTCCGGGCCTCACGGTCCTTGAAGGCCTTAACACGGACCTCGTGTGCGACGCGATCAACACGGCGATGAGAGAGCTGTTCCTGCAGATCGTCTACGGCAGAACACAGAGCGCATTTTCCGAGGACGGCCTTCAGATCGGCGCAGGTCTCGAAGACCTCGGCAAGGGCGCCCGCTCCATGGTCGGCACGACCTACGG
>DEFE01000026.1:65377-66032 GCA_002350625.1 Lachnospiraceae bacterium UBA2860
AAGATGATGGACTTCATCAAGGCCGGCGACGAACCGGCAGCGGCGCTTGAGAAGGCATCCGGCCAGTACGGCAGAGTGGCTGACGCCGCGCGTCTGATTGATCCGAGAAAAGAGTAAGGAAGAGGAAGAGGAGGAATAGAACTATGGCATTATTTGAATCCTATGAGAGAAGAGAGCCTCAGATTCTTGCTGTACTGAAGGAGTATGGCATCTCTTCCATNNCAGCAGGGTGCCTGCAAGCTCTCCCTCAATGTCAAGGAGGGCATCATTCAGGAAGCTCTCATCGAGACGATCGGCTGCTCCGGCATGACACATTCTGCTGCTATGGCAGCGGAAATTCTCCCCGGACTGACTGTCCTTGAGGCCCTGAACACCGATCTGGTATGCGATGCCATCAACACCGCTATGAGAGAGCTGTTCCTCCAGATCGCCTATGGCCGTTCCCAGTCCGCATTCTCTGAGGATGGTCTTCAGATCGGTGCCGGACTCGAGGATCTCGGCAAGGGAACCCGTTCCATGGTCGGCACGACCTACGGCACGCTCGAGAAGGGCCCCCGCTATCTCGAACTTACGGACGGATACATCACGAAGGTGGCTCTCGATGAAAACGACGAAATCATCGGCTACAAGTACATCAACTTCGGCAAGATGATGG
>DEFE01000026.1:66267-99148 GCA_002350625.1 Lachnospiraceae bacterium UBA2860
CATCTCTTCCATCGAAGAGTGCAAGGAAATCACGGACGCGGCCGGCATCGATGTCTATAAGCTGATTGAAGGCATTCAGCCGATCTGCTTCGAAAATGCGAAGTGGGCCTACACGGTCGGCGCGGCCATCGCGATCAAGAAGAACTGCCGCAAGGCCTCCGAGGCAGCAGCTGCCATCGGCATCGGCCTGCAGGCTTTCTGCATCCCCGGCTCCGTAGCGGATCGCCGCAAGGTCGGCCTCGGACACGGCAACCTCGGCAAGATGCTCCTCGAAGAGGACACAGAGTGCTTCGCGTTCCTCGCGGGCCACGAGTCCTTCGCGGCCGCTGAAGGCGCGATCGGCATCGCCGAAAAGGCCAACAAGGTCCGTCAGAAGCCGCTCCGCGTCATCCTGAACGGCCTCGGCAAGGACGCTGCGCAGATCATCTCCCGCATCAACGGCTTCACCTATGTGGAGACCAAGTACAACTACTTCACCGGCGAGGTTGAGGAAGTCTTCAGAAAGTGCTACTCCAAGGATCCGGAGTCGCCGCGCGCCAAGGTCAACTGCTACGGCGCCAACGACGTCCAGGAAGGCGTCGCCATCATGTGGAAAGAGAACGTCGACGTCTCCATCACGGGCAACTCCACCAACCCGACACGCTTCCAGCATCCGGTGGCGGGCACGTATAAGAAAGAGCGCATCGAAGCCGGGAAGAAGTACTTCTCCGTGGCTTCCGGCGGCGGCACGGGCCGCACGCTTCATCCGGACAACATGGCGGCGGGCCCCGCGTCCTACGGCATGACCGATACGATGGGCCGCATGCACTCCGACGCACAGTTTGCAGGCTCCTCCTCCGTCCCGGCGCACGTCGAGATGATGGGCCTCATCGGCGCAGGCAACAACCCGATGGTCGGCATGACGGTTTCCACCGCGGTCTCCATCGAAGAGGCTGCCAAGGCCGGAAAATTCTGATCGTTTTACAGCGGGTTCAGACGGCGGTGCCCCCTTGGGCGCCGCCGTTTATACGTTGAAATGCCGCCTGTTTTATTGTATACTTTTCCCGCTGAGTTCTCGGGCATGCGCGCCCGGCGTTTAGCAGGGTCCGAACCGGCATTTTAAGAAGTGACAAAATGAGCGGGAGGAAGCACGATGGAAGACCGGTATACAAGCCCCCTTTCAGAGCGGTACGCGAGCAGGGAGATGCAGGAAGTCTTTTCCCAGGACAGGAAATTTAAGACATGGCGGAAGCTATGGATCGCTCTCGCGGAGACGGAGCAGGAGCTCGGCCTTCCGATCACGGACGAACAGATCGCCGAGCTGAAGGCCCACGCTGATGACATCAATTATGAAGACGCCAGGGCGCGGGAGAAGGAAGTGCGGCACGACGTGATGTCGCACGTCTACGCTTACGGCCTGCAGTGCCCGAAGGCGAAGGGAATCATTCATCTGGGCGCCACCTCCTGCTATGTGGGAGACAATACGGACCTCATCCTCATGCGCGACGCGCTTCAGATCATCCGCAGGAAGCTGATCAGCGTGATCGGTTCGCTCGCCGCGTTCGCGGAGAAATACAAGGACCTGCCGACGCTCGCCTTCACGCACTTCCAGCCGGCGCAGCCGACGACGGTCGGAAAGCGCGCGACGCTCTGGATCAACGAGCTGATGATTGATCTCGAGGACCTGACATACGTGCGGGATTCGCTGCGCCTCCTCGGCTCGAAGGGGACGACGGGGACGCAGGCCTCGTTCCTCGAGCTCTTTGAGGGAGATGAGGAGAAATGCGACCGCCTCGATCCCATGATCGCCGAAAAGATGGGCTTCCCCGGCTGCTATCCCGTGTCCGGGCAGACCTATTCGCGCAAGATCGACACCCGCGTCCTCAATGTGCTCGCGGGCATTGCGGCCAGCGCGACGAAGTTTTCGAATGATATCCGGCTGCTGCAGCACCTGAAAGAGGTGGAGGAGCCATTTGAGAAGCACCAGATCGGATCCTCCGCGATGGCCTACAAGCGGAACCCGATGCGCTCGGAGCGGATCGCGTCCCTTGCGCGCTATCTCATCGCGGACGCTATGAATCCGGCGATTACCTCTGCCGTGCAGTGGTTTGAGCGGACGCTTGACGATTCGGCCAACAAGCGGCTCAGCGTGCCGGAGGGCTTCCTCGCGGCGGACGGCATCCTGGATCTGATGGCGAACGTCGCGGACGGCCTCGTCGTCTACCCGAAGGTTATCCGGAAGCATCTGATGGCGGAGCTGCCGTTCATGGCGACGGAAAACATCATGATGGACGCGGTGAAGGCCGGCGGAGACAGGCAGGAGCTGCACGAGCGCATCCGCGAGCTCTCCATGGCGGCCGGCCGCCACGTCAAGGAAGAGGGCGGCGACAATGACCTGCTCAGCCGCATCGCGGCGGACCCGGCGTTCGGCCTCACGGAGGAGGAACTCACGCGCGCCATGGATCCGGCAAAGTACGTCGGACGGGCGCCCTATCAGACGGAGAGATACTTAAGGGACGTGGTCCGGCCGCTGCTCGACGCGAACAGGGACGCACTCGGTTTTAAGGCAGAAATTAACGTATAAGACGTTTAAGGGAGGTACCCATGGTTACAGCTGTTGTCGGCGCCAACTGGGGCGATGAAGGCAAAGGAAAGATTACGGACGTGCTGGCATCGGAGGCGGATATCGTCATCCGCTTTCAGGGCGGGGCGAACGCCGGGCACACGATCAAGAACAACTACGGAAAGTTCGCGCTGCACACGCTGCCGTCGGGTGTGTTCCACCCGTCCGTCACGAACATCATCGGAAATGGCGTGGCCTTAAGCGTGGACCGCGTCGCGGCGGAGATCGCCGATATCACGGAGAAGGGCGTGCCCGCCCCGAAGCTCCTGATCTCGGACCGCGCGCAGATCGTCATGTCCTATCACGTGCTGTTCGACACGCTCGAGGAGGCGCGGCTTGCCGGCAAATCCTTCGGCTCGACAAAATCCGGCATCGCGCCCTTCTACTCGGACAAATTTGCCAAGATCGGCATCGAGGTCAACGAGCTTGAGGACCTCGACGCGCTGCGCGAGAAGGTGGACGGCATTCTCGAGAAGAAGAACATCCTCCTTAAGCATCTCTATCACGCGGAGGAGCTGAAGACGGACGACATCATGGAAGAACTCGTCCGCTATAAAGAATTCCTCGCCCCCTACACGGCGGACACGTCGGCCTTCCTCTTTAAGGCGCTGAAGGAAGGAAAGACGGCGCTCCTTGAGGGACAGCTCGGGACGATGAAGGACCCGGATCACGGGATCTACCCGATGGTGACCTCGAGCTCGACACTCGCCGGGTACGGGGCCGTCGGCGCGGGCATCCCGCCCTATGAGATCAAGAAGATCATCGCGGTCACGAAAGCTTATTCGAGCGCGGTGGGCGCAGGAGAGTTCGTCTCCGAGATCTTCGGGGACGCGGCGGAGGAGCTGCGGCGCCGCGGCGGCGACGGCGGAGAGTACGGCGCGACGACAGGGCGCCCGAGACGCGTGGGCTTTTACGACGTGGTCGCCTCGCGCTACGGCTGCCGCCTGCAGGGCGCGACCGATGTGGCGCTGACGGTGCTCGACGTGCTCGGCTATCTCGACGAGATCCCCGTCTGCACCGCCTATGAGATCGACGGGCGCGTGACGGAGGAGTTTCCGACGACGCCGCTTCTTAAGCGCGCGAAGCCGGTGTGGACCGTGCTGCCGGGCTGGAAGTGCGATATCACGGGCATCCGCCGCTACGAGGAGCTCCCGGAAAACTGCCGGCGCTACATCGAGTTCATCGAAGAGAAGATCGGCTTCCCGGTGACCATGGTGTCCAACGGGCCGTCGAGAGACGACATTATCTACAGATAAGCGGATATGATGCCCGTCATGAGGGCGGAGGTGCGCATGGCAGCAGCCGGAACAGCAGGAATCATACGAAGGGCCTTCAAAGCATCACGTATCCTGGGGATGCTTGTCCTTGCGCTGCTTTTATGCGTCTCCGCAGCTGCGGAGGAAGACAGCCGCTTTCTTGTGAGTGAAGACGGGCGCTTCCGCGTGACGCTGCCGGAGGGGTGGACGGACGCGAAGGGAACGCTTGACCCGGACGGCAAAGCGGACGAGGCATTTTTCATCGAGGCGGCGGACGAGGAGGGCATCAGCTACCTCGTCTTCAACGAGGAGGACCTCGACGGCGAGACGCTGAAGACCTTTGACGATTACTTCACGGCGCTCGCGATGGGCGTGTCCGGGAATCCGGCCTTTTCTGACGTGCGCCTCTCCGGCGCGGAGGACAGGATCCTTTCCGGAAGCGGCATGCTCTGCCGCATGATTACGTTTTCCGCCTCCTATCAGCCGGAGGACGGCAGCACGCCGGTCGGCGTCGCCTGCCGGATCTACGCGGTGCAGGGCGGCGGGGGAACCTGCTATCAGTTCGAGGCCTGGACGAAGGCGGCCAACGCGCTCGAGGCGTCGCCGCTCATCGACGGCATCGTGGATTCATTTACGGTTCTCAAGTGATCCGGACCGGGAGGGAGACAAGGCATGGATAAAGCGAAACGAATACTGGCGCTTCTTGCCGTCATTCTGCTCGGCGGCATGTACGTGGCTGCGCTGATCTTTTCCCTGATGAGCAGCGACAGGGCACAGGTCTGCTTCCGCGCCGCGCTGGCGGGAACCGTGCTCATCCCGGTGCTCCTCTACCTCTTTCTTCTTGTGCTGCGCGCCGTGCGGCCCGCGAAGTCGGCCGTGGTGGACGCGATCGTCTTCGACGTGGGAAACGTGCTGCTTAAGTGGGACTGGCAGGAATACCTTCTCTCGATCGGCATTTCCGAAGAGGCGGTCCGCGCCTTTAAGGAGAAGGTCGTCGGCACAAAGGCGTGGGACGCGCTCGATGACGGAAAGAGGACGCGGGAGGATGTGACGGAGGATCTGGTGCAGATGGTGCCGGAGTACGCGGAAGAATTCCGCACCTTCATGCGCACCTTCGCGGACGGCGTCGAGCCGTTTCCGTACACGGAAGGATGGCTCCGGGCGCTCAGGGAAAAAGGATACCGCCTGTATTTTCTGTCCAACTGGAACAGGGAGTGCTGCGAGGAGCTTAAGGCGCGCGGCGTCATGGATTTTGAAAAGCAGATGGACGGGGGACTTTGGTCCTATACGTGCGGGCTCGTGAAGCCGGACCCGGCGATCTACAGAAAGCTGCTTGCGGATATGCGTCTTGATCCGAAGCGGACCGTCTTTATCGACGACAATGAGAAGAATGTGAAGGGCGCAAGAGACGCGGGAATGAGCGGCATCTTGTTTAAGGACTACGGGGACGCGGCGGAGAAGCTCAGGTCCATAGGTGTTGTGTGGTGACGGGGGATGTGTTACAATACCTCCGTTTGAAGAAACTGTCCGGGAAAGAACCGGCAGCGGATTTTTGTATCATAATAAATCAGGAGTAGAATCATGGCAGACAACAGCAAACAGATCGAGCAGATGGAAGAGGAACTGAAGGTCGACAAGAATTCCCTGCTCGGCAAATGGCGCAATAAGGCATATGACCAGAACGCGGACAAGGGATGGCTGAAGAGATTCTGGGATTCGTATTTCCAGACGGAGAAGGGCATCTATCAGCAGCTTCTCGCCGACCCGGACGCGGAGGTGCGCGGCACCGTGAAGGAGCTCGCGGAGAAGTATGCCGTGCCGGTCGAGACGATGGTGGGCTTCCTTGACGGCATCAACGATTCCCTCGTCGAGCCGAACCCCATCGAGACGATGGACGAGGACACCGAGGTGAGCCTCGCCTTCGACAGGGAAAAGCTCTACAAGAACATGGTCGACGCCAAGGCCGACTGGCTCTACGAGCTGCCGGAATGGAACGAGATCTTTTCCGCGGAGCGGCAGAAGGAGCTCTATCTCGAGCAGAAGAAATCCGGCACGATCGTGAAGCCGAAGAAGATCGGAAGAAACGATCCGTGTCCGTGCGGAAGCGGCAAGAAGTACAAGCACTGCTGCGGCAGATAAGCGCGAAATTATCTGTTGACATTTCCGCATGCGGATGCTAAAGTATCACTGTTGTAAAACAAGCAGAGTGTCCACTCTCACCCCGGAGCGCATCAGCGACGGGCGTTGATAAAGAGCAAAGTGCGTATCTGATATGCGCACGCGCGATTTTCGATGTTATGCGGACAGTCTGACTGACTGTCCGTGTTTTTCTGAGAGGAACACCGTCAGAAGCAAATGAGTCGTTTCATTCAAAGGAGGGTAGTCTCATTAGCGATTTAATGATTAACGAGCAGATCCGCGATCGGGAGATCCGTCTGGTCGGAGAGAACGGTGAACAGCTGGGCATCATGTCCGCCCGCGAAGCGCAGACGATGGCCGAAGAGGCAGGTCTTGACCTTGTCAAGATCGCTCCGAAGGCACAGCCTCCTGTCTGCAAGATCATTGACTACAGCAAGTTCAAGTACGAGCAGTCCAGGAAGGAAAAGGAAGCGCGCAGGAAGCAGAAGATTGTGGAGATCAAGGAGATTCGCATGTCTCCGAATATTGACACGAACGACCTCAACACGAAGGTCGCTGCAGCCAGAAAGTTTATCCAGAAGGGCAATAAGGTGAAGGTGAGCATCCGCTTCCGCGGCCGCGAGATGGCCCACACGGCGCAGAGCCGCCCGATGATGGATGACTTCGCCGCGAAGCTGTCCGATATCGCCGTTGTCGACAAGCCTCCGAAGATGGAAGGCCGGTTCATGACAATGTTTCTGACAGAGAAGAAATAAAGAGAGGAGAACTTATTATGCCGAAGATGAAGACAAAAAGAGCTGCTGCCAAGCGTTTCCACGCTACCGGCACAGGAAAGCTCAAGAGAATGAAAGCTTACAAGAGCCATATCCTCACAAAGAAGAGCCGCAAGACGAAGAGAAACTTAAGACACGCGACGATTACGGATCAGACGAACGCGAAGGTCATGAAGAAGATTTTACCGTATCTGTAAGATGCGCACTTTGAGGATTTGGAGGAATAAAAAATGGCAAGAATTAAAGGTGGCTTAAACGCCAGAAAAAGACATAACCGCACACTGAAGCTGGCCAAGGGATACTACGGCGCCAGATCCAAGCAGTACAGGATCGCCAAGCAGTCCGTCATGCGCGCGCTCGCGAGCGCTTACAAGGGCCGCAAGCAGAGAAAGAGAGACTTCAGAAGACTGTGGATCGCCCGCATCGGCGCGGCGGCCCGTCTGAACGGCCTCAACTACAGCACATTCATGCACGGCCTCAAGGTCGCGAACATCGAGATCAACCGCAAGATGCTCGCAGACATCGCTGTCAGCGATCCGGAAGGATTTGCGGCACTTGCCGAGACAGCGAAGAACGCAGTGGCCTGAGACCGGTATATAGGACAAAAAAATCTCCGCGTGAGCGGAGATTTTTTTATGTTCCGTTTTCTTTCAGGAAGGCCAGGCGCTCCCGGATCTTTTCCTCATAGCCGATGTCCGTGGGCTCGTAGAAGACGGCTCCCCGGATCTCATCGGGGAGGTACTGCTGCTTTACATAGTGATACGGGTAGTCGTGCGCATACTTATAGCCGACGCCGTGTCCGAGATACTTATGGCCGCCGTAGTGGGCGTCCTGGAGATGCGCGGGCACGGTGGTCTTCGTCGTCTCCACGGACCGTTTGGCGGCAAAGATCGCTTCCGTCACGGCGTTGCTCTTCGGGGCGCAGGCGATATAGACGGCCGCGTGCGCGAGGATGAGCTGCGCTTCCGGCAGCCCGACGCGCTCGACGGCCTGCGCCGCGCTTACGGCGACGACAAGCGCCTGCGGATCCGCGTTGCCGACGTCCTCGGAGGCGCAGATCATCATGCGGCGCGCGATGAAGCGGATGTCCTCGCCCGCCGCAAGCATTTTGGCCAGATAGTAGACGGCCGCGTCGGGATCGGAGCCGCGCATGCTCTTGATGAAGGCGGAGATCGTGTCATAATGCTGGTCGCCGCTCTTGTCGTAGCGGACGGCGCGCTTCTGGATGCAGTCTTCCGCGGTCGCAAGATCGATGAGAAGCTGCCCTTTGTCATCGCGGTCCGAGGTGAGCACGGCGAGCTCCAGGGCGTTGAGCGCGCACCTGGCGTCTCCTCCTGCGACGTCCGCGAGGAAGGACTTCGCCTCGTCCGTAAGGACCGCGTGATAGCTGCCGAGGCCTCTTTCAGGATCCTCCATCGCCCGCGAAAGAAGCTTTTCGATGTCTTCCCGGGAGAGGGGCTTCAGCTCAAAGACCGTGGACCTCGAAAGGAGCGCGGCGTTCACTTCAAAGTAAGGGTTCTCCGTGGTGGCGCCGATCAGGATGACCGTGCCGTCCTCGACAAAGGGGAGGAGATAGTCCTGCTGGGACTTGTTGAAGCGGTGAATCTCGTCGATGAAGAGAATGGTACGCTTTCCGTAGCCCCCGAGCTGTGCCTTGGCGTATGCCGTGGCTTCCTCCATCTCTTTCTTTCCGGAGGTGGTCGCGTTCAGCTGGCGGAAGCTGGCGTTCGTCGTGTTCGCGATGACGCGTGCGAGCGTGGTCTTTCCCGTGCCCGGAGGTCCGTAGAAGACGACGGAGCTGAGCTTGTCCGCCTTGATCGCGCGGTAAAGGAGCCGGCCCCTGCCGATGATGTGCTCCTGCCCGACGACCTCGTCGAGTGTGCGCGGGCGCATCCTGAGCGCGAGCGGGGACTCGTTGTCGAGCGTCTTCTGTTTCATATAATCAAATAAATCCATAGGTCTCTCACAGCACCTTCATCATGATGTCGACATAGATCTCCTGCGCGACCTCCGGCCACTTCTCACAGACGCGTTCCGCCTCCTGTTCGGTGGCGACGTTGATCGTGAGCGCGATGATCGTCTCGCGCCCTTCGTTGACGCGGCAGTGCACGGCACAGCCGCCATCCTCGGTGAGCTCCCAGTCCGCGACCATGCAGCTCTCGTTGCGCAGTTCAAACGCGTTGTCACGCAGGTATTTATCGATTTCCTTCTTGATCGGATAGGAAATCTCATTGCTGAAGTACTCAAGCGTCTTTTCCCCGTCGTTTGTCGCCGTGTACTGCGAGGTGTTGCGGATCGTGTCGACGGTGATCAGCTTCGCGTCCACGAGGTCGTGGATCGCCTCCTGGACATGAAAATAATCCGTGTACTCCCTGTCGATCATGAACTCCGTGATCTGCGTGTTGGAGAGCGGGAAGTTGACCTTCCGCAGCATGTACAGCACGATCAGTTTGTAGAGCGTAAGTCCCTCAGCCATGTATCAGTCCCTGCCTCTTCGGATAAGTCCCGGTTTTTTACGGCCCGTATGTCTTTACGCGGGCCGTCTCATACGCTCAATCATAGCATCCGCCCAGGACGGATACAAGGAAAGAATTTGCGGGATTTGCCGATGAAATTTGTCGTTGAATTTAGTACGGTGAAATGCTAAAATGTAGAACTGTAGAGTGTGAACACGTCCGACGCAGACGCGCGCCCGTCCCGGTTCCGGGAAAATGAAGGCGCCGCCGGCCGCGGCGGACCCAGTCAAAAGGAGGCAGATTATTATGAACATGAAGAAGATGACAGCCGTGCTGCTCGCAGGCGCGATGACGATGGCGATGGGCGCATCTGCTGTAATGGCGGAAGGCGAGGTCGAGGCGATCAAGGCCGCCGGCAAGGTCGTCATGACGACGAACGCCGAGTTCGAGCCATTTGAGTTTAAAGACGGCGAAGAGATCGTCGGCATCGATGTCGAGATCGCGAAGAAGATCGCCGAGAAGCTCGGCGTCGAGCTCGAGATCACGGATATCGCATTTGACTCCCTCATCCCGAGCTTAAATGCCGGCAAGGCCGATTTCATCGCGGCGGGCATGACGGCGACGGATGAGCGCCGCAAGAACGTCGACTTCTCGGATGACTATTTCAACGCGTCCCAGACGATCATCACGGCGATCGACGGCGAGGTTAAGTCCCGCGCCGACCTCGAGGGCAAGATCGTCGGCGTGCAGCAGGGCACGACCGGTGATATCTACTGCACGAACGAGGACGGCTCGAGCGATATCAGCGTCGCTGAAGTCCGCCGCTATCCGAAGGGCATGGACGCTGTCTCCGACCTGCTCGCAGGGCGTGTCGACGCGGTTGTTATCGACGATTTCCCGGCGAAGAAGCTGGTCGAGAAGAACGCTGACAAGATCATGACGCTCGACGAGGCGATGACGGAAGAAACCTACGCGATCGCGGTACCGCTGGGCTCCGATCTGACCGAGGTCGTCAATGAAGTCATCAAAGAGCTGAATGAGAGCGGCGAGATGGACAAGATCGTCAGCGCCTATATCTCGGACGGAACGGATGAGGCAGCGGAAGAAGAAGCTTCCTCTGACGCCGCATAAGGACGAATTGGTAAAAATCATATAGAACGTTTTCTCCCCTTGTTCCGGATCTGAAGGCCGGCGCAAGGGGAGGAACGTATGATGTAATCCCGGCAGACAGCTGCGCGGGGGATTTTTGCGGAAAGGGGAATCCATATGGGCGACCGAAGCCTCGCTTCGCGTCTTTATGACGACTTTATCAATCAGAACCGCTACATGTATCTTGTACGCGGGCTTGGCAACACTGTCCTTATCACAATATTTGCACTTCTCATCGGCGTCATCATCGGCGTCATCATAGCGCTCATCCGCGTCAATTATCATCAGAGCAGAAAGAAGAGCATTCTGCTCCGCATCGCCAACCTGGTCTGCGGTCTCTATCTGACCGTGATCCGCGGGACGCCGATGGTCGTCCAGCTGATGATCATGTACTTTGTCATCTGGGCGAGCGGCGCGCCGATCATGATTGCGATCGTCTCCTTCGGTCTTAACTCCGGCGCTTATGTCGCCGAGGTCATCCGCAGCGGCATCCAGTCCGTCGACCGCGGACAGACCGAAGCGGGCAGGTCTCTGGGCCTCAATGCCCACCAGACCATGCTGAATATCATCCTGCCGCAGGCGTTTAAAAATGTGGCGCCGGCGATTTTCAACGAGTTTATCGTTCTTCTTAAAGAAACTTCCGTCGCCGGATACGTGGGCATCCAGGATCTGACAAAGGGCGGGGATATCATCCGCTCGATCACGTACGATGCGTTTCCGCCGCTGCTCGTAGTGGCCGCGGTATATCTTGTTATCGTCATCCTGCTCACACAGGTGCTGCACGTTATTGAAGGGAGGCTGGCAAAGAGTGATCTCCGTTAAAAACCTGTACAAAACATTTCATACGTTGGCCGGCGATGTGGAAGTATTAAAAGGCATTGACTGCCAGATAGCAAAGGGGGAGAAGGTCGTCATTGTCGGCCCGTCCGGCTCGGGCAAGAGCACGTTCCTCCGCTGCATGAATCTTCTGGAGGAGCCGACAAAGGGTGAAATCTGGTTCGACGGACAGCAGATCAACGCCCCCGGCGTCAATATCGACGCCGTGCGCGCCGGGATGGGCATGGTGTTCCAGCACTTCAATCTGTTCCCGCATCTGACGGTAAAGAAAAACATCACCCTCGCACCGGTGATGCTGAAGAAGCAGTCTCATGAGGAGGCCGAAGAAAATGCGATGCGCCTCCTGAAAAGAATCGGCCTTGAAGAGAAAGCGGAAGCCTATCCGAATCAGCTGTCGGGCGGTCAGAAGCAGCGCATCGCGATCGTCCGCTCTCTGGCGATGAACCCGAAGGTCATGCTCTTTGACGAACCGACGTCGGCGCTCGACCCGGAGATGGTCGGCGAGGTCCTCGCCGTCATGAAGGAGCTGGCGGAGGACGGCATGACGATGGCAGTCGTGACCCATGAGATGAACTTCGCCAAAGAAGTAGCGAACCGGGTCCTGTTTGTCGACGACGGACAGATCCTGGAGGAAAATGAACCGGAGGCATTCTTCTCGAATCCGCAGAATCCGAGAACACAGGATTTCCTGTCGAAGATCCTGACCTGACAGATGCCATTAAGAAAGGAGCGGAACCAAAGATGAGCAACAAGGTGCACAATAAATCCGTAGACAGCCTGTTTGATGCCATCCTGACGCTTGAAAACCGGGAAGAGTGCTACGCGTTCTTTATGGACGTCTGCACGATGAACGAGATTGCCTCGCTCTCCCAGCGCTATGAGGTGGCGGGCATGCTGCGGGACCGGAAGACCTATCTCGACATTTCCGAAAAAACCGGCGCATCCACAGCCACGATCAGCCGCGTCAACCGCTCGCTCAATTACGGAAATGACGGCTATGAGATCGTCTGGAACAAATTGAAGAAAAAGGCGGAGGAAAAATAAAAAGGGCATGACTGCCCTTTATGTTTCTTCCGCTTCGCCCTGCGCATGCCCGTTCATCTCATCGACGACCGTCTCAATGAGCTTTTTTTTGACGTAGACATCGAAGCTTAACAGGCAGACAAAGGCGAAGATGTGCAGGTACTGTTCGTCCTCGCTGTCCGCGTCCGGGAAAGCCCCGGTTGCTTTTCTCCAGCTGCGCATCAGGTCCTTGGCCATGTCGCCGGTCTGGCCGCGCACGAGCTGGAAAGCGGACTCGTAGATGCTGTGAAGCGTCCGGTCCGTCTCTTCGCTGCCGGAAGAAAAATACTTCTCCGTGAGCGGACTCAGCAGCGTCTTTATGTCGCTGATCTGCAGAAAATCTTTCAGATAGTACACATATATGAGAAGAAGCAGGTGATCCTTGGAGTACTTCTTTTTATCGGGAGGAGGGATCAGCCTGTTTTTTGTATAATTGTTGATCATGGTCTTGGTCAGGATTTTGTCGTCCGGATATCGCTTGCACCGGGCCAGCTTGGCGTCCATAAAGGACGTGATCTGGTCCATATAAAGAGGAATGTCCGGCACGTCCTCGGGGCTGATGTAGCTGAAGCTGTTAAATGCCTCAAGAACAGACCGCAGCACGTCCCGTGTGTTCTGATCCATATGATCGACCTCCTTTGCGCTCATAAACTTATTTTTAATTTTATCATATAGTTTTAAAAACGAGAAGATAAATTATAAGGAAAACAGTATGCTTGAGAACGAGATTCTTTCCCAGCTCAATGAAGAACAGCAGAAAGCAGTCGTGACGACGGAAGGCCCGCTGCTCATCCTCGCCGGCGCCGGCTCGGGCAAGACACGTGTGCTCGTGCACAGGATTGCCTATCTCATCGACGTCATCGGCGTGAGCCCCGCGCAGATCCTCGCGATCACATTTACGAATAAAGCGGCCGACGAGATGCGGAGCCGCGTGGATAAGATCATCGGCTTCGGCGCGTCGCAGATCCGGGTCAGCACCTTTCATTCCTTCTGCGTCCGGATTCTCCGGCGCTACGGCGATCTCCTGGGCTATACGCGCTCCTTCTCCATCTATGACACGGACGACCAGCTGCGCCTCATGAAGAAGATCTTTAAAGAGAAGCAGGCCGATCCGCGGACGATGCGCGAGAAGGCGGTGCTCGCGCGCATCTCGCACGCCAAGGACGAGCTTGTCCCGCCCGAGAAATACGCGGTGCTGAACCCGGACTACTACGGGCAGAAGGTTGCGGAGATGTACAAATCCTATCAGAAGCAGCTGAAGGAGAACAACGCGATGGACTTCGACGATCTGATCACAAAGGCCGTCGAGCTCTTTGAACAGCATCCGGATGTGCTCGCCGAGGTGCAGGACCGGTACCGCTACCTGATGGTGGATGAGTATCAGGACACCAATTCGGCCCAGTTCCGTTTTGTCTCCCTGATCGCCGGAAAATACAGGAACCTGTGCGTCGTCGGCGACGACGACCAGAGCATCTATAAGTTCCGCGGCGCCAACATCCGGAATATTCTCGGCTTTGAGAAGGTCTTTCCGGACGCTGTCGTCGTGAAGCTTGAGCGCAACTACCGCTCGACGAAGAACATACTCTCCGCGGCCAATGAGGTGATCAGCCACAATCACGGGCGCAAGCGGAAGAAGCTTTGGACGGAGAATCCGGACGGCGTAAAGGTGCGTCTCAGGCGCTTCGCGAACGGCTTTGAGGAGGCGGAGTTTGTGTGCGGGGAGATCGCGGAGGAGGTGCGGTGCGGCAAGCGGTCGCTCGGGGATTTTGCCATCCTCTACAGGACGAACGCACAGTCGCGTCTTTTCGAGGAGAAAATGCTGATGGCCTCGCTCCCTTACAGAATCGTCGGCGGCATCAACTTTTATGCGAGAAAGGAAATCAAGGATGTCCTCGCGTATCTGAAGACAATCGACAACGCGGAGGACGATCTGTCAGTGCTGCGCGTGATCAACGTGCCGAAGCGCGGGATCGGCGACAGCACCATAAGTAAAGTGTCGGACTACGCGGCGTCCGGCGGCATCTCCTTCTTTGCGGCGGTGCAGGAGGCGCAGCGCATCCCGGGATTATCCAAGGGGACACTGAGCAAGCTCTCGGCATTTGCGAAGCTGATGAGCGATCTCAGCGTGCAGGCGGAGCAGGGGAAGATCAGCGCGCTCGTGAAAGCAGTCATGAAGGAATCCGGGTACAGGGATGCGCTTGAAGCCGAGGAGACGGAAGAAGCGACGGCGCGCATGGAGAACCTTGACGAGCTCGTGTCGAAGGCCGTGCAGTATGAGCAAAAAGCGGCGGGGGAGGCCTCCCTGTCCGGCTTCCTCGAGGAGGTTTCGCTCATTGCCGACATCGATAACCTGCCCGAAAACGAGGAGCGCGTGCTGCTCATGACGCTGCACTCCGCCAAGGGCCTGGAGTTTCCCGTCGTCTATATGACGGGCATGGAAGACGGCCTCTTCCCGGGCAGCATGTCCATAAACGCGGAAAATCCGCAGGAAGAGATCGAGGAAGAGCGGAGGCTCTGCTACGTCGGCATGACGAGAGCGAAAGAACTGCTTACGCTGACCTGCGCAAAGGAACGCATGCTGCGGGGCGAAGTGGCGGCAAGTCCCGTCTCCCGCTTTGTGCGCGAGATTCCGCGGGAGTGCATCGATCTTGAGGGCGGGACGTCCCCGGGGAGACGGCCGCTGCCTGCTGCGGGGGGTCGGGACAGGGCGCTCAGAGACGCCATTTCCGGAGGCCGCGGGGAGGAAGAGACGCTCTCGTTCGGGAAGCAGTTCGATCCGGAAAAGGATGTCCGGTACTCGAGGAAGAGCAGCTATGTGAATCCCTACAAAAAAACAGTGCCTCCGGCCGCGGATGCCGCCGCCGGAGCGCCGGAATACCGGGTGGGAGACACGGTGAGACATGTGAAATTCGGAGAGGGCACCGTGCGTGAGATCACGCCGCGGGGCAATGATTTCTTTGTCACGGTCGATTTTACGGCCTGGGGAACGAAGAAGATGATCGCCTCCATGGCGCGCCTTCAGAAAGTGTGAAGAGGACGCATATTCGGTGCGGCTTTACGCTTTTCCGTTCCAGCAGTAGGTGCACAGAGAACAGGGCTCAAGCCCGATCGCTTCCACCATGTCGTCAAGGCGGTGGAAGTGGAGAGAAGTAAAGTTCAGCTCCTTGCGGATTTCCTCCAGCATGACCGCGTAGGCTTCCGCGTCCGGATCGAGGTAGGGCGCGAGCGTTTCCGGATCCGGGTGCGCCGTGCCTTCGAGCTTCTCGATGATGCGCCGTGTGATCAGCTCCATCTCGGAGTTTGAGCGGGAGAAGTTGAGGTAAGGGCAGCCGTAGACCAGCGGCGGACAGGCCGGACGCACGTGAACTTCACTCGCGCCGCTCTGGAAGAGATATTCCGTGGTTTCCCTGAGCTGCGTGCCGCGCACGATCGAGTCGTCGATCAGAAGGAGGCGCTTGCCCCCGATCAGCCGCCGGTCCGGGATCAGCTTCATCTTCGCGATGAGATTGCGCTTGTCCTGATGCGTCGGCATGAAGCTGCGCGGCCAGGTCGGCGTATACTTGACAAAGGGGCGCTCGTAGGGAATGCCGGATTCGTTGGCGTATCCGATCGCATGCGCGACGCCGCTGTCCGGCACGCCGGCCACCGAGTCGGGCGCGATGCCCCGCGCCATGTCGCGCCTCGCGAGCGCTCTCCCGCAGGAATAGCGGGCGGCCTCCACGTTGATCCCCTCATATTCCGAGGCGGGGAAGCCGTAGTAGATCCAGAGGAAGGTGCAGATCTTCTTGTCCTTAAATGGCTCCGCGACCGTCTCGCACCCGTCTGCATTCATGAGGACGATCTCGCCCGGTCCGAGTTCCCGGACATGCTCATAGCCGAGATTCAGATAGGAAAAGCTCTCAAAGGCGACGCAGTAGGCGTCGTCCTTTTTGCCGACGACGACAGGCGTGCGGCCGAAGCGGTCCCGCGCGGCATAGATGCCGTCCGGCGTCATGACGAGGATCGTCATGGAGCCCTTGATGAGCTCCTGGGCGAGCCGGATCCCTTCGGCAAATTCTTTTCTCTGGGAGATGATGGAAGCGACGAGCTCGGTGGGGCTTGTGCCGCCCGCGCTCATTTCCATGAAGTGCTGGTGTCCGTTGGCGAAGAGATGATCCCGGATCTCCCCGGCGTTATTGATCCGTCCGACAGTGGCGATGGCGAAGGTGCCGAGCTGGGAGCGGATGACGAGCGGCTGGGATTCAAAGTCGCTGATGCTGCCGATCCCGAGCTGTCCCTTCATGGTGGTGATATCTTTTTCGAACTTCGGACGAAAGTAGGAGCTTTCGATGTTGTGGATCGCGCGGTCAAAGCCGGACGCGGGGTCATAGACCGCCATGCCGGCGCGCCTCGTGCCCAGATGCGAGTGATAGTCCGTGCCGTAGAAGAGATCAAACACACAGTCTTCTTTGGCAGCGACTCCGAAAAATCCACCCATATGGTTTTATACCTCCTGCGGCGCTTTCAAGAGGCGCCGCGTCATGTGCGTAAACAGATGAGACAGTTCAGTTTGCCGACTCCGGATAAATGCCGAATTCAAAGCCCTTGTCGCGGCAGGCGTCGATCCAGTCGCCGAGGAACGCCGCGTTCGTCGTGGAGCTGGCGTGCAGGAGATAGATCGCGCCGGGATGGACGGCGTCCACGGCCTTCCAGAGAGATTCATCGACCGGCGGCTGCTCGTCGCTGTAGTCGTTGTAAGCGTAGGACCAGAAGACGACCTTGAGCCCGAGGTTGTTCACGAGCCCGAGGGACTGGTCGCTGTAGGCGCCTTCCGGGTAGCGGAAATACTTCATGTCGTAGCCGAACTTGTCTTTCACGAGATTCTGCAGCGTCATGATCTGATCGGTCTGCTCCTCGATTGACAGTGTCGGCATCTTCGGATGCGTGCAGGTGTGATTGCCGAGCTGGTGACCTTCGTCGATCATGCGCTGCACCATGTCGGGCATCTCATCCACAAAGTACTTCGTCAGGAAGAAGACGGCCTTGACTTCTTTCGCTTTAAGCACGTCGAGGATGCCCGCCGTCGTGTCGTTCTCGAAGCCTTCGTCCATCGTCAGGTAGATCACGGGCTTCGACGTATCCTGAATCCAGTCGACGTTGAACTGTCCCCATTTGGACTCGTACCACGACCAGTCCGTCGGGACGTTGTTCTCGTCGCGATTGGCCTGCGCGTATCCGAATTCACACAGTTCGTTGGACAGATCCTCAAGGTCCCAGTGCTCCTGATAGGTCTTCGCCTCACTCAGATATTCCGATTTAATATAGGCCTTGCCGCCTTCATAATCAATGATCGTCCAGTCGCCTTCTTCGCCGGTCTTCTTCACGGACGCTCCGGCAAAGAGCTTGCCGACGATTTCCGTGTCGGTACTCGCCCCGGCGCGCACATTGACGGAATCCGTCGTGAAGACGGTCACTTCCGGCTCGGGCGTCGGCGTGGGCGTCTCTGTCGGCGTGGGCGTCGGTGTCTCCGTCGGCGTCGGTGTGGGCGTCTCGGTCGGTGTCGGCGTCGGCGTCTCCGTGATGATCGAGAGCAGCGATTCCGTCTCCGAGGCCGTGGAAGCGGCAGCGGGCGTCGGTTCGGCTTTGACGACGCCTGAAGCAGCAGCTGCCGCGCCGCCCGCTGCAGCGCTCGAGCTGTTATTCATCTTGATGACGCCGGTGCGGCCGAGCAGGTAGACGATCAGGCACACGACGGCAATCGCGCAGATGCCGAGAACGGTGGCGGCTGTATTACGTTTCTTCTGGTGATTTTCTGGCATGATGGCTGTTCCCTCCTTTTTCTTACAGAATAATAGAAGAAAAACGTCGATTTGTCTAGTCGGCAGTAAGAAAATAAGGTTGACACGGGAGATGGCGAACGCTTATAATAATCGGGTGCGACATCCCAAGTCGCGTGTTTTTTGCGCATATGACCGGCCTGCCCCGGTGCGGTGTATGCGGCATCCGCAGGGATTATGTGGAGGTCTCTAAAGCGGAGAGGACGCAAGTTATTCATTCGTGATTCAGGAGGATTATCCATGAAAACTTTTATGGCCAAGCCGGAAGACGTCGAGCGCAAGTGGTATGTGATCGACGCGACGGATCTGCCTCTCGGCCGCCTTGCTTCCGAGGCAGCGAAGATCTTAAGAGGCAAGAATAAGCCGATCTATACACCGTATGTCGATACAGGCGACAATGTTATCATCATCAATGCTGAGAAGATCAGCGTTTCCGGCCAGAAGCTGGATCAGAAGATCTATTTCAGCCATTCCGAATATGTGGGCGGCGCGAAGTACACAAAGATGCGCGACATGCTTGCAAAGAAGCCGGAATGGGTCGTTGAGCACGCAGTCCGCGGCATGGTCCCGCACGGTGCGCTCGGTGACAAGATGTTCAAGAAGCTGCATGTCTATGCCGGACCGGAGCATCCGCACGCTGCTCAGAAGCCGGAAGAGCTGAAGCTGGAATTCTGATAGGAGGGTACGAAGGTGGCAAGCGAAAGATTTTATGGTACAGGTAGAAGAAAAAGTTCTGTCGCAAGAGTGTACCTTTCTGCAGGCACAGGCAAGATCACGGTCAACAAGCGCGACATCGATGACTTCTTTGGTATGGAAACGCTGAAGATGATCGTCCGCCAGCCGTTTGGCGTCACGGGCACGGAAGGCAGATATGACGTGATGGTCTTCGTACACGGCGGCGGCTACACAGGCCAGGCCGGTGCGATTCGCCACGGCATTTCCCGCGCGCTCTGCAAAGCTGACGACGACTTCAGAAAGCCGCTTAAGACGGCCGGATTCCTCACACGCGATCCGCGTATGAAGGAGAGAAAGAAGTACGGTCTCAAAGCCGCACGTCGTGCTCCGCAGTTCAGCAAGCGATAATTCAGTTATCAAAATCAAAAGATCACACAGAAGTACAAAAAGCCTTGAAAGCCCAGTGTTTTCAAGGCTTTTCCTATTATTTCCGGTGTAGTGGTTCAGAGTAAAAAGCCCTGTAAAAACCTGTGCGGATTTTTGCGGTTGCTTACACGCTGCTTACACGTTGCTTACAATCGCAGGTTCAAGAAATTTTGTCTGACGTTAGACAGCAGAAACCTTGAAAACAGGGCATTCCAGGGCAAAAAAGAAGCACTGCAAAGGGCAGTGCTTCCGGGGTTATTTCATACGCTGTGAGAATGTTTTATCAGCGGTTTGAAAACTTTCAGGCTGTCAGAGTGGATCACCCTGCTGCCTGTGGCATCGTTTGTGAATCCTTCCTTCAGGACGATGGTGAAGCCGTCTTCCCTGGTGAAGGTGGCAGACTCAATCATGTGGTAATACTTCCGGGGTGTCTGCCACTTCCGCAGCCATTCAGCGGTGACTTCATTCACACCATCCACAAGCTGACCTGTCCTGACCGGATGGGACTTGGTAATCATGATCCTGATGTCCTTCAGGTTCTCTGCATGGATCGTCCTGCTGCCTGTCACATCGTTCGTGAATCCCTGCTTCAGCAGGACATAATATCCTTCCTGTTCACTGATCGCTTCAATCATGTCATAGTATTTGGCTGCAACCTGCCACTTCTGAAGGATGCGCTTTTCTGGTTCCCCAAAGCGGGACAAGGTGGCAAGGTGACTGTGGCCTTGTTCGTCAATGTCCCGGTCAATCAGCCTGATAATGTAGTCATTGACTGACGTGCCGTTCTGATCGGCTGCGTGCCTAGCCTTTTCCTTCATCCCTTTGGGAAGGTAAAGGGACAGTCTGTCATAATGATCCCTGGTGAACTGTGCCTGATAATCTATCCGGTTCATGTGGTCACCTGCCTTTCAGATCAGGTCAATGGCATCCAAAAGCTGCTGAAGTTCATAGTGGGTGTAGACAGTTTCTGTGACACCCTGTCCCTTGTGTCCCACAATGCGCTTGATGATCCTTTCTTCCACACCTGCATTCTTCAACATGGTGATGCAGGTGTGCCGGGTGTCGTGCGGGGTGTGGGTGACGCTGATCTGCTGCACAAGCGGTGTCCAATAGGAATCATAATAGTTCCGGTAAGAGAAATGACCACCTGAAGGATTGCTGATCAGGTATTCACAGTCATTCCTGTTCATCCATGCTTCCATGAAGGGCATGATCTTCTTGGCAATGGGGACACGCCTGACACCTGCCTGTGTCTTGGACTTCATGATGTCAAAATAGCGGTCAGACAGGTTCACCTGTTCCTTCTTCAGATCAAGCAGTTCACTGATCCTGCAACCGGAATAGATCAGGATCAGGATGACGGTGAAGTAATCGTTGGTGTCCTTCCAGTTCCACACTGTATCAAGTTCAGGTGTGGTGAAGGGGTTCCTGTCCCGCTTGTCAGGGTTCCGGTCTTTGTACCATTTGATTTCTACATACCGGGCATAGTCTACCATGCACAAGTCGTTTTCCATGGCATATTTATATAACACATTGAACAGACCTTTGATTTTCTTCAAGGTTGGGTAGTTCTTCCCACATGTTTCAATAACATAATCAAGATGCGCTTTTCTGATTTCATTGAATTTCATTGATTCAAGGGAACCACAACACTTATATGCTGCACTATATCCGTTCACATTTGACCGTGATGTGTGCTGGTAGAAATGGGAAGACCACATTTCATAAATATCGGCAAAAGTGACCTTGTTGGCATCGGTGTTGTATGGGTGTTCATTGTAATGGGCAAGGGCAATCAGTGCCTTTTCCTTGCTTTCATAATATCCAAGATATTCATATTTGAAGTGTATGGTGCCGTCCGGGTCATCTGTTCTGGAAACTGTTCTTCTGACTGCCCACGGTTTCCTTCTGGAACCGGGCAGCTTATAGACTGATCCGTATCCGTTCGGTAATTTCATGAAAAGACCATCCTTTCCTGTCTGGTAAACCAATGGAAAGAATGGTATGATAAAAGGTGCTGACAGACCATTCATTCCTTTGGTTTGTTGTCATCTGTGACCGTGGTGCTGCAATCACCACGGTCACTTTTGTTATTCCTTTTCGCTGTCCAGGCAAAGCTGCAATCAATGCCTGGGGCGGTGCTGATATGTCATCTGGAACCGGTCACTGTACTTCCTTCATGATGTCTTCAATCTTGTTCATGTAGTCCATGACCACTTCAATGACCGTGGTGTGGTCTTCACTTCCATCATTCTGATGTGCGTCAAGGTATGTCATCAGGATCACCCTTGCTTTTCTGAAGTTTTCATCAATCTGGTTCAGTTGTTCTTCTGTCATCTTCATGGTTCGTTCTCCTTTCTGGTGCTTTATGAATACCGTGCCATTAGTTCACCTGTGTTCGTGCGGATCAGGTGACCTTGTACCATGGTTGGTTTTATGGTGACCATCTCACTGTTCAAAAGGGCAGCAGGATTATTCTGTGCTTCTTTCAGGGCTGCTTCCTTCAGAACGTCAATAAGTTCAAAGCTGTTGCATGTGAGGAAAATATGTAGTTTCTGACTGTCTGCATGATACTTGAGGTTGATCATGATTTCAGGGTCTTCAGCGTTGATATGCAAAACCCATGTAATCCGGTCTGTGCTGATGACCTGATCCTGAAGCACGTCTTTCTTAAAGCTGATTATCTTTGTCATTCTGTTCCCCTTCTTTTCTTCTCAATACTTCACTGCATTTCTTGTCCAGATCATCTGCCACACGAAGGGACACCAACATTGCTGAACCTTCACCGTCATATTCTGCTTTAGGATCATAGGATAGATCATAGTCAAGAATCCTGATTGCATCCATGATGATCTTGGATGCTTCAACAATCTTTGCATCCCTGCCCTTTGCTTTGAACTTACTGAACACTTGTGAACGTTTCCGGGGATGTTTCATCCTGTCATCCTGTCCTGTCAGGTATTCCACATTCACATCAAGGACATCTGCTATTCCTTGCAGGTTTGAACTGCTTGGTTCAGCTTTCCCGGTCACCCACCTGCTGACTGTTGCGGTGCGGACACCCATTGTGACGGCAAGTTCCTTCTGCTGCATCCCTGCTGCTTTCAGTGCCGTCTTGATCCGGTCACCAATCAAGGCCGGGTCAAGCTGTGGGTTGGCTCTTTTGCACACCTTTTTTTCACTTCCTTTCTGCTTCGATTACGCTTTGAGAATATTAGACGGTTTATTTGATATGAAAAACCCGCCTACGCTGAATTGTAATTACGCTTAACCGCAATTATAATTATAATGATGATGATGACCAAAGTCAAGAACAAAGAAAGGGGATTGAAGAAAATGACAAACAGGGAAATCAGGGAAGCAATGAAAGCAGCAGATTTGAAGCAGTGGGAACTTGCAGGCCTTATGGGGTGCAGTGAAAACACCATGTACAGGAAACTTAGGACGGAACTTCCAGAAGATATGAAACAGCATCTTCTGGAAGTCATCAGAAACCACAGGAAAGGGGCTGTCACAGAATGAGAAGGAAAAGACCAAGGCCGTCAGAAGGGTCAGACACTGGACTGAACACTGGCAACGGTAAATGGAAACTGCGGTTCATTGAGTTCAACGGCAAGCATCCAAGGCAGGCCAAAGAGAACAGGGTGTATTCTGATCAGCCTGATCCTGCATGGAAGGACTACGGTGCAGCCTATCCTGAAGGGTTCCTGAAGGTGGACATTGATGACCGTGACCACAAAACCGGGGAACTGGTGGAAACCATCAAGGGAAAACCAAGAAGTGAAGCCGTCCTGCATCTGTTGGAAGATCAGGGGCTGTCCTTCTATGGTGTCAGAACTGAACACGGTGTCCATCTGTTCTTCAGATGTCCTGAAGGACTGGAAAGGAAGAACAAACAGAACTGGATCAGCCTGCTGAACATCAAGATGGAATGGAAGTTCCCGGAATCTGATGACCACATCCCGCTTCAGATCGGCAACCTGAAAAGGGAAGTGTTCAGTGATCCTGAACAGATTGATGAACTTCCGGTCTTCCTGCTGCCTTTGCAGAAGGGCAGGCTGAAACCATTCAGAATGGACTTCCCGGAAGGGGACAGGACTAATCAGCTTGGTGGTTATGTCTTCCACCTGGTAGGCCGTGGCTATTCCGTGGAAGATGTCTTCCAGGTGGTCAGGCTGATGAATGATTATGTCTTTGACAGCCCCATTCCTGAAGACGTGCTGAACAGCCAGATTCTGAATGAATCCACCTATGAAAAGGCAGCACAGCAGGAACACAGCCAGAAGACCAAGACGGTCACACCAGAAGGGTTCAGGCGGTTCATTGCTGACCGTGGTGTGTGCATCCGGTACAATGAACTGCTGAACATCGTTGAATATGGTGAACTGACAGGGGACTTGATGCAGATTCATGACATCCAGAATGTCATGCCTATCCGGTTACAGTATGACTTCAGGCAGTACACGAAAAAGGCCATATCAAAACAGCAGATCACAGACCTGATTGTCTATGAAGCAGACATCAATTCATACAATCCGGTGAAGGAATACCTGACTGCTGTGGAATGGGATGGTGTCAGCAGGTTCCCTGATGTGTATGACATCCTTGGCCTGACTGATCCCATGGAAAGGGAAATGGTCAGGAAGTGGTTCCTTCAGACTGCTGCCATGCCCTTCAACACGATGGACAGCCCTTTCCAGGCTGAAGGGGTGCTGATCCTTCAGGGGGCTGAAGGGATAGGGAAGTCCCGGTTCTTTCAGCAGATGGTTCCTGTTCCGCTGTGGTTTTCTTCCCTGGACAAAGAACTGACCACCAAGAACAAGGACATCATGATTCAACTGCTGTCTGTGTGGGTGGGTGAGATCGGGGAGATTGACAGGACGTTCAAGGCGAACAAGTCAGACATCAAGAACTTTATCACGAACAGGGATGACCGGATCAGGAAGCCATACAGACCGGAACCAGTGACCAAGGCAAGAACCACTTCCTTTTGTGGGACTACGAACAAGGCCATATTCCTGAATGACGATTCAGGCAGCAGGCGTTGGTGGGTGGTTCCGGTCAGGAAGGACAAGATTGACATGGGAAGCCTGTCTGATCCCGGTCAGCTTCATCAGTTTTGGGCTGAATGCTATAAAGTAGTGAAAGCTGATCCCAACTGCTTCAGGATGACCAGGACAGAGGTGACCACACTGGAAGAAAGGAACAAAGGCCTGACAGAACTGCTTCCTGGTGAAGAAGAACTGCGGAATGTCCTGGACTTTGATGCACCTTTGTCCATGTGGGCGTGGTCTACACCATCGGCCTTGAAGGATCAGCCTGAATATGCACTGGAAAGATTGTCTGCAAGGGACATTGGTTCAGCGGTCAGGGCAATCATGAAAGATGTCCCTGAAATCAGGACAAAGCATTCAAAAAGCGGAAACATGTTCCTGATTCCACCTGTGAAACGGAACATGAACCGGAACCGCCTGACACAGAAACAGGTGGATGATTTGGAAGCAGAAGTGAAAAAAATGGAAGAACTTAAACGGAAGTAGAGGTTTTCATAAACAATCGTTTAAGGGTGAACGTGGTGAACATCTTTCTATATATCCCCATGAAAAAAAATAATTTTCCCAAAAAAAGAAAATTATTTGCTATGGGTAAGGAAAAGACCTTCACCACGTTCACCCGGTCACCAACACAAGAGAAAGGGGAACAACACCATGATGACACTGACAGTGAAGGAAAGCAGAAGGAAATACAGACCGGAAATCAGGCAGGACGTGCTGAACTGCTGTGAACTGACTGAACTGAAGTCTGTGCAATGGCATGTGAAGGGGATGGCAAGCGGGGATGATAGATTCCCGGATATTGATTTCCCGGATTGGGTGCACGTCCTGTTCACGGATAAGGACGGCAGAACAGCGGAACTGTGTACAGGCTGCATGAATACAGAAATGACCAGAATGGACAGAATCACGGCAGAAAGGATCATAAAATCAGATATTTCTGCCCTGAATAAGGTGCTAAATCACTTCAATCTTCTTCCTGGTGGGAAGATTATCGGCATAAACTGGACAATCAATCAGGCAGTGAACTATGCACGGAAACAGTATCCAGGGCTGAAACTGTTCTGTGATGACGGTCAGATGGTACTGTAAACGGCCTTGCAGTTTTAGGATTTCCCACGCGCGCGTGAATGGGGCTTATTTTGTGCATCCTGTACATTTCAGCAGTCTTTGGTGGTCTGGATCGGGTCAGGCCTGAAGGGTGCCAGAAGACAGAATGCACAAAAAGCCCCAAAAAGAAACAGATTCAAGGGGGGTGTGATCCTGTGGACATGATCAGGATAGGACAGATAAAAGACAAGTGCAGGCCGGGGGCTGTGTCGGTGACCATCGGCGGGAACGACAGCAGGAAGGAACAGACCATTGACCTTCACAGGGAGAGGTCAGGCTGCTGTGATCGGCTGTTCTTCCTCTGCCCTTCCTGTGGTAAGAAGTCCGTGGTGCTTTACCTGTCGGGCAAGGGGTGGACGTGTCGCACCTGCTGCCCGGTCAGCCCTTATGAAGGGGTACAGAACAAGACAAAGGGCGGTGCTGATGAAATCGGATACAGAATGAAACGATATGCAATCAAGAAGGGCATCCGGTTTGAGCATCCCTTCAGTTACACGGCCTTTGCCTTGGATGACCGGATCAGCCTGGAAGCATTCAGGAAAGACCTGAAAGTGTTGCAGGCCTTGGAAAACATGAGGACGCAGGCCATATTCTTTGGCAGAAGGTACACGGCAGCGCAGATCAGGCAGGTGACCAGGGGGAAGCATCCACTGTTGGAACGTTGCACACTGCATGACCTGCTGTCTGTCCTATATGACTGGAAGTCCGGGGAACCGTTGAGCATGGACACGGCAGCAGTCAGGGCTGCTTTACTGAAGACGATGAACAGGGGAAGACAATGACCAAACCATCAGAAAACCAACAGAGACTGAACCGCCTGCATGAATGCGTGGGGGATCAGCTTTTCAAGGAACTGCTGCTGAACTTCAGCGGGGAAAGCATATACTTCACAGGCGTGGGGACGGCGGGAAGGAATGCACAGATTCAGCAGGAATATGAACACATGGTGCTTAGACAGGGCATGAAAAGCGGTGATGCGGTTGAACTGCTGTGCAGGCGGTTCTTCCTGTCAAAGTCCACCATCTATGACATCATCACGGTCATTCCGCTGTGACCTGAAAAGCCTGAAGTTATCAGGCCAATAACTGAAGGGTGCCGGGAAACTGGCACCTTTCGGCCTGTTTTGTAAGCAACCTGTAAGAAGTCCGGGTTTTTCCCATCCATCGGAAACTTTTAGACTGGTGCAGACGGTCAGGGTATGATGGTATCAGGGGCAAAGTATAGCTTTTGAAAGGGGAAGCATATCATGGCTGATTATAGCTTACTTGTAAATGTTGAAGCCATTGACAAGGCTTCAGCAGTATTTGACAAAATTTCAAAGAATGTGAACACCTTCAAGACTGATCTTGAAGGGGCAGGAAAGACCGGGGCAGGAAGCATGGAATCCCTGGGGAAATCCATGCAGGGCGTGGGTTCCACCATGACAGCCACAGGGAAGGTCATGACTGCCACTGTCACGGCACCCATTGTGGCACTTGGAACGGCTGCTGTGAAAACGGCAGCAGACTTTGACAGCCAGATGTCCAAGGTGCAGGCTGTTTCAGGTGCTTCTGGTGCTGATCTTCAGAAGCTGCGTGACAAGGCTATTGAAATGGGTGACAAGACCAAGTTTTCAGCCACTGAAGCAGCACAGGGCTTCCAGTATATGGCTATGGCAGGTTGGAAGACAGGGGACATGCTTGACGGTATATCCGGTGTTATGAATCTGGCTGCTGCTTCTGGTGAAGACCTTGGAACCACTTCAGACATTGTGACCAATGCGCTGACAGCGTTCGGCCTGAAAGCAAAGGATTCAGGCCACTTTGCAGACATCCTTGCAGCAGCATCCAGTAATGCAAATACGGATGTCAAGATGATGGGTGAAACCTTCAAGTATTGCGCACCTGTGGCAGGTGCCCTTGGATTCAAGGCAGAAGACACTGCTGAAGCAATCGGCCTGTTGGGTAATGCAGGCATCCAGTCTTCACAGGCAGGCACTTCTTTGAGAAGCATCATGTCAAAGCTGACCGGTGATCTTGAATTTGCCACTGCCAACGGTGAGAAGTTCACAGTTGCCACAAAGAATGCTGACGGTTCCATGCGCAGCCTGAATGAAATCCTTGCAGACAGTAGGGAAGCATTCAGCCACATGTCAGAGTCTGAAAAGGCTGCAAACGCTGAAGCTGTGTTTGGAAGGAATGCAATGTCAGGGTGGCTGACACTGATGAATGCAGCACCTGAAGATATTAACAAGGTGTCCGGTGCAATCAAGGATTGTGACGGATCAGCAAAGAAGATGGCTGAAACCATGAATGACAATCTTCAGGGTGATCTAACCATGCTGAAGTCTAATCTGCAAACGCTGGCAATCAGCTTTGGTCAGATTTTGATTCCGGTACTTCGTGATGCAACAGGCATCCTTCGGACTGTGGTTCAGGGATTCAACAGCCTGTCACCTGCCACAAAGGAAATGATTGTGAAAGTGGCTGCTGTGGCTGCTGCAATCGGGCCACTTCTTTTGGTAGGTGGTAAACTGCTAAAAAGCATCGGGGATATTATTCTTTTTATTCCTAAACTTTCATCAGCCTTTTCTATGGTCAAGACGGCGGTCACTGTCCTTGGCGGTGGATTAAAAGCATTGTGGGCGGTCATGATGGCTAATCCCATTGTGCTTGTCATTGCTGCCGTGGCTGCTCTTGTGGCAGGGTTCATCTATCTGTGGAACCACTGTGAAGGGTTCAGGCAGTTCTGGATAAACTTATGGGAGAAGATCAAGCAGGTGGCATCTGCTGCATGGCAGGCGATCACCACAGCCCTGTCAACAGCATGGCAGGCAATCAGCACAGCAGCACAGACTGTGTGGAACGCAATCAAGCAGTTCTTTGTGGGATTGTGGGAAGGTATCAAGACGGTATTCACCACGGCGGTCACAGCCATAGGGACAGCACTGACAACGGCGTGGCAGACCATCAGCACGGCGGTCACAACTGCGTGGACAGCAATCAGTCAGTTCTTCACCACACTGTGGGAAGGAATCAAGACTGTGTTCACAACGGCACTGACGGCAATCCAGACAGGCCTGTCAACCGCATGGACGGCAATCACAACGGCTGCATCCACTGCATGGAACGGCATCAAGACCTTCCTGTCTACCACATGGGACAACATCAAGACCAAGGCTTCACAGACGTGGGACAATATCAAGACCAAGGTGGGGACAACCTGGGACAATATCAAGACCAACACGTCCACGGCAATGGGGAACCTGAAGTCAAACATCACAACCGGATGGGAAACCATAAAGACCAATGTTGGCACGGCAATGGGGAACATCAAGACCAATTCCATCAATGCGTGGAATGCAATCAAGTCCACCACAACCACGGTGATGGGGAACATTAAAACTGCTGTGTCAAACGGCCTGAATGCTGTCAGAAGTACGGCATCCAACATCCTGAACGGTGTCAAAAGCACCTTCAGCAACGTGTTCAATGGTATTAAAAGCCATGTGTCAGGCGTGATCAGTTGGCTGAAGGGGATCTTCAATTTTGACTGGCATCTGCCACATATTGCACTGCCACACTTCAGCATCAGCGGAAGTTTCAGCCTGAATCCACCTTCCATCCCACACATCAGCGTGGACTGGTACAAATCAGCGTATGATGAAGCCCTGATGTTCCAGACACCAACCATCTTTGGTGCAAACGGTTTTGGGGACGGCAACGGAAGTGAAGTGGTGGTTGGTGATGACCACCTGATTGACCTGATCCGGGAAGCGTTCGGCGGTGGGAACGGCATGGGCAACGGTGACATCATTGTCCCTGTGTACATCGGACAGGAACGGATTGATGAAATTGTGGTCAGGGCAACACAGAGACAGGCACTTCTTTCAGGGGGGCGTTGATATGTTTAATTCGATAAAGCAGAAGACAGGGCTTCATGTGAGTGCTGCCAAAGGACGGCTGATCCTGGCTGAATCCGGTGTGAATGTGGTCGGGGTCAGGCTTGAACTGAAGATCAGGAAAGCGGTTTTCAGCAAGAAGTCCTATGAAGACATCAAGGTGTTCATGGCAGAACTGGAACGTGTGCAGGGTATCAATTATGCAACCTTGGTCTTTGAGGACGGCACAGGCATCTTCTTTGTGAACTGCATGACCTGCTGCCCGGAATATGGCAAGGTGGACAAGGACGGCTGCATTGATGGTTTCCCGGTTGGTTTCGTTCAGGACACTGGTTCCTATTTTGTCTTGGCTGATGACCAGGACAAACCACTGTCTGACGGCACTGACACCAGGGGAATCAATGGGATCAGGGAACCGTTGGACAGGTTCAGTTATGTTCACAATAACTGTGAACCACTGGAAATATAAGACTTTCCGGTGGTTTATGTAAGCAACGAGTAAGAAAGGGGTATGAAAACCATGGCACTGATGACATATCAGGAAATGATGGAAAAGGCAGAAGCAAAATTCCAGGAACTGATAAAGAAGGATCAGCAGGACGGTCAGGACGAACAGGAAGTTGTCACCCTGACAAGGGGGCAGCTTAAAGGCCTGATGCAGGAAGTCATGCAGGAAGCCACATCAGGGGTGAAAACTGCTGTCACTGAAGCAATGGCAGAACGTGACGCTGCACAGAAGGTCACAAGAGAACAGATCATGTCTATCAAAGATCGGACTGAACGTCAGCAGATGATAAAGAAGCATCCTGAACTGTTCAAGACAAGAAAGATAGACAATGAATTTATTCACTGATCAGGAAGTGATTCAGAAAGGATGAAGGTGAAGGACATGGGAAGAATTAAGAATGCAGAAGGTGAAGCAGTGGCAGAGGTCAGCATGAACGTTTCTGACATGGCAACATTGCAGGTCAATGACGTGGTGTATGTTGTCCCGGCAGCGGTGGCAAAGATGGTCACGAACATGTCTGATCTGTTGGAAAAGGAACAGGCAAGGAAAGCTGCTGACGCTGAAGAAATGGACAAGTTCATCAAGGGCAGGATTGATTGTATTATCCGGTATCTGTCTGATGCGAACCACTGGCGGTATGATAACCTGAAGGATAATCTGCTGATCGGGGATCCCCGGAACATGTACGGTGACACTGATTCTGATGGAAACAGCGTGAACGGTGCTTTTTATCAGAAGGTGTATGAACGGATAGAAGAAGCACTGTCCGGGGAAATGCCTGACATCCCTTCTGCCTTTGAAAGGGCAAAGAAGGGACACAGAATCTGACCGATATTGAAAAGCAGTCCTGCCTTGGGTCTGGCATCAGGCAGCAAGGCAGGCCTTTTTCTTTGACGGAAGGGGCAGCACATGGGAATTGATGACCTGATGGAAGAATTGACACTGATCACGGCACAGCTTGCCCTGTTGGAAAAGGACAGCAAGCGGATCAGGAAGGAACTGCTGAAGCAGATGCAGGGACAGCGGATCACTGACCTTGAAAATGATTCCATCAAGGTGCATCTGGTGAAAGGGTTCAGCAGGACATCCATTGACAAGGACAAGCTGAAGAAACTGTTTCCTGGTGCCTTGGAAGTATGTTCCCGGTCATCATGGGTGGATGACTTTGTGAAGGTGACAAGCAATGACTGAAGGACTTCTGAAAGTGGAATACCTGCTGAATGATCAGGTGAAAGTTCAGCGTGATATGAACCAGTTTGAACTGGCAGCACTGTTATTTGATGAAGGTGTCCTGTTGCTGTCGGTGAACAAGCGGAAGGTTCACAGGAAGCACAGGAAGGGAACCAGAGGGCATGACCAATGAAGAACTTGTGGAAGCAATACAGAAGGGCATCAATGTTCAGGCCAACATGCAGCAGCTTTATGAACAGAACAGGGGACTGATTTTCCAATGGATCAGGCCATACACAAGCATTGCTGAAACTGCTGACCTGATGCAGGAAGCGTTCTTTGGACTGCATGAAGCGGTGCAGCGGTATGATCCCGGACAGGATGTCCGGTTCACTTCATATGCGTCCTATTGGATCAGGCAGGCCGTGTCACGGTATTGTGACAACTGTGGACAGATAGGACAGTCAAAGCGTGTACCTGTTCATATGCGTGAAACGGTCAGGAAGTTCAAGCGTTTCTGTTTGGAATATCGTTCAGAAAATGGTTCTGAACCTGATGACACTGTGATCTGTAACGGAATGGGGATTGACCTGGACAAGCTGAACCGGATCAGGAAGACCATCATTGAAATGAACAGCATCAGCATTGATGCACCAGTGCCGGGAATGGATGGTGTCACGGTTGGTGACGGCATCCCTGATGACTTTGACCTGGAACAGGTTGTCACAGATCAGGAAGCAGAAAGGACAGACGGCTTACTGTTGTGGAAGCAGGTCAGCACGCTTCCAGAACGGCAGCAGGACATCATTCTGAAGCACTTCCGGGACAACATACCACTGAAGGACATAGCTGCTGACTGTGGCCTTTCTGGTGAGCGTGTCAGGCAGCTTGAAGCCAAAGGCCTGAAGACACTGCATGACAGGGCAGAACTGAAGCAGGTGGCACTGGATCGTGACATAGGCGTTGATTCTGTGGCATATCGTGGCGGGGTCAGACGGTTCAGAAATACCAGGACATCAGCAACAGAAGCTGCTGCCCTTCGTGACCTGGAAAAGCAGGACACGGTTGCACGGTATCTGAAGTTAAGGGCAGACCTTAATGCAATGATAGAAGCATCACGACAGGCAGAATGAAGGGGGTGGTTCCGTTGGGCTATTGAATCCGGTGACCAGATCAGCAGCCTGATCACCTTGAATCACAACTGAATATGGAACTGAATAATTCATGCTGATCCTGTTGGATTTCCCGCCACTGATCCATAAACCTTCACCCGGTGAAAGATCACATCTGTGGAAGACAATCCGGGAACGCTTATTCAGTTACACCATTGTGGGGACGGATGACATTTCCATGATAGAACAGAAAAAGACCACCTGCTGCATTTACTGCAACAGATGGCCTTTTCCATCTTATCCACAAGAAAAGAGGTTCCCACAATCACCCATGGACAGACACCTTGACACCTTCAGCATATCACAGGTCAGAAGGACTATGAACAGTTTTCCAGAATCTGCCAGAAAACCGGACAGGCCGTCATGGATGACAGCACCACGGCCTGCCTGATGGCCTTTCCTGCCCTTCTGGTGAAGCGGTGGCATATTTCCACACTTAAGGGCGAAAACGCTGCCCTGTGTCATCCTGTGTGGCCTGCTGACCTTCCTGTGTTGGTGGATCGGCGGGACAGGTGCCGGTGATCGGCAGCAGGCCAGAAGGATCAGCCAGGGACAGCTTGCAGGCCTGTGGTCTGTCATGTTATGATGGAAGCCTGAAAGAATATGGTTCAGAGGGGTTCAGAGTAGTGGAAAACTGAACTTCTTACACGTTATACATACGTTGCTTACAAAGGACGGTGAAAGTGCCGTGTTTATAGGGGTTTCAGTTCTTCATTCACTTATGCAAGCGCTGATCTCGAGTCGAAATCATCAAAAAACCCTGGAATCTCAACGGTTTCAGGGTTTTTTCATGCCC
>DEFE01000004.1:0-580 GCA_002350625.1 Lachnospiraceae bacterium UBA2860
CATGGAGCTGCCGCTGCGCCGATTATGAATTTGATCAAAAGGCACTATTTTTGAGAAGACAGCTCCGAAACATAAAACCATGACAAGGGGGTAGAGCAACGCATGATGCGGAAAAAAACCATGAATAAAGAATCCCAAAGTACAAAGCAGCCCCGTGACAAAAATCCCGCGCTCCCTGCCAAATCCGGCCCCATGCCGGACTACCGCATCCCGAGCCCCTCAAAAAAGGACATCCTGCGCTACGCGGCCGAATACTTCGCCGCCGCGGCGGCCATCATCTGGCTTTTCTATGACCGGTGGATCCTCCTGCTCTTCGCGGCGCCCGGAGCCCTCATCTTCGTGCGGCACTGCGCGGAAAAACAGGCCGAAGCGCGGCGGACACAGCTCTCCTACACATTCCGGGACGCCCTCGATTCCCTGTCCGTCTCCCTGAAAGCCGGCTACTCCGTAGAAAACGCCTTCCCCCAGGCCGCGAGAGACCTCGCCTCCGTGCTCGGCAGAGACGCGGACATCACCTGCGAGATCCGTTACATCGCGCAGCAGTGCCGCATGTCCGTCCCCGCGGAGAACCTGCTGCTCG
>DEFE01000004.1:587-82779 GCA_002350625.1 Lachnospiraceae bacterium UBA2860
CCTCGCCCGCCGCTCCGGCTCCGAAGACATCCGCAACTTCGCGGCCGTCTTCTCCGCCGCCAAACGCATGGGCGGCAACATGCCGGCTATCATAAGGAGCGCGGCCGAAACCATCGGCGGGCGCATCGAAGTCAGCCGCGAGATCGACACCGTACTGGCCGCCAAACGCATGGAACAGAAAATCATGACCGCCATGCCTTGCGGCATCCTCCTCTACATGCGCCTCGCCTCCCCCGGCTTTCTCGACCTCATGTACACGACGGGACTCGGCGCCGCCATCATGACCGTATGCCTCATCGCCTACGGGGGCGCCGTCCTCATCGGCCGGAAAATCATCGCCATCGAAGTCTGAAGGAGGACCCGCCATGCGCTACCTGCCGTTCCTGCTCATCCTTCTGGGATTCCTCATCCTGTTCCTGCGCTCGCGCGGGCTCTTCCGCGCGTCCGCCGCCTACCTCCTCTCCTCCGCGCCCTCCCTCTCCACCTACAGCTCTGAGGAGACCCTGCGCAGGGCGCTCATTATTCTCTTTGCCGCGGACCTTCTCGGCGCGGCCATGACCTGGCAGGCCGCCTCCTCCGACACGGCGGCCCTGGGCTACGTGATGAGAAGCGATTACGGCGGCACCGAAGAAGAAACCGCCCTCACCGTCGATCTGGACGGGCAGAAGCAGGATGTCGAGTTGCAGCTCCACGCGAGAAAACTGACAGCGGCGGAGATCCGGGGATATCTCGAAAAAACGGCGGGCCTCCTCCCGGAGCTCCTCTTAAATGGCACCCCCGCCTCCCACGTCGACAGAGATCTCGACCTCCCCTCCGCGGCAGACGGCCTGCCGGTAAAAATCACATGGGACACCTCCGCCCCCGAAATCATGGACTGGGACGGCCTCATCGGCGAACATGTGCCCGAAGAAGGCGCCGCCGTCACACTCACGGCGGAAATCACCTGCGAGGACGACACCCGGGAAGAAAGCTTTAAACTCACCGTATTTCCCAAAGTCGTCACACAGGAAGAAGCCTTAACCCGCGACATCGTAAATGCCGTCAGGGAAGCAAACGACGAAACCGAGCAGACGGTAAGCCTCCCGGATACCATTCGCGGCAGGCATGCCGTCTGGTCGCTCCGCCAGGGAGAGACAGGGGCCGCCATGCTGCTCCTAGGCATCCTGGCCTCGCTCCTCTACGTCTATTCGCGCATCCGCGTCAGGGAACTCGCCGAAAAAAAGCGCGACGAGCAGATGCTCATCGATTACCCGAACATCGTGAACAAGCTGGTGCTCCTCGTCGCCGCCGGGATGAGCCTCAGAAAGGCATTTGTGCGCATACGCGCAGATTACAGAGAAGGACTGCAGCACGGCGGCGAAGTGCGTCCCGGCTACGAAGAGATCGTCCGCATGTCCCTCGAGATGGAGCACGGCGTCTCCGAGATCACCGCCTATGAAAACCTCGGAAAGCGCAGCCGCGTCCCCGCCTACCGCACCTTCTCTACACTGCTCATGCAGAACCTGCTGAAAGGCGGCAGCGAGATGGCCGCCATTTTAAGAAGAGAGGCCGAAGAAGCCTGTGAAGAGAGAAAAAAACGCGCGCGCATCCTCGGCGAAGAAGCCGGCACGAAGCTCCTTCTTCCCATGCTTATGATGCTGGCTATCGTCATGGTCATCCTCATGGTCCCGGCATTTTTTGCTTTCTTCTGATGTGCTCCGGCTTCCGTGCTATAATGATTTATGAACGATCACACGCCAACATCCATCTTCGCCAAAGAGGAAAAAGCCATGAGCTACGAAGAAAAAATCATAAAGAGCACGGACGGATACAACCTGAACCTGCACGTATACGATGTTCCGGCGCCAAAAGCCGTCATCATGTGCATTCACGGCATGGAGGAGCACAAAGAGCGCTACATTCCCTTCGCCATTTTCCTCCAGGAACACGGATTTGCCGTGGTCACCGCAGACTTAAGAGGCCACGGCAAATCCGCCCCCCTCCTCAGCCACATCGCGGACAAAGACGGCGCCCGTCTCCTCATCGAAGACGAGAAAACCATCCTGGCCGCAGTGAAGAAGAAATATCCAGGAAGCCCGGTTTATCTTTTCGGGCACTCCATGGGAACCATCATCGCCAGAAAGCTCCTGCAGACCGACAGCCGCGCATTCTCCAAAGTCGTTCTGTCCGGGTACCCGAATCCCCAGGCAGCCGCGCGCATCGGCGCCATGCTGAACGGCATAATCATGAAAATCAAAGGACCAAAAGGACATTCAGGGATGATCGACGGCATGGTTCTCGGCGGCTTCTCCAAGGCTGTCAAAGACGCGGCATCCCCGCTGGACTGGCTCTCCGTGAACCGGGAGAACATCAAGACATATGCGGAAGACCCCTTATGCGGCGCACCTTTCACGCTCGGAAGCTACGACGCGCTCTTCCACCTGCTCATGAACATCGATCGGCCGGATCTGTACCGGGATGTCAACAAGACCCTTCCCATCCTCCTCATCGCCGGGAGCGGGGACCCCTGCGTCGGCGGAGAAAAAGGAAAGGCCGATTCTCTTGACCGCCTGAAACGGGCAGGCTTTCAGAGGATCCAGGTGAAGACGCTCGAAGGGATGCGCCACGAAATCCTGAATGAAAAAGACCGCGCCGCGGTCTCAAAGATCATCCTGGACTTCTTAACCGCACCTTGAACTCCTTAACGGCACTGAAAGAGAGCATTCTCTGATCCGCAGCCGTCAGATGACGGAAATGCTGACAAAACACAGAATTTCCAGGATGGCTTCAGCTTACGGATTGCAATTCCTCTCCCCCTGTGCTACGATGTGAAAAGTTTAAATAGAAAGGCACATCTTCATGTGTTGGTGAGGCGATGAGAATCCGGTAATTTGATTTGGCATTTTCGAATACGAATGAAACGGGCCTGAAGAAAAAGGTCTGTTTGCACGTGCCGAATCGGATGATCGCATTCTTTATGGAGCTCTCCCTTAAGAAGCTGTGTTTCGGCACGGGTTCGGCCTTCATATTGCTGCGCATAGTCTGCTTTCGGTCGGAAGCAGACTTTTTTGTACCCGAAAGCAGCATGGAAGCACATGTGGAGGTGATCACGATATGGCACAGATACGCGCAAATAACGTCACATTTTCGTATGAAGGGAGCCCGGATCCGGTCTTTTGCGACCTTTCATTTCATCTGGACTCCTCCTGGAAAACCGGCCTCATCGGCAGAAACGGCAGAGGGAAGACAACGCTTCTCCGCCTGCTCATGGGCGGATTGTCCCATGAAGGCAGCATCGTCGCCGATACGGCCTTTGACTATTTTCCCTACGCGCTCACCGACGCGGACCTTGCGTCGCCCGCGGAAGAGCTTGCCGCGGCCTGGAAGCCGGGCATACAGTCATGGGAAATTCTGACTGAGATGAATCAGATGGGCATGGACGCGGCATGTCTCTACCGTCCTTTCGGAGAGCTGAGCCACGGAGAGCGCACGCGGCTGATGCTGTGCGTCCTCTTTGCCCGGGAAGGCGAATTCCTGCTGATCGACGAGCCGACCAACCACCTGGACGGTGCGGCCAGAGAGAGCGTGAAAACATATCTCGCCGCGAAGAAGGGCTTTCTCCTCGTCTCTCACGACAGAGATCTCATCGACGCCGTCGTCGACCACGTCCTGGTGCTCAACCGGGAGACGGTGGAGGTCCAGGCCGGCAACTTCTCTTCCTGGTGGGAGAACAAGGAGCGCAGCGACGCCTGCGCCGTGTCGGAAAATGAAAAGCATCTGCGGGAGATCAGGAAGCTGCGGGCCGCTGCCGACAGGAGCCGCCGGTGGGCCGACAATAACGAAGGCACAAAGATCGGATTTGATCCCGTCAAAGAGCATGAGAGAAACATTTCCACCAGAGCCTATATCGGCGCAAAGACAAAGAAGATGCAGGCGCGGGTGAAATCCTACGAGAACCGGATGGCGCGCGAAATTGCCGAAAAGGAAGGGCTCCTAAGGGACATCGAGCGCCCCGTCGACCTGAAACTGTTCCCGCTCGCCTTTCACAAGGAGGTCCTGATCCGCGCGGATCATCTGAGTCTCCGGTACGGAGAGGGGAAGCCGCTCTTCGAAGACATAAGCTTCGAGCTTAAGCGCGGCGACAGGCTGGTCCTCACCGGCGGAAACGGGTGCGGAAAATCCAGCATCATCCGGGCCGTCCTCGCGCAGGCGGGAGTCGCCGAAGGCATGGCGGCACCTGCGCTGCCGCACACACAGGGGATGCTCGAGACAGCCTCCGGCCTCATCATCTCCTATGTCAGCCAGGACACGTCTCACTTAAGGGGAGGCCTCCGGGATTTCTGCCGGGTGCGGTCCCTAAGCGAGTCCCTGTTCCTCGCGATTCTCCGGCAGCTTGACCTCGGCCGCGGGCAGTTCACAAAGCCGATGGAGGATTTCTCAGAGGGGCAGAAAAAGAAAGTCCTGCTCGCGGCGAGCCTCCTTGCGCCCGCGCACCTGTATATCTGGGACGAGCCCTTCAACTACATCGACGTGTTTTCGCGGACGCAGATCGAAAAGCTCATTCTGACATACACGCCGACCATGCTCCTCGTCGAGCACGACGTCCGCTTCCGGGAGACGGCCGCGACGAAGGAAGTCCGCGTGGGCCCGAAAATATGACAAGGGGTCTGACCCCTTGTCATGTTTTTGGCCGACTTCTCTGTCGAAAGCACAAAAAGAATGATATAATTAGAGTTCAGGTTTCGGGCACACTGCCTGCACGCAATCACGTCTCTTTTATACGGGCTTAAGACCGGCGCTTATTGAGGAGGTCCCTGTGGAAAAGAAAAAGAGTCTGGCAAAACTATTCGGCGTCGTATTTGTTTTGTTTACGCTGCTGACGATTATCGTCTGCGGCGTCATGACGTATCTGAATCAGACAAAGATCTATCACCGGAACTGTGCGGAACGGCTTGAGGAGCTGACGTCTTATCTGAGCGGGCTGATTCAGCAGGAGGGGGATGAATTCGTCCACCTGAAGCACTACTTCAGCGAGCACACGGACGAAGTGCAGATTCCGCTGGATTTCCGCTCCGACCTCCCGCGCGCGGAGAAGGCGTATAAGAGCTACCTGCACGCGAACTATCCCGGGAAGAGCTACGGCATCGATCTGAGCTTTGACGAGCTGGACAGCGAGGCGCAGAAGCTGTACGTCAACTACCGCTTTGAGCACTGGTTTACCGTATTCTTTGACGCAGTGGACAAGTTCCACCTCAGCTACGTCTATTTCATCTATCCCGAAGACGCCGGGGCCTACATCATGAATTACATGATGGATCCGACGCTGACGCCCAAAACGACGGAAGACGGCAAAGAGATCATGTTCCTCGGTGACAAGGTGTATGAGAATCCCGACGAGCACAAGTATATGTGGCAGGCCTGGGAACTGGCGCTGCCGCCGCGCGGCTTCGACTCCCTGAACAATGAGTTCGGGTACGTCTATACCTACTGCTACCCGCTCCTGATCAACGGAGAAAAGCTCGGTCTCGTCTGTGCGGAAATCAGCGTCCGGCATGTCATATCCGAAATCCTCGGCATGGTGCTCCGGCAGAGCCTCGTGTCGCTGGCGGTTCTGACATTCTCCACATTCCTCCTGTACATCCTGCTCAAGCGCCGCATCATCAACAGGATCATCTGGCTCGAGCAGGAAGTCGGGAAGTATTCCACGGACAAAGACCCGTCCATCGCCAAAGAGGTCATGGAAAAAAGAGGGACGAACGACGAGCTGGGCTCTCTCACCTCGCGCTTCTCCGGCATGATCACGGAGCTGGACAGCTACATGACGACGCTCCAGAAGGTGACCGCCGAGAAGGAGAGAATCGGCGCCGAGCTCTCCGTGGCGACCAACATCCAGGCGGATATTCTGCCGCGGATCTTCCCGACCTTCGAGAATCAGCCTGAGTTTAGAATCAACGCCACGATGACGCCGGCGAAGGAGGTCGGCGGAGACTTCTTTGACTTCTTCTTTGTGGACGACACGCATCTCGCTCTCGTGGTCGCCGACGTCTCCGGGAAGGGCGTCCCGGCGGCGCTCTTCATGGTCATTACGAAGACGCTGATCAAGAACCGCCTGCTCTCCGGAGATTCGCCGGCAGAGGCCCTCGCAAATGTCAACGAACAGCTTTGTGAGGGAAATGATTCCGGTTATTTCGTCACGGTCTGGGCAGCCGTTCTCGATCTGCCTACCGGGGACGGCTTAGAGGCCAATGCGGGCCACGAGCACCCGGCCATCTGCAAAAAGGGCGGCGCGTACGAGCTGCACCGCACGAAGCACTCCCCCGCCGTGGCCGTCATGGAAGGCATGCGCTTCAGGGAGAATCCGTTCCATCTGGACCCGGGCGACAGAATCTTCATCTACACGGACGGCGTGACAGAGGCTACGAACTCCGCCAACGAGCTGTTCGGTGAGGACAGGCTCGTCGACGCGCTGAACCTGCATGCAGACGATGACGCCTATGCGCTCCTCAAGGATGTGCGCGCGGAGATCGACGCCTTCGTCGCCGAAGCGCCCCAGTTCGATGACATCACGATGCTGGCATTTACGTATTTCGGAACGGAGGAGAATCAGCCCTCATGATGGATCCTGTCTCTTCCATGGCCGCCCTCTGCGCATCCCGGAATGCGACCGTACAGAAATGCTTTGAAAATGCCTCCGTCACGCTCGACGCTTTCTATGACCGCGAGGCGGAGAAGGTGCGGCGGAACAGGGCCGTAAAGCCGCTCAAAGACCCGGAGGATTTTATCCGCCGGGCCGGCAGCTTCGCCGCGGAGCGTCTGGGCGATAAGGCCGGAGAAGACGTCATGCGCGCCGCAGGAAGCGGCGCGATCTGTACCGCGGATCACCACGGTTCCCTCTTCTCCTCCCAGACCTTTCAGGGAGATCTCCTCTTTGCGGAGGTGCTCCGGAAGCTGGACGCGGAAACGCGCTATGTCCCGATCTTCTCCGCCGGCCAGGTAGAACTTGAAAATTCGACCTACGCCAGAGGGATCAGCGCCTATACCTCGCCGCTTGAGAAGCAGCTCTTTCCCTTCTTCGCGGCAAAAAACAGCGTGCAGCTCGCGTCCCACGCGCAGGGGATCACGCCTGAGATGATCGCCCGCTTCCGGAAGCAGACCCTTGTAAAAGCGGATAACGAGCCGCTGAAGGCGGCCTTAAGTGACATCTGTCAGATCTATGAGAGCGCCGAGGTCCAGGCGTACAGCCGCTTTCCGGACCAGGCAACGGCCGCGGGCGTGCTGCTCGGCAAAAAGCTGTTTGAAGACGGCGCGGGGCCGCTGTTCACCTACCTTGAGATCGAAGATGTCGTCCGCCCGCTCCTCGTCGAAGAGCTGTCGGATCCGGCCTCTTACCTGAGCCGCATGCTGGACGATCCGGCCGCCCGGAAAAAGCTCTCGGAAATCACCGCGCCGGACGGGACATCTCTCGCCGGGCTTCTGTTTAAGGGCGCCGACGAGAAGGGGCGGAAGATTGCCCTCTCCCTCACGGAAGACGGACAGCTCTCGGGTAAGGACTGGCGCGGACAGACGGTCTCTTACGGGACGGACCGCCGTGAACTGCTGCCCCTTCTTGAGGCGGAGAAGGTCTTTCCGGGCGTCTTTACGATTGCGTTTCTGCTGGCATTTGAGAGAGGCCTCACCTGGTTCGGCGGCATGTTCCAGTCGGTTTACCTGCCCGCGTGGCAGGAAGCGCTCGCTCTGTTTTTCGAATCCATAGGCCTCCCGGAGGAAGCGGATCTCTTCCGCAGCTATGCCTGCGACGCCTATATCTGCGGGCCGATGTTCGCGCTTTATGGCGGAGACGGCTTTGCGACGGCCGCCGGACCGGTGGAATTCTTCATCTCAAAGCCCGCCTACGAACAGGTCCGCGAGATGATACGCCCCCTCGGTTTGTGGGACGCCCACCTGATCGGCCTCACGGAGATGTATTTTGACCTCGTATTAAGAGATGAAAGGGAACCGGACTGGTTCCGCGTCACCGCGGAAGAACTGTACCGGCGCTATGTGGGGGAAACGAATTCATGCAGACTGCTTATCAACCGGTAAAAGCCGAAATACGCATTCCGGATCTGACCTCCAATCTGAAGGTCATCCGGGCGCAGGTCAAAAAAACCTGCGCGCTGTGCGCCGTGCTGAAGGCAGACGCCTACGGCCACGGTCTTCCCGGCATGCTCTCACTCCTTGCCGAAAAGGGGCTCGCGGACATGGCGGCCATCGGTAAGGTAAGTGAAATCTTGCAGCTGAAGGGGCAGCTTCCGGACAGCGGCATGGACATCCTGCTCCTCGGCTACAGCGAGGCAGAGGAGATCCGGGAGCTTTATAAGAACGGCTTCCTGAAGGACAACCGCTTCATCTTCTCGGTCTACAGCTTCCGGCAGCTCCGGGCGCTGGACCTCCTGGGGAAGCAGCTCAAAAGAAGGATCCGCGTCCACCTCCGTCTGGACGGCTGGAACTCCGGGATGGGGCTCGGCTATGAAGACTTTCTGCAGAACGAGAGCAGGATCTTCGCCGCTGAAGGCGTGGAGGTCACCGGTCTCTATGCGCACCTGTATTCTTCTTACGGCGAGGACCCGGCGCCGATCTTAAATGAGCTCAGGCGCTTTGACCGGACGGTGCGCCGCATCCGGCCGGAGCTGAGAAAAACCCTCACCGTCCACATCCTAAACTCCCCGCTCATCTTCCGTTTTCCGGAATTTGCCTACGATATGGTGCGGACCGGCACGGCCATGTACGGCCTCCCGACCTTTGACGGCGGAAAGCTCCGGCCGATTCTTAAAATCAGCGCGCGCGTGTTTGAAGTGCGGACGGTCGGCGCGGATGCGCCGCTCTCCTACAGGCCGGAGAAGCTCGAGGGCACGACCCGGAAGATCGCCCGGATCATGCTCGGCTACTGGGACTGCCCGCTTCTCCTCACGATGCCGGACGTGCGCATCGTGATCCGGGGCCGGCTGTTCCGCCCCGCCGACGCGATCTGCATGGACAACATCTGTGTGGACATCACCGGGGCCGAGGACATATCGCCCGGCGACGAGGCAGTGTTTCTCGGCGAGCCCGGCGTCACCGCCGCCGAGATCATGGAAAGAAACAACCTTCATTTCACCCGCAGCGAGTATATGTGCATGACGGCAGGAAGATTGGAGAAGGTGTATCTATGAAAACGTGCGGATTAAAACGGACAGCATTTCGAAAATGTCTCGCGCTGCTCCTTCAGGCAGCACTCCTCTTAAGTGTCCTCTCCTGCACCGATGCTTCTCCCTTGATGCATGCGGCATATGCGGACGCATCTTCTGCAGACACATCGGCCGCCGGCGCTTCCTCCGCAGGCATGTCCTCCGCAGGCACATCGGCCGCCGGCGCCTCCTCCGAAGACGCCGCTGCCGTCGCCGCGCAGTTGAGCACGGCCCCCGCCGCAAAGCCGGACGGGGACAAGTACCATCTGGCTTACATTGACTATGACGAATATCTGCCCGCGAGCCGCTTCTTCTATTACATCCTGAAAGGGCTGGAAGAGCTCGGCTGGATCGAAGAAGGCTCGCTGCCCTTCACCGTCAACGAGATCGACGAAGAGGAGATGTCGACAAAGCAGATGTACGAGAAGCTCGCCGCGGCGGATCTGGGGCCTTATATCGACTTCATCGAGGGCGGTTTTTTCTATCTCGGCTACGACGATTCCGAAGAGGCGGCGAAGACGCTCACGGAAAAAGCCGGCAAAGAGATCGATATGGTCATCACCTTCGGAACGAGCGCGGGCGTCTTCGTCCGGGGACTTGGCCTCCCCGTCCCGATGGTGGATTTCTCCTCCACGGACCCCGTGGCGTCCGGCATCATCGACTCCGCGACCGAAGGCAGCGGCAGTCCCAACGTCTGGGCCCAGGTGGAGCCCTCGCTCCCCTTAAGGCAGCTGAAGTACTACCACTCGGTCAAGCCATTTTCGAAGCTCGGGATCATCGTCTACGGAGACGAGACGATCTCCGGCGTCCCGGATATCGAAGCCTCCGCCGAAGAAATCGGCTTTGAGCTCATCAAGTACAACCTTAAGGAGCAGCAAAGAGAGACCCCCGAAGAGCTGGAGGCCTACTACGCGCTTGTAGAGGATAAGATCCGGGAGATCATCGAAGAGGACATCGACGCTTTCTTCCTCACCGTGGACCTCATCAATGACGTGAACCGCCTCCCGTATCTCCTCGATCCCTTTTACCGCGAGGATATCCCCGTGTACCTCATGGACGACGTGGAAGCCGTAAGACACGGCGCCACGCTCCTCATTTCGGCCAATGACCTGGAGAACGTCGGGCGCTTCGTGGCCGATGCGGCCGCGAAGATCTTAAATGGCGCCGAGGCGGGCTCTCTCCCCTGCATTTATACCAGCGCGCCGAGCATCTACCTCAATTACGAAGTGGCCCGCCGCATCCACTATCCGCTGCAGTTCAAGTTCCTCGCTGCCTGCGACAGGATCTTCACGGAGGAGGACAGCTATGCCTGAGCAGAAAAAAGAAATACGCATTTATACGCTGGTCCTGATCCTGATGGCTGCCTTTGCCACATGCTTCGTGTCTACCATGGGTTATATCAATTACCGCACCGTCGCCATCACGCTGGAGGAGCAGGTCATCGGCCGCGTGGAAGAAGAGATGGTGTCCGGCCTCGAAAATGCCATCAGCTTCGGCAAGAGCTTCGAAAACTACTACGGCATGAACGAGGTTTTCGCGTCCTTCTGCGAGCAATACGCCGGGCCGCAGCCTTTCATCATTGACAATGACGGGGCCCTCATGTACAGCTATGCGCCCGCGGAGGAAGCGGAGGAGGCGCCCCGCTATGAGATCGGCGAATTTCTCTCCTCGGAGGAAATGGCGAAAGCCCTTCCCTCTCTGGAAGAAAACGGGCGGGAAGTCGTTTCGGCGGGAAGATACCGCGCCATATTCGCGCCGATCCATCAGGACGACCGCCGGATCGGCTATTTCGGGGCGCTGTATACGGACGCCATTTTCAAAGCGGGTTTTTCCGACCTCATAAGGGATCTGCTCCTGTCGACGGGCATCTTCTTCATCGTTGAATTCATCGCCATTTTCATCTTTGTCAGGATCATCCGGAGCAGCAGCTACAGAAGCGCCCACCGGAGGAAAGCCGACCGGATGATGGAACGGCTTCTGTCCATCGCCATCCTGGCCGTCGGCATCCTGCTCCTGTCGGCATCCTCGATCTACCTCTACCAGAAGGATTACAGGGCACGCGTCGGGTCTTCGATCCGGACCTCCATGCACAATCTGGAAATGCAGGTCGAGCATGTGAAGGAACAGGGCGTAGACCTGCGCGAGGTGGAGGATCTTAAGGACTATATCGCGGAGCGCGTCAATTCTCTCGAGGCCCTGCACACGGTCCGCATCACCGAGCGCATCTCCGAGGTGAAGCGGACGGAAGAAACCTCGGACCTGATCACCCTCGCCTTTGACTCCGAAGGCAGCAATGGCAGCACCATGTACCTTGAGGCGGAGGTGTCGAATGACGCCATGGCAAAAGAGATGCGGAGCATCATCCTTGTGCTCACCTCCACGACGATCATCCTGCTGATCTTTGTGTTCGAGCTCAACAATCTGGTGGATCTCCTGACCGGAGGCATCGCGGGCCTCACCGGAAAAGAAAGCTTCTCCGAAAAAAGGGTCTCGCTTTCGCTCCGCTTCACGAGCTTCCTGTGCTCGACGGCGGAATACATGTGCGTCCCTTACGCCGCGATGATGATCCGCGAAAGCGGCGAATCGCTCTTCGGCCTCTCCGTCGGCATGACGGCCGCGCTGCCGCTCACGCTGGAGGGACTCACGCAGATGGTCAGCATGCTCGTGCTGCCGCGCTTCGTCAGGAAATTCAACGTCCGGGCCGTGCTGTTCTTCTCCGCGGTCATGATGGCGGCCTGCAACATAGCGGCATTTACGGCGGACGGCGCGCTCGCGATCGTCCTCTGCCGCGCCCTGGCCGGCGTCGCCTATGCGGGCTTCAAGCAGGTCTCCAACTACCTGATCACAAGAGGCTATGACACGGAAGAAGGCAGAAGCGAGAACATCTCCCAGGACAACGCGGGCCTTCTGGCGGGCGCCACCTGCGGCGCGGGCCTCGGCGCGATTCTCTCCTCGAGCGCGGGGTACTCCGCGACCTTCCTGGTCTCCGCGGTCGTGTTTATCGTCTATCTCCTCATCACGTGGTTCCTGCTGCCCTGGAAGCCGCTCTCGCAGCGCGCGGCAGCGGGAGAAGGAGACAAGCCGATTGTGGTCGGCAGCATTGTCCGGATGCTGTTCTCTCCGGAGATGCTCTTCTTCATCCTGGTGATCGCCATCCCGCTCAACATCGGCGTCATGCTGTGCGTGACGCTCGTTCCGGCGATCTGCCAGACAAAAGGGCTCTCTCCGGTTCTGCTCAGCTACTGCTATATCGCAAATGGTCTCGCCGGCATCTACCTCGGCCCGGCGCTCGTAACCAAAGCGAAGGCCAAATTGGGATTGGCTCCCTCAATCGCTCTCGCTTTTGCCCTGACGTCCGTCAGCATCTTCATCCTGCATGTTCCGCCGGTCGTCGTCATGATCGTCATTACCAGCATGATCCTCGGCTTCCTGGACGGCTTCGGCACCCCGATGGTCACGGACCGCTTCATGTCGCTTAAGATCGTCAGAAATGCCGTCGACGAATCGACGGCGCTCATCTTCTCCGTGGTCCTGTCCTACGTCCTTCTGACCTTCGCCCCGATGGTCGCCGAGCTGCTTCTCCTCCCGGGAAAAGGCGCGCTCTCGCCGATGATGATCGGCGCGGTCATCTACGCGGCCGCGGCGGCATTGGTCTTCCTCATGCGGGGGAGCAAAGCAGCAAACGAATGATAAAGCAAAGGGGCTGTCGCATTGACAGCCCCTTTCTTTTATCTTCCGGTGCACGCCCCGGTCACTTCTTTTCTTCCTTTCTGCGGCTGAGCACAACGATGACACTGATCAGAACCGCCGCACAGACCGCGGCAGAAATCCAGGGCGTCATCGTAAAGCCCGTGATCAGGTAGCCGACGCCGCAGATCACGGCGACAAGCGTCGCGTAGGGAAGCTGCGTCTCAACGTGCCTGATATGCTCGCACTGGGCCCCCGTAGACGACAGGATCGTCGTGTCCGAAATCGGGGAGCAGTGGTCACCGTATACGGAGCCTGCAAGCGTCGCGCCGAGTGTGGGGATCAGATAGGCCGCGGCCCCCTCTGTCTGGCAGATCATCGTGACGATGGGAATCAGCATGCCGAAGGTCCCCCAGGAGGAGCCCATAGAGAAGCTCATCACCGCCGCGATGATGAAGATCAGCACGGGCAGAAACCCGAGCGGAATATGGGATTTGCTGACAAACCCGGAGATGAACACGCCTGTCCCGAGCAGCTGGCGGCACACGCCGCCGAGACTCCACGAAAGAATCAGGATCAGCATCGGCGGAACGATGCTGCTGATGCCCCCGACGATGTTGTCGATAAATTCCTTAGGCGTCATGAGCTTACGGGGGATGTACAGAAGCATCGCCGTCAAAAGGCCCGCAAAGGCCCCGAGCGTGAGCCCGGCCGTCGGATTGTAACCGATCGCCTCCGAGAAAGACACGCCCTCGAAAAAGCCGCCGACATAAGCCATGCCGAGGATCGCGCAGATGACCAGCACGACGATCGGGAGCACGAGATCGATGATCTTCCCCTTTCCCGCCGCCTCATGAGCGGCGCCGGCTTCTTCCGCCTGCGCGGCCGCCGCCTTGATCTCCGCTTTTTTCATCGGTCCGAAGTCCATTCCGGAGAGGCTGATGAAGAAAACCATGAGAATAGTCAGGATGGCGTACAGATTATACGGGATCGTCGACAGGAAGATATGGAAGCCGTCCGTGTCGCTCACCTCGCTCGCCACAGCGACAGCCCAGCTGGACACCGGCGCGATGATGCACACGGGGGCTGCGGTCGCGTCAATGATATAGGCGAGCTTTTCCCTGGAGATGCGCAGTCTGTCCGTGATGGGCCGCATGACCGTGCCCACGGTGAGGCTGTTGAACCCGTCGTCGATGAAGATGAGGATGCCGAGAAAAGACGTCGCCACCGCGGCGGCCTTTTTGCTTTTCAGCTTAGTCCCCGCCCAGCGCCCGTACGCCTCGCTGCCCCCGGATTTCGACACCAGCATGACGACCGCCCACAAAAGAGCAAGGAAGATGATCATGTACGCGTTATCGGCGATCTTCGTGTACATCATGTCAAATGTCATCGCCGCCGCCGAGATCAGATTGCCGCCGCTTAGTCCCGCGTAGATCAGCATGCCGGAGACAACGCCGATAAAGAGGGAGGAATAGACCTCCTTCGTGATGAAGGCCAGTGTGATGGCCAGAAGAGGCGGGATGATCGACAGCCATCCTGCTTCAATCATTGTAAATTCCATAGTTCCCCCTTTACGCTCACTTATTCCTTTCCAAAAGCTTATCCGGAATCATTTTGCTTCCGTACCCTTTGGTTCCGTGCCCTATGTGTCTGTGCTTTTGCGCCCTATGTGTCTGCGCTTTTGTGCCCCGGATGCCTGAGCGCCTATGCGCCCGCTTTCCTGCAGTTCTTCATGCGGCGGTGGATGACCCGAAAATCATGCAGCGCCTGCCAGCCGATCTTCGTGATCTTCTTGAGATTAATGGAGTTCGTCCCGCCCTGCCGGGGCCTGAAGGAAATCGGTTCAAATCGCAGCGCGTCTCCAAAGTAAGCAAAGCAGGTCGTGAGAATCACATTGGGAAGGTTATATGTCTTCGGCATGAGCGGAAGATAGCGCTCCACCGCTTCCGTCCGCATCAGCCGGAAAGGCGCGTTGGCATCCGGCACCCGCACGCCGAAGATCATGCGGAGCAGGAAAACCAGGACCTTCTCGACAAAAACCCTCGAGGCGCCGTCCTGCCGGTCGGGACGATACCCGATCACCGCGTCATATCGCCCGCGGATCTTCCAGAATCCCTCAAACTCGGCCGGATTTGTCTGCCCGTCCGCATCTGTCTGGAAGATATAGTCCGCCTTCCGTTTAATCGCATAGCGATACCCGTACAGCACGGCCGGCCCGTGGCCGCCGTTCGGCTTGTCCAGGATAGTGAGCAGCGGATGATCCGCCGCACACGCCCGGAGAATCTCAAGCGTACCGTCGCGGCTGCCGTCATTTACGACGACGAGACGGGACTTTCCTCCAGCATCATGCTTTTCTATGACCGGATACCAGTCGTGAATCAGAGCTTCTATGTTCTCCTCTTCGTTATAGGCCGGTATGACAATATATAAGACGTCCATCTACATCAGTTCCTTCAGTACCGCGATCGTGTGCGCAAACCCTCTCTCCGGCGTAAAAAGCGCCTTCCACCCGAGCGCCGACAAATGCGTCCCGTCGAGAGAGGAATTGCTCATCGGATTAAATGCCTTCTTCTCGAGCTCCGTCGGCTCCTCCCGGATGAGGCGCACGCCGCCCGCTTTCGCCAGAAGCTCTCCCATGTCCCGGATGCTGATCACGCAGGCGGGATCCGAGATATTGTAAGGATGCATGGTCTCGCCTGTAAGGAGCGCCGTCAGGATGGCGGACGCCGTGTCGAGGCAGTGGCAATAGCTGCGCAGCTGCGAGCCGTCGCTCTTCATGACGAGATCCTCCCCGCGCGCGACCGCGTAAGGCCACGCCGAAGAGACGCGGTTATCGGCCTTAGACGCCGTCGGTCCGTAGATGTGCCCGGGCCGGATGATCACGGCATCGACGCCGTACTCATCATAGAAGCTGGCGCACAGCGTCTCCGCCGCCCGCTTTCCGACCGCATAGGAGCTGCGCGGAGACAACAGGTCGACGTAGCCGTATTCATTCTCTTTATAGGGATGATTCCCCTCTTTTTTGCCGTAGACCTCGCTGCTCGAGATATAGAGCACCCGCTGCGTCCCCGCGGACCGCGCGTAACTGAGCAGCGCGTACATGCCCGTGAAATTGCTCAGCATCGTCTCCACGGGCTCGCGGATGACCCGCGCCGGGTAGGCGTTGCTCGCGCCGTGGATGAGAAAATCCGCCTTCAGGTCCGGGGCGAAGACCGTGTCGTTCGCGTCGTACGCTAAATAGCGGAAATACGGCTGATCCGCGTACCGCGAAAACCGCGCCCGCATCTTTTCCTCCGATCTTCCGGCCGCGATCACGGTGACCGGCTCCGGGAGCGTCTCACTCATGCGCAGCAGGATGTCGCAGACAGCCGAGCAGATGAGCCCGGAGGCGCCTGTGACCAGTACGCTCTTTCCGCTGAGACTGCGGAAGTCCGGGTACGCCGCAAGGATCTCGTCTATGTCGTTCAGCCAGTTTTGGCTCTCTGTCATTCTCATATATATACCTCGCTAAACATTCTGTCACGTTTCTGTATATCTGTCACATCCCCGTTTGCCGCCCCTGCCGGATGGACAAAGCGGCACACAGCCGGCTTTATCCTCCGCTGTGCAATTCCTTTGGGCAGCACGGGTCATCCCACGCCGCGAAAAGCAGCAGCGGAAAGACATTGTAGTAGAATTCATAGATGTGATGCTCAAACAGGCAGTCAAGGGCGACGACAGCCAGCACGAGCAGCAGGAGATACCATTTCTCCACAAGGCTTCTCACGGACAGGGCAATCAGAACGCCGAGGACCGCGATGGTGAGGATGATCCCCGCGTTAAAGAGAATCTTCACATAGGAGATATCCATGAAGTTGTACTCCTCCGGCGTGGCGCCCGTCCCGCCGCCGTAGCCCTTCTCCTTGATGACGGTGCCAAGTAAGGTGACCGGCTGTGTGCGGTAAGTCGCCTGCGAGACCTCAATCCGGCTCTCCAGGGAAGTAAGATTCATCACCCGCGTGACCAGAGATCTGAACGGGATCCACACGGCGTCCACACTCTCCTGCCGCATCATGTACAGACACCAGGAGAAAAATACAGCCCACACTGAGGCAATGAGCCCGCCGACGACATAGCCGATGGCTCTAAGGCCGGCCGGAAGCGTGCGTCCGCCGCTTCCATCTGCCGCCCGATCAGAAGATGCGGCCCGGCCGCCGGACCTTTTTGTGTATCCCCCGGTCAGCAGATCGGACTTCCCGGTCACGTTATAGCCGAGCTGCCGGAAGAAGGTCATCACGATGACCATGAGGATGCAGATCGAGCTGATCCGCGCGTAGCAGTAGTGCCACGCGATGTAGAAGAAAAACAGCATCGGCAGATAGGCGAGATAGGCCCGCCATCCCTTTTTCGGGCGATGGACGAGGCACCAGGCGGCGATGAGGAAAAACAGATGTGCCGCGCAGTCTGTCGGTGAGATGATGCCGAAGGCGTAGCGGTTCCGCACACCTTCCGCCGTCACCGTATGCGCCACATACTCCTCGATGATGCCGAGCCGCATGAGCACATAGCCGGTACCAAAAGCCGCAAATCCGCTGATCACGCTGATCCATAAGATCACCCTGGCCCGCTTTCCGGCGGCGGCCACGACGAGCACCATGAGCGCAAAGATGATGTGCTTCTGCCCGCCCTGCCGGTAGTGCAGAAATCCCGCGGCAAGCAGCGCGATCTCAAGCAGCATGAAAAGGAGGCGCTTCGACGCTGCGAGTGCCCAGACGGCAATCAGAAGGCAGATGAGCGTCACCTGCCGGTACATCTGTACCGAGAGCGACGAATCGCCGTTGATCCGCGCGATCATTGTATTCTGAAGGAAACGCACAAAAAAGATGTACTCGAAGGAGAGGTAGAAAACCCCTGCGATGTAGCGGCTGTAAACCCGGATGAAGGCAAAGTCTTCGCCGGCCCCGGAGCACCGAAGCCACAGATCCCGCGGCTGCTTTCCCATGCTGCTTCCGACCGATAGGTCCCTGCGGAGAAACACGGCGTAGATCAGCCGCGTCACAACGAGTACAATGAGCTCGGCGAGGGCGAGATCCAGCACGACTCTGTGCGCGGCCGCCATGCCCTTGTCATATTCCCTGTAGAGAACAAAGAAGAATTCGTCAAAACGGTTGATAAGGATGATGAGCAGTGCGTGCCGGCCGGCAAGCGCAAGCAGTTCTCCAAGAAAGGCGACGACACCGGGAAGTGACACCGTCCGGCTCCCGTCTTCTTCCGGCGCGTCATAAGCGCTGCTTCTGAGCGCAAGTATAAGGCGCGCGGCGGCAAGCGCGACAGAAAGCCCAAGCAGCACATAGACAAGAAGCCTGTCCCGCGGAGACGCGGGCTTTAGACTCCATAGCGCGGCGCAGGCACAGGCTGCTATGCCGCTGATGATCTGTATGCTTTTTTCTGCACTGTTCTTTTTCATAATTCTGTCTTTTTTTCCACCCACAGATATCGTTATTTTACAAAGATTCCTGCCCCTTGTAAACTGCGCGGGCTTTCGGGCCGATTGCAGCGGAATTGAGCAAAGAACTGTAGAGATCGCACCCCCGCATGTGATATAACAAAAAAAAGAACTTGAGCAAGGAAAGGAGCCTCACCTGATGGCAGACAAAAAACGGGGCGCATTTATCGCCTTCGAAGGCATCGACGGAAGCGGAAAAGGCACGCAGATCAAGAAGCTTAAAAAACGCCTTGAAAAGGAAGGTTATCCCATCTTCCGGACGGCGGAGCCCAACGACTCCCCCTTCGGCAGCCTGATCCACCAGATCATGATCGGTAGAGTGAAGACGACTAACGACGTCATCGCCGCCATGTTCGTGGCCGACCGCCTCGACCACATCGAAAATGACACCAACGGCCTCCTGAAATTCATCAGCCAGGGGATCAATGTGATCACCGACCGCTACTATTTCTCTTCCTACGCTTACCAGAGCGTCGACCTCCCGATGGACTGGATCATCGAGGCCAACCGGCCGGCAGCGCAGCTCCTCAGGCCGGATCTCACCGTCTTCATCGACGTGGATCCGCAGGTGACGATGGCGCGCATCGAGCAGAACCGCCTCACCAGAGAACTCTTCGAGAAGACAGACCGCCTGACAGAGACGCGGAAGCGTTACTTTGAGGCATTTGAGAAGCTGAAAGACGAAGAGAAGGTTCTCATTATTAACGGCGACCGCGACATAGACGAAATCGCGGATGACATCTGGGAAAAGACCAGGCACCTGTTTGTCCGGTAAATCCCCTTAAGGCAGCGAGACGTAACCGTTTATGATCTCCACGCTGCCCTGCGCCTCGAGGATGCGTCCCAGTGCATCCACCTTGCCGTATACAGCCTTGCCCGGGTCGCAGCCCTCGAACATCAGGCCGGTGCCGTCCATGAAAACAAGGGTGCACCATTTGCAGTGATAGCGCCGGTTATAGATATAGCGCAGATTGTTGCAGAAGACTTTGTAATCCTTTTCGGGCACCTTCTTGAAGGTGCTCTTTTTCATATTGAAGATCGCGAACTTTTCCATCTTCTCGTCGCCGTCATAGTAGCGAAGCGCCGCGCCTTCATAGGGCGCCTCTGTCAGCGCCTCTGAGGCATCTGCTGCCTGTTCCTCTGTGCCTTCCGCTGCCTGCTCTTCCCCTACAAGAGGGATGAGGCCCGGGCGGAAGGAGAGGTTTTCGACCGCCGCCCCTGCCGGCACCCGGAGGACGCACCAGTACTGGTCATACGCCGAGCGATCCACCGTAAAAACAGGATTCTCCGGCAGCTGTGCCAGAATCTTCTTTTCGACCGGCGCGCCGTCCTCGTCCGTCTTCCAGCCTTCCAGATACAGATAGCAGCCGTCCACCCGGCCGCTGCCGGTGAGGCCGCCGGAAGTGGCCGCCTCGCCGGATCCGTCCGCGAGACGATATGTGCCGTCAGGCAGCACCGCGCGCGGGCTTAAGCAGCCCAGATACAGGGTGCCGCCCATATTTGTCCCGGAGAGCGTCATCGTCCCGTCGGCAGAAAGAGAGACATTCACGCCCTGCCACACGCCCGGCCGGATATCATTGAGCATATAATTCTGTTCTGCGCCCTCTTCTCCCGGCAGCCGCTCCCACAGCGATACGTGCTCCGGGGACAGATGCTTCGTGTACATCGGGTTCGCATAGGCGGGCAGGAGCAGGCGGTCGATGACATTTCCGCCATCCGTCACGACCTCCTTGCCCGAGTACCACTTCGCGCTGCCCGCCGCATTGATAAAGTACGGCTGGATATGCATCGGCGCCGAGGCAAAGACCCGGCCCTTAATGAGGCCGACAAAGTCATCCGCTTCTCCCGGCGTCAGGGAGATCGTGCGGATTTTTTCCGGATGGTCCTCGTACCAGTAAGCGACGGTACACAGCCGCGCGTCTTTCGACACGTCCGCCTCCGAGATGCGGATGTGGATCCGCCCGAAGCGCTTCAGCTTCCCGCCGAGTTCAATCTTACAATTGTGAATTGTCGACTTCTTTTTCTTGATATCAAACAGCAGGCCGCCGATCGTGCGGCTCTCCGAAAGATCACAGATGGCCAGATTGAGTCCCCACTTTCCGGAGGAATATTCCGTCCCGTCGACGATGATCGAAGATTCCTTGCCGTCCTTTGTCCCGTTGCTGACCATGGCATAGGTCTCGCCGTCGGGCAGGACGCCTTCATGCGAAAGAAGCGCAGGGCTCAGCTCCTCATAGATCTCATCCTTCGTGAGCATCGCAAGGAAGCTTGTTTCCAGAGCATTTCTCAGATCGGACTGAAGACCGAGATTCTTCATGGCCGCCGCCATGGCGTCCGTGAGGTACTCTCCCTGGCTCCCGCGGATCGACAGCATGACGGCGTAGCGTCCGCTGTCCACGAGCGGCCGCATCTGCTGCAGCACATAGTCGAAGTCCATGGCGCCAAGGAGGCTGTGCACGCTCTTGTCTTCCGAGACAAGCGTCGTGTTCCCGGACGCGTCGGTGATGCTGACATCCACCTGCCCGAACAGCAGCTCATTGGGATCAGCCGCAAGGGGCATGAACACCTCGCCGTCCGTCGTGATCTCCGATGAGGACAGGCGCGCCATCTCCCTTCCGTCTGCGGCGCTCAGTACGACCTCCACACCCGCAAAATCATCGGCAAGGCCGCGGATATGGTAGATACGCAGCATCATCTCGCCGGTGGCGAGATCTATCTGATCGGCAGCCACCGATGCCTTGACCTTCTGCGCCGGGTCCACGTTCTTCACCGCTTCCATCTGTGTGAGAAGCCTGGATTTCCGCCGCAGCTCTTTGTTCTCGCCGTCCTGGCCGTGTTCCTCCGTCAGCGTCTTCACGCCGGAGAAGAGATTGGTTCCAAGTCCAAGCCGTTCCCCCTCGATCGAGGCGCCGAGCGCAGCGATCGTCGTCGGGAAAAAGTCAAAGGTCGAGAACACTCTGGGCTCCGTGTTGTCCGCTTCCGCGGCGGCGTTGATGAAGCAGGTGTAGACCTTGCGCGTGTAATCCGCCGGCACATCGTCGCAGAAGTCCGTGTCCATCGTCGGATGATCGCCGCTCAGGACGATCGTCGTATCCTTAAAGAAATCCTGCGCCATGATCCAGCGGACAAACTCCGTCGTCTGCCGGCTCGAGCAGGCGATGGCGTTGGCATACTTGTTATCGCCGAATTTGTCATCGCACAGGCGGCACTTGTAGCCGTCCTCAAAATGCGTGTCGACGGTCAGAAGCGTCAGGTTAAACGGCTGGTCTCCCGCGGCAAGCGTCAGCAGCTTTTCTTTTGCAAAAGCAAACAGCTTCTCGTCTTCGTAGCCCCAGAACACCTTGTACTTCTCGGGAATCAGGCCGGTTTTCCCGGCAAACAGATAGTCCTCGATCGCATAGTTCCCGTGGCTTGCGAAATACTGGCGTCTTCCGCCAAAAGTCGCGTCCGATCCGATCATAAGCGTCTGCGTATAGCCTTCGTCACCCAGGATATCCCCCAGGGTCCGGATGCCGGGGAAGAACTCGTCCGACAGGGACATCGCGTTGGCGCCGACCTCCACTTTCAGCGGAAGGCCCGACGTCTCGGCGAACATCGCGCCCATCGTCCAGGTTGTTCCGGAGAGGGCGAGCCCGCCGTTTAACACCTCTGAATTTCCGGAGAAGTCTTCATTTTCTTTGGCGAGCTCCGTGAGCTCGGGGATGAGGTTCTCCGGGAAAGCGCCGCCATTTGCCGCGTCGGTGAAGGTGTTCTCCATTGATTCGAGATAAATGTAGACGAGATTCCGCTTCTTCTCCGGAAATGTGATCTGCGCCTCCGCCGGATCGACGTAATTCTCCTCGATAAACTTCGAGTCGCTGCTCTGATTGCGCAGCCACTCTATAATGGACAGCTGCCTGTCCGCGGCGATGAAGATGCCGGTAAGGAGCAGCACGGTGCCGCAGGCAAGGATCACATAGCGCAGCGCGCTGAGACGGCTGCCGAAGCTTTTGCGGCCGGCTCCTTCTTCTGCTGTCCGGTCCGCTTTCACCCGGCGGCCCGCCCGCCACATAAGGAAAAGAATCACCGCAAAGATGGCGCCGGCGGGAAGGGCGCACTTCAGCAGATAGTCGCCGATCATACCATTGCCTGTGCCGGCCAGCGGCGCCTGCAGCTCGAAGATCAGCTCGTCCATCTTCAGATCCGCCCAGTTGGTCAGCGCCCAGTGCGCACTGAAAGCAAGCAGCAGAGAAAATGCTGCCAGCAGATACAAAAGAACGATTCCGATGATTTTCAGTATGCGCTTCAACTGTTCACCCTCAGATCCCGCTTCACCGTTTTAGCGACCGATTTGCTCCAGATGCGGTACCCCGCGCTGTTCGGGTGGAGCCTGTCCGGAAGAAACAGTGCCGGATTCGGCCGTCCGTCCGCCATCAGGAACTTTTTGGTCACATCGATATACGTCAGATTATAGGCTTTTCTGCAGTACTGTTGCACCATCATGTTGGATGCCGCAATTTCCCGGAGCGCTCCTTCCCGGATCGGACAGGGGCAGATACTGACGTAGTAGATCGGGACGTCTTTCAGTTTTTTTCTCAGGCTCTTCAGCAGGCGGATCGTATTCTTCGCGTTGACCGCGCCGCTGATCCTCTCGCCATTGCTGAGATCGTTTGCACCGGCGTAGAGCACAACCGCCGAAGGCTTATAAGACGTGATGAGATTCACATGCCATTCCTGCCAGTTGATGACCGTCGTGCCGCCGATGGCCATATTGACGAGCTCATACGGCTCGAAGGCCTGCGGCGCCTCATACCAGAAATCCGCGGTGGAGCTTCCGGCCATCACGATCTTCCCCTGATACGACTTGACGGGCTTATACTGCGCCCGGAGCGCGTCCGGGGTAATCCACAGCACCGTGACGGTGCAGGCGTATGTTTTCCCTCTGTAGGCAGCCGTCACCGTGCACTTGCCGGGCATCAGCGCCTGGATCCTTCCGTCACCGTCTACCGTGGCCACCGCGCCGTCTGACGACGCATACGCGGGGACGAGCTCCTCGTTGTTGAAAGCCAGCATCCACTGGCGGCCGCGCACGAGTGTCAGCGACGCCGCGTTGAGTGCCAGCGCTTTAACCTTTATTTTGCAGCTGTACTTCTTCTTCCCGCATTTCGCGATGATGCGGCAGGAGCCCGCTGCCACCGCCGTCACTTTCCCTTTCCGGCTCACAGTGGCGACAGAAGGGTTTGTCGTGCTCCACTTCACTTTTCCCGGCGCATTTTCGAGCGTCAGCTTCGACGTCTCATATTCGATCAGCGTCTGCTTCCTTGTGCTCAGCCGGACCTTTCCGCTGCCGGCCGCAGAAACCTCGGCCGCAAGGAAGAGGGACAGTAGAAATACTGCCAGTATGCAGCATAGGTGTCGTCTCATGAATCAAAAACCTTTCTTTAGGAAACAGCTGTTACTTACCGTCCCTGTGAATCATGTTCCTGTAGATTTCGAAGGACCTGCGGTCAGCGTACCCCTGATTCGACAGAATGAGTCCGGCGAAGAGAGACATCAGCGCCGCTATGGCCGCGAATCCGCAGACGATCAGCGTGGGGAATCTCTCTACAAGCCCTGTCCTGGCATAGGCCACGACGATCGGAATAAAGAAGACCAGGGCGAGCAGCGCAAGAAACGCAGCAATCAGGCCGAAGAACGCGAGCGGCTTGTAATTTCTGTAAAGCTTCGCGATCATATGCAGCACCCGGAGCCCGTCCGAATAAGTATTCAGCTTCGACACACTTCCCTCCTGCCGGTCGCGGTAGTCGACGATCACATTTTCGATCTGCATCTGATGATTCACGGCATGAATCGTCATCTCCGTCTCGATTTCAAAGCCCGTGGAGAGGACCGGGAAGGTCTTCACAAAGTCGTAGCTGAAGGCCCTGAGGCCGGTCATGATATCCTTGATCTCACAGCCGAACAGGCGGTTGATCGCGGACCGGACCATCGAATTGCCGAAATTGTGGAACGGCCGCTTGTTCTCCTGAAAATACGTTGAGGAAAGCCTGTCGCCGATGACCATATCCGCATTGTGCTCAAGCACGAGGTCTACCATTTCGCGCACCTTCTCGAGCGAGTAGGTATTATCTCCGTCGACCATGACGTAGCATGCGGCGTCTATTTCACGGAACATGCGGCGAATGACATTTCCTTTTCCCTGCATATATTCGTGCCGCACGACGGCCCCGGCTTTTTCGGCGTATTCCACCGTCCGGTCCGATGAATTATTATCATACACATAGACGACCGCTTCCGGCAGTCTCTCCTTAACGTCACTCACCACGGATTGTATCGTCAGTTCCTCATTGTAGCAAGGAATGATCACTGCTATTTTATCCATGCCGTGCATTCCACCTCCTTCCGTTTCCGCTCTCTTTGCTCCTAAAACTGCATGTAGATAAAGGCGGCGGCGTCAAAGCCGGGGCCGTAATAACCGAACAGTACGACAAACAGAACCAGCCCGTAGTAGCAAATCCAACGCATCGGAAGCGGAAGCGCCGCGACAGCTTCCCGCACGCTGCCTTTTTTCTCCTCGTAGAAGCTGATCAGCCACATGAGTCCGATCGCGAGCAAAAGGACTCGAAAATGTCTCTCGCTGACGCCGTACTGAAAAAGACTGGTGCGATCGAACAGCGCTCCCGGCAGAAACTTTTCGGGGATTCTTTGCAGGAGCTCAACTGCATGATCGAGGGTAATGATCCGGCCGATCGTGAACAGAAGATACGTCCTGATCATCCGGAACAGGAGATAGCCGGTTGTATCTCCCTTATTTTTCAGGCGGTCGCGGAACCGCTTTGTTTCAGGCGCAAAGACCTGTGACAGAAAGATCAGCGCGCCCCAGTAGAGTCCCCAGTACAGGTAAGGCAAGCTGATGCCGTGCCAGAGTCCCGTCAGAATCCACACCGTGAAAAGAGGCAGGATCAGCGGAAGCGCCCTGCCCGCCCGCTTGCCGAGGTGTTTTCTTGAAAACGCCGTCAGCTTAATCGAAAAGGAGGACGTCGCAAGGGGCATATACACATACGTCTTGAACCACCCGCCAAGGGTTATATGCCACCTTCTCCAGAATTCCGCGGCAGATCCGGAGAAAAACGGTCTGTTGAAGTTTCTGCTTAAGCTGATCCCGAGCATGCCGGATATGCCCTCCGCCATATCCATGCATCCGGAGAAATCGGCGTATAATTCCAGCGGCCGCAGCAAAAGCCCCAGAAGCACCACGGATCCAACCGCCTGATTCCCCACATCAAAGACGCCGGACAAAAAAACCGTGAGTCTGTCAGCCACGACCAGCTTTTTCATGAGTCCGAATAAAAAGAGCTGGGCTCCGAAGCAGAACGTCCGGTAATCGGCTTTTTTCCCGACGGTGACCTGCTCCTTCAGGTTCATGTAGCTCTCAATAGGGCCCTGAAGGATTTTGGGGAAGTAGAAAATAAACATGAGAAAACGGAGGGGATTCTTTTCCGCTCCTGTTTTTCTCAGATACACGTCCGCGAGATAGCCGATCACCGACAAAGTATAGTAGGAGATGCCCAGCGGCACAAGGATCGGAACCGGCGCCTTCCTGACGTTGAGATAATCCAGCAGCATCTGTCCGAACTTCCCGTACATCCACATCGCTATCAACATGAGGACGCCAAGAAGAAGGATCAGTCTCCGCACGTGCCGGCGCCACGAGACGATCGGCTCGCCCCGCCCGGCCCCCTTTGCCAGCGCCCCCATCACAAGCGCAAACAGCCATCCGATGAGCGCTGCCGCGGCAATGTACGCGATCTGCTCTACGCCCCAGCTCGCATAAAAAGCAATGCTTGCCGCGAGCAGTAAGTAAGGCCGCAGCAGGCAGGGCAGCAGATGATATAAAATGATCAGCCCTAAAAGGCAAACCAGAAAAATCGGGTCCGTAAATGTCATTTGTGCACCGTTTCAGGCATTTTCACGCCAAATGAATGTCAAAACAATTCTTGCATTGTTTTCCGTATTTATATAGAATTAATTATCTTGCATCAATATTCAGATATCTTCCGAGGTCTCCATGAACAGTCATCATAGATCATATCGTATGCTGATTCTTTGTGCCACTCTGTTTTTATTCTGGGCGGCCGCACTGACGGGCACAGATTCCTACTACAACAATTATACTTTATGCGTCGCCGCCGCAGTGTTCTGTCTATCATTCTTTTTCTTCACCGGAAAAGGGAAGAACATAAAGCGCTCCGCATATCTCCCGGTGTTCTCGGTTCTGTTGTCTCTGATGGCTCTTCTCGCCAATTATCATCTTTTCGAGCCCCTGTCTGAGCACTATCTGAAGGCCATCCTCACCTTCATCGGAGGCCTCCTCCTTTTCGGAACGATTCTCAGTGCGCTTTCCATGGTTCCTGACGGCGGCCTCTTAAGCGCCGATGCGAAGGGCAGCGCGCCGGGGAAAGTGTTCCTCATCAGCTTTCTCGTGATTGCGTCCATCGACCTCATCTTCCTGTTCGGAGCCTTTTACCCCGGCTTCCTGACGCTGGACAGCAGTCTTCAGGTCGGCCAGATCTTTTCTCATGAATATTCCAATCATAACCCGTACTGGCACACTTTTATGATCCGTATCTGTCTGACGCTGGGCTTCCGCCTCTTCCACAGTGCAAACGCGGGGGTAGCCATTTACAGCGTCTGCCAGATCCTTCTGCTTGGCAGCTGTTTTTCTTTTTCGCTTTCCACACTCGAGCACATACGTGTCAGGCGGGGTCTCATCTGGACATTTCTTGTCCTTTTTGCCGTCGTTCCTTATAACATTGCCTACAGCGTCACGATGTGGAAGGACATTCCCTTCTCCATTGCCGTCCTGTTTTTCGTCACGGCCTTATACAGAATTCTGTTAAGACTCGGCCACATGCCGTTTAATTATATCATCCTCTTTTGCTCAACCGCAGGCTTCTGCCTGCTCAGAAGCAACGGATTTGCGGCCTGCTGCGTATCGTTCCTGATCGGCCTTCTCCTGATCAGGAAGGCGGCCCCGAAAGCTCTGCTGATCATATGCGTGGGGCTTGTCTGCTCCTTTATTCTCAAGCATCCCGTTCTCAATATGCTCCATGTCACACAGCCGGACACGGCGGAGATGCTCTCGATCCCCGAGCAGCAGATTGCCAGAGTTATCTCCGAGGGCTGCGAACTGACCGGTGAGCAGAAAGCCTTTCTCGGCAAGATCACAGATCTGGATGCTGTTCCCGGGCAGTATGTTCCCTGGCTCTCTAATCCCATAAAGACCGGCATCCGCGAGTTCGGCGGCGTGCCGTACCTCTCTCATCACCTCAGGGAGTTCCTCTCAGTGTGGCTTCAGATCGGCCTCCGTCATCCGGTCCTGTACGGCAAAGCCTGGATCGATCAGACAAAGGGCTACTGGAACAGCGGCTATCCCTACTGGATCTATGCGCTTGAGCTATGGGAAAACGACTTCGGCATCAGCCTCGAAACCCATGCCCCCGCTGTTAAAGACCAATTTGAGACCTGGTTTCAGACCTTTGAGGAGACTGTCTTTTACCAGCCCCTGATCAGTGTCGGCCTCATGGTCTGGATCCTGTTCGCGTGCCTGTTCGTATGCCTCTGCCGGAAAAAGACGGCCCTCATCACTTTGCTGGCCCCTTTTATCTGCATCATCGGCACGCTGGTCCTGACGACGCCGGTCGCTTATGAATTCCGGTATGCGTATGCGCTGGCGCTGTCACTTCCTTTCCTGATCGGCGTCACCTTCGCTTCTTTCGGGGAACAGACCAACTGATGTCTTACTATACAGCGCGGGAGAACTCCATATGAGCGAAAAAAGAAATCACAGCATTGATATTGCAAGAGGCTTCGCCATCCTGTTCGTCATCCTCGGCCACATGCCGGCCACCCCCGAACTTCTGAAAATATGGATTTTCTCTTTTCACATCCCGCTGTTTTTTATTCTGTCCGGAATGGTGACGAACTTCGATAAGCATCCCCGGTTTTCCTCATTCCTGATCTCAAGAATCCGCAGCCTTGTGATCCCCTATTTCTCCTTGAACTTTATTCTCCTTCTGGTCTCTTCCGTCCGCGATCTTCTTAAAGCACGCGCGCTGCCGCCGTCGGAGGTCTATGCAAATGCGCTGATCGGGATCTTTATCGCTTATCGCCGGACGCTTCTTTATTACTCGCTCTGGTTTGTCTGCTCACTGTTCCTGTCCGAACTGGCAGTTTTCTTTATCGTGAAAAAGCTCCGGTCAGCCCGTCTCTTATGCCTCGTGTCAATCGCTGCCATTTTCCTGCAGTTCTTTGTGTTCGACTATTTAAAAATCGACGGATCACCCTGGAGTATCGATACGGTCCCCGCCGGCGCAGCCTTCTTATGCGTCGGGCAGATCCTTCGGCAAAACGCCGCGCACCTGAAAAAAATATGCAGCATCAGATGGCTTCTGCCGGCGTGTGCCGTGAGCGGTCTTGCGGCAGGCATCAATTTCCATCACCACGCCCTGACGGATCTGTGTATGTGCAACATCGGAAACCCGGTTTACTACTTCATCGCAGCGATCAGCGGTTCCTGGGTCATCCTGATTATTTCGGATCTGCTCGGCCGGCATCCCGTTTTAGAATACCTCGGCTGCCGCTCGATCGTGATCTATGCCTTCCAGAATGCCTTCGGCATCCCGGTATCCGAAGATCTGGCCGCTTTTCTATCCGCGCATCACAGGCTTTTTGGCGACCCTGTCGTGATCTGGCTCATCGAAGCGATCACCGCCACTGCGGTCTGCGCGGTCATCGCCGCGCTGATCTGCCGTTTTCTGCCATGGGCCGTCGGCCGGAAAGCGCGGCCGGACGCAGCTGTCCGGACATACTGACTAGATCGCATACAGCTCATGATAGAGATTATATAGCGTGTGCTCATACTTCTTGATGGTACTGTCCGCCAGATCCGTATTTCTGTCTCCCCTTGGCTTCGTGTCCGCATCCTGTTTATAGAAACAGATTCTGTCGATGACCATCTGTGTCCTGTTGTCATAGACAACGATATTAAGGCCAAGGCCGTTTGGCGAATACTCCTCGTCATTGATTTTTATGGAGGCATTCGGGTTCCTGTCATTCACCGGCGACGCGCCGACGCTGCTAAGAACCGCTTCGTTCTCCTCATCCAGCTGCACGGAGACTTTCGCCGGGAGTGTTCCATGGGCCTCATAGACACTTTTCCCGTCCCTGATGACGCCGATAAAGGCCTCCTCTCCCAGAGCCTCCATGTCATTAGTCCCTATGCCCGCCTCCAAGAGATACTTCTGTTCCTTTTCCGTAAACCGTCCTCCCATCAGGCCTCTCACGGAAAACAGTATCGTCTTGCCGTTAGCGTTCTCCTTCAGCCGCTTCATATACTTTTTCCAGTCTGTCTCGTACTGGATCTGCGCCGCCTGATCGATCTTCTCGTACATGGGCAGGGACTGGTTATAGTATTTGTCAGAACCTCCTTTGATGCCCATCACGGTTTCCAGATACAGGCCGAGAAACGCCGTTACTTTTCTCGCCCCGTAGTAATTCAGATGCATCCCGTTATCGCGAAAATCGGTGTTTGTGTTGATGCCGACCTCATAATTGTAGACAAGGTCACAGTACTCTATGCCCGCCGCGTCTGCGATCGCCCTGACGCTTTCCGACCGGGCCCTCGTCCAGGAGCTCTCGTAATCTCTGCTGTTGCTGATGACCGGAATCTTCACCAGGAGGAGCTTTGCGCCGTTCCGTTCACACAGATCACGGATCTTATAAAGCCACGTGAGCTGTTCTTCGTCCGGTTCGTCTCTGTACTTGTCTTTTTCAATCAGATGGATCGCCGGTTCCCCGTTAATCAGCCTGTACTCCGCTGCAGAGCGCTGGCTTAAAATATCATCCAGCGCCTGATTGACGGACTCCTTCGTTCCCCACACATGGCCTTTTCTCGTACTGAAAACGAAGCCTTTGCCGTAAGCGGCATACTGGCCTTTTGTCACAAGATCATTTGTATTCATCTGATCCCATCGGCCGTGATACTGATAAAGCGGCAAAAGCGCTCCAAGTTCAAGTGAGAAAAACGAATTAGCTGACCGGGTAAAGCTCAAAGCGTCATTTGCGGGAATTGTCTCTTCGTCCTCTGCCTCTTGCAATTCCGGCTGATCAGCTGCCGAGCCGACAACCTCTGCCTCCTTGGCTTCATCTGCCTTTCCTTCTTCATCGGACGCTTCTGTTTCATCTGTCTCCGAAAGCAGCACGTTCTCTCCGGATGCCAGAATTTTCCGGCCCTTCTCCTCTTCCGCCGCTTCCTTCTTTTTCTGATTCTCAATATATTCGGAGGCATACTCTCTGGCGGCATTTAATTTGTCCATCCCAAAGGGCATGAACGTGTCAAGGACGCGTCTCCAGGGGCCGTCCAGATAATAGTTTAAATACAGCGCCGACGCATCCAGCACGACAACCCTCGGATGCTGTGTGGCGAACATGCCCTCCAGCTGATAGTAAATCGGCGAAATGCGGTGGGCTGACAGCGAGAGATTATAGGACACGATATGGCGGTCCTTGTAAAGCTTCATCGGAATCACGCCGTAGAGGACATGGCTCGTGCCGGTAAAAACCACATCGACCGTGTCCTCTGCCATTTTCGAAAACTCAGTGCTTTTGCCGCCGTGATCTTCCACATCGCTCGGATAATACCATTTTGGCTGTATGATCTTCTGCGTCAGGAAGAGGAGCGCACATAAGCCTGCAATAAAGATAATCCCTTTTATTTTATTCATAGCCACCTGTCACGACATTCCTGTCCCCGGCTGCGCGGACCACAGCCGGCTCATGTGTCTTTTGCCTGTCTCAACGAGTTCACCAAGCAGTACGCCGATGATAAAGACCACAGCCGTTCTCATCAGTACGTACATCACGCACCCGACCGCAGAGGACAGTAAATGATAATGCCAGGTTCCTCTGAGGACCAGGTATTCCAGCGGATCATGAAAAATATACACATAGAAAAGGTTTCGGATCGTCAGATTCCACGCCCTCACCCGGCTTGCTTTTGTAAATACTCTTGCACAGAGATCTGCCAGAAGAAAAGTAAAAACCGAACCGGCGATAATTGTAAAAAACTTGTTCAGGATGGCCGGATCAACTTTGTCGTTCACATATTCCAGTCCGAAGACTGCGATGAACGCAAGCACGGTTGCCCGCGTGCTCCATCGCTTATGCGCCCGCCGCTCCAGTTCAAACTGATACCCGAGGGCAAAGTAAAAAATATACGAGAGCCCGGCCTTCAGGTCCAGGACATCAAAGGGCAGGAAGGACGGGCCTGCAAGCTGGATGACGCCGCAGCACAAAAGAAGCAGATAGCCGCTTTTAATTCCTGCCCTCTGAAAACATTTGTACAGGATGCAAAAAACGAGCATGCACCAGAAAAGCGTGGGGAGAAACCACAGATGTCCGGCATCTTCCCCGTTCAAAAATCCGCACATTCCCTCAAAAACCGTCCGGTTATCATAAAACCCGCCCAGTCTTTTCACCGGAAACATGTACAGCCATCCCCACACAAAATAGGGGACCAGGAGCCTTTTCACCTTTGATTTAAAAAACTTGTCAAAAGGCGCGACCGGCTTCAGGGCCAGAACCGCCCCTGACAGAATAAAAAACAGAGGCATGTGAAACCCGTATACCCAGACAGACAGCCACCGGAGCCACGAAAGGATCTGCGAATTGTAAACGGGATGCAGCTGTGCCGGCAGTTCGTATGCGATACCGCCGTGGGCTTCTCTGATCCCGAGGTATGCGCTGTGACCGATCACGACAAATATCGTCGCGATCAGTCTCAGCCAGTCATAAACATCGACCCGCCCGCTTTTCTCCCGCGCCGCAGCCGGTTTAGTTTTTTCAGAAAGCCCAGCTTTAAGCATGTTGTCATTCATCCGAAAACCACCTCAGCCCATCTCACGGCATAGCTTCCATAAAGCTATGTCACGCACCGCACAGAATATATCCGAGGATCTGCTCCCCGAGGAGACTTGTCACCTCTGTATATTTCCGGATATCCGTATACGCCGCGCTGCCTGCGCTGACAAGGAGAATCAGTGGTGCGCAGGTCCCTTCCGCACCAGCCCCCGTCCCGGAAGCCTCTTTAAGGCTTCGCTTACTGACGGCAACGCCCGCTGTGCCGCCCCACGCCTCAAGGCCTGCGGCCGCCTCATTCATGGCGGGGGTTGCCTCTCCGGCCATGACCAGCACCACGTTCTTATCTTTTCTCGTTTTGAGCACATCCTCCGTGAGGCGCAGTGCATCTTCCCTGCTGCCGTGTTCTTTATACAGGCCGCGGTAGAACAGCCTGCTTCGCACAAATGCATCCAGAACGTTCTTCGCGTGATAATCCCGGTATTCGCCCAGGCAGAAAATCCCCGGCAGCTCCTTTGACGAGTTGACCTTCGCCTTGACGATGACGATCAGAATCGCAGCGCACAGGTACAGGAATACGGCCAGAAGCGCGCCGGCCGCGAAAGCGCCTTTCCCGTAGCTTCTCACGGTACCCGTCGAAGCGGTTGTCAGCTCTTCCTCTGTGATTTCTCCCATCATCTTGTCATAGAGCATGCGCTGTCTTGACGTAAATACGTCCTTGACGGCTTTCAGCTGTGCTTTTGTATTGTACAGCTCATACTGCAGCTCCCTGCGCCGGTTGGCCGGGTTCTGATCGAGTCGCGTCCTGACCTCGCTCTGATCAAAGGAGACCGTGTGCTCTCCGATCTGTCCGGACAGCTTCACACTGTAATCCGTAATCGCTTTCTTTATCTTTTCATGCATGGCCTCGGCGTCTTCCGCAGCCGGGATCATCACGATCATGGACATCACAGTGGATTCTCCGGGTTCTTCGTCCTGTCCCGAGATCATGAGATCCCACGCAACCATATCGCCGGCATAGGCCAGATCCTCTTCCGAAAAGGATGCTCCGGCAACCTCTTTAAGGAAATCGTTAGAGAGAAGATAGGAGCTGTAGTATCGTTTGAGGAATGTTCCTTCCAGTCCCGCTCCCTGCAGGCGCAGTAAATTATATGAATACTTCTGGGAGCTCACGCCTTCCTGGAGCCAGGGCGACTTGACCAGATAATCGGTGCGCGCATTGATCAGCTTGCTTTGCTGCACGGCAAGCAGAACCGCGTTCAGCTCCTCCTCCGTTAGTCCTGCCCTGAGGCTCTCTTCCGTCGACAGCGCCTCTGCCTGTGCCTGCTCGGCCGCGGCGCGCTGCTGCTCCGCCTGCTGAGTGGCCTTGCGCGCTTCCCTCTGCTGAAAAACCAGGAAGACCAGCGCGCCGGCGATCGCCGCGAAGAGCAGGATCGCTCTCCACTCGATGATGAGCCTCTTGATCAGGTCAAAGATGTCAACCGATGCGCTCTCCCGCATCCTGTCTCCGCTTCTTTCCATCTCTTGCTCCTTTCTTTAAAACACCGCGTTATTGCGAAACATATTCAAAAACACCGACTCGAAGAAGTTTGTTCCTCCTCTGTTGATCCCCAGAAACAGGGCGGCGTAAAAATTCAGCAGAACGAGCCCTGCCATAAGGATCCACATCAGCGTCCGCGTCTTTTTATCCGTAAGCGAGATTTTCCGGCTGATATAGATCAGGCCGGTGAGAAGGCCCGGCCTCGTCAGCCGCTCATAGGAGCTGCCCAGCACCGCCTCAAAGATCGTGAACAGCAAAGAGTACAGCGTCAGAAGCAGCAGCCCGTCGTCAACTTGAGCTGCGGTTCCGGATTCATCAAAGCGCACATCCTCTCTCCAGGGGAGATGCTTTGCAATCAGGCACAGGAAGAGAAGGCCGCCCCTGATCATGACGAGACGGATCACGCGGGTCATGGAGGCCACCTCTAAAGAGCCGAGCCATGCATTCGCCTTGTCCATGCCGATGAAAGCGCCGAGAAGATCCGGGATATGCGGCAGCGCCGCACAGCCGGCGAGCATGGCGGCTGGAATCAGACAGTAGAGGATAAACCCGGCTCTCTTCTCATCGAGAAAGAGCACGATAAAAATCATATACAGCGCCGCGGAATAGTGAATGCCGGTCGCAAGGCCCACAAGCAGCACAAAGCCGGCAATATACAGCAGTTTTTTATTCGTTTTGTACTTCAGAATCAGGCACAGCGCGACGAGCACGATCGACGAGGCCAGGAAAAAGCGGATCTGCACCGTGTCCAGGCAGAACGGAAAGACCAGGTACAGAAAGAAGACCGCCGCCGGATAAGGGGAATATTTGATGATGATCACGGAAAGCAGGATCAGACAGACCGCCGCGTAGACGCACAGGAAGGACTGATAGCGAAAACCCAGCTTTCTGAAGACTTTCAGGATAAACAGAAAGACCGGTTCCGTAATCGCTCCGCCGGCTCCCTCAAAGCGCCCTTTGTAATTCGCATAATCCAGGTTGTTCGTATTGAATCCGAACAGGATCCAGGCATACACGCCCGCAAGAAGGTAAGCCAGCTTGCTTTCCTTCTTCGTAAAGCATATGCCTCCGGTTATGAGTCCCGCAATATATCCCATCGCTATCCTCAAGATGATCCTTTTCCTTAAAACGTGAAGCGCGAGGCCTCCATGATTTCCCGTTTTATTTTTTGCCCCTGCGCCGCAGCTGTCCGGCAAAGCTCCTGACAAGCTCCCGGTAGAGAACCAGGACAATCGCGCCATATCCCGCGAGCGTCAGCGCAATCGTAAGTGCAATGCGGAGCAGATTCATATCGGTCAGACGCGACGTGAGCGCATATACCGCAAAGACAACAGCGGCGCCGCCGGCCCCCGTGAGCAGCGTCTTCAGCGCCGCCGGCCGGAACACCTCTTTCGTATACCACATGGATCCGGCCAGCATGATGATCTCGGAGATCAGCGTCGTCGCAGCCGCCGCCTGCTCTTTAAACTGCGGGATCAGCGCGATATTCAGCACGATGTTCACGGCTGCGCTGACCGTCGTGAGAAGCAGGACCTTCTTCTCCATCCGGAAGGGGATCATGATCACATTGGCGAAGAAGCAGGCCAGCACAGCGAAGATCAGGGCCGCCGCAAGGATCGCCAGCGGCTTCTCCGCGGGCAGATACTGATTTCCCGAAAGAAGCAGCACGATCTCCTTCCGCAGCACAAACAGCCCCGCTGCCGCCGGTCCGAGAAGGAGAAGCACCACCTGCAGCACGCCGTTCAGCTTTTCTCTTACGTCTTCGTTCCGCCCGATGCTGCCGGCTACACTCGGAATGACCACAATCATCGCGGCGCTGACCAGCTGCTTGACCAGTGTATAGATCTTCCCGGCCGCCGTGTAGATCCCCACGTTGCTGTCCGCGGCAAAAATGCCGAGAAGCATCACGTCCGAATTGATATAGACGAGCGAGGAGAGAGAATTCCCGAACAGGATAAATACCGGTTCCAGGTGTTTTCTGATTCCCTGCGTCGTCAGTCTCCGTTTCAGCCCCCACTTCTTCCGGATGTGGATCACATTGAGGAAGTTCGCGATGAGGCCGCCAAGCACTGTCGTAAACGCATATTGCACGTAGTCCTCACTGCCGTGCACGATAAGAAAGAGGACCACGACGGCCACCGTCTGGCAGATGATATAGCGGACGGTGATAAACAGGAAGTCTTCGTAGATGGAATTGATCCAGTCCGCGCCGATCGTCGTGGCCGCGATGCTCAGGCACAGCACGAGGATGATCACCCTGTAGCTCGTAAGCTTCGGCCAGAAGACCAGAAGGGCGGCGAGGATCATGTAGGCCGCGGTCATGGACAGCAGGTTCAGTGAGAAGACTTCATTCACAAAGGTGCTGATCCTTCTTTTATCGTCCCGGATTCTCGCGCCTTCCCGGATGGCGTAGCCTGCGATGCCGAGGCTCGCGATCAGGGCGATCATGTTGACGACGGAGAGTCCGAATTCCACCTTCCCGTAATTGTCCGTTCCGAGGATTCTCGAGGCGTACGGAAAGGTGATAATCGGGAAGATGACCGCACACAGCTGCCTGATTAAGTTTAGAGCCGCATTCAGCGCGAGATGCTTCTTTTCCCCCATATTATTTCCCGTATTTCCCAAGGAGCCTTAAGGTTCCGTAATGCAGCTCCTTCTCTATCCTGTATACCGCGTACACAGCTTCAAAGAGAGCTCTCTTCCCGGCGCTCTTCGCCAGGTAATGAACGACGAAGTAATGGAAGGACCGGCAGGTCATCCGGAAGGTATCGATCCTTCTGAAGATCTGGTCGGTCGTTCCGCCCCACTCATGCGTAAAACTGATGCCCGTATCGACAGCGGCGCGCTTTCCCTGCACGCGCAGCCGGTGAAACAGGATTTCCTCCTCATAGTACAGGAAGGTCCCCTCGTCGAAGCAGCCGGCCTGAAGAAGATCCTCCGTGCGGACAAAAAACAGACAGCCGCTCAGCACGTCCGCCGGGTACACCCCCGGCTCTTTGGCCAGGATTGCCTGCATATACTGATTCCGGTCCGGGCCGTGCAGTTTCCTTAAGAGCCAGAATTCCGAGACCATTTTCTTTAGTGCGCCGCTGTAGGTCATCTTTTTCCAGAACGCAAATGGCGGCACCTCGCCGCCCGGGATTTTCTGGACGCCGGTCAGCGCGCTGTATTCCGGGTGCTCCGCAAAGTCCGTAAGGACAGCGGACAGAAATCCCTCGGGAAGCATAAGATCCGGGTTGGCAATCGCGATGACATCCGGATGCATCCACTTGATGAGATACCGGATGCCGGCGTTATTCCCCCGCGCGTAACCGCCGTTTTTCTTCACCTTAAGCAGTCGGATTTTCCCGGTGCAGTAAGGCAGAAGCCTGTCGGGAGATCCGTCTGTCGACGCATTGTCCACCACGACGACGCCTTCCGCGAGCGGGTCGCGATTAAGCTGCTCGAGGATGGCTTTCGTGTGGGGAAAATCATTATAATTCAGAATGACCAGGCCAAGCTTCATCGGCTGTTCTCCGCCCTTCCGTTCTTCAGTACGCTCTCATAGATGTCAAGGATGCTCTCACAGTAGCTGCCGGGATCAAAGGCGCTTAAGGCGTACTGCTGCCCCGCCTTCGCGATGGCCTGCATCTCCTCCCCGTGGTCGAGCGCGTACCGGATTTTTGCCGCGAGGTCCTTCGCGTCTCCCAGCCTGTATAAAAGGCCGGTCTCTCCGTCTTTTATGATCTCGGGCGTCGCGCCCGCATCGGCCGCGATCGTTAAGCAGCCGGAGAGCATGCTCTCGATCGTCGTGCGGCCCATGCCTTCCGCCTTCGAGCAGATCAGGTTGATGTCGCAGCGCCTGCGCAGCGCGCGCAGCTCCTCCTTGTCCTCGATCGGCTCCCTGAAGGTGACGTAATCCATCTTCTCCCGCTCCACATAAGCCGCGAGATTCTCGCCGTAGGACCGCGATTCGTGCCATTTGCCGAAGGAACCGACGACCGTGAGACGGATCCCGCGCCCTTCCTTCTTAAGAAGCTTTGCGGCTTTCACCGCCTCCTTCTGGTTCTTGTGCGGGTTCACGACGCCGATGATGGCGGCCTCCGCCTCGTCCCCGGTGAAGATCGGCTTCTCCTCATAGTAGTCTTCGATCTGGATGCCGTCATAGACCTGCACAAAGCGGGCCGCGGGAGCAAAGGCCTCATAGACGCGGCGGATATAGTCCGAGATCACAATGGTGGCCCCGGCCTTCGTGATCACGTCCCGGACCTTGTCCCGGTCATAGAACTCACTGCCAAGGCCTTCCCAGACATTTTCGCGGATGTGGCAGATATAAGGAACGCCGGCCTTTCCCGCAGCTTCCATGCCGACGATCACCGGAAGAGAATTATTGTGGAACAGGTCGATCTTCTCTTTCCTCAGATAATTCTGAATCTGCCATCCGGCATAGATATTTGTCAGCTTTTTGGCCGCGTTCGTCTTCCATCCCTTTCTCCGGATATCCGACAGGAAGGGGATGATCGCGTAGGGGACGCCGATCGACCGCAGCTCCTCCTCCATTGTACCATGTCCGTTCATGATCACGCTGCACGTATGTCCCTTGCTGAGGAGATACGGCAGCAGGTCCAGCATGGAACGGTTCGCGCCGCCGGCCACATTGGTCGCCGTGATCAGAAAGCATATCCGCATAAGTCTCTTCCTTTCACTGCTGCGTGCATCGTGCTATAATAAGCTATCTCAAAATGCACTTATAAGGATGTATCCGTCTATGAGTCAGAAAATTCTTACAATTGCCATCGCGGCCTATCAGGTCGAAGCGTATATCGAAAACACCCTGTCGTCCCTCATTGTCCCGGAGGCTATGGACGCCTTCGAGGTGCTCGTCATCGATGACGGCGGCACCGACAAAACATTGGAGATCGCCGCCGGCTTCGCGGAACAGTACCCCGGCACCTTCCGCCTCATCCACAAGCGGAACGGCGGCTACGGCACCGTGGTCAACCATGCGATCGGCATCGCGGAAGGGAAGTATTTTAAGCTTCTCGACGGCGACGACTGGTTTGACAATGAAGGCTTCGCACGCTATCTGTCGGCGCTCCGCGAGGCGGATGAGGATGCGCTCGTCACGCCCATGTACAACGTCACGGACGAGAAGACGCTCATCAACCATGCCGGCTACGAGGAGGACATGTCCTTTGACATCCGGAACTTCCATCCGCGGCGGCCGCTGTCCCACTGGTGCCTGACGTTTAAAACCTCCGTCTTAAGAGAGAGCGGCGTCAGATGTCTCGCGCATACGCTCTACACGGACCAGATCTACAGCACCGTGCCGTTTTCGATGGTTGAGACCGTCCGCTTCCTGAACATTCCGCTCTATGCCTACCGCCTCGGGCGGGACGGCCAGAGCATGAGCCGGGAGTCGCGGATCCGCCATATTAATGATCTGCTCCGCGTCAATCACCTGCTGTACGAATTCTGCAGCACGGAGAAGAACAATCCCGCCTATACCTATCTGCTGTTCAGAGTCTCCACGTACTATATGTCCGCGTTTAAGCTCTTCCTCATCCTTCCGAGCAGCAGGAAGAACCTCGCCGCGCTGAAGCAGTATGAGAAAAAATCAGAGGCGGCGTATCCGGAGATCTACCGGGAAGCAGAGGTCTCAAGCCGCACCGGCAGCCTTCTTAAGGCCATGAGAAAGTCCGATTACCGGCTCTATTGGCTCTTCCGCTTTGCAGACCATTTCCTGACGAATTTCTAAAAATCCGGATTCCATGCGGCATCTGCATCCGGCAGATGCCGTTTTTTTACAGCTCCCGGTACGTCCCGTCCGCCTCGTCCCGGAACTCGATCTTCGTCACCTTGTGCCGCTCGCGCCTGCTCTCCTCGGGGATGGTCATGTAATCCCCGTACAGGTGGCTGAGGTACGCGTCTGCGTTGCAGGGAATCGGCAGGCGCGTGTCCTCGAAGGGCACATAGATCACGGGCAGCATGTCCTTCTTCTTGTAGATCTCTCCAAAGTAATGCCCGCGGCCGGCGGGGATGCCGATGAGAGAGGTTTCCTTCCTGTACTGCACGGCTGTATCCGCCAGGTCGAACCATTTCCATCCCGGCCGGAAGCTGAAAATGCGTCCGGCAAGCTTCCCGATGGCCGACTGCTTTTCGTCATTTTTCCCGCGGCATTCATACTCGTAGACGCGGATGGCGATCCACATAAGGAGAGACGCCCTGAAGCCGATGAAATACCGCATCAGCGGGTTTTCCGGGATGTTCTCCATCGGGAGCAGGTCCATCATGAGGCCGTGCTCATTTCCGAGCTTATCCGTAAGACGGACGGCCGGATTCTCGATCTTCGCGATCCTGTAGATCGCCGTCTGATGATAGTTCGGGGCATAAAGCCGGTAGCGCCCGCCCAGCTCCTTCTCAAAAATCCGCAGGAAGCGGTTGTAGTCCTTCCGCGGGATATTGATATCCAGGTCGTCGTCCCAAGGGATGAAGCCTTTGTGCCTGACCGCGCCGATGACGCTGCCCCCGCTCAGCATCATGCATATGTGATGCCTGCGGCAGACCTCGTCTACCTCTTTTGCCATTTCGAGAAAAATCGACTGCACGCGGTGCAGCTCCTCATCGGTCAGGAGATGGCCGCCGCTCTTTGCCGTATCCGCCAAGTCTCTTCCTCCTTATAATGTCTCCGCGTAGATTTTCCGCATCTTCCGGTCGACCGCGCTGATGTCGAAGTTTCTGATCGCGCGGAGATTCTCTTCTCCCATCGCCGCCCGCTTCTCCTTGTCGTCAAGCAGCTTCCGGAGAGCTTCCGCGAACGCCTCTGCGTCATCCGCCCCGCACAGGTATCCGCCTTTGCCGTCCTCGATGAGGTCCGTGTTGCCGCGGATCCTTGAGACCACGCAGGGCAGGCCGCTCGCCATCGCCTCCATGACCGCGACCGACAGGCCTTCCCGGCGCGACGGAAATGCGTAGATATCCGCGAGCCGGTAAAAGTCCCTCACGTCTTTTCTGTATCCCGCTTCGCGCACCTGTCCGCCAAGTCCCAGGGACACGGCAAGCTGCTCCAGCGTTCCCGCGAGCGGCCCGTGTCCGCAGATGAGATAAAAGACGTCCGGTCTCTTAAGAAGCGAGAGCGCCTCGATCACGGTTTTGTGATTCTTGTTTTCATTGAGATCGCCGACCGACAGGATGACGACCGCATCCTCGGGGATGCCGAATTCTTCCCTGAGCGCCTGCGCTCTGTTCGCGCCCTCCTCGTCCGTCCCGCGGAAGGAGGCGCTGTCGATGCCGATCCCGGGGAGATACGCCGTCCTCCGCGTGTGCATCTGCCGCTTTGCGCGGGCGTAATCCTCGCGGTTGATCGTGATCAGCGTATCCGTCCATCTCGACAAAAATGTCTCAACCGGGCAGTACAGCAGCCAGTTGGCAAGCGGCGCGCCCTTATAGAAATGCAGGCCGTGCACGGTGTAGAGCACGGGCGCTATGTGCTTTTTATGCGCCGCCATGCGGGCCAGCGCGGCCCCCATCGGCGTGTGGCAGTGCACGGCGTCAAAGGCGTATTTGTCCATGAGCGAAAGCAGCTGCCGGTAAGCGCGGAGATTCCCCGGCGCAAGCGGCGAGCGCGCGATATCGATCTGGTGCGTCACGGCGCCCCGCTCATTTAAGATGGCCTGCGCGTCCGTCTCGTCCTGCTCTTCCCTGAAATTGCTCGCACAGTGAATCTCGTATCCCATTTCCGTGAGGATGCGCATGTCATTTGCCTCAAACAGCACGAGAAAGCGCGCCGTGTTGGCAATGAGAAGTATTCTTTTCCTGCGCTTCGGCTCCCTTGTGTCACTCATCCTTTTTCTCCTGTGCGCCGACGAGTCCGTGCTCCTCCTCAAACTTCCGGATTCTCTCCGCCTGTTCGTCCGAGAAGCCCTCGGTGCTCTCCTTCTGGAAGATGATCTTGACCGTCTCGAAGATGATCTGCACATCGAGAAGCAGCGAATAATTCATGATATAGGTCAGGTCAAGCTTCAGCTTGTCGAGCGCCGTCGTGTTGTACTTGCCGTAGACCTGGGCGTAGCCGGTGAGTCCGCCCTTCACCTTCTGGCGGAAGCTGAACTCCGGGATCTCCGCCGTGTACTGCTGCACGTGCTCGATCCGCTCCGGCCTGGGCCCCACGATGGACATATCGCCTTTTAATATGTTGATGAGCTGCGGCAGCTCGTCGATTCTGGTCGCCCGGATCACGTGGCCGACCTTCGTGATGCGGTCGTCCGCCTCACCGGCCGGATGGGACCGGCCGTCCTTCTCCGCGTCGACGATCATGCTGCGGAATTTGAGGATCGAGAACTCCTCTCCGCCGAAGGTGCATCTCTTCTGCCGGAAGAAGACGGGGCCGCCGTCGTTCAGCTTGATCGCCGCCGCCGTGATGAGGAGCACCGGGGAGAGCACGACGAGCGCAAGGGCGCTCAGCAGGATGTCGAGCAGCCGTTTCACGGCCGCCTCCGTGTCCGTCATCCCCATGTTGCGGCACAGATAGAGCGGCGTGTCGAAGAGGTTGATCTCCTCCGAAGACTTCACGATAATGTCGGAGATCTTCGGGATGAAGTAGACGCGCTCGTCCAGGTCGAAGCAGATTTTAAGAATCCGGTTTTCCGCCTCGTCGGGCATGTCGTTGATCAGCACGGCGTCGTACTTTTGAATTTCGGCGCGGATCACGTCCTCGGGCTCCTCGCAGCTTAAGAAGCCGCACACGTCGTACTTGTCCCGCCTGAGGTTCATCTTGGCGTACACCCGGTTGTGCTCTCCGCCGTAGATCTCCAGCATGTGGAGCGGCGGGAAGATCTTCCGGTACAGGTCGGTAAAGAGGCTCGCGAGGATGCCGTTCACCACCGCCTGCACGAGGAAGAGCAGCACGTAGCGCGGCAGAAAATCGCTGAAGAAACGGAATTCACCGGTGATGGCGAGCGAGATGAAAAGCTCGGCGAAGTCGATCAGGAAGAGCGCCACGACCTGCGAGGCCACGAGGTTCATCTTCCGGTTGACGCCGGTCTTGAAGCCGCCGAGCGCATTGAAGCAGAAGAGGCAGAGGCCGAGATAGATCAGCACCGCCATGCCGAGGTTGCCGCGCCCTAGCAGGTGGCCCGTCTGGTTGTGAACTCTGACGAAATTCCACCACACATAGTAGAAAGCGGCCGTATTAAGGAGCGTCTGCACGATGCCGCAGACGACCCTGAACGCGTGTTTTCTCTCATATCGTTTCCGGTTTTTTTCTGTCACTGTTCGCACCTCTTAAAATACCCTTTCAAATCTGACAGGCGCCGGCGCATGTGCGGCTTCACTTTTTCACGTGCACCTTCACCCGCGCGTACACGCCGTTCTGCGCGTACACGTAGATCACGGCGTCTCCGCGGCTCTTCGCCTTGATCTTCCCCTTCGCAGTCACCGAGGCGACTGCCTTGTTTGAGGAGGCATAGCGAAGCGCCTTGTACGTCTTTGCCTTGAGGCTTTTGTTCTTCATGACCGCCTCGGCGCGGATCTTCGCCGTCTGTCCCTTCTTCAGGGTCAGCTTCTTCGCGCTCCGGATCTTCACGGACTTCGCGTTCGTGTAATCGCCGCCCTTTACGGCCGCGTAGATCACCGGCGATTTTGCGGTGACGACGCGCCTGTCCCCGTAGAGCGCATAGGCCTCCAGCTGATATTTTTCGTAAATGCCGGCCTTAAGCTTCTTGTGCTTATAGGACCTGGCGGTTCGCGCGAAGTCCTTCAGCTTCTTCAGCTTCCCGCCGCTCTTCGCGGCGTAGAGCGTGAACCCGGACAGCGTGCCTGCCGGCTTCGCCCACTTGAGGGAGATCTGTCCCTTCACCGTGCTCACGGCGCGCAGCTTAAGCGGCGCATAGGAGGTCCCGGTCACGGACGCGGGCACCTCTTCCGCTTTTTTCTCCGGCGCCGCTTCAGGCGTCTTCTCCGGCTCTTTCTCCGGCGTCGTTTCCGGTTCTTTTTCCGGATTCTTCTCCGGCTCTTTTTCCGGCTCCGGCGCATCCTTCGTGAAGACGCGGATCAGCGCGTTGCCGGCCGCGGCTCCGCTTAAGTAAAAGCGCTGCGGGTCCATCGGATAGTCCTTCAGGTCGACCCAGCCGTCATCCGTCAGAATATAGCTCCGGCCCGCCTCGTTCTCCTCCGTGACGTAGACATACTCCCCATAGAAGGGATCGGTCCCGCCGTACTCGAAAGGCGTGTACGGCGTCCCCTTCGGGCCCGTGATCGTGACGACGACGGAGAAGGATTTCCCCGCCGGGATGGTCACTTCTTCGCTCAGCGGCAGCAGGTGGTACCCCGCCCACCTGACGTCCGTCTCCTCCGTTAAGAGGCGGGAGCCATCGGCGGGATCTGCGGCCCCGTCACCAAGCAGGTACACGTCGGCCTTCACATGGCTCATCGCCTCACAGGTGAAGACGCCGATGCGCGTGAGCGCCTGCGCTTCGGAGAACGTGAAGACATTGGCCTCCGTGCCGCTCTTTTCCGACTCCCCCGTGCTTGTGCAGTTCGACATGCCGAGGTAGTCATACTGTGTCTTTGTCTCTCCCGCACTTGCGCTGCGCTCCTCCGCGCGCACCGACGTCGGGCTGTGGTAGACTCTGTCGTAGTAGGACAGGTAGAACACGCCGTCCTCGTCAAAGGCGTAGGCTTCCGCATAGATCAGCCGCGCGCGGAGGTCGACCGTCACGGCCTCCTCCGGCACGTCCGCGTGAAGCGGATCGCTCAGGTAGCTTTCCTTCCAGGTCTCGAAGTCCTTCTCCGCCCGCGCCTCGCAGGTCTCCTTGTAGTCCTCCTCATAGTTGCCCCAGCTGTTCAGGCAGAGCCAGGCGCCGTCGCCCTCAGGCTCGCTCGTAAAGGACGAGGCCGGAAAGCTGTCGTCCCAGCCGATGATGGCGATCTGGTGCGTCGAGTTCTTACTTCCGTCGCTCACATAGACGGAGTCATGCGCCTTGCTGATATAGGCCGAGGACTTGTTGTCGTAATAGATATCCGCGGCGACCGCGCGCCCGGAGGCAAGCGACTCCTTGATCGCGAGCACCGCGTTCGCATCGTGTCCCTTCCAGTTCCAGTCCGCGTCATAGAGATTCGGCTCGGGCAGGAATTCGACGTCTGTCACCAGGTGGTCCGCCATGAGGGACGCGTCGTCAAACGCGGCGTCCGTGTAGCTGCCCGCGGCGGCGCTGATCGCTTCCTCCGTGACGGGGATCGGCGGCAGCGCGTCCTCCCGCGCCGGCCCCGGCGCGCTCGTCAGGAGCTGCGCGGCCTCAAGCGTCGTCCCGCCCGCGCGGAAGGGATTGATCAGTTCTCCGCTGCCCGGGGACGTGTACTCGAGGGCACCCTCCCCGTACAGCTCGCTGTGCGCGAAGTAGGCCAGATATCCCTCCGAGTCGTCGATGCCCGACACGGCTGTTCCCCGCATCGCGGCCGCGGCGGACTCCTCCGCCTCCGTCATCGCGTAAGCCCAGCAGCTGCCGTTCTTTTTCTGGTTCTTCGCCTTCTTCACGTAGGAGACGGCGCTCCCCGTGCCGGGATCCACCTTCCTTAAGTCAAAGGCCTCCGGCAGGTCACCCGCGCCGACAAGCACCTCGTCTCCCGAAAGAGACGGAAAATCTGCCGCGAGCGCTTCCTCAGCGCCGATATTGACGCCGCGCAGAACCCTGCTTTTCTTTTTCACGCGGCTTACGCGGAAGTCGGACAGCGTCTCCTCCGCCAGAAGCTCCGCCTCGGCGCGCTCCTCCATGAGCACCTCTTCAAAGGTCCTCTCCTTCGCGTCTTCTTCAGGGGCCGCGGCCGCTTCGTCCGGAAGCGTCTCCCCTTCCGTCAGATATGCCTCTTCCTCCTCCAGGTCGTCGAGCAGCTCTTCCTCTTCGGCCTCTTCGACAAAATTAAGATCCTCCGCCGCATAGGCCGCTTCGTCGTCGGATTCCCATCCGTCCTCCGCGAAGGCCGCCTCCGCGTCCTCCGCATAGAGAAGCTCTTCGCCGCCCGTCCCGTCTTCGGCGGCCGGAAGGAAGTCCTCTTCTTCGCCGCCGAAAAAAACCTCCTCCGCGGCGCCATCTTCCGCCTGAATCATATCTTCAGACGCCGAAAGCGGTGTCGCTCCCGGGACGATCAGTCCGAGAAGCAGCACCGTGCTCAGCCATATCGATGTGATCTTCTTCAGCCTCATACCTTAAACCCGTTCTTACGATCCATGCCGGCTGCCGCAAGCGCTGCGCTTCCGTGCGCTCACGATCCGTAGATCGTCTCCAAGAGGCGCGCCTTCGTCGCCTCCATGTCGGGGATGAGGATCTCATTTTCACTGGAAAAAAGGCCGTCGTAGGGCACGCGGTCCTCATCGCTTTCATAGCGCAGAATCTGCGGAACCTGTACGAGCAGCGAAAGAAGCGTCGCCGCACTGATGTTGTGCGTAAGCGTCGGAAGCACCTTCACCGCAAATTCGCCGAACTCCGTGATGCCCATGTTCCTGATCCTGCCCATGATCTTCGTCATCACGGTCCGCTGCCGCTCCGTGCGCTCATAGTCGTTATTGCCGACAAAGCGCAGCCGCGAGTAGGCCGTCGCCTGATAGCCGTCGCACAGACAGGTGCCGCCGCCGGAAAAATAGTGCGGTTCCGGGTCGTCGCCGATCAGCGAGGCCATGTCGCGGATCAGGCCGTTGGCGTAATCCGCCTCCTCGTCCGTCACCTCGAGCTGCACGCCGCCGATCGCGTCGATGAGTCCGATAAGACCCGCGAAATCCACGCTGACGTAATTGTCAATCGGGACGCCGTAGTTTTCTTCGATCGTCGTCACGAGCAGCGGGCAGCCGCCGCGCGCGCAGGCTGCGTTCAGCTTCGATACGCCGTATCCGGGAATGTCCGCGTAGAGATCCCGCATGAATGAGATCATGTGGATCTTCTTCTGCTTCTTGTTCACGCTGATGAGAATCATGGCGTCGGAATTGCCCGTCCAGGACTTGTCCCGCCTATCCACGCCGACGAGCAGCAGGTTGTAGACGTCTTTATCCTGTGCGGCTGCCGCCGTCCCTCCGTCTTTGCCGTCCCCGCCGAGCACGGCGTTTACTACGTCCTCGATCCCGCCGCTTATGTCCGTGCTCATCGCGCGTATGGCCGTGTCCTCCGTCAGGTCGCGCATGACCTGCGTGTCGCTGACGTAGTTGGACAGATTGTAGTAGCGCATGTACACGACGGCCAGCGCGGCGAGCCCCGCGGCCAGAAGAAGCAGCACGATCAAAAGTGCGATAAGGCCCTTGTTTCTCTCTTTTTTGCGCGTGTGAAGCTGCCTGTGGCGCTCATTCCCCCCGTTGTAAGCAGACATTTAGTTTTCCCCCTTATTAAGAACCGGGCCGCCTGACGTCTTTCCCCCCGCGTCAGCCGCCGGTTTTCCGCATATTATTGCGGCTCCCCGCCCTCAATTGTACTCAAATCGTCAAGTTACGTCAATCAAATTCCCCCGCGGGCACTCACGCGGTCGATCTCTTCCCTGAGATTTCCGGCCGACAGCCGGAGCGCGCCGAGCCGCATGACCGTGAGCTGCTCCAGGCCGTCCGAGGTGGCGACGGTGATGCGGAAGTTCTTGATTTCTTCGTGCACCTCCCGCTCGATATAGGCGTCTGCCGTCTCTCCCCGTTTTGTGAAGACGACTTCTATGTTCTGATACTGCGAGACGACCGCCGGGGTGTGGTCCGCCCGGTAGGCGTCGAAGACCACCTTCAGCCGCTGCCCCGTGTATCCCTGGTAGTTGCTCAGGATGTCAAGAAGCTTCCCCCGGGCCCCGTCGACGCTCGCCCCTGCCAGGTCTCTGAGGTCTTCCCACTGATAGATGATGTTGTAGCCGTCGACGATCAGGTACTCCCCGCGCGTATCCTTCTTCGGATAGATCGGATTTCCCTGCTTGTCGTACTTCTGCCGGATCTCCGGGTACTTTTCGCCCTTTGCGCCGTGCCCCCTGCCGCCGGGGCGGCTGTCCTTCTGCTTCTCTGCGCCGATCCGGACGCCGTCACGGTCCATGCCGAATTCCCTTCGATAGATGCTGAGAAGCTCGGCGTCCTCACTTTCCGGCACGCCGGATGCGGCGCCGCCGTGCCGCGTCTTTCTGGCCTCCTGCGTATAAGCGGCCGCTTCCTCTTCCTCCGTCGGCAGGAGCCCGTGCGCCGTGAGCACGTCCCGCACCTTCTGAAGAGAGGCTCTGGGGATTTCACAGTGCGCGTGCTGCGGCACCTCATCCCAGGGCACGAGGTATCCCGCCCCGTGCGCGCAGAAGACGGATCCGGACGGATTCTGTCCGTCAGCGAGCGGATCGTAGCCGGACGCACTGATCACCTCTTCCGCCTCCTTTAAGACGGCGTAGCCGGCCATCTCAAGGGAGAGGCTTCCCGTCCCCTTCGTGTAGGCGCTGACCTCCGTCACGTAAGATCCGATCCGGGAGACAGGGACGATTCCCTCCACGTGCGCGCGGTCGCCATTTACGTCCGGCGCCTCCGTCTCCGCCCGCATCCGGCTGAGATCGGAAAGCGCCCTGCCGAGCCGGTCCGCCGGGATGTCGAGCGCGAAGCGGTACATCGGCTCGAGGAGCACGGACGAGGCCTCCATGAGGCCCTGCCGGATCGCGCGGTACGTCGCTTCCCGGAAGTCGCCGCCCTCCGTGTGCTTCAGGTGCGCGCGGCCGGTGAGAAGCGTGACCTTCAGGTCGGTGACCGGCGCGCCCGTGAGCACGCCGGGGTGTTCTCTCTCGAGCACATGCGTGAGGATGAGCCGCTGCCAGTTGAGGTCCAGTACATCCTCGCTGCACACGCTTGAGACGGTGATGCCGCTGCCTCTCTCCCCGGGCTCAAGGAGCAGCTGGACTTCCGCGTAATGCCGGAGCGGCTCGAAGTGGCCGATGCCGATCACGGGAGAGAGGATCGTCTCTTTATACAAAATGGTCTCGGGGCCGAAGGTCACCTTCTGGCCGAAGCGCTCTTCAATCACTCTCGTCAGCACTTCGATCTGCACCTCGCCCATGACCGAGACGCGGATTTCTTTCGCCGTCTCATTAAAGGACAGATGCAGCGCCGGGTCCTCTTCCTCGAGGACGGCGAGTTTTCTGAAGAAGGCCGGGGCGCTGATATCCGGCGGCAGCTGCATCGACCGCGCCATCACCGCCGCAAGGCTCGGGCGGATGACGCCCTCTTCGGCGCCGAGGCCCTCTCCCATCTTCGTTCCCGTAAGGCCGGTCACGGCGCAGATCTCTCCTGCCGAGACCGCCTCGGCCAGTTCGTATTTCTCGCCCGAATAGAGGCGGATCTGGTCCGCCTTTTCTGTCGTCGACCGGTACGTCACGGGGTCCTTGACCCTAAGCGTCCCGCCGGTGACTTTAAGATAGGTGAGCCGGCTGCCGGCCGCGTCGCGCCCGATCTTGTAGACCCGCCCGGCGAAGGACGCGTCCGCGCGGTCCGCGCCCGGATGTCTCTCCGCATATCCGAGGGTATAGCGCGAAAGCGCTTCCAGAAGCTCCTTCACGCCATCCGTCTTAAGCGCGGATCCGCTTAAGACCGGGAAGACCGCCCGCTCCGCGATCGCCTTTTTGACCGACAGATCCGAGATGCTTCCCGTCTCGGAGAATTCCTCGAGCAGCGCGTCGCTGCACAGGGCGAGCTCCTCCGTGAGCGCCGCCCGGGGAACGGCGAAATCCAGGCAGTTTTCCGACAGCGCTTCCTTCAGTTCGCGGAGGACCCGGCTCCTGTCCGCCCCCTCGAGATCCATCTTATTGATGAAGAAAAAGACCGGGACCTTATACCTGCGGAGCAGCGAAAAAAGCGTCCTCGTGTGCCCCTGCACGCCGTCCGTCCCGCTGACGACAAGCACGGCGTAGTCCAGCACCTGGAGCGTCCGCTCCGTCTCCGCGGAGAAATCGACGTGGCCCGGCGTATCGAGGAGCGTGACTTCCATGTCGCCGAAAGTGAAGCGAGCCATTTTCGAAAAAATGGTAATGCCGCGGTCCCGCTCGATCGCGTCCGTGTCGAGAAAGGTGTCGCCGTGGTCTACCCGCCCCTGCGCGCGCAGGCGTCCGCTTAAGAAAAGCATCGCTTCGCTCAGCGTCGTCTTTCCCGCGTCGACATGCGCCAGTATTCCGATGGCCCGTTTCTCTCCCATTGCCTGTTCCTCTTATTTCTTTCTGCTTTCTTTACCGCCTCCATTATATGGGATAATGACCGGCGGGGCAAACGCTATGAGGCGCAGGGAAATATGTTCACATTTTGTGACATGGTTGTGACAAATACCGGTGTATGATGAGACTCATAAAACAACGAGCTGCTTAAGAGCGGCACACAAAAAAGAGCCGGGAGTGAACCGGCAGGAGGATAAAATCATGAAGAAAGCTATCGTCACTCTCTCAATCATCGCAGGAATCATGGCAGCAGCCACCACCGTCAGCGCAGCTACGATCACTTTTGAGGACGCGCAGAAGAAAGCGCTTGAGGCAGCGAACCTCAAAGAAGACCAGGTCATCTTTAAGCAGGCTGAAACAGACACGGATGACGGCAGACAGATCTACGAGGTCGGCTTCATCGTCCCCGGCGAAGTCAAGTATGAGTTCGACATCGACATGAACACGGGCGCGATCTGCGAGCAGGATATCGATCTGTGGGAAGCGGACGACGACATGGAATATGCGGACCTCATCAAGGCGGCCGGAAACGCCGTGGCAGCTGCGGCGCCCAAGGAAGCGATCGAAGGAGAGATCACCGAGCTTCAGGCCAGGATGATTGCCCTCGCGGATTCCGGTTTCAAGGCGGATGAAGTGACCTTCACGAAATGCAGGCGCGATCTGGACGACGGCGTCTGGCAGTATGAAATCGAGCTGAAGCTTGCCGACGGCACGGAATATGATTACGAGCTCAAGGCAGCTGACGGCACGATCATGGACAAGGATGTCGATAACGACTGATATCCATCTTCCTTCTTTTCCTGACAGGGGGTCTGACCCCTTGTCAGGTTTTTTTATGCGGCGAGCCGGCCCGGCCCGCTGCTTTCTCCCGTCACGTAATCAATTTCTATGCCCGGCTGCACGTTATAGCAGAAGACGCAGAAGCGAAGCCCGTCATCCTCCACGGACTGCGCCTCCATGAGCACGCCGGCGGCGATCAGGTCGCTGCCGCGGAACAGCGGGGTGACGCGGTAGAGGACGTGATGGCCCGTCCGCCGGACGTAGCTGCCGACGGCATTTTCGTAGGGCAGCATCCCCTCGACGTTCATATAGCGGGTCCCCGTGATGAGATTGCGCTCGTTGGCGTTTTCGCCCGTGAGCTGGTAGCCGATCAGATGGCAGCGGTTAAAGAGGAACTCCCGGTCGATCCCTTCGTAGCGGGCGTTGTTCCAGCCGGAAGGGCGGATCGCGCGCACGTCCTCCCGCTCCTCCAAGGGCAGGGTCTCCGGGCCGACGCGCGCGAAAGCGCGCGTGCAGCGGCCGAGCGCGTCAAGAGGCCCGTAGTCCTCATCCGCTTCGGGGGGCTCCATGGAAAAGGGGACGCCGCCGTTGATCTCGACGGACGGTGCGCCTTCGTAGGGCGGCAGCTGCGCAAGCAGCTCCTCCTCATCCACTTCAAGCAGCACGAAGGCTGTGTCGTCTGTCTCTTTTCTGCCGAATTGCCAGGCGGCAGCCAGCAGACAGAGGAGCGCCGTAAGAAACACATAGACCGTTCTCAGCCGTATGCTTTTGTGCGATTTGTATCTTCTCTTCTTCTGCATGGTTCCTATTTTACATCAGCTGTCCCCGCGGCCGCAATGACCCGGGCCGCGGCCGCTGCGCTCCCGGCCGCGAAAAACGACCGTTGATGTTCCCGGCGTGTCGGGCTACAATAGAGCCTGTACGGAAAAATGAACACCGGTCGCAGATCAGAAACATCTGCGGTTAATCATAAAAAAAGGGGGTCAGCCTCCATGCAAGCAGAAAATAAAAACCCCGCCGCAGCCGCTGCGGACCGGAATCAGGTCATTATAAAAACCAGCGTCATCGGCATCCTCACCAACATCCTGCTCGCGGCCTTTAAAGCCGCGGTCGGCATCCTTTCGCACTCGATCGCCGTCACCCTCGACGCGGTCAACAACCTGTCAGACGCCCTCTCGTCGATCATCACGATTATCGGGACGAAGCTGGCGTCGCGTCTTCCGGACAGAAAGCACCCGCTCGGGCACGGCCGCATCGAATACTTAAGCGCGATGATCGTATCCGGCATCGTTCTCTACGCCGGTATCACGGCCCTCGTCGCGTCGGTGAAAAAGATCATCACGACGGAGAAGGCGGACTACAGCCCCGTCTCCCTCCTCATCATCGCCGTGGCGATCGCCGTAAAGCTGGTGCTCGGCAGATATGTGAAGGGCCAGGGCGAGCGGGTCAACTCCGGGTCGCTCATCGCGTCGGGCTCAGACGCCACCTTTGACGCGATCCTCTCCGCCTCCGTGCTCGGCTCCGCCATCATCTACCTCGCATCCGGCGTGTCCCTCGAGGCCTATGTCGGCGTCATCATCGCCATTTTCATCATCAAATCGGGCATCGAGATGATGCGGGAAACCCTGAGCGAGATCCTGGGAGAGCGCGCGGACAGCGAGCTCACGAAGAAGATCAAGAGCCTTCTCACCGAGGTGCCGGAGGTCAGGGGCGCCTACGACCTCTTCGTCCACAGCTACGGGCCCGACAGAAACTACGCGTCCGTGCACGTGGAGCTCCCGGATACCATGACGGTGCAGGAGGTCGACAAGCTCACAAGAAAGCTGGAGATGCGCGTCTACAGGGAGACCGGCGTCATTCTCACGGGCGTCGGCGTCTACTCCTACAACACGAGCGGCGGACCCGCGGCCGAGATCCAGAACGACGTGCGGAAGCGCGTGCTCTCCCACGACTGGGCCCTGCAGCTGCACGGCTTCTACCTCGACGAGGAGGAAAAGTCGATGCGCTTCGACGTCGTCATGAGCTTCGATATAGCCCCGAGGGAAGGTCTCGCCATCCTCTGCAAAGAAATCCGGGAGGCTTATCCGGAGTATACGCTGCAGATCGTACCGGACGTCGACATCTCGGACTGACCGGAGGGTATCGAAACGCAAGCAAGAAAGACCGGGAGGACCCATCCTGTATGTTTTTATCTGCCCGTAAAATAACGAAAATGGCGGCCGCCTTCTGCTTTGCGGCACTTTTTCTATGCCTGTCCCCCGTCTCTGCCCCGGCCGCAGCTGCGGAGACCTCCGAAACGGACGGCCCCGTCGACGAGGCGGCGCTCGAGGAATACCGCTTCGAGAGCATGGAGGCCTATGTGAACATGATCCGGCCGATCGCACGGAAGGTCGGCCTGAAATACAACTATCTGCCCTCGGTGCTCGCCGCGCAGTGCATCCAGGAAACAGGGTACGGCGGCTACACCAGTACGGGCACCGCCTCTATGATCTACTACCACAACCACCTGGGCATGAAGACCAGCATGATCAACAGCACCTGGGCGAAGCATTCCGTCTGGCCCGGGCAGAGTTATCTGAAGCGCACGCCCGAGTGGTACGGCGGGCGCCTGACCCACATCACGGACAGCTTCCGGATCTACAAGAGCGCCGAGCAGTGCCTGACCGACTATGTCGCCTTCATGACCTACGCCCGTCTGCCGGGCGGCGCCTATAAATACAGATACGACGTGATCGGCAATCCGTCCTATGCGAAGACGATCGAGGCCGTCCGCGCGAACGGCTACTGCACGGATCCGAACTACTCGAAAGCCGTCATAAGGCTCATCAATAAATGGAACCTCACCGCCCTCGACAAGGGCTTCGGCATCCGCGTCTCCCGCATCAAATTGAACCGGAAGAAGCTGCTTAAGCTGAAAAAGGGCGCTTCGTATCAGCTGAAAGCGACCACCTACCCGCGCAGCGCGCCGATCCGCAGCATCCGGTGGAAGAGCTCCGACATGAGCGTCGCTTCCGTGTCGTCAAAAGGAAAAGTGCGCGCGCTTAAAAAAGGCACCGTCACCATCACCGCCACAAGCCGCGACAATAAAAAAGCGTTCGCGGAAGTCCGCATTCGCGTAAAATAAAGGCGAAAAGTAAGGGCGAAAAGCAAGGGTATCAAGCGGACGCACGCCGCCAGCCAGAAGGAGAGACCGCTCATGCACTCTACAGAACCTCATATTTCCGGAGATTCCCAGTATTTCATCCATCTTCCGAGCACCGCCGCGAAGCGGGTTTACCTCTATCCCGTCGTCCTCGGCATCTTCCGCTACGAACCCGCTTACTACGTGCGCCGCAGCCACTACGACAACTATCTCCTCATGTACATCAACCGCGGCACATTGACCCTCGTCTACGAGGGCCGGCAGAGCCTCGTCCGGGAGGGGCAGGTCGTTCTCCTTGACTGCCACAAGCCGCACGAATACGGCAATCCCGGGCCGGGAACCCTCGAGATCTACTGGCTGCATTTTCAAGGCTCTCTCGCCCCGGAATTCTACGCGCTCATCACCGAGAGCGGAGGCTCCATCCACACGCCCTTAAACCCCTACCCCTTCACGCATCACCTGCGCCGGCTCTACGAGCTGTACCGCACCTCCGCGCCCATCCAGGAGGCGGAGCTGTCGCGGCGGATCACCACGATGCTCTCGGAGCTCATCGGGGCCCGCGCCGGACAGAACAATAGCGAAAATGCCGCCTCCGAGATCGCGGAGAACGGCATGGCCTACATCAACGAACACTTCCGGGAGGACATTTCCCTTGAGATGATCGCGGAGAACGCGGCGCTCAGCCCCTACTACTTCACCCGCATCTTCTCCCAGGAGACAGGCTTCACGCCGCATCAGTACCTGATCGCGACGAGGCTCAGCTTCGCGAAGTACCTGCTGCAGAGCGGCGAGATGTCCGTAAAAGAGATCGCCTTTCACTCGGGCTTCCACTCGGAGAGCAGCTTCTGCGCGACATTTCGAAAATGGGAAGGCATCACGCCCGGCGCCTACAGAAGCAAAATCCGGCACTGACCATCCGTGGGATAATCCGCCGGACGCACCGGCACAAAAAAGAGGATCCGAAGCGGATCCCCTTTTCTTATGCCGTGATGGAGCTTTCGCCGCCGATTATTCAGCGTCCTTGCCCATGACTTCCTTGTAGTCTTCCGGTGTGACAACGATCGCGTCGACAGCTGTCTCAAGCGCCGGCTCCTCGCCGTTGATGAGCTGCATAAGGACATTGACGGAGCCCTCGCCGACCTGGAGAGAGGAGAAGTACGCGGCAGCCTTCATGCAGGTGCCCTCAGCGCCCTTGTCATTCCACTCATCCTTAGCCATGTAAGCGCCGAGACCGACGACGCAGGCGTCAGCATCGAGGCCCTGTGTCTCAAGTGCGCGGCAGGCACCGATCGTGCCTTCTTCGTTCGCGCCCGTGACAAGCCATGTCTTGATCTGCGGATTCGCTGTGAAGACAGCTGCGGAAGCCGTGTTGCCCTTGTCAGTCGTGCCGTCATAGTCCGCGAAGAAGATGCGGTCTTCCGGGAAATCCGGGCACAGCTCTGTGAACTTCGCAAATTCGCCTTCTGCACGCGGGACGCAGCTGGAAACCGTGTCCATCGTCATGATGAGGACGCCTGTGTCCTCCTTGTCAAGAAGGTCATTGTCCTTCGCATAGTTGGCAAGCCACTCGCCGTTCGCTTCGCCGATGACGTAAGCGTTGATGCCGACCCACGGAGCCAGCTTATTGCCGTCCGCATCTTCGAGCGCATCGTCGGCCGCGACCATCGGGATGTCGCCCGCTGCGTCAAGAGCTGCCTGAGAGAGCGTCTGATCCGGGATGCAGGTGACGATACCGGTCGCCTGATTGGCTACGGCATTGTCGATGGCCTTCAGGTACTCTTCCGGATTCATCTTCGCATCGACATACACGAACTCACCGCCGAGCGCCTCGACAGCGTTCTTCGCCGCTTCGCCTTCGTCGATGAACCATGTCTGATCGCCGGCCTTGTAGATGCCGTAGACCAGGAGCTTGTCGGCATCGTCCGCGAAAGCGGTTCCCGCCGAAAGGCCCGTCACCATTGCCGCCGCAAGTAACGCACTCACGAGTTTCTTCATGTTTCTTTCCTCCTTTGTTGGACATTTTGAAAAAACACCGGGTTACTTCACTATCTGCAGGGGATGCGTTCCTCCCCAAACATTCTCTCTCATCACTTGATATTCTTCATGGAAGCCTCGAGCAGTTCCTTCTCGCGTCTCTGCTTGCGGATGTAGTCCGACGTGAGCGCGAAGAGAAGCAGCGCGCCTCTGGCGACGTACTGCCAGAAGGTGGAGACGTTGACCATGATAAGGCCGGTATTGAAGGCCTGGATCAGGATGACGCCGAGGACCGTGCCGAGCATGTCGCCCACGCCGCCCGCGAAGGAGACGCCGCCGAGGATAACGGCCGTGATGGCGTCGAACTCGAGGTTGACATTGGCGGCCGGCTGGCCGGAATTCATTCTCGAGGAGAAGACGATGCCGCCGATCGAGGTCAGCACGCCGATGATGATGAAGCAGGTCGCGATGATCCGCCGCGGATTAAGGCCGGCAAGTCTCGCCGCCTCCTTGCTGCCGCCGATCGCGTAGACACTGCGGCCGAACTTGGTCCTGGCAAGAATGAAGCCGAACACGGCGAAGGCGATGATCATGAGCCAGACGGAAAGCGGGATCGTGAGGAAGCGGAGCTTTCCGATCGCCAGATACGCCTTGTCGCTGATGGACACCGGCTTGCCGTCGCAGATGATGTAAGCGAAGCCGCGCATGACGTTCTGCGTGACGAGCGTGGCGATGAAGGCTTCGAGCTTGATGCTGTTGACCATCCACGCGTTGAAGAGGCCGACCAGGACGCCGCCCGCGAGCACGATGAGGATCGCGACCGCGATGTTGAGCCCCTTCGACAGGAGCAGCGCCGCCAGTGTTCCGGAGAAGGCGGCCAGCGCGCCGGGCGAGAGGTCGTTCTGGCCCGCGATGATCAGGTAGGTGTGGCCGACGGCCACAAGTCCCACGAGGGACGCGGCGATCATCAGGTTGACCATGTTGGTCCAGGTCAGGTAGTTCTTATTGAGAATGGTGAACAGCGCAAATACCAGCACGATGGCGACGAGCAGGATGATCTTGTCTCCGCCGATCAGACTTAAGAAACCGCTCTTTTCTTTCTTGTTTTCCATTTATTCGTCCCCCATCATTCCAAGACTCAGCAGCCTGTCTTCCGTGGCGTCCTCCCGGCTCACCTCGCCGACGATCCGGAGCGACTTCATGACCAGGATTCTGTCGGAAAGGCCGATGACCTCCGGCATCTCCGAGGAGATCAGGATCACGCCGAGGCCCTCCCGCGCGAACTCGCAGATCATGTTGTAGAACTCGGATTTCGCGCCGACGTCGATGCCCTTCGTGGGCTCGTCGAGAATCAGTACCTTCGGATTTGTCGCGATGCCGCGGGCCACGATGCATTTCTGCTGGTTGCCGCCCGACAGCTCGACGATCTTCTTATCGGGAGAGGGCGTCTTGATCTTGAAATCCCGGATGCCTTTGTCCGCCGCTTCCGTCTCCTGTTTTACGGATATGACGCCGAGGCCGTTCGAGTGCTTGTCCATGAGCGCGATGTTGATGTTGCCCGCCACGCTCAGGTTGCTCAGGATACCCTGCAGCTTTCTGTCCTCCGGCACGAGGACGATGCCGTTGTCCATGGCCTCCTTCGGGGAGCGGTTCACGATCTTCTTTCCCTCGAGGATCACTTCTCCGCTCTTCATGGGGTCCGCGCCGATGATGGCGCGCATGAGCTCCGTGCGGCCCGCGCCGACGAGTCCCGAGAAGCCGAGCACCTCTCCTTTGTGGAGCACGAAGGAATTATCCTTCACGTAGTCGGAGGACACGCCCTTCACTTCGAGAAGCACATCCCCGATCTTGTCGTTTCTCTTCAGATCCGCGAAGATGTCTCCGAGGTCGCGCCCGACCATCATGCGGATCATCTCCGCCTCGGTGACCTCGCCGACCGTGACCGTGTCCACGTATCTGCCGTCCTTAAAGATGGCCACCTTGTCCGCGATCTCCTGGATCTCCGCCATGCGGTGCGAGACGTAGATGATGATCTTGCCCTCGCTCTTCAGCTTGCGGATGACCGCGAAGAGCGCGTCGATCTCGGCGTCCGACAGGGAGGCCGTCGGCTCGTCGAAGCAGATGACCTTCAGGTTCTCACGGCTGTAGGCCTTCATGATCTCGACCATCTGCTGATAGGCGATGGACAGATCCTTTACCTTCGTCGTCGGCTGGATCGGGAGGCCGAAGTCCTTGATGATCTCCGCGGCCATCCGGTTCGCCTTCCTCGTGTCGATCACGCCAAGCCCGTTCGCCGGCATGCGCCCCAGATAGATATTTTCCGCGACCGACAGCTCAAGGAGAATCTGTCTCTCCTGATAGATGATGCTGATGCCTTCCTCGATCGCCTCGTGCGGGGAGGAGAAATGCTTCTGCTCGCCGTTCAGCCAGTACTCGCCCTTGGTGGGCTGGTAGTCGCCGTTCAGGACCTTCAGCAGCGTGGACTTGCCGGCGCCATTTTCGCCTAAGAAAGCCAGCACCTCGCCCCCGTACGCTTTGAAATTAATATCATCGAGCGCCTTTACGCCGGGAAAATACTTCGATATACCCTTGAATTCAAGTACACTGCTCATGCATTTCCCTCCGGATCCCTTGCGGGGATCCATCCTCTGACAGTCGTCTCTATCAGCATCCGCTGCTGTCCGGCAGGCACCTGCCGGATGCAAATGCCGCAGCCTCATGCCGGCGGCATTTGGCTCCAGATATCACTATAAAGAATCACAATTCATGATACAATATTGAAATTTGCCCACTTATATCAAAAAATTGCTCTGCCGTAAAATATTGCGTTCTGGTGCGCGGGATCCCGCTTCGTCACCTCCGCGAAATAGGCGGCCGCCTTGTCTTTCCGCATGAGGCCGAGATTGCCGAGCCCCATGAGGTAGTAGCAGTGCGCCTCGTTCCTGCGGGTCAGATCGTCCTCGAAGATTAAGAAATCCGGCAGCGAGACGGCAAAGTAATCGATGCGCACCTCGTCCCGCAGATGTCTCTCGCCGTAGTCGATCAGCTTGTTGAAGCAGGCGCAGGCCGCGCGGTGCTCCCCGAGCTTCTCGTAGGCGAGCCCTTTATAGAGGATCATGTCGGCGGGCTGGTCGTAATAGTACATCATGCCGGCCGGCTCGTCGGTGCCGAGCGTCGCCTTCTCATAGGAGGCCCGCGCGTCCGCTTCGCCGAGCGCCTCCTTCACCTCGCCGAGGAGATAATGGATGTTGTTGTCCTTCGTGCCTTCGAGGCGCCCCTCGCCGAGATTCAGCGGATACTCGAGCGCTTTTTCGAGGAGCTCCTTCGCATAGGTAAAGTCTTTTGCCGCGATCGCCTGCTTAGCCATTTCCGTAAGGGCGGCTTTATACTGTCCGGACACCTTGCCTTCGGCGCCCTCCCAGGGGCGGAAGGTGTGCCCCATGATCGTGTCGTAGCAGTCCTTGTGCCTTCCGGCGCTGTTGAGCAGGGTCACGTACTCGATCATCAGGTCGTCTCTCAGCGTGACGAGCGCCGGCCCGCCTTCGCCGCCGAGCGCGTACTTCTCATAGTGCGCGAGCCGCTCTTCCACGCTCCGGTTCAGCTTCTTGTAGAGCTGGTCAAGCTCGAGGAAGACGCGCGCGTCCTTCGTATTAAGCGCAAATGCCTTCTCCATGGCGTCGAGCGCCTTGTCCGCGTCTCCGCGCTTGTTGTAATAAGCGATCGAGAGGTTTCTCAGCACGGTCGGGAAGGTGCCGTCCTTTTGCGCGGACTGCTCAAAGAGCGCGATGGCGCGGTCAAACTGCAGCTTGTCGTAGAACAGGCAGCCGAGGTAGTAGGGCGCTTTGGCGCCGTCCGGATTCACGCGGATGGCGTCCGCAAGCACCGCGATGTCCTCGAGCTTGTTGGGGAAGGTGTAGGCGCTGTCCGCCGCCTCGGCCGCGCGGTACGCTGTAAGGCCGTCTCTCCCAGCTTTCCCGAGATAATATCCCTCATAGTAGCGCAGCATCGGCTTTTCTTCCCCGCAGGCGCCGAGCACCGCGAGCGCTTCCTCATAGAAGCCCGCCTCCGCGTAGTCTCTGGCGGTCATGAGGAAATTCTCATGAAAATGGCGCATGAGCGCGGTGAGCGCTTCGCACGCTTCTCCCTCAGCGCCGAGCGCTGCCGTGTAATTCTCTCCCTCCGCGCCGGCAAAGATCCGCTCGAAGCCGGAGAGGAAATCGAAGGGATCCACTTTCAGATTCTCACAGATCCACGCGGATGCATCCTCTCCCCGGCCGAGCTTCCTTAAGAGAACGGCCTTAAGTCCCCGCGCCTTGATGTTGTGCGCATTTTTGACGAGGCCCTTCTCCACGAGCTCGAGCGCCTCGGCATACATGCCCTTCCGCGCCGCGATGGCCGCGAGGTAATAGAAGGACATCTCCTGCTGCTCGTTCGTCCAGGTCGCCTTATAGAACGCGTCGAACGCCTCGTCATACCGCTCCTCATAGAAGAGGACAAGGCCCAGGTTGTAGTAAGCCTCCGAGTCGTAGGGATTCGGATTCTTCCAGGTGAGGCGCTTCACCGCTTTCTTGAAATGTGCCTCCGCCTCCTCATAGCTGCCTCTCCGCATGAGAAGCGACCCGTAGGCGTTGTTGATGCGGATGTCGCCGGGATCTCTTTTTAAGCCCTCGAGATAATAGGGATCCGGCAGGTAGGTGGCGTGCCTGTACTGCTCGATGTGCAGTCCCGTGAGGAAGAGCTCCTCGTTCGTCCGGATCTCCTCCGGCATCTTTGCCGCCTCGGCGGGCTTCGCCGCCTCGGGGATGCCCTGCTCCTTCGGCGCGTATGCCACGAGCACGCGGCCGCTCTCACCGTCGAGCACTTCTACCTTGAGATCGCTTTCCTTCTCAGGCGCGCATGCCGCCATTTTGTCGAAAACCTTGACGGGAGAGATGTCCGCCGTCTCCGCGAAGACCTCTCTGCCCTGATCTCTTAAGACCACTTTCGCGCCCTTCCGCTCGGAGGTCGTATAGACGCGCACGCGCACCTGCCCGTCCGCCGCCTCGAGGTTCACCATGGCGTCGATCGTGGCATTTTTGACATACCCCACCTGCTTGTAGGGCATGAAGTACTGTTTAAATGTCTTCTCCTCGAAGGGCTTCAGCCATGTGAAGTCCGGCTGGTTGTCCGTGTAGACGCCGGTCATGAGCTCGATGTAGGGGCCGTCCTCGTCCGTGAGGTTCCTGTCCCAGGCCTTGCCGAAGTCGCCTGAGCCCCAGGTCCACTGCTTTTTGCCCGGGGAGATGTGGTGATCCGCCACGTGCAGGATGCCCGCCTCCTTCGCGTAGTCATAGCCGCCCACGAAATCATATTCCGACTTCTCCGCCATATAGGAGGTCGGCACCGGGATGTTCTTATACCGGGAGATGTCCACGCCCTCGCTGTAGTCGTGCTTGTAGTAGACGCCCGTCGCGATCGGGAAGCGGGACACGTCTCTCTTCCCGTGGTCCATCACGTTGTGCACGTCCGGCGGGAACACGGACTGCGTGTGGTCATTGACCGCCACGGCCGGGTTTGCCCACCACAGGAAGGTCTGCGGCGAAGCGGTGCGGTTGTAAAGCTGCCCGCGGATTTCGATGTAGGCTTTATCCGGATACAGCGTAAAGCCGATGATCCCCTTCGTCCCGTACATCTGGTCCACGTCGTGCACGAGGAGCGTTTTGCTGCCGTCGGCGTTGTCGCGGATGAGATGATCCACCGGCATGAAGGTCGTCGGCCTGTGGTGCTGCGGCCAGTTGAACTCGATGCCGCCGGAGATCCACGGGCCGGTGAGGCCGACGAGCGCCGGCTTGATCACCTGGTTGTAGTAGACAAAATCGTAGCCATTTGTCTTGTCATAAGCCCGCTGGATGCGCCCGCCGAGCTCCGGCAGCACCATGACCTTCAGGTATTCATTTTCAAGATAAACGGCGTTCCATATCTTATCCTTCTTCTCGGGACTGATCGTCTCCGTCGTGGGATAGGGATACACCTTCCCGCAGCTGCCCTGATATACGCGCTTTTCAAGAAACATCGGGTTTTTGTCCGGGGCGCCGACCTCATAGGTCGGGATGACCGCCTGCTCTTCCCAGATCCTGACTTCCTGCATGCCTGATCCTCCTTACGGAATCCAACTTCCGAATCCTGATTTACTGTTTCTTATCAGCCCAGATAAACGCTCACCGGGGACGCCAGATCGTGGAACACGCTCTCCACCTCAAGGTTCTCCGTGATCTTCACCGTCGCCTCGTCCGTGAGGGAAAGCGTCTGATGCCACACGCCTTTTTTCAGGCACACCGGCTTGTCGAGAATAAACGCCCGCCAGGCATCCGGCGTCTCGTGCTCCGCCACAAGGAGCACCGTCAGCCCGTGAAGCGGCTCGAAGGTCTCCTTCGAGGTGGGATGGCACTCGATCCGCTGAATCTCCTTGTTGTCGTAGCGGAAAACCGCCACCCGCCACGGATGCGCCTCCTCCGTGTCCGCGATAAAGAAATTGCCTTCAAAATCTCCCGGGAATTCCAGGACCGTACCGAATTTCGCAAATGCCTCTGCACTGACACTCTCCAGCTTAGCCGCCATGATCAGTTCCTCCTCAATATGATAAGCACATAAAAAAGGACGCCTTCTTTTTTTGAGTATAGAAGGGCGTCCTTAAAGTGTCATTATTCAAACTTGTCTCATCATGTCAAAAAATTGCGCAGCGGGGCAGATATTGCTTCCGCCCTGCGCCTTTACGCGCAGGCTTACACGTCGAAGGAGTGCAGATAGCGGTCCTGCTCCTCCGTGAGCTGGTCGATGCGGACGCCGAGGAAGCGAAGCTTTCTCTCCGCGATCTCCCGGTCGATCTCCTCCGGGACGTAGTTGATCATCGGCAGGCCGTCGTCCTTATGCTTCACCAGGTACTCCGCCGCGAGCGCCTGCACGGCGAAGCTCATGTCCATGATCTCCGCGGGATGCCCGTCGCCGGCCGCGAGATTGACGAGGCGCCCCTCCCCGATGAGGTTGACGCTCCGCCCGTTCTTCAGCGTGTAGCCCACGATATTGTCGCGCCTGAGCTCCTTCGAAACGGCCTCCGCCTCGAGGGCCGCGTAGTCGACCTCGACGTTGAAATGCCCGGCATTTGTCAAAATGGCACCTTCCTTCATGAGGAGCATATGCTCCATCGTGATGACGCCCTTGCAGCCGGTCACCGTGACGAAGACGTCGCCGAGCGGCGCCGCCTCTTCCATCGGCATGACGGAGAAGCCGTCCATGACGGCCTCGATGGCCTTGATCGGATCGATCTCCGTCACGATCACGCGCGCGCCGAGTCCCTTCGCGCGCATCGCGACGCCCTTGCCGCACCAGCCGTAGCCCGCGACCACGACCTGCTTGCCGGCGATGATGAGATTCGTCGTCTTGTTGATGGCGTTCCACACGGACTGGCCCGTGCCGTAGCGGTTGTCAAACAGATGCTTCATCGCCGCGTCGTTGACGAGCATCGCCGGGAACTTCTGCTTTCCGGCCCGGTCCATCGCGATGAGCCTTATGATGCCGGTCGTCGTCTCCTCGCACAGGCCGTAGACCCCGCCGATCAGCTCGGGGAAGCGCGCGTGCATCATGTTGTTGAGATCGCCGCCGTCGTCGATGATGATATTCGGGCCGACCTCAAGGCAGGCGGCCAGATGGCGCTCGTATTCCTCCTCCGTCGCCGCGTGCCAGGCAAAGACATTGATGCCCCGCTCGACGAGCGCGGCCGCGATATCATCCTGCGTCGACAGAACATTGCTTCCGGTCGCATAGACCTCGGCCCCGCCCGCCTTGAACACGCATGCGAGGTAGCCCGTCTTCGCCTCCAGATGTACGGACACCGCCACCTTAAGGCCCTTAAACGGCTGCGTCTTCTCAAAATCCCCGCAGATGCTCTTCAGCACCGGCATGTGGTCCTCGACCCACCGGATCTTCCGCTCCCCTGCGGGCGCAAGGCTGATATCCCTGATTTCACTCATACACTGTTTCCCCTTTCGCTTAAAATGATGACAAGGGGTCAGACCCCCTGTCATGTTTTTTTTTCTAAATTATGACAAGGGGTCTGACCCCCTGTCATGTTTTTATCTGTATTTTGCCGCAATCTTCTCCGTCTCGTAGATCACGCGCTCCTCATCGATCGTCTTCAAATGGCGCTCCCGCATGACCCATTTGCCGTCGATCATCACGTCCGAGACCTCACTGCCGGACGCGGAGTAGACAAGCGACGCTTTCCGGTTGTAGAGCGGCCGAAGGCTCGGGCAGTCCTCGTCGATCAGGATGAGATCGGCGGTCCTGCCGACCTCGATGCTGCCGAGGTCCTCCCTGCCGATCGCCGCGGCGCCGTTCTCCGTCGCGATGCGCAGCGTCTCTTCCGCCGTGAGGGCGAGCGCGTCGCGCGTCACGCCCTTCTGCGACATCGAAAGGAGGCGCATCTCCGTGAACATATTGAGCGCGTTGTTGCTCGCCGCGCTGTCCGTGCCGAGCGCCACATGGATGCCTTCCCGCAGCATCCGCGTGACAGGGGCGAAGCCATTTGCGAGCTTCATGTTGCTCGCCGGATTCGTGACCACGTGGACATGCGGGCGCGCGAGAATGCTGAAGTCATTGTCATCGAGATATACGCAGTGGGCGAGCAGGATCTCCCCGTCAAGGAGGCCGAGGCTGTCGACGTACGCCGCCGGCGACATGCCGTGCTCGTTCATGCAGTCGTCAAACTCCTTCTGCGTCTCCGCGAGATGGAGATGCACCGGCAGATTCTTGTCGTGCGCAAGCTCCGCCACGTATCTGAGCAGGTCCTCCCCGCAGGTGTAGATCGCGTGCGGGCCGAGGCCGAAGCTCACGGGGGCGCCGATGTCCTTCCCGTAGTCCATCTCGTCAAAGGCCTGCGCGATGCGGGTCTTAGCCCCTTCGTCGTTCCGGTCCGAGCCGACGAGGCCGCGGGTGATGAGGGCTCGCATCCCGGTGTCCGCACAGGCCTTCACGGCCATGCGCGGGAACATCTGCATGTCGACGAAGGTCGTCGTGCCGCTCCGGATCATCTCAGCGATCGAGAGGAGATTCCCCCAGTACGCCTCCTCGAGCGACAGGCTGTCCTCGATCGGCAGGATCCGGTCGAAGAGCCAGGTGGCAAACGGCACGTCGTCCGCGTAATTCCGCATGAGGGACATATAGGCGTGCGTGTGGCAGTTGATAAAGCCGGGCATCGCCGTCTTCCCGGAGCAGTCAATCGTCTCGTCCGCCGAGAAGCCGCGCGGCTCCCTGCCGATCGCGGATATGCGGTTCCCGTTGATGTACACGTCTGTGCGCTCCTCTTCCGGGCTTTGGAGGAGGTGCACTTTTTTCAGCATGATTCCCATATCTGTGCTATAATCTCCTAAATATTCTCTGATGGGAGGTACCTGTAATGGAATATAAGACAAGAGGCACCTGTTCGACAAAAATCTCGTTTGATATTGTAGACGGAAAGGTCCACAATGTAAAGTTTACCGGCGGCTGCAACGGCAACCTCAAGGGCATCGGCGCGCTCGTCGAGGGCATGGACGCCCGCGAAGTCATCGCGCGCGTCGAAGGCACGACCTGCGGCTTCAAGCCCACCTCCTGCCCCGATCAGCTCGCCAAAGCACTGAAGGAAGCCATCGGGGCCTGACCGAAAACCTGACAAGGGGTCAGACCCGCTGTCAGGTTTTGCCCGCTTTTTAGCGGGACGACCACTTGTCCACGAGAGATGTCACCTGGTCCGCGAAGCGCGCGATCTCCTTGTTCGGCAGGCCCTTGCTTGCGCGCACGAGCGAAAGCAGGCGCTCCGCCGCACTCTCCAGGCGATTGTAAACCGATGCCGCACGCGCGCCGCCCGTCGAGACGACAGGCTTGCCCTCGGCATCTTTTTTGACGTACGGAATTCCGACCGTCTCTTTGATGCAGGTGTTGGTCAGAAGATCCCATTCCGTGCCCGAATAGGGCGCGTACGCGTCATAGCCCAGCTGCTCCTTAAGAAGATCGGCGAAGATCTCGGTCACCTTGTCCTCTCCGTGCACCACGAAGACCTTCTCCGGCTTCTCCTTGAGCCCGGCGGCCCAGGCGAGCAGCCCCTCGCGGTCCGCATGCCCGGAAATGCCCGGCAGCGTCTCGATCTCGGCGGCGACGCGGATCGGCTCGCCGAACAGCGTCACTTCCTCAGCGCCGTTAATCAGCGAGCGGCCGAGCGTCCCTTCCGCCTGGTAGCCGACGAACAGAATCGTCGATTCCTTCCGCCACAGGTTGTGCTTTAAGTGGTGCTTGATGCGCCCCGCCTCGCACATGCCGCTCGCGGAGAGAATCACCTTCGGCTCCTCGATCTCATTGATCGCCTTCGACTCATCCGACGTCAGGGCGAACTGAAGTCCCGGGAACGCGATGGGGTTGATGCCCTTCGCGACGAGCGCCGCGGCCTCCTCGTCGAAGCAGTCCGCCGTGTGTTCGTTGAAAATGTTGGTAGCCCGCACGGCAAGCGGCGAATCCACGTACACGGCGAATCCGTCGTGGCCGTGAACCAGCTTCTCCTCCTTGATCTGCCGGATGAAGTAGAGCATCTCCTGCGTGCGCCCGACGGCGAAAGAAGGAATGACGACATTGCCGCCCCTGTCAAAGGTCTTCTGGATAACCGCCGCGAGGTCGTGGACGTAATCCGGCTTCTTGTCCCCGTGGCTCCTGTCGCCGTAGGTAGACTCGATCAGGAGATAATCGGCACTGTCGACGAACTGCGGGGAATTGATCAGCGGCTGGTTCACGTTGCCGATATCTCCGGAGAAGACGATCTTCTTCGTCACGTCTCCCTCAGTAACCCACACCTCCACGGCCGAGGAGCCGAGGAGATGGCCGACGTCGGTGAAGCGGATTTTGATGCCCTCCGCGATCTGTATGACCTGATTGTACTCGCACTCGACAAAGCACCTTAAGATGCGCGTCACATCCTCCGCCGTGTAGAGCGGCACATAAGGCTCGAGGCCTTTTCTCTTGCCCTTCCTGTTCCGCCACTCGGCTTCAAATTCCTGAATCCCGGCGGAGTCGAGCAGCATGATATCGCACAGGTCCGCCGTCGCCCGCGTCGCGTAGATGAACCCGCGGAATCCCTTCGCGCCGAGCAGCGGGATGAGTCCCGTGTGGTCGATGTGTGCGTGCGTGACAAAAACGTAATCAATCTCGGGAATACTGATAGGGAGCTCTTCGTTTTCAAAGAGATTCTTCCCCTGTTCCATACCATAGTCTATGAGGATCTTTTTACCCGCCGCCTCAAGAAAATGGCAGCTGCCCGTCACTTCGTGATCGGCACCGATAAAGGTCAGTTTCATAAACGCACCTCCCTGTGGTATCATTATTATTAAGTATACCATGAAATGACAGAAAGGACCCCAATTATATGCGAAAGAAGATCGTTCTGACCGGCGGCGGCACGGCCGGCCACGTCACCCCGAACATCGCGCTCATCCCGGCCCTTAAAGAGCTCGGATACGACATTTACTATATCGGATCCTACGACGGCATCGAGAAAAAACTGATCGCGGACTACGACATCCCCTACACGGGCATCGCGACCGGCAAGCTCCGCCGCTACTTCGACGTCAAGAATTTCACCGACCCCTTCCGCGTGATTAAAGGCTTCCGCGAGGCTAAACACACGCTGCGGAAGATCAATCCCGACGTCGTCTTCTCCAAGGGAGGCTTCGTCTCGGTCCCGGTCGTGCGCGCCGCGCGCGTCCTGAAAATCCCGGTCATCTGCCACGAGTCGGACATGACGCCGGGACTCGCCAACAAGCTCAGCATTCCCTCCGCGACGAAGGTCTGCTGCAATTTCCCCGAGACCGTCTCCGATCTCCCGGCGGACAAGGCCGTGCTCACCGGCACGCCGATCCGCGCCGAGCTTCTCAGCGGCGACAGGGAAAAAGCCCTCGCCTTCACGGGTCTACCCGACGACAAGCCGCATCTGATGATCATCGGCGGCTCCCTCGGGGCGCAGGCCGTCAACGAAGCCGTCCGCGCCGCGCTTCCGGAGCTGCTGCCGCATTTCCGCATCATGCATCTGTGCGGAAAAGGAAAGATGGACGCATCCCTCGAAGGGACAGAAGGCTACGTGCAGTACGAGTACATCAAAGAAGAACTGCCTGACCTCTTCGCGCTCGCCGACGTCGTGATCTCCCGCGCCGGGGCAAATGCCATTTGCGAGCTCCTCGCGCTCAAAAAGCCGAACCTGCTCATCCCGCTCTCAAAGAACGCCAGCCGCGGCGACCAGATCCTGAACGCCCGCTCCTTTGAAAAGCAGGGCTTCTCCGTCGTCCTCGAAGAAGAGGAGGTCACGACGGAGACGCTCACGGCGGCCGTGCTGAAGCTCTATGACGAGCGCGCAAAATACGTCAGCGCGATGGCCGAAAGCAAAACGGCGGACGCGATCGAGATCATCACCGGGCTCATCGAGTCGCTCGCGAAAAAGTCCTGAGGCGCGCGCCTCCGGAAACGAACAGCAAAAAACCCTGACAAGACGCCTTGTCAGGGTTTTATATTGTATGCAATATGACAGGGGGTCAGACCCCCTGTCATGTTTTTTCAGATCTCAAACAGGTCGCTCAGGACTTTGAGCGCGCCGTCGGTCTCGTGCGCGAGCACCTTCTTCGCGAGCACCTTGCCGAGCTGGACGCCTTCCTGGTCGAAGCTGTTGAGGTTCCACAGGAAGCCCTGGAACATGACCTTGTTCTCAAAGTGCGCGAGCAGCGCGCCGAGCGCCTTGGGCGTGAGCTTTCTGCCGATGATGATGCTAGAGGGGCGGCCGCCGGCGAAATACTTGTTGCGGTTCTCGTCCTCCTTGCCGCAGGCAAAAGCGATGATCTGCGCCGAAACATTGGCGGCAAGCTTCTCCTGGCTCGTGCTTCCCTCGATCACGACGTCGTCGCTGAACTGGTTCTCCACGAATCCGACGAACTGCAGCGGGATGATCGACGTCCCCTGATGCAGCAGCTGGTAGAAGCTGTGCTGGCCGTTCGTGCCGGGCTCGCCGAAGATGACCGGGCCGGTCTCATAGTCTACCGGCTCGCCGAAGCGGTTCACGCTCTTGCCGTTCGACTCCATGTCGAGCTGCTGCAGGTGCGCCGGGAAGCGGGAGAGCGCCTGCGAGTAGGGCAGCACGGCCGTACTCGGATAGCCGAGGATATTTCTCTCATAGACACCGATCAGCGCGTCGAGCATGGCGGCATTTTCGAGCGGATCCTCGTTCTTAGCCGCCTCGTCCGCCTCATTTGCGCCGGCAAGGATCCTCGCGAAGACCTCCGGCCCGAACGCCAGGGAGAGCACCGCGCCGCCGACCGCGGAGGTCGAAGAGTAGCGCCCGCCGATGTAGTCGTCCATAAAGAAGGCCTCGAGATAGCCGCTGTTTTTCGCGAGCGGAGACGTCTCGGAGGTGACGGCGACCATGTGGTCCGCCGGATCGAGGCCGGCTTTTTTGATCGCGTTCTTGACGAAGGATTCATTCGTCAGCGTCTCGAGCGTCGTGCCGGACTTTGAGACAAGGATAAAGAGCGAATGCGCGACGTCGATCTCAGAGAGCACGGCGAGCGCGTCGTCCGGATCCACGTTGCTGATGAACTTCGCCTTCATCTTGAGCGTATCGTTTGCCTTCGCCCAGTTCTCGAGCGCCAGATAGAGCGCGCGCGGGCCTAAGTCGCTGCCGCCGATGCCGATCTGGACGACAGTGGTAAACTTCTCGCCGGCGGCATTTCTGATCTCTCCGCTATGCACTTTCTGCGCAAATGCCGCAATCTTCTCCTGCTGCCCGACAAAGAATTCCCTCTTGTTCACGCCGTCCGCGACGACGTCGTCGCCGAGCTGGCCGCGGGTCAGCTGATGAAGCACCAGACGGTTTTCTCCGGTGTTGATGACCGCGCCGTTATAAAGCTCTTTGTACTTCTCGGCAAGCTCCGCCTCCTTCGCGAGGGCGGCGAGCTTTTTAAGGAGCGCGTCGTCGACGGCTTTGGCGCCGTAGTAATAGGTGAGGCCCGCCCCGATCGGCACTTTGTAAGACGCCATGCGCTTAGCGCCGTCTTCGCCGGATAAAGCCGTCTTGATGTCCACGCGGGACTCGTCCTTGACGAGCTTCTTATAGCTGCTCAGCGTGTCCAGATTTTTCCATGAAGCCATTCTTTTTCCTCCTTCTTTAGTCACAGGGATTCTTATATCATCTCAATCACATAAGTGCTTGTGTCCGTCTCTGTCACGCACGCGCCTGCCTGATCTGCAGCCGCCTGCCTGTATGATCACTTCATCGGAAAGTGCTTTCCGATCACGTCGATGATTTCTTCGAGGTCCGCCACCGGCCGGACGAGCGCGAAGCGGATGTAGCCCTCGCCCTTCGGGCCGAAGGCCGTGCCCGGCGTCCCGACGACGCCGCAGATATCGATCAGCGTCTCTATGCAGGAGACGGAGGTGTAGCCTTCCGGCACGGGGATCCACGTGAACATCGTCCCTTCGGAATCCCAGGCGTTCCAGCCGATCTTTCTTAAGCCCCCGCACAGCGCGTCGCGCCGCCGCTGATACTCGGCGCACTGCGCCTTCACCTCATCAAGAGGCCCGTTCAGCGCGGCAGCCGCCACCTTCTGATAAGGGTAGGACATGCCGAAATCGTACTGGCTCCGGAGAAGCCGCATCGCATCGATGACGGACTTGTTGCCGATCAGGAAGGAGATGCGCAGCCCCGTGACATTAAAGGATTTGGACAGGGAGAAAAACTCCACGCCCACTTCCTTCGCGCCCGGCAGCGACAGGAAGGAATAGCCTTCCCTGCCGTCAAAAATGATGTCCGAATAAGCGTTGTCATTGATGATCAGGAAGCCGTACTTCCGCGCATAGGCGATGAGCTCCTCGTACATGGCCTTCGGCGCCGCCGCGCCCACCGGATTGGAGGGATAGGACACGCACATGTATTTCGTCCGCCGGAGGACGTCCTCCGGAACCTCGCTCAGCTTCGGCAGGAAGCGGTTCTCTTTGACGAGCCCGTAGTAGTGGATCTCCGCGCCGCCGAACCAGGACCCGGCCTCGTAGATCGGATAGCCCGGATCCGGCAGGAGCACGGCGTCTCCCGGGTTCAAGAGTGCCATCCCGAGATGTCCCATGCCTTCCTGCGTGCCGCTCACGGAGATGATTTCATCGACGGAAATGGCAACGCCGTAACGGCGCAGGTAATAGTCCTTCACGGCCGTCAGCATTTCTTCCCCGTCGACGAGGGAGTAGCGGTAGTTTAAGGGGTCGCGCACCGCCTCCTCGAGCGCCGCCATGATGTGTGCGGGAGGTTTGAAGTCCGGCGTGCCGATCGAGAGGTTGTAGACTTTGCGGCCCGCTTTGATCAGCGCCTGCTTTTTCGCGTCCATCGCGGCGAAGATGCCGGTGGAGAAATGGTCGAGCATCGCTGCGTGTCTGAAATCCATGCGTGTTCTGTAAGTCCTTTCCATTTTTTGATTCGGGAGCCATCGTATGCCCCACCGAAAATGTATATCGCAGGCAGACGGCTTCCGCGCCAAGTACTTCTAAGCTAGGCTTGTGCAGATTGTCTGCCTGCGATATACGTTTTTGGCGAAGCATACGGCCGGCAGGCGAATCACAGTAAACTGATTATACCACAATTCGGGCTTCTATACGTTTTGCAAATGTTTTTAGACCTTCTTCGTCTTCCGGAGTGAAGCGGTCAAGGTCCGGACTGTCGATGTCGAGTACGCCGAAGATTTCTCCATCCGGCCGGCAAAGCGGAATCACGATCTCCGAGCGGGAGGCGCTGTCGCAGGCGATATGGCCGGGGAAGGCGTGGACGTCCGGGACGCGCTGGGTTTTTCTGTCGCGCACGGCTGTGCCGCAGACGCCGCTGCCGACTTTGATGTGGATGCACGCCGGTTTTCCCTGGAAGGGACCGAGGACGAGCGTATCGCCGTGGAGGAGGTAGAAGCCGGCCCAGTTGATGCGCGGCAGGGTGTCCATGAGCAGCGCCGACGCGTTGGCGAGCACCGGGATTTTGTCGGGGTCCGTCTCCATGAGCGCGTCGATCTGCTCGGCAAGAAGTGTATAGTTCACCTGTGTTTCCATGGCTGCTGTTCCTGTCTCCTCTTTACTTATTAGTTCTTCTCAAACGGATACACGAGTCCACACTGCGCGCGCAGCGTGTCGCAGACTCTCAGCCGTTTCCCTTGTCCGTGAGGCGGCAGCCGCGATCTTAAGCTTCCTCCACCTCCTATAAATCAGTGTACCACAGCGGATACCCCCTGCGCACTATTTCTTATCACGCTCGCATGGTCCGCGCTTTCGTGGTACAATAAGGCTCATTAAAAGCAAGAAGCAAAAAGGAGGCTCATCACGCGTACACAGATTCCGCGGGTCACGACCTGCCTCATCGTCATTAATGTCATCGTCTTTCTGCTCGCCGAGATTATCTCCGGCAGCACCATGCGCACGGACGTCCTCGTCACCTGGGGCGGCGCCGACGTCGCCCGGATTTATCACGGAGAATACTGGCGGCTCTTCACCGCAATGTTCGTTCACGCAGGGATCCGCCATTTGCTCAACAACATGCTGCTCCTCTATGTCCTCGGACAGCATCTCGAGTATCTCATCGGACCCGTCCGCTTCGGTGTGCTCTATCTCCTCTGCGGCGTCATTGCCAACGCCGCGGCGTATTTCATCTATTTGCGCGGCGGATCGAACGTCGTGGCTGTGGGCGCCTCCGGCGCGATCTTCGCCGTCATGGGCGCGCTCATCTGGATCGTCATCCGGAACAAAGGCCGCGTGCACGGACTGACGCTGCAGCAGATGCTGGTCATGCTTGGCTTCTCGCTGTATTTCGGTTTCATGGCGACCGATGTCTCGAACAGCGCGCACATCGCCGGACTCATCTCCGGCTTTCTCATGGGCATGCTCATGTATCGGAGAAGGTCTTCCGCATCCTGAGCAAAACACACTTTCAACTGCATAAGGAGGTATTTTATTCATGTCTGACTGTATCTTCTGCAAACTCGCAAACGGAGAAATCCCGACGGCAAAGCTTTACGAAGACGACGACTTTTCCGTCATCCTCGACGCGAATCCCGCGACGAAAGGGCACGCGCTCATTCTGCCGAAAGCACACTACGCGGACATCACGGAGATGCCCGAAGAGCTGACGGCCAAGGCATTTGTGCTGGCTAAAAAGATGGGTTCGCACCTCAAGGAAACCCTCGAGGCGGACGGCTTAAACATCGTGCAGAACAACGGGGAGAAAGCCGGCCAGACCGTCTTCCACTTCCACATCCACCTGATTCCGCGCTACGCGGACGGTCCCTGCATCGTCGCGAACTGGGTGCAGAACCCGCTCTCCGATGAGACCCGCGAAGAGGTGATCACGAAGGCGAGCGTGAAGGCGCTCTGATCAAGATCCGGAACTCTATTCGCCGTAAGCCTCACAGGCTGTCAGAATATAAAGAACGGGACCTGCATGCTTTGCAGGTCCCGGATTTTTATTTCTTATACGGTTTTACACTTATGCGACAGATTCTGCCTCAGAAGCAGCAGCTTCCTCAGTCTCTTCCGGCTGGATGGAAGCGCCCATGTAAGCGACGACGCTCTGGAAGCCTTCGTCAGACATCGGCTTGAAGGAGAACTCAAGGATGTAGCCGGCCTCAGTCGCGAAAGAGATACAAGTCGTATCCGCTTCCGGCATATCATAGCTGACGCAGGGGATGCCGTTGACCACAAGGTCTTCGATCTTTTCCACGCCTTCGGTCTTCTCAAGCTCAGCCTTGTAAGTCTCAAGATCCATGCCCTGTACGTCCGCATACACCACGGAAGCAGCCGCGTCCTCATCCGCTGTCTGATAGTAAGCGATGAAGCCCTGTTCACGATCCTCATCCGTCAGTTCAACTTCCTGAAGGACGTTCGGCACCCACATCTTGACCGCGATTTCATCGAAGTTCTTGAATTCGCCCTGGCTGATCAGACTCTGGTCAGCGGCTGCATCGAGCGCCTCAATATCTTCCCAGTGAAGCTCAACAGTCCCTGTGGCTGTGCTCTCAGCGGATTCAGCTGTGCTGTCGTCAGCCATGACGGCGACAGAACCGAAGATCAGGCAGGATGCGAGCATTCCGGCGATAAGTTTTTTCGTCATTTTTGTTCCTCCTTGACATTACGTCTGCTTGAATATTTATAATACCGGCATAGTATAGCGAATACCCTTGTAAAAATCAATAGCGTCTTCCCGGGCGGAGCAGCCTGCTCTGTTCCCGGCTCTTCCTCAAGGACCGCCTCTGTGTCGGATCTCATGAAATTCCTATGATTCCGATGTCTCCGCTGTCTCCGCCTTGTGAAGTGCCTCATCCACATTTTTAGCCAGATCCATTTCCTGGAAATCCTCTGCTTCCGCAAGCACCATTTCGAAACCGTCTGTGGCGTCGATCAGGGCTGTCGCTTTATCGACACTGACCTTAAGGACATGACCGCCGCGGGTCAGATCCCCGGAGATATAGTGAAAGTGCCAGCCGGCATTGTTCAGTCCGCCCATATAGTCGGGGCAGTAAAGACCAACGATGGTTCCTTCCGCATTCTCATAATCAAATTCCGTCTGGTCGCTGGCCAGCGCCTCATCCAGCATCCTGTAGGGTTTCTCCTGTTTATATTCGCTACGCACCTTAAGAGCCGGAAACGTTCCGTCGATCCTGACGACATAAAACAGGTTGCTTCCCTTTTCCTCTACCACAGTATTCAGCTTCGACTGAAGCTCCGCCATATCGGAGATGCCGGACAAATCAAGACTTTCATCCGTATCAAAGAAAGTTACATTTGAAAACGGGATCTTTTCATCATCAGACGGGATGGCAATACTGCCGTCCGCAAGAGCCTGGTACACAACGCCGTCCAGCACGATCATCTCCCCGTTGACGCCCTCAAAGGTTCCGATGCCTGTATCACCATGTTCTTTTAATTCTCCCACAGTGATAATACCGTCATAGTATCCCTGCACCAGAGACTGAAGCAGCGCAACCTGATAGATGATATCTTTGGCGTCGTCACTCCCGGTTTCTTCCGGAGCCACCCCGGCATCCGCTTCTGTGGCAGTCTCCTGTGTCGAAGCAAACACAGGCGTCACGGTAAGACTTGCTGCCATCATCAGCAGCAGGCAATTCAAAATCATCTTTTTCATAGCAGTTTTCCTTTTTACCTGTCCGCGCAGTCCATAGTTGCAGTCATGTTCAAAGAAGCGCCTCGCCCTCTCCCATCATCGGGATATCGACGGCCTTCGCATCCTCGAGGTGGAACATCATCATCTTCCGCCCGGTCTGCTCGTTATATATGTTCTTGAGATTCGGCATGGCCTCGAGCGCCGCAGCCGCGTACTTCGGATCCGTCTCGAAGACAGCCCTGCCCGTATAGCGCAGCCAGTGGCCGTCACTCTTCGCGGCGACGATCTCCGTCTTCGGATTCGCGAGCAGCTGCTTGTAGACGTCCTTGAAATCACCGACGCCGAACATCAGCTTCCCGTCGAACACAAAGTGTGCGCCGAGGGGACGAAGCTTCGGCTGATCGCCGTCAGCCGTCGCGAGGAAGAATACGCCGGCCTCCTTGAGGAACGCTTCCACCTTGCTGACGTCCTTCTGGCTCTTCTTCGCGAGATCGCCGATGATGGACGCCGCCGACTTCTTCTCCTCCGGCTGCACCGCAGCCCTGACATCTGCTGCCGCTTCTTCCACGGGAGCAGGCTCGATCACATCACCTGCCGCCCGGCCGTCGCGCCACGCCTTATAGGCATTGAGCTCATTCTGTGTGAGCTGAAGCGCCAGCGTGAGCACGCCCAGATCGTCCGCGATGCCGACGACGGGGACATTGTCAGGGATGATGTCCTTCTTCTTGACAAGATAGATAAAGGAACCGAGGACCGCGAGAATCACCTTCGGTGAGACGTTCGTATACTGTCTCGTGATGTAGCTCTTAATCAGCGAGATCATCAGCGGAATATCTGACAGCGCCTGCCCGATCGCCGGCACTTCCTGCAGCTTCTGCTCAAGCTGGATAAGAAGGCCGTCTACCTTTGAAGGTTCTTTGACCAGTTCCTGTGCCTCGCGCATGCCGCTCTCAAGCAGCGTCTTTGCCTGATCCATTGAAAATTCCATGACTTGTGCTCTCCTCTCTCGTGGTGTGCTGCTCCCGCAGCATTTTATCGATATGTTAATTGTAGCACGAATGCAGGATCTTTGCGGATGCAATGCGCAAATCTTCATCACTCAAATTACCAAGCGATTCTAAGATCTCCGCCGTTTCCTCCTTAGAAGCATCTTCTACACTCGCCGTCAGATTACGGAACGGATCCCGTTCCATTTTGACAGAAACGTCTTTCTTACTCATTTCTTTCTCCCTCCTGTTTGGTTTCTAGTATATACCGTAAAAATCAGGCGGTAAATGCCCTGTTCCGTTCATGTCTGCTCCTTTCACATCGCCGCGCGGTAAACATACCGGCAGGCCGCGAAGGACACATGTGCGCCGTCCGTGAGCGGCACCTCCTCCCCGCCGACGACCGGGCGTCCGTCCACGACGGTGCCGTTCCGGGACCCCATGTCGCTCACATAATCCACCCCGTTCCTGCGGATGATCCGCGCGTGCAGGCGGCTGACCGTCTCCTCCGGAATCACTTCGTCCACAAGCGTCGCCTGCTTTCCGATCAGGATCTCTCCACCCTTAAGCCCGATCGGGAGAAGGCCGCTGCCCGCCTCGCAGGGCTCGAGCTTCGCTCCCGGCCGCTTGTCACTGCCCTCCGCGAGCAGCACGGTATGGCCGTAATCTGTCACGTCGACCTGCTGCACCGGCTCTCTTCCCGAAAGCGTCTCCCCTGCATCAAGCTGCATCCGCTCCGCGGGAATCTCCGCGTGCGGGAAAATGGCTCTTCCCACAGCTTCCCCATATTTAGCGCCCGTCACGCTTTCATCTTCCGCCGGGAAGCTGCCCCCGCGCTGTGCGTAGAGCGGCTGATATGCCTCCGCCGAAGCATACGCCGCATCACTGTTTTCCGCCGCGGCTGCGCCATCTGTCCGCACAGCCTTTCCCTGTGCGCCCGCGCCGTCCTTCCGTGCAGCCTTTCCCTCTGTGCCCGCGCCGTCCTTCCAGGCAGCCTTTCCCTCCGGCCCCTTGCCGCGCCTCGAAGTGATCCGTTCCGCGATGCGGAGCGTCAGCAGAATCACCGCCGCGATGAGAATTGATGCACCGGCCATCTCCGCATCAGTCAGCACGAGGATTTCCTGCAGGTGCAGAACCACAAAGAGCAGCGCCGCGGGAATCGCCGCCGAGAGCGCCATGAGGACCGCCTTCCTTCCGGGCAGCAGCTTCTTAAGGCCCTTTGTCTCCACCGGATCCGCCCAGGCCGCGGCATAAGTCTCTTCCTCCGGCAGCTCTCCGGCAGAGCGCCCGCTCTCCGCGCTCCACGCGTCTTCCTCTTCGGGAGAGGACAGCTCCGCGCTTCTTTGCGGGCGCTCCTCCCGCCGGCCGCCGCCCGCTCCCGCAGCCGTGTCCTCCTCCAGCACGCGCATGAGGTCCGCAAGCTGGATGTCCCGGTTCTGCAGCTCATGCAGGATGCGGCAGGCGAGCACGATGCTCTCCTGCATCTCATGTCCGGTCTGCATCAGAATCCACTCCGTGAGGGAGATGAGGGAGCTGCGCAGATCCTGCTGATAAAAGGGGACATAGGGAATCCGGAAAGTCATCGTCTCCCAGTGCATGAAGAGGCAGGTCGGGTCGAGCATGAGATGGCTGCTGTCGAGCAGGTAATCCTCGAAAACCGGCAGCGAGGTGAGCAGTCCTGCATACAGCTTTTTCAGGGCTTCCGCCGTCATGCGGCCGCTCGTCAGAAAGCTGCGGAAGGGCTGGCAGGACGTGATGTCATAGCGGTAGATGACGCCGTCGTTGATGCGCTCGATCTCAAGCGGCAGAAGGCCCGGAATCCTGTTGGCCATGAGGATCCTGAGCTCATACGCCGGCGCTTCCGCCCCGGACTCGTCTGTGAGAAGCATGTAGTTATGTGAGAAATCCCGCCTGTATTCCACCGTCATTTTCCCGCCTCCATCCCTGCCGCTTCCTTCACCGACCCGAGCCGGCGCAGGGTCTTCACGGGGTGGTATTTTTTATAAGCGGCCGCCTCCTTGATGCTCCAGATGGTCTCCCCGTTCAGGTACAGCGTGCCGGCCGTGCTGATCACCGTGCGCTCTTTATCGCTGTCCGTCCGCTGAAATTCCGCTTTCGCAAGCGCGAACACCGCGGGCGCCTCCTGCTCGTGCCCGCTGATTGCCTGCTCTGCCGCGCTCGCCTGAAGACAGGTCCTGTTGTGTACGTGGGCCGTCAGATACAGCAGCATGATCACGGAGAATATGAGCACCGGCGCGATCATGGCCGCCTCCGCCGTGAGATAGGCCCCGCTCATGCGTTCCTTTAGCGTCTGTCCTCTCTCAAACATTCCTTTTCCATGTCTCCCGTCTCGCTCCTCTTCATGTCTGCCTTCATGTCCGTTTACATCTCTGCCTGCATATTTCCCTCTCACAGCATCATCCCTCCTTCCGCGAGCAGATACCCGATCATCAGAAACGGCGCAAACGGAAATGCCGTCCCCCCTCCCCGTCTTCGCATGAGCAGCGCGCCGGCATAAAGACCCGCGCATAAAAAAGAGATCGCAAGCATGAGCAGCACCTCCTCAAGGGGCAGGAAGAGCCCGAGGACAGCCGTCATGAGCCCGTCCCCGGGACCGATCCCGCCGCGCGAAGCAAAAGCGGCGAGGAACAGCACCGCGCCCGGCAGCACCGCCGCCGCCATCCCGGAAAACGGCCGCCGGATCAGCACGGCCCGGATGATTCCGAGAAGGACAAACAGGCCGGTGAAGGGCAGGTGAATCTGCCTCTCCTTAAGATCCTCGATCACATTTCCGATCAGAAACAGCAATTCAGGATGCACGCCTCGCCTCCTTCGCGTCCCGCGCCGCACACCGCTTGCACTGCTTTAATCCTTTGTATTCCGAATGCTTCACGATGTGCACATGGCGCGTCAGGGAATTATAATCCGTCGAGGGGTAGAAGTACCGGCCGGTCGCGGTCACGTAGACCGTTCCTTCATAGCCGCCCGGGAAACCGCGGCACCTGCGGTACAGCTGGCCGTCGACATTTCTTAGGTACTGTACGCCGGCCTTGTCGGTCTTTATGATCGTCAGGTCGAGATGCGAGCAGTCGCCGTGCGTGTGGTACACCTCGCCGTTGTCCGTCACATAGACCAGGCCGCTGTCCTCGCCGCTGCCGCCGCCGTACATGCCTCCGATCCCCTTGTCGGAGCCGACAAAGGGATAGACGCGCGCCCGGACCGCCACCTTGACCGGCGCGATCCCGAAGGTCGGAAATGGAAACGCCAGCTTTTCGGTCCTGCCCAGATCGATCCAGAGATCTCCCGTCTTCTCCCCGGCGGCGCCCGCGGCGGACGCGAGCTTTCTCGCCTTGTTCGACAGCTGCAGATTCTTCGCGGTCTCAAGCCGGACGGCGTCCATAAACACGATCAGCGTCAGCATTGCAATCACAAAGAGCGGCAGCACGGCGGCGCACTCCACCGTCAGCGACGCGCGCAGAACCTTTCGGCGGCATACCCGGCCTTTTTTTCTTAACTCCGCTCGCCGAGGTGCGGTTCCGCGCATGCGCTGCCCTCCTTTCTTCTTTTTTTGACTTCTAAAGGTCCGCATAACTGAGCTCCTTTGTCACCGGAAATGTCACGCGCCTCTCCGCGCGGATCTCTGTCTCCGTCTCAAGCGAATTGATGCACGCGTCTAGCCGGAAATCCTCCCGGCCGCTCAGGCGGACGCGAAGCTCCACCATATCCATCGCGCGCGGCGTCAGCGTGTAGCGGTGCAGCGCGTAGATGAAGGTCCCGAGATATTCGCTGTAGCTCGTGCCGCCCGGGATATCCCGCGTCAGCGCCGCGATGTCGCCGCCGTTTCCCGCCAGATCCTCCGGGTCCGTCTGCCAGCTCTCCTTGTCTTTTACAAGCGCCACCTTCTTTCCCTCGAGCAGCGCCCGCACGTCCACGAGACTCTCCGCGTAGGACCACAGGGCCGTAAAGACGGTCTTGATGATCGGTTCCAGGGGCGGGATACCCATGGCGGAGGCGATGAAGAAGGAGAGAAGGCTCAGCTCCGTCCCCTTCTCCTCGTCGGTCGCGAGGCACAGCATGTTGATCGCCTGCCGCGCTTTCATGAGATCCCCGACCACCGCCTTCAGATTCTCCGCATCCGAAGCCTTGCCCTTCAGGAGATACTCCATCTCGTAGGCCAGGCCCCCGTCCGCTGCCGGCTCGACATAGGTGCTGAAATGATCGATGATCCAGGCCATGTAGTAGAGGTTGTCAAACCCCGCCGCGGCGCCGGTCGCGTCGATCGTCCCGAGCCCTGTCGACAGGCGCCGGCCCGTGACCAGCGTGCTCTTGTCGACGGTCTGCTGAGACACAGGACCCGGCACCACAAGGTCCATGACCTTCTGCCGGTAGAGGCCGTAGAGGACCGGCAGCGGATTCACGAATCCCTCCGGCACCTCCGGCCGCTCCTCTTCCCCGGCGCCTTCCTCCGCGCCCTCCTCTGCCCGCTCCTCCGCGGCTGCTTCGGCGGCGGCCTCAACGTCGCCGTAATCGGCGTCCTCAAGGCCGTCCAGGATCGCCTGGCCCTGCTGCTCGGTCTTTTCCCTCGTGCTCAGCTTTTCCCTGAGCGCGGAGATGCTCTCGATCACGGCGGTCTGCTGCATGGCCAGCGAGGCCTGCGCCTCAAAGGGAATGCCGCCCGCGTCCGTCGCAAGTGTGTAAGAGGTGACGGCGCAGCTTTCCCTCTCGAGGTGCAGCAGATTCTGCCCGCCGGCGAGGAGCCGGCCTTTCTTCGGGTTCAGGACATAATCCATCGCCTCCTCGATAAAGCTGACGACGGAGTACAGGTCGACATCGCTCCCTTCGCTCCCGGCATTTAAGAAATAGAGGCCATAGTCGCGCGCGAGCTGCCTGTCATAGTGCGCGAACAGGGAAAACATCGCCTGGTCGACACTGTTCGCCGCCTGCATGCGGCCCGCGCTGACCTTGACCGAAACGATTGCCCCGAGCACAAGCGGCAAAAGAGCGGCCATGGCCAGTGCGCAGTATATGGTGATCCCGCCCTCCGCCGCCCTTTTCCATCTTCTCATTGTCCCGCCCTTTCCACCCGCATTGTGATCAGACACCGCTGCTCTCAGAGGATACCTTCGACATCAGTGTTTTCAGAATCTTCGTGATCTGTTCCTTGAAGATCAGCACCAGTGCGATGAGCACCAGCATGATCAAAACAATCTCGACAACGGCCACGCCGTCTTCCTCAGCCATAAAGGCGCTTACTTCCCCCATGCTGTCTCTCTCCTTTCTCTTCCCGAAAATGGCGCAGTTTTCCCCCGCAGCGGACGCCTTCTTGCGCCTGCCGGTCATACGCCCTTCGCAGGTTTCCTATGCAGTTGTTTACAGGTAAATGCGGTCGGATCCGACCTCATCAGATGCGGGATACACCTTTTTGTGTTTCCGCGCCCCACCGGATGGAGTAAGGCGAGTATACCTAAAAGCGGCGGATTCATGCAACCCGGAATAGTGCACGAAGTCCGCCGCAGTAAATTCGTATAAAATTAGGTCTTTACAGTGCATCCACAAACGCTAAGCGATGCCGGGGATACCCCCCCCCTTGAAGCTGCTCTTTTCAGCCGCCTCTGCGATGCGCCTCCCGGGAGCTCTTTATCAGCTGCACGCGCGATACGCCTTCCTGAAAGCTTCAGGCGTGAGCGCGCCCTCCTTCGCGTCTATGCGCGCCGTATAAGTCTCATCGCCCCAGACGGCTGTCCGGATGCCGTCTCCGTCTTTGAATACCCACACCAGCTTAAGGCCGACCAGGTAGTAGCTGCCGCCCGGATAGTCGGCGGTGTCAAAGGGTTCGTCAGTCCTCAGGAAGGTATACGTCCCGTGATCTTCTTCCACCGGGCCTGCGCCCGCCCCTTCTTCGGCAGCGTCTGCTTCTGCAGCGTCTGCCTCTGCAGCGTCTGCCTCTGCAGCGTCTGCCTCTGCAGCGTCTGCCTCTTCTCCGGAAGCGTATGCCGCAGCCGTTTCCGGCGCATACGCCGCAGTTCCCGTTTCCTGCGGATCCCGGCCGTAATCATCTTCAGCTTCTTCTTCGGCGTAGAATGCTGCGTCCTCCGCGAAGTCCGCCTCCTCTTCCGCGTCCGTCCATGCGGCGTCATCTGTCATGGCGGCCGTTTCACCTGCAGCATCTGCCTCGT
>DEFE01000004.1:82879-91246 GCA_002350625.1 Lachnospiraceae bacterium UBA2860
GTCATCCCTTGCACCGGCGCGGCCTCTTCATCCTCTGCCATGGCGGCCGCTTCACCTGCAGCATCTGCCTCGTCCGCCGTCATCCCCTGCACCGGCGCGGCCTCTTCATCCTCTGCCATGGCGGCCGCTTCTTCCGCAGCAGTCTTCTCCCTCTCAGCCGCCTTCTCCTTCTTAGCCGCCGTGCTTTCAACAGCCGCTGTCTCTGTCTTCGCGGTTTCCTTCTGCGTGACGGGCATCAGGAATCTGCCCGCGACAAGAAGCGCCACCGCCGCTGCCGCCACGTACAGGATCCACTGCGTGGCCGCGCGGTATTTCCCGTTTTTCTTCTTTCGCGCAGCAGATATGTGTTCCACTTTGGCGGCCGGATCCGGCGTTTCCTCGGCCTTCGCGGAAGATTCCTCAGACGCAGCCTTCGCCGGGAGCTCCTCCGGCGCAGCCTCCGCCGTCCTGATCTCCTTTGCCGCTTCCTCTATATACTTTTCGTCGATTTCGCCCATCGCGCGGAGCAGATCACGGTTATTCATACTTCAATTCCCTCTTCCTTAAGCCGCTCGGCGAGTCTGCCCCTCGCCCTCATGAGCAGCATCTTGACGCGGCTCTCCCCGCAGCCGAAATCCTCCGCGATCTGCGGGATGGTGTCCATATAAAAATACCGCCGGACAAAGATCTTCCGGTGTTCCTCCGGCAGCTCCCCGAGAAATGCGTTCAGCGTGTCCTTAAGCACGGCCTGCTCCGCCGACCACGTCCCCGCCTGCGCGTCCGCGACGCATTCGGCGAGCTCGTCGAGCACGAGCGGCACTTCCCCGCCGCCCCGCATGTCCGCGTGCTCCTTCTCATAGCGGTTCAGCGACAGGTTCCGCGTGATCCTGCCGAAAAAAGCCCGGAGGATCTTCGGCACGGTTGGCGGGATCGCGTTCCAGGCGCGCAGCCACGTGTCGCTCACGCACTCCTCCGCGTCCTCGGCGTTCTTCAGGATGCCCCGCGCGATCGCCCCGCAGTATCTGCCGTACTTCCTGTCCGATTCTGAAATGGCTCTCTCCGAGCGCTGAAAATACAGTTCGATGATTAAGCTATCTTCCATGGACCAGCCTCTCCAAAGCATCCGGCTCTCATCTATAGATGACCGGAAATGCCTCCGTCCCGTCACATCTTCTTTTTCATCATAACAGATGCGCCTCCGCAAAGTATATAGTATACTGGTCCCATGCGAAAAGTACTGAAAAACAGAACCTATCTCTATCTCACGGAGTTCTTCTCCGGCATGGCCGTCATGGCGGTGGAGCTCGGCGCGAGCCGCCTGCTCGCGCCCTATTTCTCGTCCTCACAGATCGTCTGGACGATCATCATCGCGACGATCATGATCGCGATGGCGCTCGGCAACCTCTACGGCGGCGTGCGCGCGGACAAAGACCCGAACCCCGACCGCCTGTACCGGCGGCTGCTCATCGCCTCCGTCTGGATCGCGCTCATCCCGGCGGCGGGAAAGTACGTTATCCTTGGCATCACGGGGCTCCTCGTCATCACGGTCTCGCAGAACCTGCTCATCATCGCGTCCTTTCTCGCCTGCATGGTGATCTTCGTCTTTCCCTGCTTCCTGCTCGGCACCTGCACGCCTTCTCTCGCGCGCTACGTGACCGGCGAGGGCGGCGGAGAGGTCGGCGCGGTCGTCGGAAGACTCGGCGCCTTCAACACGATCGGCAGCATCATCGGCACCTTCCTGCCGACCTTCGTCACGATTCCGGCCGTGGGAACGGCGGTGACATTTCTGATCTTCGCGGGGATCCTGCTTGCGATCGCACTCATCTATTTCCTGTCCGGAACAGACGGCGGGCAGAGGAAGGGACGCGCAGGGCTCATCATCTCCGTGCTGCTCTTTGTCACGGCGTCCGTATTTGCCGTGCGGGACGGCTTCGCCTTCTGGGAGCGCGATCTCCTCTACGAGGGCGAATCGGTCTATAATTATCTGCAGGTGAAGGACACCCCGGACAGCACGATCCTCTCGACGAACGTGCTCTTCGGCGTCCAGTCCGTCACGATGAAGACCGACGGCCTCACCGGCATGTACTACGACTACGCGATGGCCGCCCCCGTGCTGGCTAAGAAGCGGGAGCGCATGCTGATCCTCGGCATGGGGACCGGCACCTACGCGCGGCAGTGCCTCCGCTATTTCGGAGACATGGAGATCACGGGCGTCGAGATCGACGACAAGATCACGGCGCTGTCGCACCGCTACTTCGACGCGCCGGAAGAGGCGCAGGTCTTAACTTACGACGGCCGCGCCTTCCTCGCCGGGGACAGCGGCACCTACGACGTGATCATGGTGGACGCCTATCAGGACATCACGATCCCGTTTCAGATGTCCTCCGTCGAATTCTTCCGGGCCGTGCGGGACCACCTCGCGGAGGGCGGCGTCCTCGTCGTCAACATGAACATGAAGACAGCCGCCGAAGACGGCATCTGCGCGTATCTCACGGACACGATCGCAGACGTGTTTCCTTACCTGCGGACGGTCGACGTGCCCGGGAGCACAAACAGGGAACTGTTCGCTGCCTGCGATGACGTGTTCGGGGAGGCATTTTCGAAGAACATTTCGCAAATGGCGGATCCGGCGCTTCGGGACCTGATGGCGAAAACGGCAGAGCGCCTGTGCGTCCCGGAAAGCGGCGGGCGGATCCTCACGGATGACCGGGCCCCGGTCGAGCTCCTCGGCATGCGGGCGATCGACGACATCATCAAAGAAGAACTTGTCTATTACAAAGAAATCTTCCGGAGATACGGCCTGAGCGGCCTTCTCGGACAGGTCTGAGAAAGGGGAGAGCCATGGGATTTGAAGTAGACCAGAACAAAAAGAGCGAAGATCTGTGGAGCGTAAGCAGGAAAAGCAGCGGCGTGGAGTCTCTGAGCGACATCAAAGCGACGGATGAAGAGGCGAGGCAGGACCTCCGGAAAAAGGCGGCCAGCAACAGAAAAAATGCGCGCGTGCCCGCCGGGACGAAGGCACCCGCTTCTTCATCCTCAAAAGCCGTCGCGTTCGTCCTGACGATCGCGGTCGTGACGCTGATGCTCTCCATTGTCATCCCGGTTGTGACCAATGTCATTGCCCGGAACCGGCGGGCGAAAGCAGAGTCCGGAAGAGAGTGGAACTACTCGCAGATGTATATAAGCGCCCTCGCGAACATGATGCCTTATCCGGAAGGGATGACCTTTGATCACGTGACCGCGCAGAATATCGTCGCGCCCTACGGCCTCACGATCTATCTGAGCGGAGATGCCGAGACGACAAAAGAGGACTACACCACCTGTGCAGTCCTCATCTTCCGTACCATGGAGGATGTCGGCTCCGTCCGCATAAACGAACAGGATACCGGCCGGGAGTACGTGTTCAGCCCCTGACCATGTCTCTTGTGATCTCGGAAAGAGAGTTCGCGCCGCACATGAACATGGCGTCCCTTAGCTCTCCGCCGATCTTGTCGATATAGGTCTTCACGCCTTCCGCGTCGCCGCCGAGCACAGCGAGCACGAAGGGGCGGGCGATGATGCAGGCGTCCGCGCCGAGCGCGATCGCCTTGAAGACGTCCGTGCCGCTTCTGATGCCGCCGTCGATCAGGATCTTCGCGCGGCCGTTCACCGCTTCCACGATCTCCGGGAGCACGTCCGCCGTCGCCGGGCACTGGTCGAGAACGCGGCCGCCGTGATTGGAGACGACGATCGCCGCCGCGCCTGCCTCGATGGCTTTGCTCGCCGCGCGCGCCGTCATGATCCCCTTCGCGATAAAGGGCAGGCCGGCGTCTTTGATGATCCCGCTGAGTTCCTCGACGGACTTCCGCCCCGCCGGCGGATTGAGGCCCTTCAGGAAGGGAAGGCCCGCCGCGTCAACGTCCATCGCCACGGCGAAAGCGCCGCTCTCGCGCACGAGCTCCATCTTCTTCGCCACTGTCCCCGGATCCCACGGCTTCACCGTCGGAATCGCGGCGCCGCCCGCCTGTTTGATGGCGGCTGTCGCTGCGACCATGACGTTCGGGTCCGTGCCGTCTCCCGTAAATGCCGCGATGCCGTTGTCCGCGCAGGCCGTCACGAGCACGCGGTTGTAGGTGACGTCATTGTACTTGTCCCCGTAGTGAAGGTTGATCGCTCCGACCGGACCCGCGAAGAAGGGATAATCAAAAGTACGTCCGAAAAGCGTGAGCGATGTGTCGATCGGGCTGTCAGCGACGAGCGTGTCCATGTTGATGCGGATCTTCTGCCAGGCTTCGTAGTTCAGGATCGCCGTGTCGCCGGAGCCTTTCGCGCCGGGACCCGGGATGGTCGCGCCGCAGGCGCGGCCGTTGCAGACCGGACATGCTTTGCAGTACTTGCCCGCGCAGTATTTCGCATTGCTTAAGACTTCCTCATACGTCATAACAAAACCCCTTCTTTCTCTTATGATTTGTTTCAGATAGCTTACTTCGCTTGATTGTAGCATTGCCGGGCATGAGTTTCAAGCGGCGGCATTTTCGTGTATACTTGTACTACTTGTACGTGTCCCGATCCGTTTCATATGGGCGGCTGCGCCCGGATAAGGAGGAACTCAAAAATGCAGAAGATTCTCGTCACGATCCCCGTGAAAGACAGGCACAAGGCGCTCTTAAACGAGACTGCCGCCGGCCTTTCGGCCACCGTCACCTATAAAGGCGCCGCGTTTGTGACCGCGGAAGACGTCAAGGCCGCGGACGCCGTCATCGGCGCGCTGCCCACCGAACTCCTTGCCGGCTGCCCGCAGCTCAAGTGGGTGCAGCTCAGCTCCGCCGGCGCCGCGGAATACACAAAGCCCGGCGTCCTGCCGGACACCTGCGTCCTCACCAATGCGGCCGGCGCGTACGGCACCGCGGTCTCCGAGCACATGCTCGCGCTGACCTTCGCGCTCATCCGCCGCTTCGGCCAGTACGGCCGCAACCAGGTCGCCCACGAGTGGAAGCACATGGGCAAGATCATCTCCGTCGAGGACGCCGTGGTCCTCATCCTCGGGCTCGGGGACATCGGCGGCAGCTACGCCCGCAAGGTAAAAGCGCTCGGCGCCTACACGATCGGCCTCAAAAGATCCGCAGGCGAAAAGCCGGCGTATCTTGACGAGCAGTACACGATCGACCGCCTCGACGAGATGCTGCCGCGCGCGGATATCGTCGCCATGGTGCTGCCCGGCCTTCCGGACACCACCCACATCATGAACGAGGCGCGGCTCCGCCTGATGAAAAAAGGCGCGTACCTCATCAACGTCGGCCGCGGCAACGCGATCGACCCGGACGCGCTCAAGTCCGCCCTCATCTCCGGGCAGCTCGGCGGCGCGGGGCTCGATGTGACGGAGCCCGAACCGCTGCCCGCGGACGATCCGCTCTGGGACTTCGGAAATGTCATCATCACGCCGCACGCGGCGGGCTGGTTCTACCTCGAAAAAACCCTCGACAACATCGTGGCGATCGCGAACGAAAACCTGCGCGCCTATCTGTCCGGCGGCACCTTTATCCACGTCGTCGACAAAAAGATGGGCTATTAACCTGCTTTTATCGCATAGATAAAGCGCCTGCCGGTATGATGCGGCAGGCGCTTCTTCTCGCCGTCGTCAATAAATCCGGTACTGGCCTGACAGCATGAGCAGCGCGAAGAAATACAGGCAGTTGTCGTAGTACCTGCGGTCGCCGGTCCGAAGAGGCGTATCGAGGAATAGCTTCACGCACGCGAGCGCATTGCCTTCAAGCTCCCCGTCGATCGCAAGAGAGGCGGCGGCATTTGACGCCGTGATCGCCACCGGGTGCAGCGCCGTATCCTCCAGAATCTCGCCCTCGATGCTGTACACCGCGCGGGGCTGTTCCTTCACGGTCTCGCAGAAGAACTTCTGCACCTTTTCCGCAATCCCGCTTTCCCACGCATAACCTCTCTCCCGCCCGAACCACTCGTGCTCAAGCGCGATATTCATCACCGTGCGGTAAGCGTCCGAGAAATACCAGTCGTGCCGCCCGAAGACATCCCACTCGCCCGTGTACGGCTTTCCGTCAAAGGTCCCGTACTCGGGGCTGAGCCCCGTCACCGGATGGCAGGCTTTCTTGAGATACTCCCGGCTCGCCTCCGCCGCCGCTTTGTAGAAGGCGCGGTCCTCTTCCGCCGCCCACGCGCCGAACAGCTCGTAGAAATGCGGCAGATGATAGGAGGGATCCGAGTAATCCTTCTCCGGGATGAAACGGATCAGATGATTCACCGGGTCGAACATATTCCGTCCGCCTTCTTCCTCCTTGTGAATCATCGTGTGCAGGATCTCCCGCGCCTGCGCAGAGTAATTGAAGATTCCCTCGCCGTCACCCCAGCGGTGCGAGGCAAAAAGCAGCGCCATTGCAAAATACTCTTCGCCGTCCGGCGCCGGTCCCTGCGCGTTCGGAAGGCCCTCCGGCGTCACCGACCAGGCGAAATAGCCCTTGTGGTATCCGCTCTCCATGTACATAAATGTCTTCGAGAACTTCCACAGGCGGTCGAACTCCTCTTTCTTATCCAGCTGCACGCACATCATCATGCCGTAGGACATGCCCTCCGTGCGCGCGTCGTGATTGCCGGTGTCCTCCATGTAGCCCATATCGTCGCCGAATTCATGATAGAAGCAGTCCGGTCCGTAGAAGATCGTCTCAAATGCCTCCGCCGTCCGCTTCTGAATCTCTTCGGCCGTGCAGCCCGCTTCAAGAAGTACATTTCTGTATGCTCTGTCCATGGCTCACCTTTCTCTTCCGTACAGCTTCATCTGTCTGTGAATGCGCGCGCACAGCTCCTCAGAAAGCTGCTCCTTCTTCACTCTCCACTTCCAGTTCGTTCCCTGCGTCGACGGGTGATTAATTCTCGCGCTGTTGTCGAGCCGCAGATAATCCTGCAGCGGGATGATGCTGAGATCCGCGACCGACGTGTGCGCCATGATCACCATTTTGTCGACGATCTCGTCCGGATCGCCGGTGCGGATGTCGAGATAGTCCTTTACCTGCTGCAGCTCCTCCGGAAGAATGTTGTCGATCCAGCCGCGCACCGTCTCGTTGTCATGCGTCCCCGTGTAGACGACGGAATTCCGGCCAAAGCGGAACGGCAGATACTCCGTGGCTCCCGTCGAGTCGCGCGAATCAAAGGCAAACTCCAGCACCTTCATATTCGGGAAGCCGGTCGCGCGCACGAGCTCCCGCACGGTATCCGTCACATACCCGAGATCCTCGGCGATGATTTCGGTCTCCCCGAGCGCGCTTTTGATCGCGTCAAAGAGCGCGATGCCGGGTCCCTTCTCCCACGTTCCGTTCTTCGCGGTATCTTCATCCGCGGGCACGGCGAAGAACTCGTCGAAGCCCCGGAAATGATCGATGCGGATCACGTCAAAGAGCTCTTTGCACTTTTTGATGCGGCGGATCCACCAGCTGAAGCCGTCAGCGGCGTGCTTCTCCCAGTCGTACAGCGGGTTGCCCCAGACCTGCCCGTCCGCCGAGAAGCCATCGGGCGGGACGCCTGCGATCATGCGGACCCGTCCGCGCTCGTCGAGCATGAACAGCTCCCGATGCGCCCAAAAATCCGCGCTGTCGTGCGACACGTAGACCGGGATGTCCCCGATGATGCGGATGCCCTGCGACGCTGCATACGCCCTGAGATCCTTCCACTCCCTGAGGAACTCGTACTGCACGAACATATAGAAACGGACGTCCCCGGCCAGCTTCTCTTCCCAGCGCCTTAAGGCGTCTTTATCAAAGCTCCGGATATCCTCCTCCCAGCTCTCGAAATCCGCGCCGCCGTGCGCGTCCTTCAGCGCCATGAACAGCGCGTAGTCGCGCAGCCAGAAGTCATTCTCCTTAAGGAAGGCCTGATAGTCCGCCTCCTCCTCGTGCCGGCTCCTTCCGCAGGCCGCCCGCAGAAGGCGCAGCCGCTCCTTATACAGCTTTCCGTAATCAACCTGCGTCTCGTCCGTCCCCATGTCGGCCTGCCCGCACTCCTCCTCCGTGAGCAGCCCTTCGCTGATCAGCTTCTCCAGGGAGATGAAGTACGGATTTCCCGCAAAGGTAGAAAACGACTGGTACGGCGAATCGCCGTAGCCCGTCGGCCCGACCGGGAGGATCTGCCAGTAGGAGAGCCCCGCATCCCGCAGAAAATCTATGAAGCGGTACGCCTCGTCCGAGAAGCAGCCGATCCCGTACTTCCCCGGCAGAGAAAAAACCGGCAGCAGAATTCCGCTTGCGCGCATAGTATCGTTCCTCCTTGGTATAATTCTGTTTGTTTTCGATGCCTCTAGTATCTCTAAGAATGCCTGTGCTGCTGTATCTCATCGAAGGTTATGCATAAGCCATACTCCACGCAGCTCCCGCCATACGTCCTCACCTCGCT
>DEFE01000004.1:91450-91619 GCA_002350625.1 Lachnospiraceae bacterium UBA2860
GGAAGCTGCTGCGCAGCGGAAAGATTTATGTAAACAAATATGACAGAGGGTCAGACCCCTTGTCAGGTTTTTCTTCGTTCAACCGCCACATCGTGAGCAGCAGCAGCTCCATGTTCTCTCTGCCGCGACTTCGACCGGAGCGTCGCTTGCAGTGCGATTTCAAGCCCTG
>DEFE01000004.1:91727-105883 GCA_002350625.1 Lachnospiraceae bacterium UBA2860
AGCTTGAAATCGCATACTGCAAGCACGTGAAGGGAACGGAGCAAAGAGAGAACATGGAGCTGCCGCTGCGCCTCATATTGCAGTTAGAGCAAGCGGATCGTGGTGAGAACATATAGCGGAAACTGCGTCACGCCCCGCCGGCCTTCTCCACCATCTTCTCAATCACGCTGCGATAAAGCAGCGTACAAAAATACCCCGGCAGCGAAATCCCGACAAACAGCGCAAGCGGCCACAGCGACATCACCTGCGTCAGGAAATACGGCACCACAGCCGTGATCGCCACCATCGCCGCCGTCCGCGGCAGGTATCCGACAGCCAGAAGAAACGCGTTTTTCAGAGACGCGCCCAGCCGGTTCTCAAACCGCGCGAGATACGGGAACAGCCACACGTAGAGCATCCCGACGATCGCCGCGCCGATAAAGACCGGAATCCGCATATACCGCGTGGCGCCCTCTCCCCCGAAAATCCTGTAGTCCGCATACAGCAGGGCGGAAATGCCAAGAAGAATCAGCCACGGCGGCGTCGCGCTCTTCAGATTGCTCCGGAACTGCGCAAAAAACGTACGGACGATATGCCCCTCCTTCTGCTCGACCATCTGCATGAGAATATAATGCATGGCCGTCACCGCCGCGCCCGCCGTCACGACCGGAAGCGAGCAGAGCAGCGTCAGAAGATTCAAGATAACGAGATTCATCAGATCCGTCATGGCGCGCATGACCGGTCCGTCCATCCCAAAAATCGTTCTCATAGATACCTGTCAGACCCGTAAGAAAAACGGGAAGCCTGCCCAGCGATACGGACAGAGCTCCCCATCATAAACCGTTGAAAATGTATCAGCCCTTGACCGCGCCTTCGATCATGCCGTTCATGATCTGCTTCTGGCCGATCAGGAACACCACGATCATCGGGATGATCGCAAGCAGAGCCGCTGTCAGGATCAGATCCCACTGCTTGACGTAGGATCCGACGAACGCCTGCACCGCCACCGGAAGAGTCTTATACTTTCCGTTGAGGCCGAGCAGCATGGACGGAAGCAGATAGTCGTTCCAGATCCACATGCCGTTCAGGATCGTAACCGTCATGATTACCGGTGAGAGCAGCGGGAAAATGATCTTGAAGAACGTCCCTTCCGGGGAGCAGCCGTCGATCGACGCCGCCTCCTCCAGATCATACGGCACGCCCTTGATGAAGCCGGTCAGAATGAAGACCGTCATCGCGCCGCCGAAACCGCAGTACGCGAAGATGATGCCGGGGATCGTGGAAAGCATCGGCACGCCGACGAAATTGCCCGCGTCACGGAATGTCGAAACCAGCGGAAGCATGACGACCTGGAACGGGATGATCATCGAAGCGATGAAAATCATGTAGATCGCAGTCGCCCACTTCGTCTTGTTATTGCGGCTGATAACCCACGCAGCCATCGCGCCGAACAGCGCGAGCAGCGCAAGAGACAGCACCGTGATGACGACAGACGAGAACAGCGCTCTCCAGAAATTGAAGTTCGAATTGTTGACCACGGCACCGAGGTTCGTAATCAGCTGGCTGAACGAAGCGCCCTTGACCGAAATCGGGCTCGCGACGATATCCGCCTGCACCTTAAAGCTGTTCATCACGACGAGATAGAACGGGAACAGCACGTAGATCGCGATCAGGATGCCGACCGCCGTCAGAATATAAGATCTTGTCCTTCTTTCCTTGCCGACCATTACAGCTCCACCTCCTTCGAATTCGATATGCGGACCTGCACCAGTGAGACACAGGCGAGGATGATGAAGAACAGAACCGCCTTGGCCTGGCCGAGCGCGTAGTTATTCTTCGAGACCGCCGTATTGTAGATGTTCAGTGCCAGCATCTGCGTACCGCTTGTCAGGTACTTGCCCATGAAGCTCGGGACGGAGCCCGTGCCGCCTGTCAAGGCAAGGTTGACGTCGAACTGCTTGAACGCGCTTGTCAGAGTCAGGAACGTGCAGATCGTAAATGTCGACGCGATCATCGGGATCTTCACCTGGAAGAGCGTCTGCGAAGCGTTGGCGCCGTCGATCTGCGCCGCTTCCAGCACGTCCTTCGGCACCTGGGTAAGACCCGTGATGTAGATCAGCATGATGTAGCCGGCGTACTGCCAGATGTAGACGACCACGATCGCGAACATCGCCGTCTTTGTCTGCACGAGAAGCGAAGTCTTCGTCAGGTTGATCAGCACGTTGTTGAACACAAACTGCCAGATATAACCGAGGACGATACCGCCGATCAGGTTCGGCAGGAAGTACGCCGCGCGGAAGAATCCGTCGCCCTTGATGCCGTTCGTGCAAAGCAGCGCAAGCAGGAAAGCGATCAGGTTGACCAGGATCATGTTGATGACGACGAAGACAAAGGTCATGAGAATTGACCAGATAAACTGCGGATCCGTAAACATCTCCTTATAGTTTCCGAAACCCACATATTCCGTAAATTGTATGCCCGTCCAGTTTGTGAAGGAATAGAAAATACCAAGGCCGAGCGGAATGATCACCGTCACGACAAAGGTAAAGAGCAGCGGAAACAGGAAGATGATGTAGATGATCTTTCTGTGATTCTTAAGCGTCGGAAACAGGTAGAGACCGACGATCAGCGCCAGGATGCCGATGATCAGCAGTGCGCCGCGGTAGGACGCGCCGCTTCCGCTGAAATCCAGTACCAGAGAGACGACCAGGCTGGCCGCACCGGCGATAAGCAGGACGAGCGAAAGCAATTTGCGCGAAGCAGAATTAGCATTCATAAAAGGATCTCCCTCCATAACGGAAAGGGGCGGCGACCGCAGTCGCCGCCTCCCCTCATTTCATATTCAGTTTTTTCCGCAGACCTTATGAAGCATAGTAGTCAGCAACGACTGCCGTCATAGCCTGTGTGAAGGACTCTGCATCCGGAATCGTGCCGAGCGCATAGTCAAGATACAGCTGGCCTGTCGCGTTCTGGTCGAGGCCGGCCTTGTTCTTCAGCCAATGCCAGCTGGAGGTCTTGCCTGCCGCCGTGTAGGAAGAGATGGTCTCAGCAAACGGATCCTCAGCGACCCATGTGCAGGACTTGAACGGGCTGATGAAGCCGCCCTTCATGACGAGGATCTCCTGGCCTTCATCTGTTGCAAGCCAGTCAAGGAACGCCTTGGCAGCATCCGTGTTGTCATTCTTGAAGACTGCCCACCAGGACGGAGAGTTCGTCAGGATCGTGTCGATGCCTTCCTCAAACGCGTACGGGATCATGCCGCACTTGAAGTTGCCGGCTTCCGCATACTGCGCAGCATCGTCCGTCGTCATCGTAGCGCCGATCCAGGAGCCCTGTGTCACGAACGCATACTTGCCGGAAGCGAAGCCGAGGATCTGCTGATCATAAGTGCCGGAGGTAAGGAACCCGGAATCCTTGTCAGCGAACTCATTGAAGAGCGCGATCATCTCAGCATAATGCAGGAAGCGGTCATGGTCGATCTGGCCGCCGTCAGCGAGCAGATCGGAATACGTGGTGTCATCGCGGGCAAGGCCTGCATCGAGGTAGTTCGCAAAGCTGTGGGAGCCTGTGGACCAATACAGGTTCTGCGCCTCGCAGCACCAGCCGATGACTGCCGTAAGGCCGAGCTCTTCCTTCTTGGAATCAAGCGTCTCAAATGCCGCTCTCATGGATTCCGGTCCTGTGATGGAAGCCGGATCCACGCCCGCCTTCTCGAGGATGTCAGCGTTGTAAGCAAGGCCGATCGCCTCTGTCGTGTACGGGAAGCCGACGAGGCCGTCTGTTCCGACATAGCCCGCGTCCGTGTCCGCTGCCCATGCGCAGTCGCTCATGTCAGCAAGAAGGCCGTCCCAGTTGCCGAAGTCCGCATCGGAGCCGCAGACGAAGATGTCCGGCATGCCTGTGCCCTGATACTGCTTCTTCAGCTCGTCCTGAATGTTGACGCCGCCGCCCATGGACTCGATTTCGACATGGACGCCTGTTTCCTCTTCATACTTGGCCGCTGCTTCTTTAAGAGCCGCATCGACCTCGATCTTGCCGTTGACAAGGCGAAGGGACTCGCCGTCCGCCGCCACCGTTGTTGCAAGTCCGGCGACCATCGCGCCTGCCACCAGCAGTGTAAGAATTGTTTTCTTCATACGTTTCCTCCTTCTTAGATACGGTGTGTTTTCCGCTCTTCGTAAGTGCAAATGTAACGGTGATTCCTGTGTGAAATCGATTTACCTTTTGCGCTTAAGTTCACCGCTAATCTTATCATTCTTTCCTCAAATCGGCAAGCAGGGCACAAAAAAAAGGCGGCCCGAAGGCCGTTTTTATCAATTTCACACAAATTCACAGAATCTCTTTTGAGCGAATCTACTTTACCGTTTAAGCTGCCGGACACTCTCCCGGATAACCAGCGCCGACGTCAGCGTGATCTCCTTCTCCCCGGGCACGCTTCCGCGGATCATGTCGATCAGCTTCATCGCCGCCAGATGCCCTTTATATTCCGCGTCCTGATGCATCGTCGTGAGCGGCGGCCGGCAGAGGCGGCTGTAGATATTGTCGTCAAAGCCGACGACCGAGAGGTCCTCCGGCACCTTTATTCCCCGCGCCGCACAGGCTTCCGTCAGCATGACCGCATAGAGGTCGGAGCAGCAGAACACCGCCGTGAAGTCCTTGGCCTTCTCCGCCAGCTGGGCGAAGTTCGCGTCCATCACGTTTTTTTCATAGTACAGCATGAAGAAGTTCCGGTCGCTGTACTCGATGCCCGCCTCCTCGAGCGCCTTCCGGTAACCGCGGAAGCGCGCGAGGTCCACGCCGACGCGGTTGTCCGACAGGAATCCGATCCGCTTATGTCCCTGCTGCGTCAGATAGCGCACCGCCTCGCAGGCGCCCTTCTGGTCGTCCAGGCCGACATTGAGGAAGAAATCCCCGAAAGCGGCTTCCGTCTGCTTATCGATGTAAGTGTCGATGCAGACGATCGGCTTCCTGTACTTCTTCCTCACGCGCAGAGCGTCGTCGTCAAGCATGCAGAAGAGAATGAGGCCGTCCGCATTCCAGGTCGAGACGTACTGCAGAATCTCCGCGATATCGTCGGAGATATACAGCATCATAAAATATCCCTGCTCGCGGATCGCCTTCTCGATGCCGCCGATCATCTCCGCGACAAAAGGATCTCTGAAGATATTTTCGTACTTTCTCTCCCAGGCCTTCAGGACCACGCCGATGATCTTCGACCGGTTCTGCGCGAGATTCCGGGCGCTGATATTCGGGACGTACTCGACTTCCTCGAGAAAGGATCTGACGCGCCCGATCGTCTCCGGAGACACCTCGCCCGTCTTTCCGTGAATGACATTGGAGACCGTCGTCGTACTCAAGCCCAGCTGCGCAGCAATCTCTTTGATCGTAATCATGCGCTTCCACCTCCCGAAAGCCAAATTCCGAACCTGACTTACTGTTGCCGGATGCAGAGTTTGTAAGCCTCATGCTTCGCATTCGGAAACAATCTTCAGCGCCCCCCGGTGAACATCCTGTGAAAAGGGACGGCTCCGTCTCCGCCTTTTAAGGCGGCCGGCCCGTCCCCTCATCACATCCTTTTATCCTATGCCGTCACCCCAGCATGCCGCTGACGATCGTCTCCGTGAGCTCAGGTGTAAGGCCCGCGTCCGAGAGCACGGCGTAGTGGAACGAATCGTCGTTAAACAGTGCGCACCGCACGCCGCTTCCGTCCGCGTACTCCGTCACGGTCAGGCCGCCGATCGTGACCTCTTCCGTCTTCTCGAAACCGGTATCCGCGCCTAAACCTTCCTCGCCGGTGCTCTTCTTAAGAAGGAGCGCATGCCCCTCCCCGTCCGCATAGGCGGCCTCGATCAGCTGTCCGTTCGCGCGGATCTCCCCCGCCTCGTAGCCGCTGACCGACTGCGGCACGCTCATCTCAAAGCCCGCGAGCTTGGCGGCAACCGTAAGGCTCTTGCAGGGAATCAGCGCATTTTCATCCGCGGCCTCCTCCGCCTCCCCGGCCTCCTCCGCGGCGCTTGTCCCGTCGGGCGTCGCCGCAGGCAGGATCTCCACGTCCTTAGCCACCGCAACCGGCATCTCGATCTCAGACTCCTCCGCGGCGGAAGACACCGTCGAATCCGTACCGCCGCCTCCGCAGCCGGCCGCTACGAGCGCGACAGATGCCGCGAGCATAAGCAGCGCTAACCTCTTCTTCATCATGAGCCTTTCGCCCCCTGTTCCAAACAGTACTTATGCAGCTTCATCCGCGTCGCCGGGCTTCGCCCCGATCTCCGCGTTGTAAACCATGATCGTCAGCACCGCGTCGGACGGATACGTGTCGCCGTTGTGATAAGTCACGACCTCCACATACTGGTCCCAGCTGTTCTTCGAGAAGGTATAGTAATGGAAATTCTCGCTCTCATCATTCAGCTCGTACTCGATGCCCGCGTCGGTCAGAATCTTCTCGAGATCCGCCACGCTCATATCCACCTTGATGCCGCCCGGCAGCTCGCCGTCGACGTCGAGATCCTGATGGCCGACCTCAAGAGACGTGATCCAGCTGTTCTCCGGCAGCACCGCGTTGTCCTCGAAATTCTGCGCGAGCGCGTGAATCTGCTGGCCGCCGTTCTGCAGCGTCACCCAGTCGGAGCTCTTGGCCGCGATAAACTCCGCCGAATTTTCCGCGTTCAGCTCCCAGCCGTCCGCGATCAGAACGCTCACCGGCACCGGCAGATCATAGACATTGTCCATGACGCGGATCTGATAAATGCCGACCTCGTCGCTCAGCGCCGCCGGCTTCTCATACGCCGTCACGCTCGCGGGGACTTCGCTGCTCACCTCGCCGGCGTCAAAATCCTCCGGCTCGACCAGATTCTCAATATTAATATCCGTCAGCACGCCGCTCTCGGCGTCGATCTCCATCTCAAGAGACTCATAGATATCCGTCTCATAAGTCAGCTTCGTGTACAGATCGCCCTCGTAGACATCCGAAGGCTCGCCGTAAGCCGCCTTGATGTCCTCAAGCGTCGACTTCCCGCGCACGATTCCTTGAGGGAGCAGCACCTCGCCCTCATCCGCCGGCCAGTAATACGTATCGATCCCGATGCCGCAGACAAGGCACTCAGTCGCCGGAAGCGTGTTGTTCGCAAAGTTCGCGATCCTCGCGCTGATCCGCTTCTCACCGTCCTTAAAATAGAAGATTCCGTACTGCATCGGCTGCAGCGTCGCGGTCATATCGTCATCTTCACTGTAGCCGTAAGCCTGAAACGCCTCGTACGTCATCGGGAACTTCATGAGCGTGCCGTCGATGCTGATCACATAATCGCTCCACTTATATGCCTCGATTCCCTCGCCGGCCTGCGCTCCGTCTTCGCTTCCTGCCGCAGCCTTCTCCGCTACTGCTTCTGCCGCGTTCCCGGCCGCTTCTTCCGTCACCGCTTCCGCAGCGCTCTCGGCAGCACTCTCGGCAGCCTCCTCAGCGCCGACAGTCATCGCGCCCATAAGCAGCGCACCCGTGAGAATCAGGCTTGCCAGAATCCGTTTCTTCATCATTCAGTCAGTCTCCTTTCCTCGAGCACCCAGTGCGATTCGTCGTCCAAAAGTGCGCTTTGTCAGCATGGTCTATATGCTTCAGACAATCTGCACAAGCCGTAGTACTTCTTAGCTCTCTGAAAATCACGTTTGTTCCAGAAAAAACCTCTGTTTGAGCGAAGCGAGTTAGGTTCTTTTCGAGGAACAGTCTTTAGTGATTTTCAGAGAGCTTAGAAGTACTTGGCGCGGAAGCCGTCTGAAGCATATAGACCATGCTGTCAAAGCAGCCTTTTGACTGACGAATCATCCGTTTTTTCTTACCACGAATATAACAAACACAAAACATCGTGGCAAGTTCTTTTAAGCAGCCGGCAGCACGATCCGGATCCGCGTCCCGAGCCCCGTTCTCGACAAAATCTCAAAATGCCCGTCGTGCTTGTCCACGATCCACTTCGCGATCGAAAGGCCCAGTCCCGTCCCCTTATAGGTCCGCACCTCATCGGATCTGTAGAAGCGCTCAAACATATGCTGCACGTCCGCCTCCGCCATGCCGATCCCGGTGTCCTGCACCGAGACATACAGGTCTCCGCTCTCCGTATGCCCGCAGCCGAGGATAATCTCGTCCCCGGCCTTCGTGTACTTCGCGGCGTTGTCTATGAGAATGCGCACCGCCTGCTTCAAAAGCCCCTGGTCCGCGAGCATCTTAAGATTCCGCTCCGCCGGGCGAAAGCGGTACGGATGCGCCTCGTCGATCATAAATGACTCCTCGTAGACCTCCTGCATCATATCCGCGAGATCGGTCTCCTCCCGCGCGACCTGCGTCTTCCCGCTGTCGCCGCGCGCAAGGAATAGCAGCTGCTCGACGAGATGCTTCATGTGGCCGGACTCGTTCCGGATCGCCGTGATCGACTCGTCGAGGATCCGGCTGTCCTCCTTCCCCCAGCGGTCCAGCATGTTCGCGTAGCCCTCGATGACCGCAATCGGCGTCCGGAGCTCGTGCGAGGCGTCATTTACGAAGCGCGCCTGCTGCCTGTACGTGTCGCGCATGCGGATGAGCAGATTGTTCATCGCCGCCTCGATGCCGGCGAGATCGTCGTCGCCGAAGGAAAGCTTCTCCTCCTCCCCCGGCCGGATCCGCCCGATCGCATCCTCGAGAAGCTGGTACTTATCCTCCGTGTAGGCAAAGCGGCTCAGCTCGTCGGCACGCAGCGCGATCTCATTAATCGGATTTAATATCCGCCGGATCCGCTTGTCCTCCCCGCCGTAGCGGAAGAGGAGCGACAGGAGCTGCAGCACCGCGACGACGATGAGGACCGCCAGCGCGGCCCTGAGAAATGGCGCCACGTCCACGTTAAGCAGCTGCTTCCCCGCCTCGTCCTTGACCCGGTAAAGAAGCCTGCCCGTGCTCTTGAAGCTGTGCAGCTGGCGGGTGCGCTCCTTCAGATTCGAAAATGTAAACGACCCCGTCGCCGCCGTCTCGAGCCCGACGAAATAAGTGAACAAAGCGGCCGCAAAAAGAAGGACATCTGACAGGATGTAGATGCCCAGTTTTTTGCGGATCAGATTCCGGTGAAGCTTGCGCGTGATCGAAATCACGCGCTTCTTCTGATCTTCAGATATGCCTTTTTCTTTTATTCTTCCCATGATTTAATCACATAGCCGACGCCGCGCACGGTCTGGATCATCCTGAGCGAAAAGACGTCGTCAATCTTAGAGCGCAGATAGCGGACGTACACGTCGATCACATTGGTCTCTCCGACATACTCGTATCCGCACACCTTCTCGAGAAGCGTGTCCCTTGACAGGACGATATCGACATTGTCGAGCAGCGTCATGAGCAGCAGGAACTCGCGGTTCGTGAGCGTGATCTCATGCCCGCTCACCGTCACGCGCCGCTTCGGCTCGTCGAGCACGAGCGGCCCCCAGGTGCGCACGCCTTCCGTCTTCTCTGTCTTCGCCGCCTGGCCGCCGCCGATGCCCGGCCCGTGCAGCTTCAGCGCCACGCGGATCCGCGCGAGGAGTTCTTCGATCGCGAAGGGCTTCGTGATGTAGTCCACGGCGCCGGCGTCGAGCCCGGACACCTTGTCCATCACCGCGTCTCTCGCCGTGAGCAGAATCACCGGCGTCGGCCGCTCATTCATCAGCCGCCGCAGCACCTCGAGCCCGTTGAGCTCCGGCAGCATGATGTCGAGCAGGACCAGATCATACTGATTCTCCGTCGCCTCGCGGAGAGCAGCACGTCCGCTGCCCTCCGTTTTCACCTCGTACCCTTCATGGACAAGCTCAAGCTCCACAAAGCGCGCGAGCTGTTCCTCATCCTCCACGATCAGAATCTTTGCTCCCATATCCGTGTTCCCTTTAATGTGTTTCCCTTAATGTTAAAATGCCTGCGTCTCTTCGCTCCCGGCATTGTTCCCGCCTGCTTCGAAGCCCGCGCTCCCGGCATTGTTCCCGTTCACGTCGAAGCCTCCGTTCCCGGCGCTGTTCCCGTTCACATCGAAGCCCCCATTCACGGTGCCGTCGTTTTTCCGGCCGTCGTTCTTCTTCTGGCCGGCGTTGTTCCAGCCTTCCTTGAAGCTCTCGACGACATTTCCGGCCGTGTCCATGAACTTGTTCGCGTCCTTCAGCTCGTCCTTCCCCTCGAAGGAGTAGCGGAAGCCGAAGAACAGGGCGATGATCATGACCGGGATGAGGATCTTCCAGGTGAAGAGGAGGATGACCAGCATCGCGATCAGCGGGAGGCGGAAGACCTGCTCGCCCGCGCGGTTCACGCAGAATGCGTTGTCCCTGCAGACCCGGAAGAAGCTGCGGAAGACATCGCCGAGCGTCCGGCCGACGTGCACCTTCTTGTTCTGCTGCTCCATGACCTTGTCCTTCACGGCGACATAGTCTTCCTGCGTCTCCGCGCTCGTCCTGAAGTCGCTCTGCCTCGGTCCGGCGGTCTTTCCCGATTTCTCGAGCTTCACCATCGCGTCGAGCAGGTCCCAGTCGCTTTCTTCAAGAGCAGCCTTCGCTTCCTCATAAGATACATTTGCGCGTTCTCTGAGCTTTTCAACCTTTTCAAGATTATCCATAATGTTCCTTCCTTTCCTTGCCTTAAGTTCCCTTGACGATCCTTACTATAACGTTTTCGTCCTAAAACCGCATTGAAGAAACATTAAAGTTCGATTAATTCTTTATGAGCCTCATGATACTGTGTTTTTCTGTCCAGCATCGCGCTGTCGGCGATAGCGAGCGCGCGCGTGATCTTCTTCATGGAGCCGGCCGTAAAGTCGCTGCTCCCGACGGATACGGATACTTCTCTCTCCATCCGCTTCTCGATGTTGATCGCAGCGATCCGGCTCGTCAGCGTCGTCAGAAATGCGTCCGCCTGCGATCTCAGCGTGCAGGCCACGAACTCGTCGCCGCCCCAGCGCCCGAAGAAGCAGTCGCCGAGCTCCCCTTTCTCCTCGGGGAAGAGCGGCCGCCCGTCGGCAAAGAGGTCCGCCCCGCAGCCGCGCATCGCGTCGGAGATCGCCTCGGCGATACAGCGGATCGCCTCGTCGCCGGCCGCAAATCCCTCCGCTTCATTGATCTCGCCGAGCGAGTCGATATCCATCATGAAAATGGTATACTCGAAGGCCGCCGTCTGATACGCGGGCGCCGCGGCGATCTCCGCGATCTTTCTGTCGCAGAAATGCCGGTTCGGGATCCCGCTTAAGATATCCGTGTAGGCCAGCTTCTTCATGAGCTCCGCCGTCTCCTCGCGCCGCGTGCTTCTCCTCTCCCGCTCCCGCATAAAGAGCACGAGCAGCACCGACAGCACAAGCAGGCCGCAGGCCGCGTAATCCGTATCGGGCAGATAGGAGACCGCTTTTTCAAGCGCGGGCACATGCGCCCTGTAGACATGCTGCCGGGCGAGGCCAAGCGCAAGGCCGAGCAGCATGAGCCGCATGCCGGCTCTGACAAGGACATCCTCCCTGTCCTCCCGCCGCGAAGAGGCGAGCGCCCCACGCTCGATAATGAGCGAGATCAGAAGCCCGCCCGCGCACACGAGCGGCACATAGGGCACAAAGTAAGACGCGTGCATATACCCGCCGGCGTGCAGCACAAAGACCGCAGCGGCAGCAGCCGTAAGGAGAACCGCAAAGAAATAGTAGATCCGCTTCCGCGCCTTCTTATGCGGCGCGCAGGTGCGCGCGAGAAAGAAGCCGAAGAAAACAGGGGCGGGGAACAGGGCGAAGGTACCGGCATTTGCGCAGAAATCCGGCGGCAGAAGAAACAGATAGAAGAAGCCGCTCCTGCCGAGCACCGCCGTGCCTGCCGCAAGAAGAAACAGCGCAAGGAGCAGCATGTCGAGAAAGCGCCTGCGCGTGATGGCGCGGACAAGCGCGAGGACAAAGAGGAAGGCGCCCGCCATGAAGACGGCCGCATATGCGAAGAACTTCGTCTCGTGTCCGAGGAGCGGATAGAGGACCGCCTGGTCCCTGTTCAGTAAAAAGACATCCTTAAGCGCGCTGTCCGTCTCGCCGTCCGCCGCCGTGATCTGAATCCCGAGCGTCTTGCCCCAGTCCTCCTCGATGAGCGGGAGGACGATCAGGCGATCTCCGATCTGCCGGCCCGCGGCGTGTTCCTCCTCGCCGGAAACCAGCCTTTCACTGCCGTCTACGGAAACGCGGACGACGGCATTTTCGGCGGAAAAGACGAGCGCCGCCGCCTCGATGTGATCCATCGGATGAAGCGTCGTCTCAGCCGTGAGGCTTTCTCCTTCTTTAAGAGGACCCTCGCCCTCGCGCTCGATTCGCAGCTGCCCGTCGAGCCGCACGTGCGGGAGGCCGGTCAGGCCGAAAAACCGAAAAATAAGAAACGCAGCAGCGATGACAAGCATCCCTGTCACCACTGCCGCTGCTGTACCCGTCCGTTTCAGAGCACCGTCCGTCTCATGCATTTTTCCATTTACCCCGCAAATACGGTATTGTCAAAGATATCCTCGATGTCCTTGCCGCCAATGGTCTGCGGCCATTTCTCTTCGTCAATCCTGACGCGGACGTACTGCATCTCTCCGTAGATCATGTCCACCCAGGAATCGTTATCCGTGCGCACCATCGTGAGCTCCGTGCCCTTCGGCAGCGTGACCTCACCCTGCTCTTCGCCTTCCGCCGTCACGGACACCGCCTTAAGCGCTGTCTTCAGCGTCAGGGTGTGCGGCATGGCAAAGACGAAATAATCCTCGGAGGGTACCGGCATCCCGTCCGGGCCGACGCTGAAGGTCTGCTCGCCGTTCAGGGTGCTGAGAAGAAATGTCCTCGTATAAAGCGGCATCTGCGTCGGATCCGTGAGCGCGGCCGCGGCCACGTTCCACCCGTCCTCCTCGCTGCCTAGGACATATCCGCGCCCGAAGCCGGCCACGCCGACCTTTTCAGCCTTGTCGCCGATCCGGACGATGACGAGCTCGTGATAGTCGCTGTCTTCCGGCAGGTCGAAGTAGATATAGTCCGCTTCCGGCACATGAATCCATGTCGGCCGCGGCACGGACCCGTAGACGTCATCGAACTTCGTCTCCTCGCCGTCCACAAAGACGGACAGACTGTCGATATCCCCGTATTCGCCAATCTGCTCTGCGGTGATCGTGATCTCATGGCCACCGATCGTCATCGGCTCGTACATGGCAAACTCCACGCCGTAGGCCGCGGCGCCGGACGTAAAGTCCTCTTTAAAGAGCGCCTCGTTGCCGGCGTAGGGAATCTCCACTTTCTGCGTTCCGATCGCATAGGGGCCGAGATTGTAGGGCGCAAACACGCAGGTAATGCCGGAGACGCCCGTCACATAGGTCATCTCGTCGAGATCCGTCTCCGCAAAGTAGCTGTCGCAGAGCTTCGGGTCGACGTCCGGATATTCCTCCTCGACCGTCTTCCTGACCTCCGCAAGAAACGCCGGCCCGTCCGCCACAAGATCGCTGAGCTTCACGGTCTCGCCGGTGCCGGGGCGCAGCGTGACGCCCTTGTAGCCGTAATAGCCGTGCGCGCCGCCCGCGTAGCCCGCGATGATGTCGAGGAAGCTCACGTAGTCGGCATCCGCCCGCACGACGTAGCATTCCTGCAGTTCGGAGTACGACACCTCGCTATCCGGATTATCCTTAAGGAACTCGTCGATGCCCTCCTTATACTGCTGAAATGTCTCCCGCGCCGTTTCCTCCGTCGCCTGATTCAGCTCTCTGAACGCGGCGGCAAGGCCGGGGTAATTGGCCTCGCAGTCACTGTCCAGCGCGAGCGCCGGCCACTCGCTCTCCACGAGCAGGCGGCTTGTGTCGTCGTCCGACCAGTACCGGTCGCTGTTTGTCCCCACATAGACCTGGATGGATTCCGCGGCGCCCGTCTTCCCGGCGGCCGGCTCCTCTGCAGCGGTTTCCTCCGCGGCCGGCGCCTCCACAGCTGCTTCCTCGGCGGCCGGCTCCTCTGCAGCGGTTTCCTCCGCAGCCGGCGCCTCCACAGCTGCCTCCTCGGCGGCAGACTCCGCCGTCTCCGCAAAGACCGCCGTGCCGCAGAGGGTGCTGCCAAGAAGCACCGCTCCCGTCATAAGGGCGATCATCCGTCTTCCGTATCTCTTTCTCATCTCACCACCTCCGGCTTGTGAATCCTGCCTTACCTTTCCGGATCTCCTCAAGATGTATCCTTCCGGATCTCTTTATG
>DEFE01000004.1:105908-185414 GCA_002350625.1 Lachnospiraceae bacterium UBA2860
TCTCTTTATGACGTATCCTTCCGAATCTCCTTTAGACGTATCCTTCCGGATTTTTGGACTGCCAGTTCCAGGCGTCACGGCACATCTCGTCTATGCCGCGCTCCGCCTTCCAGTGAAGCAGCTCCGCCGCTTTTGAAGGATCCGAATAGCACTGCGCGATATCGCCCGGGCGCCTCGGATCGATCACGTACGGCAGCTCCTTCCCGCACGCTTTGTTGAAAGCCTTGATGATGTCAAGCACCGAATACCCGATGCCGGTGCCCAGATTGAAGACGTTCACGCCTTCCAGGTGCTCCATGCCCTCAATGGCCTTCACATGGCCGACGGCGAGATCGACGACGTGGATGTAGTCGCGGATGCCGGTGCCGTCCGGCGTGTCGTAGTCATTTCCGAAGACATGCACCTTCTCAAGCTTTCCGCTCGCAACCTGCGCGACGTAAGGCAGAAGGTTGTTCGGGATGCCCTTCGGGTCCTCCCCGATCCTGCCGCTCTCATGGGCGCCGATCGGATTGAAGTAGCGGAGCAGCATGACGCGCCACGCATTGTCGCTTCTCCAGATATCCGTGAGAATGCGCTCCTGCATGGACTTCGTCGCGCCGTACGGGTTTGTCGTCTCCCCGAGCGGGCAGGCCTCGGTGATCGGGACGAAGGCCGGATCGCCGTAGACGGTGGCCGAGCTGGAGAAGACGATTTTCCTGCAGTTATGCGCGCGCATGACGTCGCAGAGCGCAAGGGTCGACTCAATGTTGTTGTGATAGTACTCGATCGGCTTCTTCGTGGATTCGCCGACGGCCTTATAGCCCGCGAAGTGTATGACCGCGTCGATCTTCTCCGCGTCAAACAGCGCCCCGAGCGCCGCCCGGTCAAGCACATCGATCTCATAGAACTTCGGACGTCTGCCCGTGATCTCCTCGATCCGGTCGACGACCATGGCCTTCGAATTGTAGAGGTTGTCCGCGATGACGACATCGTAGCCTGCATTCAGCAGCTCGACAACCGTGTGGCTTCCGATGAAGCCGGTTCCGCCCGTTACCAGTATCTGCATATCTCTCCTCCGTCTCTCTCCCATAACGCCCGTTTACAGTTTGTGCGCGCCCTCGCCAGCGTCGACGACATAGAACTCAGCTTCCTTGCCGTATTTGTCCTTGTACAGCTTCGCGAGTGTTTCCCGGAACGTGTCTACGGCGTCTCCCTTCACAATGCTCACCGTGCAGCCGCCGAAGCCGCCGCCCGTGATGCGGGTGCCGATCACGCCGGGGATCTTGCGCCCCTCGGCGACGAGGAAGTCGATCTCGGGGCAGCTGACTTCATAATCATATTGAAGCGAATCGTGGGAAGCGTTCATCAGCGCACCGAAGGCCGCGATGTCGCCGGCTTTAAGCGCCTGCACGGCCTGAATGGTTCTGGCATTTTCGTACACGGCGTGCTTTGCCCTTCTTACAAGCACCTCGTTTGAAAGCACCGACGCGCGCGCGTCAAATGCCTCCGGCGTCAGCGCGCCGAGAGAGGGGATGTCCCCGCCGCTCTCCGCCGCGTTCAGCTCCGCGAGCGCCGTCTCGCACTCCTTCCGCCTCGTGTTGTACTCGGAGGAGACGAGCTGGTGCTTGACCTTGCTGTTGGTAATAACGATCTTCGCGTCGGCTAATTCAAGCGGCGCATAAGTAAAATCAAGCGTATTCGTGTCGAGGAAAATGGCGTGCGCCTCCTTCCCCATCGCCGACGCAAACTGGTCCATGATGCCGCAGTTCATGCCGACATAGGCATTTTCGGCCCTCTGTCCGTAGATCGCCAGATCCTGCTGCCGCACGTCAGCAAAGCCGAAGAGATCCCTCAGCACAAGGCCGGTCAGCACCTCGAGAGACGCCGAAGAGGACAGCCCCGAGCCCGCCGGGATATTGCCGTAGCAGAGGAAGTCAAAGCCCGTGCCGACCCGATACCCCTTCTCCGCAAATGCCCAGATCACGCCCTTCGGATAATTCGTCCAGTCGCCCGCGCCCTTGCCGGACGCGGCGTCAAGCGCCCGCCCGTCAAGACACAGCGCTTCGTCGTCGAGAGAGCACTCCTTCACGGCGTCTCCCATGTTCATTGAAGCGAAGCGGATGACGCGGTCATCTCTCTTCTTCACCGCGGCGTAGGTGCCGATCGTCAGCGCGCAGGGAAAGACATGTCCGCCGTTGTAGTCCGTGTGCTCGCCGATCAGATTGACGCGCCCGGGCGCGAAGTAGAAACCGTCCGCGTCCGCGCCGAATAACTCCCGAAACTTAACTGCCATCTCTGTTCTGATATCCATGGTTTCTCCCTTCCGTTCCTGCACTTTTTCCTGTCTCTGTTATACCGTTCCTGTACTTTTGCCTGTCTCTACTATGCCGTTTTTTTCTTTTTCCTGCAACGTCCTTTTGCCTTTTCCTGCAAAACGATCTTGCCTGTTCCCGCATTGCCCTATTGCCTCAGGCGAAGGACTTTCTTTACTTGTGAAACAGCTTCTTGCTCTCGTAGTTCGGCTCACAGGTCAGATTGACCCCGAGCTTCTTGAACACGCCCTCGTCGATCTGGGAGAGAATGACCGAAGAGTGCGCCTCCAGTCCCTTTAAGCGCGGGATCTGTGCAAGCGCCCTTTTGGCATTTTCGTCGTTGACCGCGGCGATCGACAGCGCGATCAGGATCTCGTTCAGATGAAGCAGGGAGTTCTCGTCGCCGCCGAGCGCGTGAATCTTCATGTCCATCACCGGCTCGATAAAGGTCCGCGGCAGAAGCTTGATCTCGTCGTCGATTCCCGCGAGGACTTTAAGCGCGTTGAGGAGAAGGGCCGAAGAGGCGCCGAGAAGCGCGCTGGTCTTGCCCGTGAGAATCGTGCCGTCCGGCATTTCCATCGCCGCCGCGGGCCCCTGCGTCTGCTCGCTTCTGATGTTGGCGGCTGCCACCACCGGGCGGTCCGCCACGGAGATCCCCGCCTTCTTCATGAGCAGGTCGATCTTGCGGATGGGCGCGTCGCCGGCATTTCCTTTTCTCTTCTCGCACTCCGCCGCGTAGTAGCGCCGGATGATTTCCTGCTCCGCCGCCGCGCGCACCGCCGCGTCGTCGAAGATGCAGTTGCCCGCCATGTTGACGCCCATATCCGTCGGCGATTTGTAGGGCGAGCTCCCGGCGATCTTCTCGAAGATCGCGTTGAGGACGGGGAAAACCTCGACGTCGCGGTTGTAGTTGACCACCGTGTCCCCGTAGGCCTCGAGATGGAACGGGTCGATCATGTTGACGTCGTCGAGATCCGCCGTCGCCGCCTCGTAGGCGAGATTGACCGGGTGATTTAAGGGCAGGTTCCAGATCGGAAATGTCTCGAATTTCGCGTATCCGGCCTTCGTCCCGCGCTTGTTCTCATGATACAGCTGGCTGAGGCACGTGGCCATCTTGCCGCTGCCCGGTCCGGGCGCCGTCACGACCACGAGCGGCCTCGTCGTGTCGATGTAGTCGTTGCGGCCGAAGCCCTGGTCGCTCACGATGAGCGGCACATTCGCCGGATACCCCTCGATCGGATAGTGCCTGTACACGTGGAGGCCCAGCGCCTTCAGCTTTTTCTCATAGGCGAGCGCGGACGCCTGCTCGGCGAATCTGGTCAGGACGACCGAGCCCACATGGAGGCCCTCCCCGCGAAACGCGTCGATGAGGCGCAGGACATCGGCGTCGTAGGTGATGCCAAGGTCGCCGCGCACCTTGTTCTTCTCGATGTCCGCCGCGTTGATCGCGATCACGATCTCCGCCTGGTCGCGAAGCTCAAGGAGCATGCGGATCTTGGAGTCCGGGTGGAAGCCCGGGAGCACGCGCGACGCGTGGTAGTCGTCAAACAGCTTTCCGCCGAATTCGAGATAGAGTTTCCCGCCGAACTGGCTGATTCTGTCGCGGATGTGCTCAGACTGCATCTTCAGGTACTTATCGTTGTCAAAGCCGATGTTTTGCATGAATCCTCCCGCTTAATCTCAGATCTTGCCGTCCCGCAGCATGCCGCTGCCGGTTCTGTCTCATAAAAAACTCCCCGGCCACCCGCGGCCGGGGAGTTACTGTTATTATAGCATGGATTTGCAGCTCTTAAATGGATAAATGTAAGATTCTTTTCAGCCGCCCGCGTAGTCCATATCCGAGCAGAGGAAGCTGTCCTTCCCGCTGCCCTTCACGGAATACAGGAGCTTATCCGCAGCGCTCGAAAGGGCTTCATAATTCGGATAAGAGCCGAGGTTGATGATGCATCCGATACTCACCGTGATGAACTCATGCTTCTCTTCGTCGGTGATGACCATGTGGACCGAGCGGATGAGATCCCGCAGTTTATTCTCCACATGATTGATGTCCGCCATATTGATGGCGTAGACGATGAACTCGTCGCCGCCCATGCGCATCACGACGTCGGATTCGCGGAACGCCGCCTGCAGGCAGGCCGCCATCCGCTTCAGGACCTCGTCGCCCCTTGCGTGTCCGTAATTGTCATTGACGTACTTAAAGTCGTCGATGTCAATCATCATGAACGCGCCGGGCACGCCATTGGCCACATAGTTGCGAATCAGCTCCTCGCCGCCGCGCCGGTTGTAGATGCCGGTCAGCGGATCGTGCTCGGCCTCTGTCTCCGCCGTCGCGCTCGACAGCATATAGGACAGCCGCTCATGCAGGTTTCTGTACGCCAGGAAGGTCGACACAGCGATGCAGATGATCAGGTGGAAGACGTCGACCCTGAAGGCAGCCACCGGCCGCGTCAGCGCGCCGACAATCAGAAATGCGACACTCGCGCTGCCCGTCAGGATCAGGATATGCCCGAGCGCATCACGGATGAAGAGCGGCAGCGTCAGCACAAAGAACAGGTACAGGAAAGACGGATAGGTGGGATCGTTGCCCGCCATGAGGAAGAGGCTGTAGGCAAATGTCAGCGAGCTCCACAGGTAGAGGCTCCTCGTGCCGTGCGCGAAGACTTCATTTCTGTTGGAGACGCATATGCCCGTCGCGATCATGAAAAACAGAAGATACTCCAGAGAGCGGAGCACTACGCTGAATTCCATATTGATCATGTACTGGAAAACAAAGATAATCGCACTGAATACAAGCCCCGCGATCAGCAAAAAGCGGAGTGCGCGGGCGTTTTCTCTCGAAAATTCGGCGCGGTATTCATCTATCCCGGGTGGAAACAGCCTGTCTTTAAGCCTCTGCCTCACTACGCGACCTCCCTCAAACACGTATACTGCCCTTAAGAAGGGCAGTCACGTGTCGGTACCTGCGTGGTTTCTGACATGAAAAACGTGTTACTTCTATATTACTCCTTTACGCCGCCAAGAGCAACACCCGCGACGATATAACGGGAAAGAATCAGATAAACAACGATGACCGGGAAGATCGAGAAAGCAATCATCATGTACACCTGGCCCATATCGAACTTCAGGAAGTCCGCGCTTCTGAGCTGTGCAATGAGGACCGGGAGCGTCTTCATCTTATCCTTGTGCAGGATCAGGGCAGGAATGAAGTAATTGTTCCAGCTGCTGACGAAGGTGAAGATCGCCTGGACCGCGATCGCCGGCTTCATGAGCGGAAGCACGATGTTGTTGAAGATCTTGAATTCTCCCGCGCCGTCGATTCTGGCCGCCTCGACCAGCGACAGGGACAGTGTGGAGTCCATGTACTGCTTCATATAGAAGAAGGTGACCGGAGCCGCGATGGCCGGCAGAATCAGCGGAATAAGATTATCTTCAAGCTTCATCTTCTGGATCAGCTGCAGGAAACCGAGGGAAGTGACCTGGGCCGGGATCATCATGATCGCCAGAATGAAGGTGAAGAAGAATTTCTTCAGCTTAAAGTCATATGCATGGATCGCATATGCGGTCATCGTCGAGAAGTACGTGCACAGGATCGCTGCGGAGCCCGCGACGACAACCGAGTTGATGAGGCCGTTCAGGACCGGCAGCGTGCCGTGAATCAGGCCGCTCCAGTTCTCGGGCAGATGCGTACTCGGAATCAGCGTGAAGCCCTTCGTCAGCTCGCCGTGGGATCTGGTCGCATTGACGAACAGGATCGCGAACCAGAAAAGGCACAGGAAGGAAAGGATCACCAGGACGACATAAGCGATCGCACGTCTTGCATGAACGCTGTTTGTCGGTTCTTTTTGTGTTTTATTCATATCATTTCTCCTTCCTTACAGTAATCTTGAAAACGATCAGGCTCAGGATACCCGTGACAATGAACAGGAACACCGAAAGCGCGCCGGCAAGACCGAAGTTCTTACTGAACAAGTGCTTATTCAGATACATGATCAGCGTCATCGTATTACGGGCAGGATCGCCGGTGCCGTTCGTCAGGATCTGCGGGACGTCGAACATCTGCAGACCGCCGATCAGAGAAGTGATCATGGTGTAGACAAGGATCGGGCGAAGCAGCGGAAGGGTGATCTTCCAGAAGACCTGGGTCGCCGTCGCGCCGTCCACCTGGGCCGCCTCAAAGAGCGACGGATCAATACCCATCATGCCGGCCATGAGAAGGATCGTCGTATTTCCGAACCACATGATAAAGTTCATGAAGGCGACGAGGCCGCGGGCCGTTCCGGTCTGGGACAGGAACTTGATCGGCGCCGAAACAATACCCATCGACGTAAGCATCGAGTTGATCGGGCCGCTATCGCCGAACAATGTGAAGAACAGCATGGCGAACGCAGATGCCATGATCAGGTTCGGCAGGTAGATGACGGTCTTCCAGAATCTCTGTCCTTTAAGGCGCAGCGAAGTGTCTGTAAACCATGCGCCGAGCAGGAGTGAGAAGAAGATCTGCGGAATAAAGCCCGCGATCCACATGATCATCGTGTTGCCGAAATACTTCCAGAGATCGGGATTTCCGAAGATTGTCGCGTAGTTCTGGAAACCGATAAAGTTCGGGCCGATCTGCTTAAGTCCCGATCTGTAATTCTCGAAGAAAGAATTATAGACCGTCGTAATCAGCGGAATCAGCTGAAAGATCAAATATGTAACCAGGAAGGGAATCATGAAGATATAACCCCACCGGTTATATTGCACAACCTTACTCTTTTTCTTTCCCATACATGTACCTCCTGCACTTATACGTCCTTTTAAGGGCTTCCGCTGTGCTCCCCAGTACGTGCGCGGAGCGCACCGGAAGCCCTAAAAAAGGAGCCTGCCCGGCCTTCCAACCGGGCAGGCTCCAGCTGTTTTACATATCAGTTGTACTTACAACCTGAGCTTTATGCTTTTTAACTCGAATCAGTGTTCAGCAGTCCGAATTAGTATGTAAGCTCCGGATACTTCTCAACAACAGCCTTGTAGAACTGATCGACCGCTTCTTCATAACTCATGTTGCCATCGAAGTAGTTCTTCATAGCGTTCTGGAATTCCTCTGTGCAGCCCTGGTCATAGTTGGACAGGTTGGAGAGGTCGATCTTCTCGCAGCCTTCGCAGAAGAGGCCGAGCGGGTTCTGGCCGCCGAGCACTGCGAATGCATAGCTGTCATCCTGAGCAGCGGCTTCCATAGCCGGCTTGTTGTTCACGAAGTCATTGTCAGCCTTGACGATGTCTGTCATGATCTCTTCGTTGGTTGTGAGCTGTCTCATGATATCAGCAACGAGCGTCGGGTTGTCTGTGCCCTTAGCTGCGCAGATCCATGTGCCGCCCCAGTAGAAGCCCTGCGGGCCAACGCATGCGCCCCAGCCGCCCTGGTTCGCGATGGAGCCTTCTGTATCAGCAGCCATGCAGAAGTTGATCAGCCAAGCCGGTCCGAAGTAAGCGAAAACCTTGCCGTCCGGATAGAAGCCCTTGTTCCAGTCATCAGACCAGAGCTCGTTCGTTGTGGTCTCGCCGGCATCAACGAGTGCCTTGGAATCCTGAACCCACTTCTCGATGTTGGGGTCGATGTTGATCTTGCCTTCATCATCAACCCACTTGGAGGTGGTGTTGTTCGCATAGACACGATATGTATCATTAACTGTGGAAACAGCGTTGTAGCCGGCTTCCTTCAGCTTGGCAGCTGTCTCGTTGAAGGTATCCCAATCCTTAACGAATTCCTGAACCTCTGCCGGATCATCTGTGCCGAGGACTTCCTTAGCAGCCTCACGGTTGTAGATCAGAAGGCCGGGGCAGCCCTGCCATGAAACGCCGCGCAGATCGCCGTTAGCGTCAGTGACGACATCCTTTGTGTACTGATACTGATTTGCCAGCTCATCCTCTGTCAGGCCAAGGTCAGCGACCTTCTCTGTGACTTCGACTTCGCTGTTGACATACTTAAGAGCATAGTCAGCTTCGACGAGGAAGAGGTCCACCGGATCCTCAGCGCCCTCATTCTCCGGAAGAATCGTGTCGAGGTTGTTCTGATAAGCGTTGTCATCAGACGGAGTGATTGTCCAGACGACTTCCACATCACCGATCTTGCCGTGTGTGGCATCGACTTCTTCATAGCCCGGATAGTGATCTGTCAGGCGGGACTTGAACTCTTCATTCCAGCACTGGATGTTGAGAACCGGACCCTCTGCTGCAGCTTCGTCTGCGAAGACTGTGCCTGCGCATGCGAGAGTTCCTGCGACCATGGATGCACAAAGAAGTGTGCTGAGTAACTGTTTCTTCATTTTCCATCCTCCTTGATGTATTTGAGAAATGAATGTTTATCTTCTGCCGCCTTATGGCAGCTTTGATACCTTAATTAATTGAGCATGGCGATCGAATTTCCCGGAAGGAGCTTTCCCTCCACCACGATCCGCTCGATCAGCGTCGTCTTCGGGTGTTCGATCATGCCGATCAGTTTTTCCGCGGCTTTCCTGCCGATCGAAACCGTATCCTGCTCGATCGTGCAGATCTTCGGCTCCAGATACCTCGCAATATCGATGCCGTCGTAGCCGGCCACGGATATGTCCTTTGCGACCTTGAGGCCCTTCTCGTTGACCGCGTTGATGCAGCCGATCGCCGAGAGATCATCCGGACACATGATGCAGGTCGGACGGTCCGGCATCCCGAGGAGCTTCATCGAAGCCTCATAGCACTTGCCGGGGTTCCGGTAGTCCGCGTCTACGATGTATTCCTCCGGAATCGTGAGCCCCAGATCCGACATCGTTCTGTAAAAGCTTCCGATCCGGTTCCGGGTAACCGAGGAGACTTCCCTGTCCCCGCCGTTGATGTAGGCGATCTTTTTGTGCCCGCATCCCACGATGTACTCAACCATGTCGCGGATCCCGCGGATGTTGTCCGACACGATCGAGGGCTTGTTGTCAAAGCTGTGGTCGATCGTGACCACCGGGATTTCGCTTCGGATGAGCTCCGCAACTTCCTCCTGGTTGAAATCAACATGGGCGATCACCACGCCGTCGACGCCTCTGTACCGGCTGTGCTCGAGGTAGGTCATCCGCTGCGTCGTCTTGTTGCAGTTGATGAAGGTCAGGTCATATCCTCTCGCTTCCGCCGTCACCTTGAAGCTGTCGAGCACTCTCGCGAAGTAATCGTGCGTGAGACCGTTCCGCGCCCTGTCTACGAAGAGAACGCCCAGATTAAAGGTTCTGTTCGTTTTCAGTGCCCTGGCGGAGGAATTCGGGAAGTATCCCATCTCCTGCGCGACGTTCCTGACGAGCCGCTTAGTCGAGTCGCTTATGTCGCTGTGATCATTGAGGGCCTTGCTTACGGTGGCCACCGATACGCCGCATCGGATCGAAATATCTTTCATTGATACCATCGGCGTACCCCCTGTCCCAAGTCATTGCCTCCGAAAGTCTTAATCGATTTCGTAAGTCAACTATACCTCACTTTTCACAAGCGTGCAAGTCCGTAGCGATAATTTTTAGTAACATTTTCGAGATTTTCGTATTTCACCAAAAAATTGTTGCGCTGTTTGGTAATTCTTGCTAATTTTTGGCCGTTTTCGGCCACTTTTGAGGGCTTCCGGAGCCCTGTTTTTACAAAAGTCCGGTCCTGCCGCCAGAAATCCTTTAAGTATAAACAGGAGGGTTTCGGCAAAGAAAAGCCTTGCTTTATGCGCATATACCCCCTATAATGTGATATTAACAGGCAAAATTATGCCCTTTTGCTTAATCGTTTACGTAAAGTTCGGTCTTCCATTTTTACAAAACAAGGAGATATCACCATGAAATACGGCTATTTCGATGATCAGAACCGTGAATACGTGATCACCACTCCGAAGACCCCGCTTCCGTGGATCAACTACCTCGGCTGCAAGGACTTCTTCACACTGCTGTCCAACACGAGCGGTGGCTATTCCTTCTATAAGGATGCGAAGCTTCTCCGCATCACGCGCTATCGCTACAACTCCGTTCCCTACGACAACAACGGAAAGTATTTCTATATTAAGGACGGCGACACGATCTGGAACCCGGCCTGGCAGCCGACGAAGACGCCGCTGGACCGCTATGAGTGCCGCCACGGCCTCGGCTACAGCAGGTTCTCTTCCGGGAAAAATGGCGTCGCCGCCGACGTGCTGGTCTTCGTCCCGATGGACGACACCTGCGAAGTCGAGCAGGTGAAGCTGACCAACACCACAGACAAGCCCAAGGAGATCAAGCTCTTCTCCTATGTGGAGTGGTGCCTGTGGAACGCGATGGACGACATGACGAACTTCCAGCGCAACCTCTCGACCGGCGAGCTCGAGATCATCGGCAGCACGATCTATCACAAGACGGAATACCGCGAGAGACGCAATCACTACGCGCTCTACTCGGTCAATGCGCCGATCTACGGCTTCGACACGAGCCGCGAAGATTTCTTCGGCACCTACAACGGCCCCGACGCGCCGGAAGCCGTCGTCACGGGACAGGCTAAGAACTCCGTCGCCTCCGGCTGGTATCCGGTCGCGTCTCATCAGCTGAACGTGACCCTCGCCCCCGGCGAGACGAAGTCCTTCGTGTTCGTGCTCGGCTACTGCGAGAACCCGGTCGATCAGAAGTGGGAAGGCCAGACCTCCGCTGATGATTACGCGGCGATCAAGCGCGGCATCATCAACAAGGCGCCCGCCGAAAAGCTGCTCGCCCGCTATCAGACAGACGCGGACGTGGAGAAGGCATTTGCGACGCTTAAAGCCTACTGGAAAGAGCTCCTCTCCAACTTCTCGGTGGAGACGGGCTCCGAAGAAGTCAACCGCATGGTCAATATCTGGAACCAGTATCAGTGCATGGTCACCTTCAACATGAGCCGCTCGGCTTCCTATTTTGAATCCGGCATCGGCCGCGGCATGGGCTTCCGCGATTCCTGCCAGGACCTGCTCGGCTTCGTGCACCTCATCCCGGACCGCGCGAGAGAGAGAATCATCGACATCGCGTCCACGCAGTTTGAGGACGGCTCCGCCTATCATCAGTACCAGCCGCTCACGAAGAAGGGCAACTCCGATATCGGCTCCGGCTTCAACGACGACCCGCTGTGGCTGATCGCCGGCACATCCGCCTATATCCGCGAGACCGGCGACACGACCATCCTGGACGAGATCGTGCCCTACGACAACGACATGTCCGTCGCGACATCGCTCTTCGAGCATCTGACGAGGTCGTTTAATTACATCGTCAACCACAAAGGCCCGCACAATCTGCCGCTCATCGGCCGCGCGGACTGGAACGACTGCCTCAATCTCAACTGCTTCTCCGAGCATCCCGGCGAGAGCTTCCAGACCTTCGGCCCGAGTGAAGGACCCGTCGCGGAATCCGTGTTCATCGGCGGCATGTTCGTCAAATACGGCCGCGAGTACGCGGATCTGTGCCGTCTCCTCGGCAAGGACGACGAGGCGGAAAGAGCGCTTCAGGAAGTCGCCGCCATGGAGAAGGCGCTGCTCAGCGACGGCTGGGACGGCAAATGGTTCGTCCGCGCCTACGACGCCTTCGGCCACAAGGTCGGCTCCAAGGAGTGCGACGAGGGCCAGATCTACATCGAGCCGCAGGGCTTCTGCGTGCTGGCCGGCGTCGGCGTGGAAAGCGGCGAGGCCGTGACGGCGCTCGACTCCGTGAAGGAGCGCCTCGATTCCGAGTACGGCATCATGATCCTGCAGCCGGCGTATACAAGGTATCACGTCGAGCTCGGCGAGATCTCCTCCTATCCGCCCGGATATAAGGAAAATGCCGGCATCTTCTGCCACAACAACCCCTGGGTCTCCATCGCCGAGACCGTCGTGGGGCGCGGCGACAGAGCGTTTGAGATCTACAAGAAGACCTGCCCGGCCTTCCTCGAGGACAAGAGCGAGATCCACAAGACCGAGCCCTACGTCTACTCACAGATGGTCGCCGGCCGCGACGCGAAGTTCTTCGGCCAGGGCAAGAACAGCTGGCTGACGGGCACGGCCGCCTGGACCTTCACCGACATCTCGCAGTATATCCTCGGCGTCTATCCGACGCTTAAGGGCCTTATGATCAATCCGTGCGTGCCGCATGATTTCGGCAGCTTCCGCATCCACCGCCGCTATCGCGGTGTCGACTACGACATCGAAGTCGTGACGGAAGGCACGGAGAAGGGCGTGAAGGAGATGCTTGTAGACGGCGCGAAGGTGGACGGCAATATCATTCCGTTCGACGCCTCCAAGTCCCACGTGGACGTTCGCGTCATCATGGGCTGACACGCTATTGGCAGCATCCGAAAGCCGTAAGCGGATGCTGCTTTTCACATCGCCATTACTCCTTGTCCGGACCCCGACGGTTTGTTATAAGCCGCGGGGTCCTTTCAGTTTGACAAAGCCGCGGCCCGTGTGTAATATTCATGTGATACCGCTTCCTTTGTGCAAGGAGAACGTCTATGCATACAGAAGTAAAATCGATTCTGGAGGATGTGCGCGCCGGCCGTCTCAGCGTCGACGAGGCCGCCCTCCTGCTGAAAACGGAGCCATTTGCGGACATCGGCTACGCCAGAGTGGACCTGCACCGCAGGATCCGTCAGGGCACCGCCGAAGTCATCTACGGCGCGGGCAAGACGGCGGAGCAGATCGCCGGGATCGCGGAGACGCTCAGCGCGAACAGGCAGACGCGTTTTCTCGTCACGAGGCTCGACCGCGCGAAGGAGCACGAACTCGCGGAGCTCTTAAAGGACACCGCTCTCAGCTACCGCTATGCACGGGACGCGCAGATCGCGGTCTTCGGAGAGGCGCCCGCGCCGGACGGCATCGGCACCATCCTCGTGGCAACCGGCGGGACGAGCGACATCCCGGTGGCGGAGGAGGCGGCGCTCACCGCCGAATTCATGGGCAACCGCGTAAAAAGGCTCTACGACGTCGGCGTCGCGGGACTGCACCGGCTGCTGCCGCACATTGAAGAGATCGCGGAGGCCAGCGTCATCATCGCGATCGCCGGCATGGAGGGCGCGCTCGCCAGCGTGATCGGCGGCCTTGCGGACTGCCCGGTCATCGCCGTGCCGACCTCTGTCGGATACGGCGCGTCGTTCCACGGCGTGTCGGCACTTTTGTCCATGCTCAACTCCTGCGCGAGCGGCGTCAGCGTCGTCAACATCGACAACGGCTTCGGCGCAGGCTTCCTCGCGAGCAGAATCAACCATATGGAGGCGAAGCAGAAGGAGGGCTGAGGCCTTTCCATCTCACGTCTCCTTCCTAATCAAGAGAAAGGGAACCCGATATGGGAAAGATACTCTATCTCGACTGCGGCATGGGCGCGGCGGGCGATATGCTCGCGGCGGCGCTCTATGATCTTCTGGATGAAAAAGAGCAGCAGGCATTTCTTTCGGAAATGGCGGCGGCAGGCATCCCGCACACGGAGATCACCGCGGAGCGCGTGGTGAAGTCCGGCATCACGGGGACGCATATGCACGTGAAGATCGCCGGGGAAGAAGAGCACACGGAGGACGTGCATGCGCACGGCCATGAGCACGAGCATCCTCATGACCACGAGCATCACCATGACCACGAGCATCCTCATGATCATGAGCATCACCACGGCCACCATCACGAGCACCACAGCATGGCGGAGATCCGCGCGGTCATCGGCGCGCTGAAGCTGCCGGAAGAGGTGAAGGCGGATGCGGCCGCCATTTACGATGAGATCGCCGCGGCGGAGAGCCGGGTCCACGGCACGCCGGTCGGGGAGATCCATCTCCACGAGGTCGGCATGCTCGACGCCATCGCTGACGTCGCTTCTGTCGCAAATCTCATCCGTCGCCTGCAGCCCTCCCGCGTCGTCGTCTCGCCCGTCACGACGGGCTACGGCTCGGTCCGCTGCGCCCACGGCATCCTGCCGGTCCCGGCGCCCGCAACGGCGCTGATCCTCGAGGGCGTGCCGTCCCGCGCGGGCGATATCGAGGGCGAGCTCCTTACGCCGACCGGCGCCGCGCTCATCAAGCACTTCGCGGACGCTTACGGCGAGGCGCCGGTGATGACGCCCGTCGCGACCGGTTACGGCATGGGGACGAAAGAATTCCCGCGCCTCAACTGCGTGCGGGCCATCCTCGGAGATGAGGCGCTCGAAAATGGCGGCGGAACGGACCGGATCACAGAGCTGGCCTGCAATCTGGACGACATGACGGGCGAGGAGATCGGCTTTGCCGTCGAAGAGCTGCTGAAGGGTGGCGCCGTCGACGTCTGGACGGGCGCGATTCAGATGAAGAAGAACCGCCCCGGCACGCTGCTCACCGTGCTCTGCAAAGAAGAGGCAAAGGAAGACGTCATCCGGCAGATCTTCCGTTTGACGACGACGATCGGCATACGCGAAACACTTCACAGAAGGTATGTGCTTGACAGAGAGATCGCAAGCGCGGAAGGCGCGCACGGCACCGTCCGCAAAAAGGTCGTTTCCGGCTACGGCGTGTCCCGGGAAAAGCCGGAATATGAGGATGTCGCCGCGATCGCGAGAGAGAAGGGCCTCTCTTTGAAGGAGGCAGTCAAAGACATGCTCGGGTGATCCGCAGCTAAGAGCGGCCGGCGGTGCCGCCAAATCATCTACTCAGCTGATCCGCAGCTCACCGTGGCTGCTGATATTATCAAATCATACAGAAGGAGATTTACTATGGCTATCGATTTACAATACCTGATGTTTCTGCAGAATCTGCGGGCGTCCACCGGCGGCATTTTCGACGAGTTCTTTAACGCGCTGTCGAAATTTGCCGTTGACCTGCTGCCCTTCCTTCCCTTCATTATTTTCTGGGCCGTCAGCAAAAAATGGGGCTACCGCTTCCTGACCACGCTGCACGTTGCCTCGCTGGTCAACGGCATCATAAAGCTCACGGTCTGCGCATATCGCCCCTGGATCCGCTCGGACGCGATCCAGCCGGCCGGGGACTCCAAAACAGCCGCGACCGGTTATTCCTTCCCGAGCGGACACACGATGAACGCGACCGCGCTTTATGGTACGACAGTGGCCTGGCAGCGAAAGGAACGTCCCTGGCTCGCCGTGCTCTGCGCCGTTCTTCTTGCGCTCACGGCATTTTCCAGAAACTTCCTCGGCGTCCACACACCGCAGGATGTCATCGTCTCTTTCTGTGAGACATTGGTGATCATCCTGATCGTCGGAAAGCTTCAGGATAAGCTGTCCGGGAACGGGAAGGCGCTCGACATCCTTACGTTCGTCGGCATCGCGGCGTGCATCCTTTCTCTGGTTTACATCAAGCTCAAACCCTATCCGATGGACTATGTGGACGGCCAGCTGCTCGTCGATCCGGTAAAGATGATGAATGACTCCTTCAAGGCCGCCGGCGCATTCCTGGGCTTCGTCATCGGCAGCTTTATCGACCGGCATTACCTGCATTACGAGATTCCCGAAGGAAAGAAGAGTCTCGCCCTCATGACTGCCGTCGGCGCATTCCTCCTGCTTGCATGGAAGGAACTGTTCGCTCCGGCAACTATCGTCCCGGTCCTCGGCGGACATTGGGGAAACTTCGTCGCACGCTTCATTATGGTCTTCTTCGCGATGGTCGTCTGGCCTTACTGCATCATGAAGGCTAAGGACTGAAGATACGCGGACAAACGCTTCTAAGCAGAATCGGAGGGACAAGAGATGAGCAAGTATCTCGATAAGGCAAAAGAGCTTCGCGCCATCACGGAGCCGCATTACAACTGCGCCCAGTCCGTGCTGATTCCCTTCGCGGAGGACGCGGGGATTGACGCCGACACCGCGTACAGGATGGGCGCCAACTTCGGCGGCGGCATGAAGATGGGCTCTGTCTGCGGCGTCGTCACAGGCGGCCTCATGGCGCTGGGGCTCCTCGGCAAAGACGACCCGAAGGTCGCAAATGCCTTCTGCCGCAGGATCGCGGAGAATCACGAGGGGTGCCTCCTGTGCAAGGACCTCCTGCGCATGAATGCGGAGCGCGGCGGCGAGAAAAAGCCACACTGCGACGCGATGGTGTACGAGGCCGTGGCGCTGGTGGAGGAAATGACCCGGCCGTCGTGATGGGCCATCGGATGCTCCCGGAGGTCCGGCGAACCGGCTCTTTTGAATGATACCTTTGATCGTTCCTCAAGATGCCGCACAGACGCGTCATAAGATGCAAACAGGCAGCAGACAGATCCTGCATCTGACTGCTGCCTTTTTTCGTGCTTTATTATCTTATGCTGTCACTTTACTTTTACTTTGAGCTGCGCATACAGGCCGTTCTGCGCGTACACGTATATCGTGCAGGTGCTATTTTTGACGCCCTTTATCACGCCCTTCTTGCTGACGGTCGCCACAGTTTCATCGGAAGATTCATAGGCAAGTCCCCGGTGCCGCCTGACCTTCTTTGTCTTCGAGGCCGGCACGGCTTTGGCCTTGATCTTATATGTTTTTCCCTTCTTTAAGGTGACGGTCTTCTTGCCGGTGACCTTCACGGCCTTGTCGTTTCCGACCTTGCCGCCGGCTGTCGCGATGTGCAGTGTCTTCGACGTCGCGACGACTTTGCCGGCCCCGTCGACCGCCATCACCAGGTACTTATAGTAGGTCCCTTTCTTCAGCTTCTTCTGCGTCCACTTCAGCTTTCCGGTCTCACTGATCCTCTTGAATTTCTGCCCGCAGCGGTTTCCGTAGATCACGTATTTCTTTGCGCCGGGAGCTTTATTCCATTTGATCGTGATCGCTGAATTCGTCGCCTTTGCCTGGCGCGCCTTAAGGAGCGAGAAGTTCGTGCCGATCACCGGGTCGTCGTTTCCGGCGCTCAAGGAAAGAATCGCCGTATTTGCGGCATTTTCACTCGCGCCCGCACCGGCTGCACCGTTTTTGCCGTACGTTCCCGAGGGGTCATCCGCCTTCGTCCCGCCATCTGCCGGCACATCTTTGTCCGCCGGCTTTCCGGTGTTGCCCTGCGTGCCGTTTCCGGTACCGGCTCCCGTGCTTCCGTTCGTGTTGCCTCCCGTGTTACCTTCGGTCTTACCGCCTGTGTTTCCCGGCGTATTCTGCCCCGGGTCAATTGTCGGATCGGTCGGATTCGACGGATCGGTCGGGTTCGTCGGGTCAGTCGGGTTCGACGGATCGGTCGGGTTCGTCGGATCAGTCGGGTTCGACGGGTCGGTCGGGTTCGTCGGGTCGGTCGGGTTCGTCGGATCGGTCGGATTCGACGGGTCGGTCGGGTTCGACGGGTCCGTCGGGTCCGTCGGGTTCGTCGGATCGGTCGGGTCAGGGTCTGCGGTTCCGTAGGTCGCCGTGACCGTTGCGTCGTGGCCGGGCATCAGCGCTATGATGGTGAGGCCGGTAAGCGGCCCGGAGCTTTCGTCGAGCACGACACCCTCGCCCAGCGTCCAGCCTTTGAATACGCGGCCGCCCAGTCCTTCCGCAGCCGTGAGCGTCATCTTCTGTCCTTCCGTAAATTCCACGGAATTCACGGCCTCTTCGCCGCGGATCACGGTAAGTGTGTATTTCGTCGGACCTGGTACCGGATCTCCACTCTGTTCATAGAGCGCCTTGATCTCTGCATCGCTGTCCGGCATGACGATTTCGATCGGATTGCTCTCCGCCGTAAAGCCTTCCCGCGGCGCAAGTCCTTCGCTGAGCGTCCAGCCGGTAAACTGCAGTCCCTCCGAGCTTCGGTCCATAGCTGTCAGCTTATAGCCTGCGGTCCACTGGACGCTGACCGTTCCGGGGTCCTTATCCGCTCCGGCGATATAATATGTCAGCGTATGCCGCACGCTCTCGTAATTTGACGTCGCCGTCAGATCGGCGTCAGGCATCAGGATCTTCGGCGCGAGGTCGGTTGCTGTTGTCCCGTCTGCAAACTCCACCTCTTGATCAAAAGTCCAGTTCACGAAGCGGAAGCCTTCCCGCGCCGGGGTTCCCGGCAGCGAAATGCTCGCGCCGGCAGGAATATTCGTATTCGGCGTCACCACGCCCTGCGTTCCGCCGACGATGCTTGTCAGAAACAGCGTGTGCTTCCCCGCTTCGGACTGTGTGCTCGCGTACTTGAGCGTGACGGTCACGTCCTCATCCGGCATGACGAATTTCAGGCGCTTGGAAGAAGCGTCAAGGGACGTCCCGTCGATCGGCTCGACGGCCGGCGTCACTTCCCAGCCCGTGAAGATATAGTTTTCAACATCCGGCGCCGTGACCTCCGCGGTCGTCCCGGCCTCATGCGTGTTTTCCTCTCTGTGGTCCAGGTAGACAAAGGTCAGCGCGCGCATCTCGCCCGGCACGGGCGTAGGCGTCGGGTCGTCGCCGCCCGCGACCGTAATCTTTGCTTCGACAGAAGTCGGCTTCGCCGGCATTTTCACTTTGATCGAAAGATCCGTCAGCGCGCCCTCGACGAGCTCGAGGCCGTCGCCGAGCGCCCAGGTGTCAAAAGTGACATTTTCTTTGGGCGTGTAGGTGAGCTCGATCACGGTTCCCGCCGCATACTCGCGGGTCTCGTCCTCTCCGTCCTTCTTGTTGATCCAGGTCAGCACATACTTCTCAGCCGGCGTCTCCGAAGCATCCCTGTAGACGGCTTCCGCCGTGAAATCGCGCGCCGGCATCCGCACGGTCACTTTGAGATCCTTTACGGTATTCTTTGTGATTTCTATATCCGCAGGGAGAATCCAGCCGTCGAAGACGCGGCCTTCGGCCGGTTCCTTAGCTTCAAGCTCCAGCTCGGCGCCTGCTGTCGCCGTGGCCTGATAGGTCGATGTGCCGTTCTTCACCGTCGCCGTGTACTGCTGCGGCGCTTCCTTCCCGCCGGTCACGGCGAAGGTTTTTCCCGCAAGCGCCGCCGTGTCCGCGGCTTCGTATACGGTGCTCCCGCCATCTGCATCCTTCAGCGTGATCTTCGTCAGCGTGTAGGTGCCGCTGTACCAGTCGCTGCTGACAGCATTGCCCTCTCCTGCGCTCAGCGGACTTGTGCCCGCTTCCAGATCGTAGAAAACGAACGACTTTGAGGCCGTCACCGCGCCCGCCTTTACGCTGAAGACCAGCGTTGCACTGGAGACGTTTTCGGCAAGCGTGAGCTGAAACTCCGGCACGTCGCCGATCGTCAGGTTCTCCTTCACGACGGAAAAAGCCGTGATCGCAGCGGCGTCGGCTGCATAGACGGTCTGCGAAAATGCGGCTGCCGCCGGCCCGCTTGTCAGATACAGCGCGGCACTGAGCACCGCTGCCAGAATTTTCTTACTGTTCATGTCTGTCTCCTCTTACTCTCCTGCAAGAACATTTCACGCGATTGAATCACTCACGAATCGCATTCTTTCCGGTGTACGATTTATCTTTGATCCCGGTCAGATCGTCACGCCGGGTTCTCAGTGATGATATCCCAGCCGTTATCATCGGTTTTCGCAAGCCACCATTCATAATTCTCATATGCGGTATTCGGCTCCAGCGCGTCAGAAGTGCTGGCGCCGGTCCTAAAATCACACAGGAATTCCGCAATCTCTGCGGCATCGGCGCCGTCACAAAGAGCGTTCAGCCGGGCGATGTTTTCTTCATTGCACGCCGCATCTCCGGCATAGCGCAGGCTGTGAAGCTCGCAGCCTTCCCGGGAAGCAAAGCGGCATTTGATCTGTATTTCGGCTTCCTTCAGCTCCTCCGGAGAATACATCTCGGATGTCCCCTCATCAATCACAACCGCAGGGGCCCGGTAATTGCCGAGATACTCCTCCAGGGTAATATCCTCAGCCGTGATTTCCTTAGCCACATCAGGATCGCCCACGTATCGGATATGCCAGGGTTCATAAGCGAATCCCGTGATGTGTTCCCTGCCTTCCAGGCATCTCAGGATAAAGCCGTAATCTGCCAGTTTTGCATGGACACTCTCCCAGAGACCAAGATATTCATCCTTTGTCATGTCCTCGTTCAGATACACATCCGTATATGTGCCGTCATCCGCTTTGATTCTGAAGTAAAGGTCGAGCGCCAGTCCCGTGTGATGTTCCGAACAGCCGGGAGGCGCCACGATCTTCGCAGCATAATCAGCGCCGTAAGTCGCTGTGAAGTCATCCATGATTTTCTGCTGGCTTTCCACGCTTCGGAAGCCGTTATCCAGTTCGAGATAAATCCCGCTGTTTTTTTCCAGATCCTCTTTCAGCTGCAGATAAGCATTGTATGTGTTCTTCTCTGCCACGACCTCATCGCCCAGAGTGTTCGTTGATGTTACGGTATCAAGCATCTCTTCCCAGCCGTCGGGAAGGGGATGAAGCTTATTTACGAGGACGAGATAGTCTATGCCGCCGGTCTTCCCGGCAGGTGTTTCCGCCAGGGATTCCGCTTTCTCATCTGCCCCGAAAACCGGCAGCGTCATCGCCATGCAGGCTGCCAGAAAAAGAAAAAACAGGGTTTTGGTTTTCGCCTTCATACGAATATCCTCCTCTTATCCTGCCATTATTATAGTCCAGGTTTCCGTCTCTTGCATAGAATTTGCTGTAAATACGGCTCCTGCAGACCTTTTTTCGGGGATGTCACGGGCCGGATGCACATCTTTTATGATGACGGCACTGCTCATCGGCAGCGTCTTCTCCTTAAGATCAGCAAAAAAAAGCCGCCCCGCATGCGGGGCGGCCTCAAGTGTCAGCCGTTATTCAATCATGATGTTTCTGGCTGTCTCAATTTCCGGCTTGTATTCGACTCTCGGTACGCAGATCGCGAGGACGCCATTTTCGAATTTGGCCTTGATGTCCTCCTGCTTGACGTCTGTGCCGACGTAGAAGGATCTTGTGAGCGTGCCGACGAATCTCTCGCGGCGGATGTAGCGGTAATCTGTGCCTTCTTCTTCCTGCTTCTCCTCGCGCTTCGCCTCGATGGTGAGGTAGCCTTCCTTGAGAGATGCTGTGACGTCATCCTTCTTGTAGCCCGGAAGCTCAAGGTCGAGTTCATAGTGATCTTTATACTCCCGGATGTCCGCGCTCATGATGCTGCTGCCGGATGTGTGGAACATCGACGGTGTGCGGTCGCGTGTGCCGCTCATACTATTGAAAAACTCATTCACAAAATTGTCTGTAAAAAGGCTCGGTACTAACATCTTCCATTCCTCCTTTATGTTTTGTTCTCAGGAATCTATCTATGATCAAAACCCTTATCGGATTCACTGGAACCGTTATACCACTCGTTGTTAGCACTGTCAAGAGGTGAGTGCTAAAAACTTTATAAACTTTGCTTTACATCATGCCGCCGATAAGTTCCACGATGATGACGATGAGCGCCAGCGCGACGGGATAGGTCGCCGCGTAGGAGGAGGTCACGTCGTCCGTGCCGGTCGAGGAGATGAGCGTGCCAAGCGCCGGCGTGCTGGTCATGCCGCCGCAGATCGAGCCGAGCGCGTCGAGGATGTTCAGCTTGAAAACGAACTTCGCAACGAGATAACCGACCGCGAGAGGCACGATCGCCATGAAGGCGCCGTGCACGAAGAGGATCGGGCCGTTTGCCATGAGGGTCTCCACGAAGCCCTCGCCGGCGTGCGTGCCGGCGCCGGCCAGGAACAGCGCGAGGCCGAGTTCACGCATCGTGACAAGTGTGCCGTTTTTGATCCGCAGATCGAAGATGCCGGCCGTCTTCGCGTGGCCGATCAGGAGGCCTGCCAGCAGCGGTCCCCCGCTCGTGCCGAGCGCGAAGTGTCCGCCCCCGGGAAGCGGAACGCTGATCTTGCCGATGAGAACGCCGATCGCGATTGCGATCGAGAAGGAGAACAGGCCGTAGCTGTCGAAGCAGATCAGGTTCTCGCTGATGAGCTTTCCCTGCTTTCTTTCCCCGGCGCGGAGCTTTGCCTTCTCCTCCTCCATGTTGACGTGAAGGATGCGGGGAATGGCCTGGACAAAGAGCACGACGGAGATGACGCCGAAGGGATAGGCGATGCCGTAGCCGACGGAAACCAGGTCGGAGCCCGTCGCTTCGATACCGGCCGCAAGGCCCGGCGTCGTCGTGAGCGCGCCGGCCAGAAGGCCGAGGGACAGGTCCACGGGAATGTTCGTGAAGCGGATGACCGCGAGGCACACAAGCGCGCCCGACAGGATAATGGCAATGCCGATCACGACGTAGGCGCGCGCTTTTCCCTTGAAGTTTTCAAAAAAGCCCGGGCCCGCGATGAAGCCGACCGCCGTGACGAAGGCGGCCAGGCCGATATTCTGTACGATCGACGGCACCTCATACCCGAAGTGACCAAACACGAGCGCCACGATCAGGATCCCCGCCGCGCCGAGACTGATGCCGCTCACGCGGATCCGTCCGAGCGCATAGCCGAGGGCCATGATCAGAAACAGTAACAGCAGCGGATTGTCCGTCAGAAGCTTTGCCATAAGGGTTTCTTCTCCTTTTTCAAAACAGGCAGGCGTATCTGATCGCCTGCCCGTTCCGTGTCATCTTGCTTTTTCCTCCTTAAGAGGACTTTTGAGGATTACAGTCTTTCCTTCTTCTCGATGTCGAGGAAGTACTTGTAGGTATCCACCATGAGCTCGCCGCAGGCTTCCTCGTCGCAGGCGATGATCGCCGCGTTGTGCAGCTGCAGGGCGGAGCAGGTCCACCGCTGGCTCACGCCGCCTTCGACGGTCGCCGCGAGCGCGCGTGCCTTGTTGTGGCCGGAGATGAGCACGAGGACCTCTTTGGAATCCGTCACGGTGCCGATGCCGACGGACAGTGCCTGCGCGGGAACCTTCTCGGGGTCATTTCCGAAGAAACGGGAATTGACGATGCGCGTATCTGTCGTCAGGTCGCGCACGCCCGTGCGGGATGCGAGCGAGGTATAGGGCTCGTTGAAGGCCAGGTGGCCGTCCACGCCGATGCCGCCCATGAACAGGTCGATGCCGCCGTAGGAAGCGATCTTCTCCTCATAGCGCGCGCACTCCCCTTCCGGGTCGTCCGTCATGCCGTTCAGGATGTTGATGTTTTCCGGCTTCATGTCCACCAGGTGATCGAACAGATACTCGTGCATGAAGTACCAGTAGCTCTGATCATGCTCGCGGGGCAGGCCCAGATATTCGTCCATGTTGAAGGTCACGACATTTGCGAAGGAGACCTTGCCGGCCTTGTTCATCTCTACAAGCTCCTTGTAGACGCCGATCGGCGAAGAGCCTGTCGGAAGGCCGAGCACAAAGGGTCTTTCCTCCTTGTGCGCATTGATTTTCCCGGCGATATAGTTCGCCGCCCACTTGCACATCTTGTCGTAATTGTCCTGAATCACTACTCTCATATATGTATTCCTTCTTTATCTTCTCTGTCTTATTCTTCGCGTGCTGGGAGAACCTCTGTTACAGGTCAGATTCTGCTTTTTGCTTTCTCCCTTTCGGGGCACCTCTCCGTGACAGCATCCGCCGAATGTTTCGATCACTGCCACCCTCGTCAATCATCTCTGATCCCGGCGCTAACGGCGCGCCTTTCCTCCTCTAAGGCGGAGCCGTTTCTCATCTATTTAAATGCGAAACGTGCCGCCTGTCAAGAAAAATCCGCCGCGGGCCCTGTCTTCAGAGATCGTCGGAGTCGAGAACGATGGTGAAGGGGCCGTCGTTCGTGAGCGTCACCTTCATGTCCGCGCCGAACTCCCCGTGCTCGACACACGGCACCGTCTCGCGGCATTTTTTCAGCACGTACTCATAGAGATCGTTTGCCATCTGCGGCGGGCCTGCCTTGATGAAGCTGGGGCGGTTTCCGCGCGAGCAGTCCGCGTATAGCGTAAACTGCGAGACGATGAGCAGGGAGCCGCCGATGTCGGCGAGCGAGCGGTTGGTCTTGCCATTTTCGTCGGGGAAGATGCGCAGGGCGAGCATCTTCTTCACCATCTTGTCGGCGACGGCCTCCGTGTCCGTGCCGTTCACGCCGAGCAGCACCATCATGCCGGGGCCGATCTCGCCGGCGGTCCGGCCGTCGATCTTGACGTCTGCGCGGGAGACGACCTGAATCACTAATCGCATAAGTTTAACTCCTTTTTTATATGATATACTGTTTTTTATGACAAGGGGTCTGACCCCTTGTCATGAAATCCCCTCTTAAGGAGGTTCCTGCCATGTCATTTCGAAGATGCACTGCCCGTTTATCAGCCATCCTTCTCACCGCAGCGCTTCTGACCGCCCTCACCGCGGTTCCGGCCGCGGCGGCCGCGAAGTACAGCGGCGCCTTTCAGTCGAAGTCCGGCGGAGCGAAGGTTACGGCGAAGCTGTACCGCTCCGGGAAGTACCGCCTCACGGTCTCCGGGAAGACGCTGACAGTCGGTAAAATAAGGAGCGGCGCGAAGCTGAAAAAAGCGTCGTGGAAGAAGAAAAAGTCCCAGCTCTGGACCGTGAAGAAGCGGTCCGGCGGAGGCGTGTCCTTCATCAGCTGCGCGAATAAAAACTATGCGCTGTCCGTCACGAAGAAGGGGCTGTTTCTCAAAAAGAAGCGCGCGGAGGCATCGCAGGTCTTTAAGAAGGTCGCCGCGAAAAAAGCGGCGGCCGGCGGCGCCGTGACAAATGCGAAGGACGGGGCGGCGCAGCATGGCTGGCTCTCCGTTAAGGGGACGCAGCTCGTCGACGCCTCCGGGCGCCCCGTCGTGCTGCACGGCATGAGCAGCCACGGCCTGCAGTGGTTCGGGAACTTCGCCTCCTCCGGCGCCATCGGCGCAACCGCCTCCTACGGGGCCAATCTCTTCCGCGCCGCCATGTACACCGCGGAAAACGGCTATCTGTCCGACAAAACCGGGATGTACGCAAGGCTCTGCGCCGCCGTCGACGCGGCCGTATCGAGAAATATGTACGTCATCATCGACTGGCACATCTTAAGCGACACGAATCCCCGCTCGCATCAGGGCGAGGCGAAGGCTTTCTTCAAAAAGGTGTCGGCGCGCTATGCGGGCACTCCGAACGTCCTCTATGAGATCTGCAACGAGCCGAACGGCGGCACCTCCTGGAAGGACGTCAAGACTTATGCGGAGGCGGTGATCCCCGTGATCCGGAACAATTCGCCGCGGTCCGTCATCCTCGTCGGCACGCCGACCTGGAGCCAGGACGTCGATCTCGCGGCCGCCGACCCGCTCTCCTTCGGCAACATCATGTACGTCTGCCACTTCTATGCGGGGACGCATTTCGCCTTCCTCCGGGAGAAGGTGAGCACGGCCCTCTCGAAGGGCGCGCCGATCTTCGTCACGGAGTGGGGCACCTCGGACGCCAGCGGAAATGGCGGCGTATTCACGAAAGAAGCGGCGACCTGGCTGAGCTTCCTTGCTGAGCACAAGATCAGCTGGGCGAACTGGTCCCTGTGCGACAAGAGCGAGAGCTCTGCGGCGCTGAAACCCGGCGCAAATGCCGACGACGGCATTTCGTCCTCCGAGCTGTCCGCTTCAGGAAAGTTCGTGTTTGCAAGATTCTGACAGCCACTGATCGAGCAGGGCCTTCAGCGCCGGATAATCCGCCGCGGCGTTGATCCCCGCGCGGAGCGCCGCCGAGCCGGGCAGGCCGGTCGTGTACCAGGCGATGTGCTTGCGCATCTCAAGGACGCCGAGCGTCTCGCCCTTCTCCTTAAGGAGCGCCTCCGCGTGGCGGAGCATCATCGCGTGGATCTCCGGGATCATCGGCCGCGGCGGAACAGCCGCGGCGGCTTCTTCGGCGCTTTTTCCGTCCTTAAGGGCGGCCAGATAGGCGGCAGCTTCGCGGAAAATCCAGGGATTTCCCTGCGAGGCGCGGCCGATCATCACATAGTCGCAGCCGGTCTCCGCCATCATGGCGCCGGCGCGTTCCGCGCTGTTCACATCCCCGTTTCCGATGACGGGAATGCGGACGGCATTTTTGACGTCCCGGATGATGCTCCAGTCCGCCTTGCCCGCGTAGTACTGCTCCCTCGTGCGGCCGTGAACGGCAACCGCCGCGGCGCCTGCCGCCTCGGCCCGCTTCGCCAGCTCGACAGCCGTGCGCTCTCCTTCGTGAAAGCCGGCGCGCATCTTGACCGTCACCGGCCGGTCGGACGCGCGGACAGCCGCCCGGACGATCGCCTCAGCCTTGTCCGGCGCAAGCATGAGCGCGCTGCCCTCCCCGTTCTTCACGATCTTCGGCATCGGGCAGCCCATATTGATGTCGAGGATGTCATAAGGATAGTCCGCGAGCGCGTCGATCGCGATCCGGAAGGTCTCCGGATCCGGCCCGAAGAGCTGCATGGAGACCGGATGCTCCTCCGCCCCGATATCGATCAGCTCCTTCGTCTTTTTGTTTCCGTACTTGACGGCATTGGCGCTGACCATCTCCGTCGACACGAGCGCGGCGCCCATCTCGCGGCAGATCTGCCGGAACGGGTGGTCCGTCACCCCGGCCATCGGCCCGAGCACAAGAAGGCCGGGCAGCACAAAGCCGTTTTCGGATGGATGATCACACATAGCCGTAGAGCCCCCTCACCGAGATCTCGCCCGACGAGACCATCTGCTCCGTCCCGTCCGGGAGCGCAATCCGCATCGCGCCGTCTGCGCCGATGCCGCGGCAGACCGCTGTGTACGCGCCCGCGGGATCCTCGATCCGCACCTCATTCCCGAGGCTCACCATCAGCGCCTCATACGCCTCCCTTATCTTCGCAAGCGACCCTTCTTCCATAAAGCGCGCATAGCCTTCCGCATATGCCGCCAGCACCGCCATAAGCAGCGCGTCCCTGTCGACGGGCGCCGCGTTCCCGCTCCCGCTGCGCTCAAGGAAAAGAGATGTCGCCCGGTCCTGAAGTTCCTTCGGAAATGCCGCCGTGTTGACGTTGATGCCTATGCCCACGACGACAGCCGTCCCGCCCCCGCACGAAAATGCCTCGGTCAGGATCCCGCACACCTTCTTTCCGCCGATCACGATGTCGTTCGGCCACTTGATGAGGGCGGGGAGCTGAAGCTCCCGACGAATCGCATATGCGACGGCAAGCCCGGCGACGATCGTCACCTGGGGAAGCAGCGCCGGCGCGAGGTCCGGCTTTAAGAGAAACGAAAAATACAAAGATTCGCCGGGAGGTGATGCCCAGCTTCTGCCGCGGCGTCCCTTCCCGGCTGTCTGTTCGTCCGCGACGGCCAGCCACCCCTCAGTGGCGCCCGCCGCCGCGGCTCTTTTCACCGCTTCGTTCGTCGAGTCGACGCTTGCGAAGCGGTGGATCTCAAAAAAATCCGCTGTATCCATGGATGCCTCCGCCGTGCCGCTCAGCCGCGCAGCGTCGCGACCATGACGGCCTTGATCGTGTGCATGCGGTTCTCCGCCTCGTCAAAGACCACCGACTGCGGCGACTCGAAGACCTCGTCGGTCACTTCCATCGCGTCGAGGCCGTATTTGTCGTGGATCTGCCGCCCGATGCCGGTCCCGAGATCGTGGAAAGCCGGCAGGCAGTGCATGAAGATCGCCTGCGGCCCCGCCATTTTCATGACCTCTGCGTTCACCTGATAAGGCATGAGCGCGTCGATCCGCTCCTTCCAGACCTCGTCCGGCTCGCCCATGGAGACCCAGACGTCCGTGTAGATGACGTCCGCCCCTTTGACGCCCGCCTCGATATCCTCCGTGAGCGTCACGGAGCCGCCGCTCTCCTTCGCGTAGCCCTCGCACTCGCGGACGAGCGCCTCGTCCGGGAAATACGCCTTGTTCGTGCAGGCCGTAAAGTGGAGGCCGAGCTTCGAGCAGACGATCATGAGGGAATTGCCGGAGTTGTAGCGCGCGTCGCCCAGATACGCCAGCTTCTTTCCCTTGAGCGACCCGAGATGCTCCCGGATCGTCAGCATGTCGGCGAGCATCTGCGTCGGGTGGAATTCATTCGTGAGGCCGTTCCAGACCGGCACGCCCGCGTCCTTCGCGAGCGCCTCGACGATCTCCTGTCCGAACCCGCGGTACTCGATCCCGTCAAACATGCGGCCGAGCACCCGCGCCGTGTCGGCGATGCTCTCCTTCTTGCCGATCTGCGACCCGCTCGGGTCGAGATACGTCACGTGCATGCCGCAGTCGTGCGCCGCCACCTCAAACGCGCAGCGCGTGCGCGTGCTGGTCTTCTCGAAGATCAGTGCGATATTCTTGTGCGGGAGATCGTAGTCATAGATCCCCTGCTGCTTTTTCCGCTTCAGCTCCGCCGCCAGGTCGAGAAGATAGGTGATCTCCTCCGGGGTGTAGTCGCGAAGCGTTAAGAAATGGCGTCCTTTTAACTGCATAGTAGCTCCTTTCTGTAGTGACCTCCGGGATCGTCCCGCGTTCCCTTTACAGCGCCCGCCGCTGCCGCTGCGCCTCATAGAGCAGCACGCCCGCCGCCATCGCGGCGTTCAGCGACTCCACGCGCCCGAGCATCGGGATCCGGATGAGCGCCGACGAGGCCTCCGCCGTCTCCGCGGAGACGCCCCGGCTCTCGTTGCCGATGACAAAGGCGCTGCCGCCCCTTAAGTCACAATCCGTGTAAAATGCGCGTCCCTTGAGATGCGCCGCGTAGACCGCGGTGCCCCGGAGGCGCAGCTCTCTTGCGATATCCGCCCCCGTCGGGACGAGAAAATGCGGCACGCGGAAGATGGATCCCATCGTCGAGCGGATGGTCTTCGGCGCGTAGAGATCCGCCGAGTCCTCCGTGAGGAAGACGGCCGTCACGCCCGCGGCCTCGCCCGTCCTTACAATCGTTCCCACGTTGCCGGGATCCTGCAGGTTCTCCAGGATGGCGTAGAGCGGGCAGGCGATGCCCAGCACGTCCTCCGCGCGCCAGTCCATCTTTTTGAGAACCGTGAGGATGCCCTGCGGCGTCCGCGTGTCCGAGAGCTGGAAGAAACGGGTCTCGTCGATATCCGCGACGACGTCCGTGCCCGCCGGTATCTTCTCAAATGCCTCCGGATGCTCTTCCGCAAAGCGCCTCGTCATCAGCACCTGCACGATCCTGTCGGGCGGCGCCTCAAAAAAAAGCTTCCGCCCTTCCGCGACAAAAAGGCCCTGCGTATCGCGGGCCTTTTTATTCTTCTCAAGAAATGTAATGTCTTTAAATGAAAGCATCTGCTTAAGATCTCCGCCCCTCGCAAAGACGTTTACAGCTGCTCGTCCTTCAGGGCTTTCTTGCCTTCGTCCTTGTGATAGCCGCCGGACATCGCCGTCGCGATCTCGTACTGGTAGTCGTCGATGCCCTTGACCATCGCGAGCGCCTCGTCGATGTCAAAGTCCTGGAACTTGCCGTTCTTGTAGCCGACCACGCGCTCGCTCTTGCCCTCGATCAGGAGATCGACGGCCATGCAGCCCATGATCGACGCGTAGACGCGGTCCTTCGCCGTGGGGCTGCCGCCTCTCTGCATGTGGCCGAGAATCGTCGCGCGGGTCTCGATGCCCGTCGCCGCCTCGATCCGCCGCGCCATCGAAGCGGAATGCCCGACGCCTTCCGCGTTCACGATGATGTGATGCTTCTTGCCGCGATGGCGGCTGTCTATGATGTTGTCAATGATCTTCTGCTCGTCGTAGTCATACTTCTCCGGGAGCAGGATGTCCTCCGCGCCGTTCGCGATGCCGCACCACAGCGCCAGATAACCGGCGTTTCTGCCCATGACCTCGATGATCGAGCATCTCTCATGGGACGTGGATGTATCGCGGACCTTGTCGATCGCTTCCATCGCGGTGTTGACGGACGTGTCGAATCCGATCGTGTACTCCGTGCAGGAGATGTCGAGGTCGATTGTCCCCGGCAGGCCCACGACGTTGATGCCCTGGTGCGCGAGACACTGCGCGCCTCTGTAGGAGCCGTCGCCGCCGATGACAACGAGTCCGTCGATACCGTGCTTTCTGCAGGTCTCGGCCGCGTGCTGCTGGCCCTCGATCGTGCGCATCTCCATGCATCTGGCCGTGTAGAGGATCGTGCCGCCCTTCTGAATCGTATCGGACACGTCCTGCGCGGTCATCTCTTTCAAATCGTCATCCATCAGGCCGTCGTATCCTCTGTAGATGCCGAAGACCTTGAGGCCTCTGCCGAGGCCGCGCCTCACCACGGCGCGAATCGCCGCGTTCATGCCCGGTGCGTCTCCGCCGCTTGTCAGCACGCCGATCGTCTTGATTTCTTTATTCGCTGCCATGTGCTCCCTCCTAAAGTGGGCTCATCCAACCATATCGTACCTATTGTAAGGCAATCGGGCCCTTTTTTCAATACGCCAGTCGCCCTTTCATCCCTGCGTCCGCGCTTTCTCCGGCCGTATGAGCGGCACCGTCTCAAGAATGGGAAGACCGTTTCTTTCCGCCAGGGCCTCCCCTGCGCGGATGGCGTCCTCCCGGTACACATTTCCCGGCCTGTGCGCGTCCGAGCCGAGCACCGCGGCGCAGCCGGTCTCGCCGGCAATCCGCCAGAAAGCTTCCTTCGGATAATTGCGCCCGTCCTCGATGCCGAGGAGGTTGATCTCAAGCGGCATCCCCGCGGCCTTTGCGCATGCGCAGAGCGACCGCATTTCCCGCTCGTAGAGCGCCTCGTCCCCCTCGTAATAGATGAGGTCCGGGTGCGCAAAATACGTAAAGAGGCCGGTCTCCATCGCCGTCTTGCAGGTGCGCACGTAGGTCTTAAGGACCTCGTCGCTCCGCGTCAGAAATCCGCTGTACGGCCCCTCCTCTTCGTCCGCGGGGAAGTGCTGCCCGAGCAGGAAAAACTCGATCGGATACGGCTTAAAAAGCGAAAGCTGCGCGTCGATGTACCGCGGGTGGTACTCCACCTCGAATCCCAGATGGATCTCGATCTCCCGCGCGTATTCCTTCTTCACCGCGAGCACCGCGTCGACGTAACTTTCCAGCTCCGACACATCCATGCGGACCGGGCTCCGGTAGCTGCCCTCGAACGGGATCGGAACGTGGTCCGAAAACCCGAGAATCTTAAGCCCGCCCTCGATCGCCTGCTCGACGTATTCTTTCTCGTCTCCCACGGCGTGCTTGCATCGGGGCGTATGCGTGTGATAATTCGCGATCATCTTACTTTATGTCCTTCTTTTCTGCGCTGTCTTTTTCGATGCGCGCTGCGTGACATTGTCCTGTCCGAAATGCCGCCGGAACGCGTCAAGTGTCTCCGGCGAGATCAGGATGCCGCGCGGCGGCGTCATATCCCGGTACTGCTTCGTGTCGCGGATGAAGACGAACAGGCGGTCCTTTCCCTCGGACTCCGCAGCAAGATCTTTAAGCTCCGCCTCGCTCTCCTTGAAAGCATCGAGCGACGAAAATGCCACCCACAGCTCCTCAGGCACCTCGGAAAACGGCGTGATCACGTCGGCGATCAGCTTGCTCGGCTTGTCGTCCTCGACGGAGACCCGCCCCTCCACGAAGATCTTGGCGTCCTCCTCGAGCATGTCCCTGTATCTCTCGTAAACCGACGGAAACACAAGGATCTCCAGCGACCCCACCAGGTCCTCGATCGTGAGGAAGGCCATGACCTTATTCGTCCGCGTGTACTTGATCTGCTTCGCCGCGATGAGTCCGCCGACCGTCTCGCGCGCCTCGTGCTTAACCCGCGTGGCCCCGCTCTCCTCGTCGAGGACGAAATCCGCGGACACAGCCGTGATCCGGCTCCGCCACAGCGCCTCGTACTCCTCGAGCGGATGGCCGCTCAAGTAGATACCGAGCACCTCCTTCTCGAAGGCGAGCAGCGTCTCGCGGCTGAATTCGCCCACGTCCGGCAGCGCGGTCTCGTACACCTTCTTCTCCTCCGGGGCCATGAAATCAAAAAGCGACATTTGGCCGGTGATCGACTCCTTGCTCTCATAGGCCGCCTGGTCGAGGAGCCCCGGATAAACCATCATGAGCTGCTTCCGCGTGCCGTTAAAACAGTCGCAGGCGCCGGCGCGGATCAGGTTCTCGATCGCGCGGCGGTTCATGTCCTTGCCGTAGGTCCGCACGATGAAATCCCTGAGCGACGAGTAGGGACCGTTCATCTCGCGCTCCCTGACGAGCGCGTCGATCACGCCCCGCCCCACGGCCTTGATCGCGTACATGCCGCAGCGGATCGATCCGTTTTCCGCGGTGAAGCGGCCCTCGCCCGTGTTGACGGAGGGCGGCAGGATGCCGATTCCCACCGAGCGGCAGTGCAGCAGATACTCCGCGCATTTGTCCGTGCTGTCGATGACGGAGGTCAGCAGCGCCGCCATGTACTCGACCGGATAGTAGTACTTCAAAAATGCCGTCTGGAACGACACGACCGCGTAAGCCGCCGCGTGGCTCTTGTTGAAGGCGTATCTCGCGAAATCCGTCATCTCGTCGAAGATGCGCGACGCGGTCGCTTCCGGCACGCCCCGGGCGATGCAGCCCGGCACGCCCTCGTCGGCATTTCCGTAGATAAAGGTCTGCCGCTCCTTCTCCATGACGGAAGCCTTCTTCTTCGACATGGCGCGGCGCACGAGATCCGACCGGCCCATGCTGTAGCCGCCGAGGTCCCGGACGATCTGCATAACCTGCTCCTGATAGACGATGCAGCCGTAGGTCGTGCCGAGGATCGGCTCCATGAGCGGCGTCTCATAAGTGACGCTCTCCGGGTGCTCCTTGCCCTTAATGTACTTCGGAATGAAATCCATCGGGCCCGGCCGGTAGAGCGCGATGCCCGCGATGATGTCCTCGAGCGTGTGCGGCTTCAGCTCCTTCATGAAGGACTTCATGCCCGCGCTCTCGAGCTGGAAGACGCCCTCGCACCTGCCCCGGCCGATCATGTCCATGACCTTCGGGTCGTTGTAGTCGACGGTGTCCAGATCAAGGAGGCCCGTCCCGCCGTCCGGCCGCCGGAGTTCCTCCGGCGATGCATCTCCCGCCGCGGCGCGGAGGCCGTCGTTGATGAGGCGCACCGCGTTCTGGATCACGGTCAGCGTGCGGAGGCCGAGGAAGTCCATCTTTAAGAGGCCCAGCTCCTCGAGCGTCGTCATCGTGTACTGCGTCGTGATCGAGCCGTCCTGCGCGCGGGAAAGCGGCACGTACTCGACGGCCGGTTTTTCAGATATGACGACGCCCGCCGCGTGCATGGATGTATTCCGCGGGAGGCCCTCGAGCCGCTTCGACATGTCGATGAGATAGCGGACCTCTTCATTTTCTTCGTATTCCTTCCGCAGCTCCGGATTCTCCGTGAGCGCCTTGTCCAGCGTAATCCCGAGCTCCTTCGGGATCATCTTGGCGATGCGGTCGCACTCGCTGTAAGGCATGTCGAGTGCCCGCCCGACGTCGCGGATGACGCCGCGCGCGGCCATCGTGCCGAAGGTGATGATCTGCACGACGCGGTCGCGCCCGTATTTTTCGACGACGTAGTCGATGACCTCCTGCCGTCTCTCAAAGCAGAAGTCCACGTCGATATCGGGCATGGAGATGCGTTCCGGATTCAGGAAGCGCTCGAAAATCAGGGAATAGCGGATCGGGTCGAGCTCCGTGATGCCGAGCGCGTAGGAGACGATCGATCCCGCCGCCGAGCCGCGCCCCGGCCCCACGATGATGCCGTGGTCCTTTGCGAAATGCACGTAATCCCAGACGATGAGGAAATAATCGACGAAACCCATGTCCGTGATCGTCCCGAGCTCGTACGCGAGGCGCTCTTTCAGCTCCGGGCGTTTCTCCGCGTAATCGTCTCCGTAGTGGCGGCGCATGCCCGCCTCGCAGAGCTCCTCAAGATAAGCAAGAGAGCTCCTGCCGTCCGGCGTGTCATACCGCGGAATCTTCCGCACGCCGAATTCGATCGTCACCCGGCATCTCTCGGCGATCCGCGCCGTGTTCTCCACCGCGTCCGGATAGAAAGAGAAGAGGCGGCGCATCTCCTCCTCGGATTTGACGAAATACTGCCCGCCCTCATAGCGCATGCGGTCCTCGTCCTGCACCTTCTTCTGCGTCTGGATGCACAGAAGGATGTCGTGCGAGTCGACGTCCTCGGCGTACGTATAGTGCACGTCGTTCGTGCAGACGAGCGGTATGCCGGTCTCCTCGTGGAGCCGGAGAAGCATCTGGTTCACGTGCTTCTGCTCCGGGATCCCGTGATCCTGCAGCTCGAGGAAATAGTTGTCCTTCCCGAAGAGCGCCCGATAATAGAGCGCCGTCTCTTTCGCGCCCTCGTAGTCGCCCGCCGAGATGTGCCGCGGCACCTCGCCCGCGAGGCAGGCGGAGAGGGCGATGATTCCCTCGTGGTACCTCTCGAGAATCTCCCGGTCGATGCGCGGCTTGTAATAGAAGCCCTCCGTAAAGCCCGCCGAGACGATCTTCACGAGATTCTCATAGCCGAGATCGTTTTCCGCGAGGAGAACCAGATGGAAATAACGGTCGTCGGAGACATTTCCGCTTTTCTCAAAGCGGCTGCCCGGAGAAACATAGACCTCGCAGCCGAGGATCGGTTTGATCCCCTGCGCGAGGGCCTCTTTATAGAAATCGATGCATCCGAACATTACGCCGTGATCGGTAATCGCCGCAGCGGTCTGCCCGAGCTCACGGACGCGGGACACATACTCTTTTATTTTGTTGGAGCCGTCGAGGAGTGAATACTCCGTGTGGACGTGCAGATGTGTAAATGCCATAGGCCTCTTTTGCCCTTACTCCTCTTCTTCCCCGCGTGTCGTGCGGAACTGGTAGATCATGCCGATGAGGGCGAGCAGGAGTCCCGTCCCGAGGCGGATCATGGTCTCGAGGTCAGCGCTCCAGCGGACGTGCACGAGATTCTCGTAGATCTCGTTCGCCAGAATCATGCCGCCCGAGATGGCGGTGGAAACAATGACCAGCGGACGGAGGTAGACCACCGAGAGGATCGCGAGGATCACGCCGACGACCAGCGCGACGATGAGCACGACCGTCTCATCGAGCCGCGTGTACTCCTTGAGGAGCGAGACCGTGATGCCGAAGACCGCGAGGAAGACCGCGAAGAAGATGCCGATCCTGTAAAGGAAGAACCCCAGGAGGGCAAAGACGATGCCGCCCGCGATCGGTACGATGATGTCGAGCGGGCTTGTAAGGTGCGCGACCTGCGCGACCACGTAGCCGATGGAGAGGCCGAGCGCAAAGCCGACGAGCGTCGTGACGAAGCGCATCGCCTTATAGCCGAGGAAGCAGTAGATGAAGCCGAGGATAACAGAAAAGATGATCCCCGCCGTCGGCAGCCAGGTAATGCCGCTGAAGTCCGGCAGCGGAATATCCGGTTTGCCCCATGCTGCAAGTAGCGAATTCAGCGTCTCAATCAGATTATTCATCTTCTTCCCTCCTCTATGTCACTGACACAATGTGATTTTGCCGCCGGCCAGTTCTATGCGCCGCTCTTTGTACAGCCTGCCGACCGCGCGCTTAAATGAGGCCTTCGACAGTCCGAAGACTTCCCGGATCTTCTCCGGATCGGCCTTGTCGTCAAAGGGCAGCTCGCCCCCGAAATCATCACGGATCACCTGAAGAACCGCCTCCGCGTCCTCGTCCATCATGAGGTACGCCTTGTCGCGGACGGACAGATCCAGCTTTCCGTCCTCTTTCACGGCTGTCACGTGAAGGGACAGGACATCCCCGACGTGCAGGTCTTTTGTGAGCTCCCGCGCCGGAATCCGTCCCGAATAGCGGTCGTCCACCGCCACGTAGGCGCCGTGGATCCCGTCCATCTGGTACACTCTTCCCGTGACGGTCTGCCCCGGGATATAAGGGGCATCCGTGGAGAGGTACGGGTAGACCTTCATCGTCGCGGCGCAGCGGTCGCTCCTGTCGATGTAAAATGCGACGAGCACGTCCTCCCCCGCGCGGACCTTCGCGGTCTGCTCCTGAAACGGCAGCAGCAGCTCCTTCGGGAGCCCCCAGTCGAGAAAGGCGCCGATCTTCGTCACGGCCGACACGCGCAGCACGGCGGTGCCCTCCAGCGCGATCAGCGGCTCGTCGGTCGTCGCGATCAGGCGGTCGTCGGAATCCCGGTAGATAAACACCTCGATCCGGTCGCCCAAAGCGGCGCCCTCCGGGACCTGCCGCGCGGGCAGCAGCACGCGCGACACGGCGTCTGCATCCGGACTTTCTCCGAGATAAACGCCGTGCGGTTTTCTGTTTACGATGATCAGATTTTGCCGCGTACCCGGTTTAATCATCTGTCTCAAAAGCGGCCCATGCGCCGCTTCACTCCCTGTTTAAAACTGCGGCCGCTCGGCGGCGGTCAGCATTATTATTGTACTTGGATTCATTAATGAATGCAAGGCTTTACGGCGAAAAGCAGCCGGAGGCCTTGCGGCAGAAAGCGGCAGGGGCCCTGCGGCGAAAAGCAGCCGGGCTCCTGCGGCGAAAAGCAGCCGGGGCACATGCCCCGGCTGCCGCTTTATGCAGGATCTGCTGCGCTGCTTCTTTACTGGACCTTCACCGTAATGACGGCTTTCTTCTTTGTTCCGCTCTTTACGGTAATCTTTGCCGTGCCCTTCTTCTTGGCGGTGAGCACGCCGGCCTTCGTCGCACTCGCGATCTTCTTGGCGCTGCTCGTGATCTTCAGCTTGTCGGATGTGGTCACCGGCGTGATCGCGAGGTTCAGATCGTCGTACAGATTCAGCTTATCGCCGACCTTCATCGTCACGGTCTTCTTGGCGGAGACCTTCTTCGTCTTGACGGCGCCCGCCTGCACCTTGACCTTGAAGCTCCAGGTCGCACCGTAGGCGGTCGTCACGGTGATGGTGGCCTTCGCGCCCTTCTTCTTGCTGGAGAGAGCGATCTTGTTGCCCTTCTTCTTTGCCGTCACGTCCTTCTTGGAGGACACCACCGTCGCGATGGAATCGCCCGCGCCGAGCGTCGCCACGATCTTCGTGTTCGTCTTGCCCTTCTGGATCGGCACCGTCGCGTTCTTCTTCACATTGAGCTTAAATGCCTCGGCCGCCTGCTTCTTTGCTTCCTCCGCCTGCTTCTTCGCGTCATTCGCCTGCTTCGCCGTCTTCGCCTGCCCGAGCGCTGCCGTTGCGGCGGACAGCTTCTTCTCCGCCTGAGACACGTCCGCGCCCTGCTTCTTCGCCTCGGCGATTGCGGCTTTGGCTGCCGCAAGTGCGTCTTCGGCGGCCTTCAGCGTGGCGTCTGTCGGATTCGCCTTGGCGGCGTCGGCCGCTGCCGCGGCTTTGTCCGCAGCCGTTCCGGCAGCCTTAGCTGCCGCGCCTTCCTTAGCGGCTTTTTCTTCCGCTGCCTTCACCGATTTTTCCGCCGCGTCGAAATTGGCGTAAGCCGGACTGTCTTTAAACGCCTTCTGTACGGCCGGATCCAGCTTGTCAAACGCTGCGCGAACCGCGCTTACCGCATCCTTCTCAGCAAGGCCCGCATCCGCCTTCAGCGCCGCCATCATGGCAGCGACCGGATGAATCACGACCTTCAGCGTGTCGAAGCCGGCATTGCCGTCTTTATCCTCAGCGCCGATCGCGATCTCCGTGGTAAAGGAGCCGTCCTCAGCCACTTTGCCTTCCAGAGCGCCCTGCGCCACAGTCACCTTCGCGTTATCACCGTCGCCGGACAGGATGAGAGCCGGTCCGACATAGTCGAAGAAGGTGCCTGTCACATCGACCGGGCTGCCCTCCTTCGTCCTCATGGAGCGCAGCGTCAGCGTCTTCGGGATGAACGCCGTGAGATCCTTCATGCTCAGCGCTTCTCCCGGGGCCAGATAGAGCGTCTTGCTGTCGTCGATGTCGAGCGATGCGATATGCGACACGACTGCGACATGATAGTGGTATTCATCATCTAAAAGCAGCTCTCCCTTTGCGTTCCGCAAGGTAGCCGTAAGCCTCAGGTCCGTATGACCGGTCTTAAGTGCCGTAAATTTAGCGCTTCTCTTGTCTGTCTCGATGATATCATCTCTATACTCATCGTAATTAAACACTAAATTGTAGCCTGCCGTATCGGGCGTGATCCGCTCATTGATGGTCTCACCGTTATCCGCCTTATACGTATGGATCACCACCGGTTTCACGTCACCGGTCTCTCCCGGAATCCGTCTGTAGTAATCTCTCTCAAGGCCCGCCTCGTCTTCCGAAACCAGGCGGTAGACTTCATCTTTGATATGCAGCCACGTCGTATGTGTGGCGCTCTTCCCGTCCGCCCCGGTATAGGTGTAGGTAATGCGCGCGTCTCCGGGCTGAAGGGCGTCAATATACCAGTTACTGTCGCTTTGTCTGGGCTTAAGGACTGTCTCATTGTCAGATTCGATCTTCGTGATCGTCACGGTCTCCTCTGCTCCGTCGCTGTGTTCCGGATCCGTCACGAAGAGCGTCGCCTTGCCGTCCATGTAGAAGAAGGAATTCCCTGCGACTACTTCGGCGTCATCGTCCTCCAGACGGCTTATGCTCCTGTAAATGCAGACGTGCATGCCGCCCCTGCAGAGCTCGAGTCCGTTCAGCGTCGCGCTGAGCGAGAGGTCGACGCCTTCGCGCCATCCCAGATCTCCCTGGTCGTCAAGCGCTTCGCGGAGCGCGGCGACACGGGCAGGGCTGAGCGTAAGGCCACCTTCCGGCGACCACTCCGCCGGCGTAAATTCAAAGCCCTGAAGCTGATGGATCTCCCAGTGGCCCTCTTCGTTATTCCACGCTCCTATGCCGATTTCCGCATCGAGCTTAACATCGTATCCTTTCTGCTTCAGCTCGTCGATCTCACTCGTATCAGGCACAATCCGGATCGGTTCTGCCGTGACCGCATCCCCGTCCTCCGTGACATAGTACCAGGTCTGGTCTTCACTTTCACCCCGCTGAACCGAAGGAATATACCGGGCCCTGTACTCAGATCTGACCAGCGGCAGCTGCAGATTTCTCCAGTCGCCGTCCACATCCCACCAGACTTCCAGGTTCACCGTGCCGTCCCAGTCGACGTTCCGCTGTACCGTAAAGGGCGGCCGGCCTGTCGCGTGGCCTTCGCCATCCGACTGCAGCCTCTTTCCGTCCGCGTCCGTGATGATGACATGGGCGGGGTCGTCATCGTTTCCATTTCCTTCGTACCAGTTGAAGTAGAAGGTGGGGTTACATTCGTCCGTCACGTCGACGCCATCGCCGCCGCTGTCGTAGCGCATAAGCCTCGGATTCAGCTCCACGATGTGGCCGACGGGCATGGAGGGATCCCATCCTTTCAAGGTGGAAGGATCGGAAGGATCCCGCCTTTCCACCTCTACGACGTAAAAGCTCTGTGTCACAAAGACACTGTGCCAGGTGTCACTGAGGAAATTCCCCTTCTCATCGAGCAGCGTCGCGTGCACCTCGATATTCATCTCCGGCGCACCGGCCTTCGCAGTGATCTCAAGGCTCCCGTCCGCAAGCACCTTCTTCGACCAGTACTTGCCTTCCGCATTCAGCTCGTCATCCTCTTTGCCGTATTGCTCGATAAATCCGTCGTCCATCCAGGTACACTCCGCCTCGTACGCGACCGTCCAATTTGTCGTGTCAGCGGGCCACCTTGAGCCGTCTTCCCAGCTGTAGTGTTCTCCGTCATAGCTCGGAATAAGTGTGATGGTTTTTCCGGGAAGGAAATCATCGACGCCGGTATCCGTATGGAGATCTATATGGCTGCGGAAATCATCGACATAGAATTCGGTTGTCTGTGTGAACGGCTGACGGATGTCGCCCTCGTCACTGAAGATCTCACCTGTCAGCGTGACCTCCACCGCGCCGCCGTGAACCGCCCTGAGGAGCCATCCATCCGCATCCTCAGATTCTACGATCACGGCCGTTCTCGGATCATAGGGATCTTCTTCACTGGTCTGTTTTATCTCAACGCCCGAGACTTTGTAGCGCCACCAGCCGCCCGGGAACAGGCTGTTCTCAACATTGACCCGCTGGTTCCCGTCGTCTTTGTTGACCCAGCGGCCATCGTCGACGAACATCACCTCATCCCAGAGGATGTCGTCGATCCGGGCCTCCCGGACGCCGAAGCCTCTCTGCTCGTCCGTGACACGGATCCCGTTCCTGAAGGCCTCGACCCGCACCTCCACATTATCATATCCGTTTTCATAAAGCGCTTTTCCGTTCAGCGTCACTGTGAATGTTTTGCTGTCGAAGCTCCATCCGTCACCTTCCGCCAGCGTCTCCGCAAACTCGTCCTTCCTGCCATCCCAGAGGCCGACCGTTACTTTCCAGGTAAGTGCCCCTTCGTCATAGACGTCAAGCATATCCGTATTGACCGAGAACTTAAAAGCTTCCTCGTCACTGTAAATCTCTCCTCTGTCATCGCCCTCAAACCAGATGTCATAATTTCTGCCAAAGAGCGTGTAGTGCTGCCACAGATCGATATCGTCTCCGTCTTCCGGGTTGTTCCAGTGTGCGTGGAGGTCCGCATCCGTGTGCCAGTCCCCGAGCCGCCGGAGCGTGAAGGAGGCGTCGTCGCCGTAGCAGGAAGCGGACTCTATTTCATTGCCCACGCGAAGGCCCTTCGCGTCCAGCACCTCTACGCAGTTGTCGTCATAATACCACTCCCACTTGAGCGAGTCGCCTCCGCTGATCACATCATATTCGGCGCCGTCCCTGCCCGGATAGCGGCGAATCTCCGGCTGTATCTCTACATCCTCGCCGACATTCATGAAGTGATCGACCAGAATCGGCCAGAGCTCCATGTATTCGCTCTTAATCCAGAAAGAGGTTGCGCTGTAGCCTTCGGTTTCATTGTCTTCACTGTCGAGGATTCTGACCCCGACGCGGATCTCTTTGTCGATATAATCCCGTCCCTCCGGCAGCTCTTTAATGGAGAGCACGGCGCGGGAAGGATCGTCCGGATTTACGATAATGTCGGCATACTCATCGCCGCGCTCAAAGGCCCAGAAGTATCCGATCCCTTCCGTATCGTCGTGATAATCGCCATTTTCGTCAATATAGGAATGATGGGCCTCCGTATAGAGCGGGATCTCCGTGCCCGGCAGCGCGTTCCGCTCTCCGCCTTCACTGTCCATGTAGACGTCGTAAGTGTCGGGATTAACAGATATTCCTATGTAGTATGTCTGTTCTTCCCCTGCGACATCCTCATAGGTGATGGCAAACACGGCACGGCCGTAATTCTGCACCCTGTAATACCACCAGTAATCATCTTCGCCGTTTTCGTCACGATGGAAGTCGACAATGACCGACCCTTTGTCGGCGTCGATCGGTTCGTCTTTGGAGATCTCGACGTTGGTGACGCGGTAGGAAAAGTCGTCTCCGTCCGGATGCTCCGCACCGATCATCCATCCGTCCCTGGATCCGTCGATCGAGCCGTCCCAACCGGGCAGCATGATGCGGTCGCTCTCGAAGTCATACTCAGCCCTCGCCCTTTCGATGTGGAACCACGCATCGGCCTGACGCAGAGGTTCATCCTCCGTATGGCCGGCCTTATAGACACAGGCCAGCAGGCGGACATCGCGGTGCGTATCCACCTCTGCATGGAACGCGTCCAGATAGTCCCGGGAAAGCGTAACGGAGATCCGGTCCCCGTCTTCGGTCAGGGTGTAATCGTCCCCTTCGGTCAGGACGCCGCCGTCGATCCAGTCTTCTTTGTAGTCATCCCAGCAGCCCGCGCGCAGCACCAGCTCCCGGTCTTCCTTCCAGTTCTCTTTGAGGTCTCCCGTGTACAGCCACGCTTCCGGCAGCTCCGGCTGGTCGGTAAAGACGTCTGTGTCATGCTCCTCGAACCGGAGGTCGCCTTCCTCGTCCTCTTCGCCGACAAGTGCAGGCGCTTCCTCCTCCGGAAGCAGCTCCTCTTCTCCTTCGTCCGCGGCAGGAAGCTCCTCTTCCTCCCCGGCGAGCTCCTCTTCTTCCTCCTCGCCCTCTTCTACCGGAGCCGCATCCTCCGGCTCGTCAAAGGAGGTTTCCTCTTCGCCGCCTGCGTCCTCCGCCGGCGCCTCGAGGTCCTCTGCGCCGTCTTCTGCGGCGTCGATGATCTCCTCGCCCGCATCATCGGCGAGGTCCTCCGCTGCGCCCGCGTCTTCCTCATCAGGCGCGGTTTCGTCCTCATAGACGACCACGTCATAGTCTTCCGCCACATCCGCCGCAAAAGCGGGAGTCACGTTCGACGCAACGAGAGCGCCTGCCAGTAAAAATGCCATCAGCCTCCGTTTCATGTTGTGTTCCTCCTTTGCTGCTTTTTATATGTTTTCTTTCTTTTTATTATGTTCAAATTCAGATACATAGTCATTCTACCATAACGCCGGTCTCACTGAAACCGAAGATTTTCTGTCAATTCTGTAAATTTGTGACGATATTTTTACATATCACCTCTGCAAAAAAGCACTTGTATTTCAAGGCAGTCTGCGCTATAATAACACGCGTCGCACATATTGGGCTATCGCCAAATGGTAAGGCAACGGACTCTGACTCCGTCATTTCCAGGTTCGAATCCTGGTAGCCCAGCGAAAAGAACCTCAGCAGAGATGCTGAGGTTCTTTTTTTTGTTCCGCCCGGTTTCTTCAAAGGCTCGCGAATACCTGAACGGCAGGGAGGCCGCGCCTATACACGGTAATGATCAAGCAATACGCCCAGCTTTCGATGAACTGTAACGACGTATTCCAGACACTCCCTGGCTTCCACTATGGATATTGTGTGGCTGTGCGCAGACCGGTTCCGGTAGTCATCCCGGATCTTCGCTATAACCGGCATCTGTGATTTCATCTCTTTATACGAATTTGCGGGATTAATGAGAAGCTGTTCCTCAGCATACCGCTTGAATTCATTCCACGCTTTTTGATCCGCAACTCTTCCGGAATCATCAAGGCCGATGATATAGCGCAGCTTTCCCAGCGTGATCTGGTTTTCCTTGAGGAGCTTTCGGGGGCCGGACTGTTTCCTGTCCTGCTTTTCGAAGCACTCGTCCGGCAGCTTCTCAAGGCCGCGCACATTTCCGTAGCACGCGGTCTCATACTCTACAAATCCGCTGAAGATGCGCTTCTTCAGCTCGTACTCGCAGGCCTTTCCCACTTGGACGCAGATGCCGGAAAAATCGATCATGCGGTCATATTCCTTCAGATTGTCGTACGCCATCATGGCGGTCACAATCCAGGTTCTGGACTGCGCGCTCATCTTGTTCCAGGCGCCCTTCCCCAGAGATTTTCTTGCCAGCTTCTGGTATTTGGAATCGGCTTCACTGATCATGTCCCCGCTTTCTTTCGCGAGGTCCTCCATCTGTTCTTCCGGATCCTTCTTCCCTTCGACCATCTCGCTGATGAAGCTCCGGATCCGGTTCTGACGCTGGATTAATTGAGACAGCTCTCCTGAGAGATAATTCCTGAGCGCGTCATTTTCACACAGGAGCATTGCTCCTCTCCGCCCCGAAGAGATTGCTTTGTAGATTCCCTGCTTTTGGTTTTTCTGAATTGTGATCTCGCCGGATTTGGGATCATAGACGACATTTGCCGGCAGCACGACGCGCGCCATCCCATCCCGGCCCTTCCCGTCAAAATCATCCTTGGATTTTACGAGGAGGATCGTATAGCGCGCCGGATCATAGTCTTCTCTTCTGATTTCAGCCAGCTGCAGCCGATTCACAAGCCAGCGCATCCCTCTTCCGCCGTCCGCGAAACAGGCGTTATGATTCATGCGGGTGATTGTCAGCTGTGCTCCTTCCCTCTCGGCCCGCGCGGTCAGCACGGCATCCTTCTCAAAGTGCTTTAGTCCCGGATTCAGAAGGGAGTCGCACAAAAAGATGCTCACTTTACAATATGCCAGCTGCTCATAGGACCCGCCGTCCTCCTCGCTGATGATGATAAGGTCCGGTGTGCCGTCCGGGTGTTCCTCTCCCGAAAGCATCTGCACATTCTTTCCCTCACTCTCCAGCTTTTCCATGACGCTGCCGATGATTTCACCATTTCCGGCCTGCTCCTCTATCACGTACCACGCCTTTCGTCTGCGCCGCACATTGTTTATGATTGAGGAAAAGAGATAGATCTGATCTTCGTTCATGTCTTCCGCGGGGAGAGCGGCTGAGCGGGCTTCGATGGCACTGAGTCTTCGAAGAGCCTCGGCGCCTCCGCCCCTGCTGATGACCGGCTCGAGAAAATGCCTCAGCTCCTCAGTGTCGTTGGCATAAAAGACCGGATACTCGTCCGTGAGCTGATCGTCGTAATCAGTGACGATATCCGAATCGCAGGAATAGAAGCAGTCAAACAAAAAAGAAGCACTCTCGTAGCTGACCCTCCCGAGATCTTCTTCCGGTATCCCCTTGAATAAGCGGCGGGCAAAGCTGTTCATGAGGCGGGAAGGGTGGATTGTCGTCCACCTGGTATTCCCTTCCCGAAATGAGACAATGTCATCTGCCCTGGTCAGTCTGACCCCGCTTCCCGCATAGACGCCCAGAAGGCTGTAGCGGAAGACGTCTTCTGAACAGGAGGCAAAGATCAGCTTCATATGGCTGGCTCCTGCGCTCTCCTCGAGATCCACGCGTATCCCTGTCTCCGGATCACAATACGATCCGGAGCCTTCCAGCATGTCATAGAGGATTGTGAGCGCGTATTTCCAGGCATAGCGAAGTTCACCGGTAACGGTCTTTCCGGAAGAAGCTTCATACTCCGCACAAAGAAAATTCACCAGTCTCTTTGTCCGGATATCCTTCTTGAATTGAGCCGCATTGTTCTCATAGACTCTCATAACAATTTATATAATAAATTAGTCCTTTCGGTTACGCAGGCGGAAACCGACTGCCCTTGCGAGGGCAGGGGGTCATGCTTTTTCAGACTGCCCGGTCTCTGCCTCGGCCGCCGCCTTCATATCTTCGAGGAAGCCCGCGAGGCGCTCCTTCGTCACGTGCTGCATCACGACGATATGCGACAGCGCACCGCCCAGTCTGTCGTCGAAGTCGGGCGCGAGGCCGTACTTTTCCGTGATCTCCTTCGGCGGCTGTTTGAAATAAACCGTGTTCGACATGGGCTCGAGCCAGGCCGGCCAGTCGATCCCGTTCAGCGACTCTTTCAACCAGGCCGCCGTCTCCAGCATGCCTTTCGTCTGCTCCGTAAAATCTTCCTGACTTGTGTGCTGCAGGATCCACCACAGCTTCAGCGGGATCATGGCGGAGCGCGAGCAGTTGATCATCGGCATGTTGCAGTTGAGGTAGCTGACGTCAAAGCGGTGCTGATTGTCTCTGACGTCCATCGTGGTGAGGAAAAAGCCCGCGGGCTCGTCCATGCCGAAATACTTGTGGCCGCTGATCGCGATGGAATCAAAGGGATGCACCTTCCTGTTCACATAGTCCCTGAACTCCGTGTACGGCAGATATCCGCCGAAGAGCGCGGCGTCTATGTGGCGGTAAACGGCCGTCTCCGGATGCCTGCCAAGGATCTCGTTGATTGCGTCCATATCGTCCACACCGCCCTTAAAGGTAGTGCCCATCGCAAAAACGACGAGCGCGGGCCGGTCCGGAATGAGTTCCTTCTCAAATGCCTCCGGGATCATCCTTCCGTGCACGTCGGCCGGGATGATTTTAAGGTCCAGATTCTGCAGGTCCGCCAGCCGTCTGCTTGAGTAATGCGCGTCTTCGGACACGTAGACCACCGGGGCCTGCCCCGTCTTCTTCTTCAGGTAGTTTGCCCCGAAGTAGATGCCGTGATTGTTCCCGTCGGTGCCGCTGAACGTGATGATGCCCCACAGATTGTCCTTGTCGAAGCCATAGAGCGGCCCCAGCCGCTCGAGCACTTCGCGCTCAAACGCGAGCGAGTTCAGCTTAAAGTGCGACGGCTCCTCGTCGAAGGGGTCGCCCGCATTGTTGACCATCGTAAGGTTGAGTCCGCTTCCCATGAACCACTTGTAGAACCCGACCAGATGGATTTTCTGATTCACGGGATAGCCCATGAAAGTCGACCGGCTGATAAACAGCTCGCCGGCAAATTCGTCAAGGCGCTTTTCTGCGGGATCCGCTTCCGGAAAATGTAAGTCTGCCATTTTTAAATCCTCCTACTGATTTCTCTTTTTATTGATCTGACGGCTGTCCGCTGCCTTCTCCCGCGCCGTCACGCGCCGAAGAACTCCGCCACCGCGCAGTCCGGCCCGTCCTTCAGCGCGAGCGCCACCACCACGCGGTCCTTCTCCACATAGCGCTTCGGGACGAGCACGTCCCCGAGCTTTGCCTGGTGCAGATATTGCACGCGCAGCTCCCGCACGGAGAAGTCCGCGGGCAGGTAAGATGCCGCCATCTGAATGTACACGAGATTGTTGACGTGATGATTCGTATCGATCGCCATCGGCTGCACCTGAAGGGGCTCCTCCTCTTCCGGCGGCGTCTCCGGCAGGACGATCTTCCGCGGCGCGTATGCGAAGGACGTGAGCGCCGGCTCCGTGCCGAAAGCTTCGCTCTCCTCCTTCGGCACGCGGATCGGCATGTCCTTCACGAGATCATAATAAACCCAGCGGGAATACGCCTCCGCGTAAAGCGTCCCGTCCGGGCCGCTTAAGGTGAAGTTGCGGTCCCCCTCGATGCCGTGGAAGCGCGTGCCCCAGGTGCGCGTCGTCAGCGCCTCCCCGAAATGCGGCGTGCCCCTGAAAACGATCTGCCAGGAGACGATGATCCAGCCTCTCTCGTCCGTGAGCCAGAAAGCGGGTCCCCGGCCGACCGCGTCCGAGTGAAAGACGGAGCAGTCCTGCATGCGGGAGACGATCGCGGGGAGAGTCATCGCGCCGTCGGGCGCAATCTCCGAGTATCTGACGCGGGACGTAAATTCATAGTGCATAGCGTTCTCCTTTTCTCCTGTTGACGCGCGGCGGATTTGTGTGCATCAATGTCTGTACCGCATAAGCTGCGCATCATCCTAAAAGAGTTTATCACATTTGCGTCCGCGGAAAAAGAAGGATCAGCCATGAAGAAAATGGATCAGGCGCTCGCGCTTCTGAAACAATATTACGGATATGACGCATTCCGCGCGGGACAGGCGGAGCTCATCCTCGCGGCCGCAGAAGGCCGCGACACCTTCGGGATCCTGCCGACGGGCGGCGGCAAGTCGCTGTGCTACCAGATCCCGGCGCTGCTTACCGGCGGCGTCACCGTCGTCGTCTCGCCGCTCATCTCCCTCATCGACGACCAGGTCGCCGCGCTGAAGAAGCGGGGCATCCGGGCCGCCGCCGTAACAAAAGACATGCCGGCGGCCCGAAAGCGCGCAGTGCTCCGCGAAGCACTTGCCGCGGCACCGGGAGACGCATTCCGCGAGGCGCCCGCCGCGGCTTCAAGAGACGCGCTCCGCGAGGCGCCCGCCTTCCTTCTCTACGTCTCCCCGGAGCGCCTGCGCACCAAGGCGTTCCTTTCCTTTGCGGAGAAGGCGGACATCCGCCTCGTCGCGGTCGACGAGGCGCACTGCATCTCCGAGTGGGGCCCCGACTTCCGCCCCGCCTACCTGCACATCCCGGAATTCCTCGCCCGCCTGCCGCGCCGCCCCGTGCTCTGCGCCTGCACCGCGACCGCCTCCCCGCGCGTCCGGGGCGACATCTGCGCGCGGCTTATGCTTAAGGATCCCTTCATCTACATGTCCACCTTCGACCGGCCGAACCTCTACTACGAAGTCCGGCGCTCATCGGACCGGACCGGAGAGATCTGCCGCCTCCTCCGCACCTACGGAGACATGTGCGGCATCATCTACTGCCTCACGCGGAGCCACGTCAATGCGCTGACCCGCGAACTGATCCGCCGCGGCTTTAAGGCGGCGCGCTATCACGCGGGCATGTCCGGGGCGGAGCGCGCTGCGCAGATGGCAGCCTGGCTCGACGGGAAGCGGCCGGTCATGGTCGCGACGAACGCCTTCGGCATGGGCATCGACAAACCGGACGTGCGCTTCGTCATCCACGCAGGGCTCCCGGCCACGGTCGAGCACTATTATCAGGAGGCCGGCCGCGCGGGCCGCGACGGTCTTCCCTCGGACTGCATCCTCCTTGCAAAGGACAGCGACGCGCTGATCAGCCGCTCCCTGATCCTTTCGATCCGGCCGGGCCCCTACCGCAAAAGGCGCATCGAGCAGCTCGCCGCCATGCGGACATTTGCGGGCGGAAGATCCTGCCTGAGACATTTTCTTCTGGCTTACTTCGGGGAAGAGACGCCCAAGGGAAAAGGCTGCGGCCGCTGCTCCGTCTGCCTCGGCCTCTCCCGGCCGCGGCCGGCGCTCATGCGGGGCGTGCGCGATGAGACGCTCAGGCGCGCGCTTCTGATGATCCGCTTAAAGAAAGCGGAGGAGCGGCACACGCTGCCGCACAAAATCCTCTCCGACGAGGCCATCGACGATCTCGCAGCCTTCCGCCCCATCACGCTTCCGGACATGCTCCTCATGGAGCGCGTCCCCTTCTTCAAGGGCATAAGATACGGCGCGGATTTCCTCGCCGAAATCCGCGCCGCCAGATAGATGCGCTTTTTAACCGCCTTGCACAAGGCGCTTTAATTGTCCTGGTTCCTGATGAGGCCGGACAGTCCGTGAATCAGCAGATCGATCATCTGCTGTTCCGACTTCTCCGTGTGGCTCGTGCCGCCCGTCACGACGCGGAACGCGAGCGACGTCGTCGTGTCCGTGATGTAGTACCAGAGGATGTCTTCGGGGATCCGGTTTGTGAAATGCACCGCCGCGTCCATGTTGGCGACGACCTGCCGGAAAGCGCCGAAATACGTCACTTCCTTCTGCTGGATCTCATCCGTAAAGCGCGGCGAATTGCGGTACCTGTTATAGTACAGCGTCTTCAGCGGATTATCCAGAAGATAGTGGTAATAACTCACCCATCTTTTTTTCACGAACTGCAGGATCTCTTCTTTCGTCTCCGGTATCTCCTCGTCGTCCTGAAAAAACGACGCGATCTCGCGGTCGATCATGAAAAAGGTCTCGTCGAGCAGATCCTGCTTGCTTTTAAAGTGGTAATATAGAGACCCTTCAGCCACACCTGCCTCGGCCGCCCATTTCTTTGTCGTGAACCCCTCAAATCCATATTGCGCGACAATGCGGATCGCGGCATTCATCATCAGGGCGCGGCTCTCTTCTTCGCTCCCGGTGATCATTAAGGCCTCCTTTTGTTCGAATTTTAATACATAAGTTCGTACTAGTATATCATTTCCGGAAATGGACAGCAATGAAAAAAAGTGATCACGCCATTTTCAGATTTTGTGCTAAAATATGACTATAAGTCTGAATGCACCGCGGCATCCAGCGAAGCTGCCATGCGATTCCGCGCAAAAAAGAAAAAAGGAGGGTTCCCACATGAAACTGTGCCGCAAGCTGCTCCTCACGATCGGCCGCGAATACGGAAGCGGAGAGAAAATCATCACCGAAATCCTGAGCCATGACCTGAACATACCCGTCTTTGACAAGAATCTGATCTCCATGATCGCGAAAAAGCACGGCTTCGACGAGGCCGCGCTCGCCTCCTCCGACGAGCGGCTCGCCAATCCTTTCTTCGAGCCCTACACGCCCTACGGCACCGCCGAATCCGGCACCCTCGCCGAGCGTCTCTTCATCCACCAGGCGGAAATCATCAAAGAAGAAGCAAACCGCGGCTCCGCGATCTTCGTCGGCCGCTGCGCCAATGACATCCTGCGCCATTACGACGACGTCATCAGTATCTTCATCTTCGCGCCGAAAGCCGCGCGGATCAAGCGCGTCATGGAGCTGGAGCACATCTCGGACGCGGCCGCCGCGGAGAAGGACCTCCGCCGCGTGGACAAGGCGCGCCGCGCTTACTACCAGTTCTACACGGACAAGCGCTGGGGCTCGCCCGAGGGCATGGACCTGCTGATCAACAGCGCCAGCGCCGGACCGGAAGCCGCCGCGCACACGATTGAGGATTACCTGCGCAGACGCGGCTACATCGAAGACTGAACATGACACGGGGTCTGACCCCTTGTCATATAATTAAACGGGCGCTCAAAGGAGCGCCCGGTACACGTCTCGTTTTGTGATGCCCCGGTCGCGGGCCGCCGCCTTCATCGCTTCCTTGCGGTCGAGGCCCAGCTGCTCGTAGTGCGCCACGTGCGCCGGGATATCCATCTGTTCCCATCTGGCCGCCGTCTCGGCAGCCAGTTCTTTTTTGCTCTTCCCGTCGATCACGAGCACGTATTCGCCCCGCGGTTTGTCCGCCCCGTCCGGATCTTCGCCGGTCCCGCCGAAGCGGGCCGCCGCCTCCCCGAGCGTCGTGCGCTCTACGGTCTCGAATTTCTTGGTGAGCTCTTTGCAAATGGCGACGCCGCGCGCTTCGCCGAGCACTTCCATGAGGGCGGCGAGCGTCCGGGCGAGTCTGTGCGGCGCCTCGTAGAAGATCATGGTCCGCGTCTCGTCCGCGATCCGCGCGAGCACTTCCTTTTTTTCGCTGTTTGCCTGCGGCAGAAAGCCCTCGAAGACGAAGCGTCTCGTGTCGGCTCCGGAGAGGGCGAGGGCCGTCACCGAGGCGCTCGCGCCGGGCACGGCCGTGACCGGGACGCTCACCTCCATGCAGCGCTTCACGAGGATCTCGCCCGGGTCCGAGATCGCGGGCATGCCGGCGTCCGTGATGAGCGCGATATTTTCTCCCTCAAGGAGCCGCCGCACGAGCTCGCCGCTTTTTTCTTCCTCGTTGAACTTGTGGTAGCTCGTGACCGGCGTGCCGATGTCGTAGGCCTTAAGGAGCGGCCGCGAGGTCCGCGTGTCCTCGCAGGCGATCAGATCCGCCTCCTTCAGCACGCGGATCGCCCGCAGCGTCATATCTTCAAGGTTTCCGATCGGTGTCGCCACCAGATACAGTGTCCCCGCCATAGATCCTTATTATCTCCTCCGTATACCTGTGGTCCTCCCCGTAGACGATGAGCGGGGGCGATACCTTTGTGCCCGGTCCGCCGCCGCGGACCGCCGTGAAGAGCACCATCGTCGGCGCCTTGTCCCGCGCGGGCTGCACAAAGCGGAGCGTCTTCATCTGAAAGCCATATCTTAAGAGCAGCGCGCAGATTTCCTGCAGCCGCTCCGGCCGGTGAATCATCGCGAGGCGGCCCCACATCTTAAGAAGGCGCGCGCTTTCCCGCACGATGTCCTCGAGCGTGCACGCGATCTCCGTCCGCGCGATCGCCACGGCCGCCGCTTCGCTTAAAAGTCCCGCCCCCTTCTTCATGTAGGGCGGATTGCAGGTGATGAGCGAAAAAGAGGCCGGGGCAAAGAGCTCCCCGGCCTTCCTGATATCCCCGACAGTGATCGTGATCTCGGAAGCAAGTCCGTTTTCGCTGACAGAGCGCGCGGCGATTTCGGCGGCGCGCTCCTGGATCTCGAGTCCGGTGATGTGAAATGGTTTCTCCGGCTGCCCCGTAAGGCCCGCTTTCTTCGCCACTGCGTGCAGGATCAGCGGAATCGGCGCGAAGCCCGTGCCCAGGTCGAGCACGCGGTCGCCCGAAAAGAGCGCCGGATAGTGCGCGAGAAGCACCGCGTCGATCCCGAAGCAGAACATCTCCGTGTCCTGGTAGATGCGGTACCCGTTCATGAGATCGTCGCAGCGGATCATGCCGTCTCCCCGCCGCCGGGCGCCTCCGGGGCGCCTTCCGGTTTGCTGCCGCCCTTCCTGCGCGGTCTTCTGCGCCGTCTGTGCTTCTTCTCTCCGTCCGCGCCGCTCTTTACCGCACTGTCAGCAGCGCTCTCAGCGCCGTCTTCCTTAGCCGCGCGGTCTGCGGCGCCGGCGGTCTTTGCCGCTTTATCCTCAGCACCGGCTGTCTTTCCGGCGCCCTTCTCACGGCCGGCGCTCTTCGCCTCTTTATCCCCGGTGCCTTCCTCGCTGCCGGGGGCCTTTGCCGCGTTTTCCTTCGCCGCGCCGTCCTTCTGCCCGCCGCGGTTCCTGCGGCGCCGCGGGCGCTTTTCCTTCTCCTCGCCGGAGGGAAGCTCTTCCGCCATGGGCGCTTCTTCCGCCGCCGGCTTTTCGCCCTTGTGCTTCGGGCTCTTTGCCTGCTCGCCCTTCTCTCCCTTTTCGCCTTTTTCGCCCTTCTGCTTCTGGTCCTTCTGGCCGTCCTTCTTCGGGCGCTTCGACTTCGGGATGAAGCTGATCTCGGATACGTCGAACTCCTGAAGCTCTTTTTCGTCATTTCCGATGTCGACGATGACCTTCACCCGCTGCCGCAAAATGTTGACGGACACGACGTCGCCGTGCTGGCCCTCGGGCGTCGTCACATAGTCTCCCTTGCCGGGCAGGCCCTTGTTGAGATAAGCGTAGGTCTCCGCCTCGTTCTTCAGGCAGCACATCAGCCGCCCGCAGCAGCCCGAGATCTTCGTCGGGTTGAGGGACAGGTTCTGGTCCTTTGCCATTTTGATCGAAACCGGCGCAAACTCGCTCAGCCAGGTGTGGCAGCACAGCGGCCTGCCGCAGCTCCCGATGCCGCCGAGCAGCTTCGTCTCGTCGCGGACGCCGATCTGCCTGAGCTCGATGCGCGTGCGGAAAATGCCGGCCAGATCCTTCACGAGCTCGCGGAAATCAATCCTTCCGTCGGCCGTGAAATAGAAGAGAATCTTGCTGTTGTCAAAGGTGTACTCCGCCTCGATGAGCTTCATGTCGAGCCCTCTTGCGGCGATCTTCTCCTTGCAGACGCGGAAAGCTTCTTTCTCCCGCGCTTCATTTTCGCGCTCCCGCGTGTCGTCCTCCTCCGTCGCCATGCGGATCACCTTTTTCAGGGGACCCGTCACCTTCTCATCCGGCAGCTCGGTCGGGGAGATGACGACGGTCCCGTACTCGATGCCGCGGGCGGTCTCCACGATCACGTGGTCATGATACCGGATGGTGTAATCGGCGGGGTCAAAGTAATAGACCTTGCCGGTATTTCTGAACTTGACGCCGATAATCTTAGGCATTGCAATTCTCCTTAATCGTCAAAAGCATAAGCTCTGCAGCGAGCTCGAAATTCACATTGGCGCGGAGGCGGACCCGGAAGCGGTCGATCGCGTCGAGGATCTCCTTCAGCCCCTCGTAAGAGGCCGTGCTCGCCTGTGCGCGAATGGTGCTGATCTCCCGCGCGAAGATCAGGTGGTCGATGTCCGCCGTCGCCTTGAAGTACATGACGTCCCGGTACCACATCAGAAGGATGTCGAGCACGTCGTCGATCCACACCTTGTCTTCCTTCATGCGGCGGACCGCCTCGCTCATCGCGGCCGTGTCCATGCCCTTCAGCGTGCGGATGAGGCCGAGCGTCTTGTCGCGGCGCCCGAGGAAGCCCTCGTCTGTCGCCGCCCGCAAGGCGCGGCCGACATTTCCCTGCGCGAAGGCAGCGAGCATCTTCGTCTCGTAATCGGGCAGCGTGAGCTCCCGGCTCAGGTAAGCCTCGAGCTCGTCGTCCGGCACCGGCTTCGTCGCGATGGTGACGCAGCGGGAGCGGATCGTGTCGAGCAGCGCCTCGGGCGACGCCGTCATGAGAAGGATCACGGCGTACTCCGGCGGCTCCTCTATCGTCTTCAGCAGGGCGTTCTGCGCCTGCGGATTCATCTTCTCCGCCTCTTCGATGAGGTAGATCTTGTACCGGCTCTCATAGGGCAGGATACTGACAGTCGATACGACCTGCTCCCGGACCTCGCCGACGCTGATCACGCCGGGCTTCTCATGAGTGACGCTCAGGATGTCCGGGTGATTGCCGTCGATGGCCTTCCTGCAGGAAAGACAGGTGAGGCACGCGTCGACCGCGGCCGTGTCGGCCGTCTCTTCTCCCGCCTTCGCCTGCCTTGTCTCGCAGACGAGCGTCTCCGCAAATGCCTCGGCGAGCATGGTCTTACCGCTCCCCGCGTCCCCGGTGATCAGGTAGGCATGGGCGACCCGGCCGCTTGCGATCGCAGCCTGAAAATGGCGTTTTGCCTCGTATTCACCGATGATGGAGCGAAACCCGCGCGCTGTCATAGTCCTTATATCCTCTTCCGGTTCTAAGATAATCCCTGTATTTACAGTACTCTTTAGTTTAACATGTTCCGCACGACATGGCAAATGCAGGGTGTCATAAGGCCCCTCACCGGACCACCTTCACCGCATCCGCGTCCACGTGCGCGGCGGCTTCTTCGGTCAGCATCTCCCCCGGTACGACGACGGGCACGTCAGGCGGATAGGCGATAATGAAGTCCGCGGCAACTCTCCCGACTGCCTCCGCAAGCGGCAGCCGCTCCGCCGGCGCGTCTTTGGCCTCCGCGATCGTCATGCGCACGGGAGGGAGCGCCGACCCATCCGCCGGCAGATCCACGCGCCCTGCGCCGTTCCCGCTCCCCGAAAGAGACGCGTCGATATCGCGGAGCGCACTCAGAAGCCGGGCAAAGCCTTCGTCCGTGTCCGCGGGCGAGGTCATGAAAAGCACCGCTTCGGACAGGGTCATCTCGCTCTCGATCCGGTATGCTTCCCGCAGCCGCTCCGAAAGCATGCTCCCCGAAAATGCCTCCCCCGAAAGTCCTGAGCTGCAGCCGGCCGTGCTGATGAGGATCTTCCCCGGGTCATACCTGCCCGTCTCCGCGGCGTCTCCCGGAGGGAGCAGCTGCAGATGCAAAAGGCCGGAAAGAGACGCCCTGAGAGATCTGAGATGCGCCGCGTACGCCTCAAAATACGCGCTGCCCTCTCCGGCGATCTGATGGATTACGCGCGTCATCGACATGAGCAGCAGATAGGACGGGCTCGAGGTCTCGTAGACATCGAGGAAATACTGCAGGTCCTCCCCGCGCACCGCGCCGCTTGCGTTGTGAAGAAGCGCGCCCTGCGTGAGCACGGGCAGCGTCTTGTGGAGGCTCTGGATGACGAGGTCCGCGCCCTTTCTGATCGCCGACGCCGGAAAATACGGGTGGAAGGAGAAGTGGGCGCCGTGCGCCTCGTCCACGATGAGGACCGCGCCGTGCGCGCGCGCCATTTTCGCATATGCCTCGACGTCTTTGACTTCCCCCTCATAAGACGGCGAGGTGATAACGATCGCGTCCGCCGCCGCAAGCATCTCCTCCGCTTTAGCCCCGCCCGCAAGGAAGGCCGGCTCCTCGAGGTAGCGGACGTTGAGCTGCCGGAGATAGGCGGCGTGGTAAACCGAGATGTGGCAGCGGCGTTCGATCAGGATCGTCCCCCCGCGCGGCACTGCCGCGGAAATCGCCGCAAGGCAGGCGCAGGTGCTCCCGTTGACGGAGAAATAGGTCTCCCGGGCGCCGAAGAGGCGCGCGGCAAAATCCATCTCCCCGCGCAGAATCCCCTGCGGGTCGTGCAGATTGTCAAAACCGGTGATCTCCGTGATATCGCACGCGTACGCGCCTTTAAGCGCCTCGTCCCCGCCGCGGCGCTTGTGCCCGGGCATGTGGAAGGGGTACATGCCGGACTCAGCATATTTCTTAAGCTCTTCTTCCAGCTTCCGCATCGATCGTCTCCTTTATTTCATCATCAGCATTACTCTACCACTGAAAAAAAGGCGGGGCAACGGAATTGTCAATCAGAGCCGTCCCCACTGACAAACAGGCCGAGATGTGATACAATACGGAAGATATGAACATGAAGCAGCTGAAAGAACGAATTCCATACTATGCCATCCTGCCGCTCATCGTGGCCTTCTCCCTGAACATGCTCATCTATGCGGGGTGCCGGCTGGTGAACGCGGGACGCACGCACTACATTCTGAAGACGCCGCTTGACGACCACATTCCGTTTCTGACGGTCTTCATCCTGGTCTATGTCGGCGCCTTTGCCCAGTGGGCGATTTCCTATGTCCTCGTCGCATTTACGGGCAGGGACCTGCTTTACCGCATCGTGCTCGGCGACATCATCGCGAAGCTTATGACCTGCGTGATCTTCCTCATCATCCCGACGATGATCGTCAGGCCGGAGATCACCGGGAACGGTTTCTTAGAAGCGCTGACCCGCTTTATCTACAAGGTCGACGCGCCGGACAACCTGTTCCCCTCCATTCACTGTCTGGAGAGCTGGGTGGCCTTCCGCGCGGCGCTGATGATGAAGAAGCTGCCCCGCTGGTACGCGCCGGTGTCACTGATCTTCACGCTGCTTGTATTTTTCTCGACCGTGACGCTCCGGCAGCATTATCTTCCCGACATCCCGGGCGGAGTCGTGATGGCGGAAGCCGGACTTTTCATCTCCGGACTGATTCTGAAGAAACTGAAGAAAACACATGGGCATTAAGAAAAAAGCTCTCTGGACCTGCATCGCGCTCGTCATTGCCATCCTCACGATACGGGCTGTCTTCTCGAGCGCGGGCGGCGGACTGACGATCGGAGAGCTGTACGATACACTAAGATCCGCCGACCCGAAATGGCTTATCGCAGCCGTCTTCGGGATGTTCGGCATCATCTATTTCGAGGGGAGGGCGCTGCTGGCGCCGCTCTCCCGCGTAGGTTACAGGCGAAGCGGTTCGCGCGGCTTTCTGTACTCCGCCGCCGACGTGTACTTCTCGGCGATCACGCCGTCCGCGTCGGGCGGCCAGCCGGCCAGCGCGTACTTCATGGTGCGCGACGGCATCCCGGTCTCCACGGTGACCGCGGTGCTGATCCTCAACCTGGTCATGTACACGCTCGCGATCGTTCTTCTGTCTGTCATCTGCATGCTGGCGGGGCCGCAGTATTTTCTGCAGTTTTCCACCCCGTCCAAGGTCCTGATCGTCGCGGGCTTTCTCGCGCTTTCCGGCCTTGCCGTCCTCTTCATCCTGCTGCTAAAGAAGTCTTCGCTCGTATTCGGCACGGCGCGGCGCCTGGTCCGCTTCCTCTCGAAGCACCACCTGATGCGCCACCCGGAAAGAAGGCTCAAAAAGCTCCATGAATCCGAGGAGGAGTACCGGCTCTGCGTGCAGCTGCTGCAGGGACACAGGGGGATGCTTGCGTCCGTCTTCTTCTACGACCTTCTGCAGAGGCTGTCACAGTTCTTTGTCATCATCGCCGTCTACATGGCCACCGGCGGAGAGGCCGGCCGCGTGGGCGAGCTTTTCGTCACGCAATGCTACATCATCATGGGATCCAACTGCGTGCCCGTGCCGGGCGGCATGGGCGTCACGGATTACCTGATGCTGGACGGCTACGGGCGGATGTTCGGTCCGGCGTACGCCGCCAACCTTGAAATGATCGGCAGGAGCCTGACCTTCTACGGGAGCGTTCTCATCAGCGCGCTCACCGTGCTCGTCGGGTATCTCGCCCTGAAAAGACGAACACACTCCGGCGACACGCCCGGATAAGGACAGAGCCGCGTAAAGGCCCGCCTTAGGAGGAACCGTTTTGATCGGCATTTTCGACTACACTGTCATTCTAACCTACATATCGCTGCTGTCCGGCGTCATGGGCATCATCGTCTGCCTGAATGGCATCGGCCACCCTTTCATCGGCATGTTTTTCCTCATGCTGAGCGGTCTGTGCGACACCTTTGACGGGAGAGTCGCCCGCACGAAAAAAGACCGCACGGAGCGGGCGATCAACTTCGGCATCCAGATCGACTCTCTGTCCGATCTCGTCGCCTTCGGCGTCCTGCCGCCCTGCATCGGCGTGGCCATGCTGCGCGTCAGCCCGCGCTTTACCGAGGTGCCCGAGATCCATCTGATCGAGCGCAGCCAGGACCAGATCATCTACCCGATCTTCCTCATGGCGATCGCCCTCTTCTATGTGCTCGCCGCGCTCATCCGGCTCGCCTATTTCAACGTCCTTGAGATCGAGCGGCAGGGCATGACAGATCCCGGTCCCCGCTACTACACGGGGCTTCCGGTCACCTCCGCCGCACTGATTTTCCCCGCCGTGCTGCTGATCCAGTTCGCGAGCAAGGCGGATCTGACGCTCCTGTTCTTCGGCGCGCTCGCGCTCACGGGCATCCTGTTCATCTCGAAGATCCGCATCCGAAAGCCGCAGATGAAGGCGATAGCGATTCTCCTTGTCATCGGCGCCATAGAGTTCGTCCTCCTCATCGTCACGCGCCTCCTGAGAGGTGGCTGACATGTCTTCGACGCTTCACTTTCTCTATGAGACAATGCCGGGGCGCTGCGCGCTCCGCGTCCTCACGCGGCCGTCTCTCAGCAAGGCTGCCGGCCGTTTTCTGGACAGCCCTCTCTCAAAGCCGCTGATCCGCCCCTTTGTCAGACACGCACAGATCCGGACGGAGGACTTTCTGACGGACGGCGTGCGCTCCTTTAACGACTTCTTCCACAGAGAGATCAAAGCGGATAAACGTCCCGTGGACATGCGCCCGGAGAGCCTCATCGCGCCCTGCGACGGACTTCTCCGCGCCTTCCGCATCAAAGACGACACCGTGCTTCCCGTCAAGGAATCGCGGTACACCATTCCCGCTCTTTTAAGAAATGCCTCGCTCGCCGCCCGCTACAAGGACGGCGTGTGCCTCGTCTTCCGCCTCTCCGTGAGCCACTACCACCGCTACGCCTACATAGAGAGCGGCACAAAGAGCCCGGACAGGTCCATCCCCGGCGTCCTGCACACCGTGCAGCCCATCGCGCTCAGGGAAGTCCCTGTCTTCACGGAGAATGAGCGGACCTATACGCTCATTAAGACGGCGCGCTTCGGCACGATCCTGCAGATGGAGGTCGGCGCGATGCTCGTCGGCCGGATCGAAAACCACGAGACGAAAAAAGCCCGCGTCGCGCGCGGGCAGGAAAAAGGCTGGTTTTCTTACGGGGGCTCCACGATCATCGTCCTCCTCGAAAAAGACCGGGCGGACATAGACGGCCGCTACTTCGAGGCGGCTGACCGCGGCGAAGAAATCCCCTGCTGTCTCGGGGAGCGGATCGGAGCGCTCCGGGCGTGATGAGGGCGCATACCGCCCCCGCCCGTCTCACCGTTTATTCCGCATCACCATGACATAAGCCGGCGGCAGATTCTTCTTCACGTGAATCTTCTCCGTCAGATCAAAGAAAGTCTTAAAATACGACTCCTTGACCCGCGTATACTGAAATGTCACGAACACGCCGTCATCCCCGATGGCCTTCTGCGTATCCGCAAGAATCCGGTCGGACAGCTCCTTCGGGAGCGACGTGAACGGCAGTCCCGACACGATGTAATCCGCACTTGTCTCCCCGTACTTCTTCAGATAGCGTGTCGTGTTCTCGGCGCTGCCGTGGATGACGCGCACCTTCGGAAGCTCTCCGTATTTTTCCTTTATCTGCCTGTAAAATTCATTGTTCCGCTCGATGATATAGAGCGCCGTCTCCGGCCGCTTTCTCCGGATGAGCTCCTCCGTGAAGACGCCCGTCCCCGGCCCGTACTCCACGATGCAGGCCGCGCGGTCAAAATCAACCGGCTTCATCATGTTCTCCGCGAGCATGCGGCTGCTCGGCGCGATCGCGCCGACGCTCCTCGGATTTTTCAGGTACTGCTTTAAGAACTCAAACATATCGCACCTCCTTCATGCATTCCTCTTGTCTTAAGCGCGTTTCACGCTGTCCCTTCAGCCGTTTTTGAGGCGCCGCCTCCTTTTCCGAAGGTCTTCCTCCGCCAGGCGAAGTACCGCAGGCAGCAGAACACGGCGCTGATCAGCCAGGTGAGGCCGGCCGTCCACCAGATGCCCCAGACGCCGACGCCCGGAAGCAGCACGAGAAGCGTGGGCAGGAAAATCCGGCAGATCATCTCCACGACGCCGTTGATCAGCGCGAAGAGCGCGTCGCCGATGCCGTTCAGCGTCCCTCTCGTCACGTAGATGACGCCGAGGAAGAAGTAGAAGCAGCTCGTGAGCCTGAGCGCCCGCGCGCCCATCCTTACGACCTCTTCCTCCCGGATGAAGGCCGAGATGATCTCGTCGCCAAAGATCTGCATGATGATGAGCATCACCGCCGAAAATGCCGCCGCCGCGAAGACGCTGTCGCGGAGACCTGTGCGGACCCGGTCCAGCCTCCCCGCGCCGAAGTTCTGCCCGGCGTAAGTCGAGAGCGCCATGCCCAAAGAGCCGTACGGCTGCTGCACCAGCTGCTCGATGCGGGTCGTCGCCGTAAATGCCGCCACGGCCGACGCGCCGAAGGAATTGACAAAGCGCTGCAGCGCCGTCGTCGAGACGGCGATGAGCGACCACTGCAGCGCGAGCGGCATGCCGATGCGGACCGCGCTCCAGGTAATTCTCCGGTTGAACGCAAAGTGCTCTCTCTTCAGCTTAAAGTACGGGTTGCAGCGGATCGCATACGTGAGGCAGCCGACGCCCGAGATGAACTGCGCGATCACCGTCGCGAGCGCGGCCCCGAAGACCCCCATGTGAAATACATAGACAAACAGAAGGTCCATGAACACGTTGAGGACGCAGGCGACGATGAGGAAGATCAGCGGCGTCTTCGAATCCCCGAGCGCGCGCTGCATCGAGGACGAGTAATTGTACACGCCGATGAGCGGCACGCCGACGCTGCTCGTCCGCATGTAGAGCACCGCGTCCGGCAGGATCTCCTGCGGCGTCCCCAGAAAGCGCAGCACGTGCGGCGCGGCGAGGAACGCGAGAAGGCCCATGAGGAGCGCGGAGCCGAACATCAGATACGCCGAATTGGAGATGGCGGTCTTCACTTTATCTTCGTCCCCGGCGCCGAAGAGCTGGGAGGTCACAATGCCGGATCCGTTGCCGATTCCCGCGCTCACCGAGAAAAATAAAAATGTCACCGACGCGGTCGCGCCCACCGCGGCGAGCGCGTTCGCCCCGACGAGGCGCCCGACGATGATGGAATCCGCGAGATTATATGCCTGTTGAAACAGATTGCCGATCAGAAGGGGAAGGGAAAATCTGGTCAGAAGTTTGAGCGGGCTCCCCGTGGTCATGTTGAGGGTTCTTGCTTTCATGATTCTTTAAATCCTTTTCCGGATGAGTCCCGCTCCGGCGCTTCTTTACGGATACCACTTGTCGATGACTTCATCGGGTATTTCAAAATGCTGATAATCCTTCCTGTCCGGCCATTCGCCGCCCCACACAAATCCGTGCTCCGTGAACAGCTGATAGCACAGGTCTCCTTTTTCGATCTTATAGTCAAATGACGCCTCTCTGTCGAGATAGGGCTCGCCGGAGAGCGGCTCGATGATGCGCTCGCCGTCGACGACCTTCGTGTAGGGATTATAGAGCGTATTGATGTCGACGGCAAGCCCGCGCCCGTGCTTTGAGACGCGGTTCGTGTGGGAGATCAGACGGAAATTGAAGCTGGAAGAGTTGTTGTCCTCCATGGACGCCAGGTCATCCGCATCGTACTCGTCGATGAGGCGGATCTTCTCGATCGGGTAGTCATGTTCATACAGTTCTTTCAGGATCGCAAGCACATCCTCCGCGATGTGTCTGTTGACGATCATTTCGCCTTCATGGACCTCGCCGGCCACATCCTTGTGCAGCACATGGAGATAGCGCAGGTCCTCTCTGGGGAGCGTGCAGTCGTCCTTGAAGCTCTTTCCCTTGATCCGCTCAAACAGCTCGTCCGTGATCTCTGTCATATAAAAATCGGTGTCCTCTTCCGCTGCGGCCTCCGCCATTTCCGACGCGCCGGCGTCTGATGTCGCTGCGGCCTCCGCCGCTTCCGGCGCGCCGGCATCTGAATTTTCTGCCGCGTACACGCAGGCTCCAGAAGCAAGCAGCATCGTCATCACCATCACCATAAGCATCTTCATCATAGCGCCGCTCCTTTCTATTCGTTCTCCTGCCGGCCGCCCGGCAGAGTGCATTTGTTCCGGGTGCCTCTTATTCTTTCGCCAGCGCCATGACCCATCTGTAGCACAGCGCAGCGAGCGCGGATACAAGCAGGATGGCGGCCAGCGCAAGGAGCCTGTGATCCATGCGCATGCCGAGAATGACCGCGAGGACCACGAGTCCCATGGCGACAAACAGATTCGGCAGGATATAGATCGTGACCGCCGCCCCCTGCTTGACGACTTCGACGTCATTTTCCCAGTCGAGCCGCATATGCCGGACGCCGCACACACAGCCCCACGCCGTCGAGAAGGCGCAGAGCGCAAAGCCAAGTATAAGATACAGCGCTGCGTTCGGCAAGGGGACTTTTGCGGAGATGCATAAGCAAATGGTGGAGATGATCATGGAAGGCACCCCGAGACACATATTGAAAAGCATCTTGCCCCGGTACAGCGTCTTTTTTTCGATGGGCAGACTCTGCACGATCCAGTAATTCTTCCCCTCGAGCGAAGGGGAGCTGGCCGTCGTCGCGTACATGCCCGTGAAGAAGTAGACGATAAACGGGATGGCCGGCTGCAGCATGCCTGTGTCAATCGGCGCGCCGTTCGTGACCGTCGATACGATCCTGTCAAGACCGAGGACGAGGACGAGGACGCCGATAAGGACGGCCAGCACAAAACCCATCGCGCCATTTGTCATGTACACGGTGGAGCCGGTCATGCGCTTAAGCTCCTTGAACGCAATCGCGTGCAGGACACTGCTCTGCCGCTGTGCCGTCATCTTGTACTTCTTCGCGGCGGCGTGAGACTTCAGCGCGGAATTAATGTTCCTGTAGGAGCTGCCGACGATGCGGAACACGACCGCAAAGAGCAGCGCGCTTACGCCGACAAGCAGCAGGATGTCAAGAGGGCTTCCCTTCGTGACGGCGCGGGCAAACCACCGGGCCGGAAAATAGAAGCCCGCCGCGCTGTCCGTCGCGTCGGATACCCTTGAAAGCATCATCTCGACCTGATCGTCTTTGATGAGCTTTTCAATGAAAAAGCGCATGAAAAAGCATAACAGCGCAAAAGTAAAGGAGAGCACTGTCTGCACGATATTGGTCTTTCTGAAACCGGCGCTGATCCTTGCGGCCAGAAATCCCAGGAAGGACGCCGCCAGCATCGGGATGACCGGGAGGAAGAAGGACAGCAGAACCCACACCGGATAGATGAGGAAATGCGGGCGGGCGAACCAGCCGTATCCCGCCAGCATCGCCAGCGAGATGCACAGATACCACGGGAGGCTCTTCACGTACATATAGAGGAACTTGCAGCCCGCGACGGTCTTCGACGCAAATGGCAGCGACATCAGCATGTCGTATTCCCTGAAATTGAACAGGTAGCCGTTCGTCTTAAAAAGCGTAAAAACGAAGGCCATCGCGCTGATCATCAGCGCGCACAGCACCGGCGCGCTGTCGATCATGCCGAAGGTGCCGTAGCCGAAGCACATCACGGCGCATACGCCGATCAGAAGGGCGTAGAGTATCCCCGTCCCGATCATGCCCCAGAGGATCTTCCGCCGCTTCTTTTTGTCCCTGCCGTACTTCATGATATTTCTGCCGCTCGTGGACAGCAGAAGGGTTTTCAGCAGAAGTATTTCATTTTTCATCGCTGTCTGCCTCCAGGAACGCCTCTTCCAGGGAGTGTCCTTCCGTGAGCTCCTGCATGCTTCCGGACGAAATGATCCTGCCGTTCTTGATGATCACGACCTTGTTGCACAGCTTCTCGGCCACGTCCAGCACGTGGGTGGAGAAGAAGATCGCCGTGCCCGCCGCACACATCTCGTGCATAATCTCTTTCAGCGTATACGACGCCTTCGGATCGAGGCCGACGAAAGGCTCGTCCAGCACAAGCAGCTTCGGGTTGTGAATGAGGGCCGAGATGATCGCCAGCTTCTGCTTCATGCCGTGCGAATAGGCGCTGATCAGGTCGCCCAGATCACTTGTGATCTCAAAAAGATCGGCGTATTTTCTGATGCGCTCGTCCCGCTCCGCGGCGCTGATGTTAAAGACATCCGCCACAAAGTTCAGATACTGGATGCCCGTCAGGTTCTCATAAAGATCGGGATTATCCGGGATGTAAGCCGTCACGCGCTTGCAGGCGAGCGGCTCGTCCTTGACCGAGTGCCCGTCGATCAGGATCTCGCCCTCGGTGAAATCCAGCACGCCCACCACGGCCCGGATCGTCGTCGATTTGCCCGCGCCGTTGTGGCCGATGAAGCCGCAGATGTCGCCGCTCATCACGGTCAGCGACACGTCGTCCGCCGCCTTCTTCCCCTCCCCGTATGACTTTGAATAATGCCTGATCTCCAGCATCGCTTTATCGCTCATGGCCGCTGTCACTCCTTTTTTCTTTTCGTCTTTCACTCTTTTTAAGTCTCTCAGGTCTCTTAAGTTCCTCAGGACTTTCCGCCTCTCAGAGCTATCAGCCTCTCAGCCTCTCAGCCTCTCAACCATTCAGCCTTCCCATCTTTCAACGATCCTTCTCCGCCGCAGCTGCATAGAGGAGCTGCACTTTGCCGTACATGCCCGTGGCCGCCACCGCTTCATATGAAAAATCAAATGGCGCGGCGGGATAGTTCGCCTGATCGCGGGCGGGCGTCGTCGCCACTTCGACGACAAGCCTGTTGCTGCCGCGCTTAAGTGCGTCCTTCAGATCAAACTGATACGGCGGCGTAAGAAGGATCCCGACCGGCCGGCCGTTCACCTCCATCCGGCACACGTCCTCGACGTGCTCCGCCACGAAGACCGCCCCGGCCGCGTCCCCATCCAGCACGACCTCCCGCTCATAGCGGATGATCCCGGAGAAGTCCGGGTCCGTGTCGCTCACCGGCCGGAGTGCGCCGTACGCTGAGGCCGCCGCTGTTCCGTCCGGCCGGAGCGCGCCGCCCGCATCTTCCGGTTCCGCAGCACCGCAGGCGCAGGCCGCCGCTGTTCCGTCCGGCCTGATGCAGGTCACGCGCCAGCCCGCGGACAGATCGACGCGCTCAGACAGGCCCTCCCGCTGTTCCTTAAACGAGCAGTGCAGCGGATAGCTTGAAGCGTCGTCACATTCCCTGAGCAGGCAGCTTTCGCCCGGCGCGAGGGACAGCTTCACCCGCTGCCCTTCTTCCGTCATCTCAGCCGCGGCCGCCTCGCATCTGTCCGCCATCGCGTCGTCAAAAACAAGCGGGCGCTTTGAAGGAAGCGTCACCGTGCCGTCGAACGCGCGGTCTGCGGATTCATTCATGAAGAAATACATCTGCCCGTCCGCTTCGTAATGGTAGAAGCTGAGCTGCGCAAATGCCGGCTGCACCGAGATCTTCCGCATGCCATTTTCGACGAGCGTGTCGGCGAGACCGGCAAGCGGGATGAGAGGCAGCATTTTCATAAAGGACATGTCCTGCGGAGCGCCGCCCTCGTCGCGAAGCAGGATCTCCGGCCGCCGCTCCACGAAGTACACCGGGAAGCCCGCTGCCTCCTTCGCGAAGTCGATCAGTCCCTCGGGGACCGCCTCCGCCCCCGGGACGAGCAGCGCGCCGAAGGTGACGCCGTTGATTACGAGGCGCCCGTCCTTGATAGCGCCGTCGTATGCGGGCAGGTGGCGGAGCATATCCAGGCAGACGATATCATAGTCGATCTGGTGCTCCGTGAGCGCCCGGCAGATCTTCTGCATGGGCAGCGCGTCCCCGGTCCAGTCCAGCTCGCCGTCGTACAGGACGGCGACAGAAGCCGCGTGCGTTCCGCCGCTTAGGCGGCCGCACATCCTTCCGGCGTATTTCATGAGCTCCGCAAAATACGGGAATTCCGGGTTGTGCCCCCGGGCGTAGAAATGCGGCGGGCAGTCCGGATCCGGATATTCCGCCATCGAAAATGCGTGCGGCACCAGGCGGTTCACGCCCCTCGACAGCAGGTGATCCAGCAGATACTTCATGTCGCGCACGCCGAAGTCCCAGCCGGTCGCCCCGAAGAGCTCGCACATCGTCCGCCCTTTTTTCTTCGGGTCCAGATGGCCCGCTGACGCGCCGAGCTTGCCGAGCGCGTAATGGAAGAACTCCCCGTCGCAGTCCGTCATGGCTTTTCTCTGTTCATGCGGCGCCCCGAAGTAGTACTGGCCGCCGATCATGTCGATGCCGGCCATGTCCTGCCCTTCCATGGCGCGGAACCAGTGGGCGGCGCCGAGGCCGAGGCGGCTGTGCACGCCGTTGTCCTCCACCACGTGCCCGATGTATTCCACGCCGTGCGCCTTGCACCACTCCCCGATGGGGCGGCTGAAGTTCTGCGCGTAAAGCTTCGAGATGCAGTCCATATAGTCGTAGCGGATCTGCGCCTCCGTCTGCCGGTCCGCGCTTTTTGCGAACAGCAGCGGCAGGTACTTCTGAAAGCCCTGCGGATAGCGCCCGCGCAAGAGATCCGCAAGCTCCTCGCTCCACGGGAGCGGCATCTTCGGCTTTCCGAGCTTCGTGTCAAAGCACTGCTCCGTGATATTGCCGAACTGCGGCTCATCCGAGAAGAACCCCGCGATCGTCCTGCCGAATTCCTCTCCGTACCGCGCGTAGTGCGCCTCATAGACGCCCTCGATCTGCGTGTGCGCGGAAGCGCGGTCGATCATATTGATGTACTCAGGATTGCCGCCGTCCGTCCTCGTGATATAGAGCGCGTGCACCCGCCACTGCCCTTCGGGAAGCGTAAAGGCAGCGACGCCGTCCTTACAGGTATCCGTCAGATCGATGCTGTCCCCGGAGAACACATCGCCCTCCGCAAAGCGTAGCGCTATGAGGGCCAGGAGGCGGTTGTTGGCCCGCTCCTCCATATCCACCGGGTTGCCGATTTCCCAGTAGCCGATCGCCGGCTTCAGCATCCTCCGGACATTCAGCGTGAGCTGCCGCGGCGCCCCGAAGACATCGGCGGCCGAACAGGCGAGATACTGCTTTTTCCGCTCGGGATGCTGCGCGATGAGACCATTTGCGTAGCCCGTGGGAAAGTGCTTGTCGTCAAGGATCCAGACCTTCATCCCGCGCTTCTTCGCCTCGTCGAGGACGATGTCCATATCGTGCCACCACTTAGGCCCGCAGAAATCGTCATGCGGGCGCGCCTCCACACACACGGCGTCGATCCCGCACTCGCAGATCTTCCCAATCTCGGTTCTTATGATGTCCTCTTCTTCTCCGCGCATCCACAAAAACGGAAAAATGTAAGCGTTCTTCTTGTCCATCTTATGTCTCCTTTTATGACAGGGGGTCAGACCCCGTGTCACGTTATGCTTTGAACCGGTATCCCACGCCCCAGATCGTCTCGATATACTGCGGCTTCCCGGTATCAAACTCAATCTTTTCGCGAATCTTCTTGATGTGCACGGTCACGGTCGCGATATCGCCGACCGACTCCATGTTCCAGATCTCGCGGAAGAGCTCTTCCTTCTTGAACACGCGGTCCGGATGCTCCGCGAGGAAGGTGAGGAGATCGAACTCCTTCGTCGTAAACTGCCGCTCCTCCCCGTTGACCCAGACGCGGCGCGAGGTCTTGTCGATCTTGAGCCCGCGGATCTCGATCACGTCGTTCTTCCGCATGCCCGTCCCGATCAGCCGCTCGTAGCGCGTCAGGTGCGCCTTCACGCGGGCGACGAGCTCGCTCGGCGAGAAGGGCTTCGTGATGTAGTCGTCCGCCCCGAGGCCGAGGCCGCGGATCTTGTCGATGTCGTCCTTCTTGGCCGAGACCATGAGGATCGGCACGTCCCTGGCCTCCCGGATCTCCTTGCAGATCTCAAAGCCGTCCACGTCGGGCAGCATGAGGTCGAGGATGAAGAGGTCATAGTCCTTCGTGAGCGCGGCCTGAAGACCCGCCTTTCCGTTCGTCTCGATGTCCACCTCGAAATCGCTCAGCTCCAGATAATCCTTCTCCAGATCCGCGATCGCTATGTCGTCCTCCACGATGAGTATCCTGCTCATATCTCACCCTCCGTCAGTTTTCTTCATACTTTCTAAGCGCAAATGCCATCGTCGTTCCCTCGCCCTCTTTGCTTGACACCCACACGCGCCCGCCGTGGTCCTCCACGATCTTTTTCACGATGGACAGGCCTATGCCGGAGCCGCCCTCCGAAGAGCTGCGGGAAGAATCCGCGCGGTAGAAGCGGTCGAAGACATTTGCGAGATCCTTCGCCGCGATGCCCTTGCCGTTATCCGTCACATAGACCTGTACCTCGTCCCCGAGGACAGACGCGCGCATGTCGATCCGCTTTTCTTCCTTGTCCGTGTACTTCACCGCGTTGCTGATGATGTTGTGCAGCACGCGCGTGAGCTGCTCGGTGTCCGCGATGACCGTCACGTCCTCCGGCACGTCGTTCTCGCAGGTAAAGTCGATGCCCTTCGAGCGCATCTCGTCCCCGATCTCTTCCGCCGCGTCCGCGAAGAACTGCCGCACCGGCACCTTGTCGAAAGCGTAGGGGATGCGGTTCGTCGTGATCCGTGAGTAGAAGGACAGCTCGTTGATCAGACGGTCCATCTCATTAGTTTTATTATATATGGTCCGGATATATCGGTCCATCTTTTCCGGCGTATCCGCGACGCCGTCCATGATTCCCTCGCAGTAGCCGCGGACCGCCGTGAGCGGGGTTCTGAGGTCGTGGGAAATGTTGGAGATCAGCTCCCGGTTCTGCCTGTCAAACTCCATCTTGACTTCATTTGCCTGGAGCAGCCGGATCCGCATCTGCTCAAAGGATTCGCACAGGTCCCGGATCTCCTCGACGTCGCCTTCCGGCTTCAGCTCAAAATCCAGATTGCCGTCCCGGATGGATTTCACGGCCTTCGTCAGGGAGACGATGGGGTAGCTGATGCTGCGGTAGAGCCAGAAGCTCAGGATCACCGCCGTGATCACGATGATCACTAACAGGAAGATCAGGATGTAGAAGATGAGCGTGCGGCTCGAGGGCCCCAGATGGCGGATGTCGATGCCGAAGCGGGAGCGCAGCATCTCCGCCTGCGTCGTCAGAATTCCCGTCATGAAGAGGGCCAGCAGCGTAATCGGAACCACTATAATAATCGAAAATGCCGTGAAAAGCATCCGCTTCAGATTCATGTCCGCCTCCGTCTGTAAAAAGCGGCAGGCCTTATACGTCTTACAAGGTCTGCCGCTTTTCATTTCATTATCCTGTTTTGCGAATCAAAGATACTTCTTCAGCGCATCAACTTTATCGAGCTTCTCCCAGGGCAGCTCGACATCTGTTCTTCCGAAATGGCCGTACGCCGCCGTCTGCTTGTAGATCGGTCTCCGGAGGTCCAGCATCTTGATGATGCCCGCCGGGCGAAGGTCAAAGTTCTCGCGGATGATCTCCGTGAGCTTCTCGTCAGAGAGTTTGCCCGTCCCGTAGGTGTTGATCATGACGGATGTCGGCTGCGCGACGCCGATCGCGTAGCTGAGCTGGATCTCCGCCTGGTCCGCAAGTCCCGCCGCCACGATGTTCTTCGCGACATACCGGGCCGCGTAAGCCGCGGAGCGGTCGACTTTCGTGCAGTCCTTTCCGGAGAAAGCGCCGCCGCCGTGGCGCGCATAGCCGCCGTAGGTGTCGACGATGATCTTTCTGCCCGTAAGTCCCGCGTCGCCGTGCGGTCCGCCGATGACGAAGCGGCCCGTCGGGTTGACGAAGAATTTCGTCTTCTCGTCGATGAGCTCCGCCGGGAGCACCGGCTCAAAGACAAACTTCCGGATGTCCTTGTGGATCTGCTCCTGTGTCACGTCGGGGTCGTGCTGCGTGGAGATGACGACCGCCTCGAGGCGGCACGGCTTTCCGTTCTCGTCGTATTCCACGGATACCTGCGACTTCCCGTCCGGGCGCAGATACGGAAGCGTTCCGTTCTTTCTGACCTCTGTCAGCTTTCTGCAGAGCTTGTGCGCCAGATCGATCGGGTAAGGCATAAACTCAGGCGTCTCGTTCGTGGCGTACCCGAACATCATGCCCTGGTCGCCGGCGCCGATCGCGCCGATCTCCTCGTCGGACATATTGGCCTCGAGCGCCTTGAGGTCCGCCTTTGTCTCGAGCGCGTTGTCCACGCCCATCGCGATGTCGGCCGACTGCTCGTCCATCGCGACGAAGACGGCGCAGGTGTTGCCGTCAAAGCCGGTGGCCGCGTCGTTATAGCCGATCTCGTTGATCGTCTCGCGGACGATTCTCTGATAGTCAATGTGTGCCTTCGTCGTAATCTCGCCCGTCACGAGGGCAAAGCCCGTGCACACGGCTGTCTCGCAGGCGACACGGCTCATCGGATCCTCCGCCATGCAGGCGTCGAGGATCGCGTCAGAGATCGCGTCGCAGACCTTATCGGGATGTCCTTCTGTCACGGATTCCGATGTAAATAAACGCTTTTCTCCCATAAAATGGTCTCCTTATCGTTCTATCTTAATCTACCTTAACTCAGACTTTTAACAGGTTATCACGAACAAATCCGCGCTTCAAGATACAAAGCAAAATATCTGTCACTTCGGCGCCTGCAGCTTCTGAAGAATCCCGATGAGCTCCTCCTGCGAGAAGGTGTAGTCCGTGTTGCAGAAATGGCAGTTCAGCGTGACCGGCTTCCCCTCCGCGATGAGGGAGCGGATCTCGCCCCGCCCCATGGCGATCAGCGCCTTCTCGACGCGCTCCTTCGAGCAGTCGCAGTGAAATCTGACCGGCATCTCATCCATGACCTTAAAGCCAAGGGGGCCGAGCAGCTTCTTAAGGATGCTCTCGGGCGTGCCGCCCTCATTCAGCATCGTCGTGACCGGCGGCGCCGTGACGCAGGCTTTTTCGAGCGCCGCGATGATCTCCTCCGGGCAGTCGGGCATCAGCTGGATGATATAGCCGCCCGCGCAGCGCACCGTCGCCTCCTCCTTGTCCATGAGCACGCCGAGCGCCACGACGGAAGGCACCTGCTCGCTCACCGCGAAGTAGTATGTCAGGTCCTCGGCGATCTCGCCGGACCGGATGTCGACCTCCCCCGCGTACGGTTCCTTGAGGCCGATATCCTTCAGGACGTGCAGCATGCCGCCGCCGACCGCGCCGCCCACGTCGAGTTTTCCATAGGCGTTCGGGGGCAGCATGACCTCCGGGTGTTCGACGAAGCCCTTGACCTCCCCGTGCGCGTTGGCCGTCGCCGTGATGCCGCCGATCGGTCCGTCGCACAGGAACTGGATGGTTAAGACATCCTTGTCATTTTTCATGTCCGCGCCCATCATGAGCGCCGCCGCCATCGTGCGCCCCAGCGCCGCGCAGGCGACCGGGCTTAAGTGATGGCGCTCCCGCGCCGTTTCCGCCGTGTCACGCATCGTCACGGCAAAGGCGCGCACAAAATCATTCGCCGCCGTGCCCCTGATCAGATAATCCGCCATGTTCTCTCCTTACACATAAAAGAGCAGTCCGCATAGGTGCGCTCCGCGTCGGTAGCGCCCGGACGGCCTGCTCCGTTTATTCCTTCTTTAAACTGCTTTCAGCCAACCCTCAGCTCGAACTTCCGGATCTCCTTCTCGGAGCTGACGGTCTCGATCTCCGCGCCGAGGAGCCTCAGCTTCGCGTCAAAGTCCTCATACCCGCGCTGGATGTAGACGATATCGTCGACGATGGTGAAGCCGTCTGCCGCGAGGCCCGCAATCACGAGCGCCGCGCCTGCGCGGAGGTCCGGTGAAGAGACGCGCGCCCCTGTGAGCTGCGGCACGCCGTCGATGATCGCCGTGTTGCCCTCGACCTTGACATTTGCGCCCATGCGGGACAGCTCGTCGACGTACTTGAAGCGGTTCTCGAAGATGCTCTCCGTCACGATCGACGTGCCCTGCGCAAGCGCGAGCACCGCGCTGATCTGCGGCTGCATGTCCGTCGGATAGCCCGGATACGGCAGCGTCTTGATATGCGTCCTGTTCAGCCGCTTTGAGGCGACGACGCGCACGGAGTCGTCTCCCTCCTCGACCTCGCAGCCGATCTCGTTGAGCTTGGCCGTGATGGCCTCGAGATGCTTCGGAATGACATTCTTAAGGACGACGTCGCCCTTGGTCGCCGCCGCTGCGAACATATACGTGCCCGCTTCGATCATGTCCGGCACGATGCTGTAGGTGCAGCCGTGGAATTTCTCGACGCCGCGGATGCGGATCACATCCGTGCCCGCGCCCTTGATGTCCGCGCCCATGCTGTTGAGGAAGTTCGCGGCATCGACGACATGCGGCTCTTTGGCGGCATTTTCGATGATGGTCCTGCCCTCCGCGCGGGAGGCCGCCATCATGATATTGATCGTCGCGCCGACAGACACGACGTCAAGGAAAATATGCGCGCCCCTCATGTGGTCGCACTTTGCGATGATATTGCCGCGGGAAATGTTGACGTCCGCGCCGATCGCGCGGAAACCCTTGAGGTGCTGATCAATCGGACGGCTGCCGATATTACATCCGCCCGGAAGCGGAACCTCCGCCTCCTGATATTTTCCGAGTAGCGCGCCGAGCAGATAATAAGAGGCGCGGATCTTTTTTATACTCTCATAATCAACCGAACAGTTGCGGATCGTCGCCCCGTTGATCTCGACCGTGTGGCGGTCCAGGCGTCTTACATGGGCACCGATCTTCTCGATTGCTTCAATCAGAACGTTGATATCATTGACGTCCGGCAGATTCTCCAGCGTCACCGTTTCATCCGACATAATCGCCGCGGACAGAATCGGCAGCGCAGCATTCTTTGCTCCGGCGATTTCCACTTCTCCCACAAGCGGGATACCGCCTTTGATAATATACTGTTCCATAGATAGCCTCTTCCCCTTATGCGTGTTTGCTGGTACCTCGCCGCGCTTCCCCTTCATGCAGCGAATGCACCGCCTATGACGCGCGCATGTCCTTTCTCTCCCCCTGCGCCGTCACGATCTCTCCCTCGATTGAAACAGGCCGGCGTCATCGTGTCCCCACACGTTCCGCCGCAGTCAGACCGCACGAACTGACATCCGTACGCTTTACATAATCTGACCATATAGTGGTATATTAACCGATCTTTAATATTTTGTAAACATTTAATCCGGATTTTTCTAATTATGACGCCTGCAGCGCGTTCATAAATGCCGGGATCAGCTGCTTCTTTCTGGACACCACCTTCGGCAGTTCCACGCAGTTTTCCTCAATTTCGGCGCCGAAAGCATCCCGCACGAGCCGCTCGCTCCCTGTCCCGTAGCAGAGGAGCCGCGTGCTCTCCGACAGGATGTCCGTCAGCATGAAGAAAACCATCTGCGTCCCGCCGCGGCCGCACTCCACCTCGAGCTGCGGAAGCAGCGTCTCCGCGATATCCTTCAGCTCGTCGCGGTCCATCGAGCTGATCTGCCCGACGCCGAACACCGTCTCGCCGAAGATGAACTTCTTATAATCCTGATGCAGGATCTCGTCCGCGGTCTTGCCCTTCAGGTTGCTGCCGGCGCGGAACATCTCCTTCGCAAATGTCTCGATCTCGATTCCGGCAAGCGCAGCGAGCGCCCGGCCGGCCGTCTCGTCCCGCGGCGTGCAGGTCGGCGAGCGGAAAAGAAGCGTGTCCGAGACGATCGCCGCGCACATAAGGCCCGCGATTTCGGGCGGAATGTCGACGCCCGCTTCCCGGTACATCGAATAGAGAATCGTGCAGGTGCAGCCGACCGGCTCGCCCCGGAAGAACACCGGCTGCATCGTCTCCACCGTGCCGATGCGGTGGTGGTCGATGATCTCCAGGATCTCCGCCTCCCTCAGATTGTCCACCGCCTGCGATTCCTCGGTGTGATCCACCAGGATGATCTGTTTTTTGCGCGCATTGATCACGTTGCGGCGGGACACCATGCCGACATAGCGGCCGTTGTGATCGAGCACCGGGAAATCCCGGTGGCGGTGCCGGCTCATCGTGTCCTTCAGGTCATCCAGGAAATCCTCCTCCCGGAACGTGATGAGTCCCTTCCGCCGCATGAACCATTTGACGGGTATGCTCTGGCTGATCAGGCGCGCGACCGTATACGTATCGAAGGTCGTGCCGATCACGACGCACTCCGCTTCTTCCGCATTCCGGCGGACCTGCTCCGAGACCGTCGCGGCCAGCGTCACGACGAGGCAGCTCGCCCCCTCGCTGATCGCGAGCAGCTGATTTTCCTCCCGGTCGCTCAGGATCACGAGATCATCCTTTGAAATCTGTGTCTGCAGCACCTCCGGCGTCCCGGCCCCGATCAGCACGTTGCCCTGCGTAAAGTATCCGTGCGGATTGCCGACAAGCACCCTGCCGTTCAGCGTCGCCGCGATATCGTAATACTTCGTCTTCGCGTCCGACATGATCGTCTTCGCATAGGCGTCGATATAATAATTGGCGATATCGCTCACCGTGATAATCCCTTCCAGCATCCCGTCCCTCGACAGGATGGGCAGCGTCACGGTCTCGCTCTCCCGCATATATTCCCAGGCCATGCGCACCGTGATGTCGTTCGGCGCACCCTCCGCCTCGCTGATGTCGATATCCGTGACCTGCGTGCCGACATTCGGCAGATAGCGCGGCGGCTCGTACCCGAAGCGCTTCAGCGCGTACTCTGTCTCCTCGTTGATCTGCCCCGCGCGGCAGGCCACGTATTTCTGCGTCCCGTTCACCGCATTTTTCAGATAGGCGTAGGATATGGCCGCACAGATTGAATCCGTATCCGGATTTTTGTGGCCGACGATGTAGATATTGTCTTCTCTGATTCGCATGTATTCACCTCTAAGCAACAGTTTATCTCTGACGGGATTTGTCCCTTCAGTCTTTCAGATCCAGTTCGACCGGGCAGTGGTCCGACCCGTAGATCTCCGTGTGGATCTTCGCGTCCTCTAGACGGTCCGCGAGCCGCTCCGACGCGATGAAGTAGTCGATTCTCCACCCCGCGTTGTTCTCCCTGGCGCGCCCCCTGTAGGACCACCAGGAATAAATCCCGGCCTCCTCCGGATAGAAATGCCGGAAGGTGTCGATAAATCCGCTGTCGAGCGCGGCGGTGAGCTTGCCTCTCTCCTCATCCGTAAACCCGGCGTTCATATGATTCGTCTTCGGGTTCTTCAGGTCAATCTCCTCGTGCGCCACATTGAGATCGCCGCACCAGATCACGGGCTTCTTCCTGTCGAGCTCTTTTACATAGGAAAGAAATGCGTCCTCCCAGCGCATGCGGTATTCGAGCCTTCTGAGGCCGTCCTGCGAATTCGGCGTATAGACCGTGAGGAAGTAAAACTCCGGAAACTCCAGCGTGATCACACGGCCCTCGTGATCGTGCTCATCCGCCCCGATGCCGTACTGAACGGAGAGCGGCTCCATTTTCGAAAAGATCGCCGTGCCCGAGTACCCCTTCTTCTCAGCGTAATTCCAGAACTGCAGGTAGCCGGGCAGGTCAAGCTCGATCTGTCCCTCCTGCAGCTTCGTCTCCTGCAGGCAGAAAAGATCTGCGTCCGCCGCCGCAAATACCTCCATAAAGTTCTTCTTCACGACCGCCCTAAGGCCGTTCACGTTCCAGGAAATGCACTTCATAAGATAACCTCCATCTCCTTCTTCAGCATCCGCATGCCCTGCGCCTCGTAAAACCGCATGGCCGTCTCGTTCGAGGCCCACACGTTGAGCGTCAGATGGTAGCAGCCCGCCTCCTTCGCGAAGCTCTTTATATAGGAAAAGATCTGCTTGCCGACGCCGAGGCCTCTGGCGCGTTCGTGCACGCACAGATCATCGATATACAGCTCCCGCCGGTCGACGAGAACGTTGCTGCCTTCATAGTTGAGAAGCACACAGAAGCCGTAGCCGAGGACCTCGTCGTTTTCATCCACGCCGACGAAGATCGGCCGCGTGTCATCCTTAAGCAGGATCTCCAGCTCCTCCTTGTGATACTTCTGCTCATCCCGCTTAAAGAGATCGGGCCTGCCGTCACTGTGCACATTGCAGACCTGCGTCAAAAGCTCCAGGATCATCGGGATATCCTTCTCCTCAGCTCTTCTGACTCTCACCTTCATATGCCTGCGCCTCCAAATTCAGAAACTGATTTTTTCCTTTTGTCAATCGCTATTATACTGGATTTTCAATTATTTTTTTAGTAAAAATTGACAAAATTAAGAAAGCATCATATAATGACGAGCGTTAGAGATATCTTTTGTGTGTTATTAGGAGGTTATTATGACACCGGTTAAGAAAACTGCGAAGCAGGCTGAAGACGTGAAGGTCGAAGCTGCAAAGACAGGGGCGCCGGCTGCAGAAGAAAAGGCAGCGAAGGCTCCTGCCAAGAAGGCAACAAAGAAAACTGCTGAGAAGAAGGCTGAGCCGAAGAAGGCCGCCGAGAAGAAAGCTGAGCCGAAGAAGGTTGCTGAGCCGAAGAAGGTCGCCGAGAAGGCTAAGGCTGAGGTCAAGAAGGTCGCTGAGAAGGCTAAGGCTGAGGTCAAGAAGGCTCCGGCTAAGGCTGCTGCCAAGAAGGCTCCTGCGAAGGCTGCCAAGACTGCTGATCCGGAAGCGACGGTCACGATCGAATATATGGGCGGACAGTTCGTCGCCAAGAAGGTCCTTGACAAGGCTGTTGCTGCTTACAAAGCTGCCCACAAGGATGCCGCGATCAAGAAGATCGATCTGTACATCAAGCCGGAAGAAGGCGTCGCTTACTACGTCGTCGACGGCGAAGGCTCTGAAGATTTCAAGGTCGAGCTGTAAAAAACATGACAAGGGGTCAGACCCCCTGTCATAAAAAAATCAGACAAGGGATGATCCCTTGTCTGATTTTTTATGCCTTGCCTCACCACGGCCGGTTATACACCTTGACTCTGGTGCCGATCGGCACGGTGTCGAAGATCCACTTCGCGTTGCTGAGACCCACGCGCACACAGCCGTGAGAGATCGAAACGCCCAGCGATCCGTCGATCAGATGGACCGGCGTCTCCGACATGTCATAGATGACGGAGTGGAAGCCCTGGTCTCCGTTGAAGACCGAGAAATACCAGCACTTCGCGGAGTCGTGATTCGTCGTGAAATACGTCCGCTTCAGGAAGATCCGGAAGCTGCCGACACCGGTCGGCGTGCTCGGCGCACCGACGACGCACGGGAAGGACATGATCTTCTCCCAGTTATAGCGCTCTCCGGTGAACACATAGACCATGTGCTTGCCCTGATTGACAAGAATCAGATATTTCGTCTTGCTGCTCAGAATATCCGCGAGGGCGTATTCATTGTCCTTGAGGTACGGGAACACCTTCTTCTTCGCCTTGCGATAGGCGGAAGACGTGCTGTCATATTCCGCATTTCCGCGCATGCCGGCGAGCATGCCCGTCTTCACGAAATACTTGATCGCCCCGGCGTCATCCTGCTTCTTCCAGTACTTATAAGCCGACGCGTTGTTCTTCGTGAAAAACTCAAAATCATAGATCTTGGAGAGATCAATCTTCTTGCTGCCGTACTTATAGTACGAGATCGGATCTACGAGATTGGGGCAGGCTGTGATCTTCCCCTTCTTATAGCCCTTCTTCTGATAGTACTCATAGTACCGGGACCAGGTCTGCCCGCAGATCACCCGGAGCGTCGGATTCGCGTTGTAATACCACAAGACATTGAAATCCGGCGAAGCCTGGTGCTTCCTCTTGATGCCCTTCTTTACGAAGTACTTAATCGCGCCGTAATCGTCATCCGCGTATTTCTTCCGCACCGACGCATACTTGCCGATATAATAGTAAAAATCATAGACGCGGCTGTAAGACTTGTTGTTGTAGCTTGTCACCGGGTCCTTGATCTTGTCGTCCCAGCCGGTCGTCGTGCGGTTCTCCGCGAAGCCCTTCTTCATATAGTGCGCGACATAAGACGCATAGTCCTTGCCATACGCTTTTCTGAGGTCCGCATTCGCGTGCCTGTAAGACTTCACGCTGAACGTGCTGATCGCCTGTTCGCCTTCCGGAATGCCATTTTTGACAAAGTACTTGATAACCTCTTCCCCGCTCTCGCCCGCGAGCTCGGGATGCACCTTCGTCGTATAATACTCATAGTCATAGACGCGCTTATAGTTCGTTCCGTTATACTTCGTCGTATATTTCGCGGCCATCACCGTAAATGCGTCAAGCATCATCACGCTGACGACGGCTGCCAGTATAAGCACACATTTCTTCAAAACAGATCCTGCGCCCGTCTTCATCTATGCGACTCCCCTTTCTGTCTTAGTTTTTTCTATCAGTCCCTATTCCCCGGCCTTTCGCAAATGCCGGCTGTTCTTTTACCACGGTCTGTTGTAGCTGATCACCGTTGTGCCGGAAGGCACGTTGTCATAGATCCACTTTGCGTTGGCCAGCGAGAGGCGCACGCAGCCGTGCGACACGGAAGCACCCATTGTCCCGTCCGTGATATGCAGCGGCGCGGATTCTCTCGCGTAGATCACGGAGTGGAACAGGAACGGTCCGTAGATCGCCGAGTAGTACCAGCAGCGGCCGCCGCCCTCCTCCGGATCAAAGTACAGTCCCTTTACGCCCATGCAGAAGGTGCCGGTCGGCGTCGGCGTCGACGGCTTGCCCACCACGCACGGGAATCTCATTTTCAAAGTCCAGGCGCCCTTCTTGCCGTAGAAGATATAGACCTGATGCGCCTCCTGATTGATCAGCACCAGATAGCGCGTGCGGCTTTTATACTTATTCGCCTTGATATAAGCGTTGTCGGAAAGGTGCGGATGCAGCTTTTTCCGCAGATTCTTATATTTCGTCTTTCTTGCGGAAACCCCTGCCTTTCCTTTCAGGCTGAGCAGCATGCCGGTTTCCACGAAATGCTTCACCGCCCCGGCGTCATCCTGTTTTTTCCAGAACTTGTAAGCCGCGCTGTTGTGCTTGGTGTAGTACTCGAAATCATAGATCGCCGAGAGATCGACCTTCCTGCCCTTATATTTATAGTAACGGATGACATTCTTGATGCTCGGGCAGGGTTTCACTTTACCTTTTCTGTACCCCTTCTGCTGGTACCTCTCGTAGTACCGCTTCCAGTCCTGTCCGTAGGCATAGCGGAGCGTAGAAAAATAGTTATAATACCAGATAACGTTGAACGCCTCGTTCGCCTGCTGCTTCTTATTCATGCCCGTGTTCACGAAATAAGCGATCGCGCCGAAATCGTCGAGCGCGTACTTGCTGCGAAGCGAAGGGTATTTGTTCATATAATAATTAAAGTCGTAGACGCGATCATACGACTTTCCGTCATATTCCGTCACCGGATCCATAATCTTGTCATCGCAGCCGGTCGTCGTGCGGTCCTGCCTGTATCCCGTGCGGAGAAAATGGTTCACATACCTCTCGTAATCGTCGCCATAAGAACCGCGCAGATCCTGATTGGCGTTGCGGTAGGATTTCACGCTGAACGCCGCGTTGCCCTGCGCCCCGTTCGGTATGCCGTTCGTCACAAAATCCCGCAGCACGGAAGTATCGCTCATGCCGGCCAGCTCCGGATGAGCGGCCGTGTAGTAATCGTAATCATAGACCTTCGCATAGTCCGTGCCATTATATTCCGTCTCGTGATCCGCAAGGACCGGCACCGCGGAAATCAGGCAAAAAACAAGCAGCAGCGCGGGCAGCACGATAAAACTGCCGCGTTTTCCTATATTACTCTTGTGATTCATGAAATCCCCCAAAGATCTGTATATGTATCGTAAAGTATACTAAAGCAAATTATGTAAATCAATAGACGTCCTGCCAAAATTGAAGTCTCATTATAACACGCAAATGTGAAAAAAGATCAATGAGATCAGCAGCGATTCAGGCATTCATTAGCAGTAATCACGTCATCATCAATATATTTTCACACAATAAAAAATGCCCAGTTCCGGAATCGAACCAGAGACACGAGGATTTTCAGTCCTCTGCTCTACCAACTGAGCTAACTGGGCATATCAGACAAATCTGATGAGTAGCGGGGACAGGATTTGAACCTGTGACCTTCGGGTTATGAGCCCG
>DEFE01000004.1:185679-185935 GCA_002350625.1 Lachnospiraceae bacterium UBA2860
CTCCCAGCTGAGCTAAGATCCCGAAAAGCGACCCAAATCGGACTCGAACCGACGACCTCCGCCGTGACAGGGCGGCGCGATAACCAACTTCGCCACTGGGCCGTGTGCATACGCACCTTCAAAACCGCATATACGTGTAAGGCAATATTTTGGGTAGTTAATGCGGTCACACCTTCGGTGTGCATCTGTGGTTGCGTCTGTCATTCAAAGCGCTTCGCGCTTTTTCATGTCATCCGCTTCCACATATGTCTTCATG
>DEFE01000054.1:0-221 GCA_002350625.1 Lachnospiraceae bacterium UBA2860
AGACGGTCATAAGCGATAACCGGAATATCATTCTCCTTAGCCATGTCAAGAGCTTCGCCGAGCGAAGAACCCTCGATCGCAGCGATGACCAGAACCTGAGCGCCGTCACCGATCATATTCTCGATCTGGGAAAGCTGTGTCTGGACGTCATTGGAAGCGTACTGAAGGTCAACAGTGAATCCGGCTGCTTCGAGCTCAGCCTTCATGTTGTCGCCGTCCTG
>DEFE01000054.1:238-685 GCA_002350625.1 Lachnospiraceae bacterium UBA2860
CGGCATGGAGACACCGATCTTCTCGCCATCAGCGAAAACCGGAGCGGACATGGATGCGATCACCGCACCGCAAAGTACCATAGCCATCAACTTCTTTGCTTTCATCATGAATCCTCCTTTGATTTTGCTCCTCTAGAGCTGCAACTAGCTTATAAAAGGTTTTATGAAGTCCTTTTACAAAACCATATCTATAATATTGCTATTCACTCTTAACGTCAATATTTCTTTGGCTAAGAGTTCTAATTCCTCTTATTTTCCCAAAGTTTTCTTTGTGATTTTATACAAATTACCGAAAACGATTTCGTTATATATACACAAAGGGTTTGCGGCCTTTGATCAGGCCTTGTTTTCGCGCCTATGCGCGCTTCGGGCCGCCCTCCGGACCGCCCTGAAGGAGCAGCTCGATTTCTTCCTCACGGAGAGGGCGGTACGCGCCTTCTTCGAGCG
>DEFE01000054.1:775-6931 GCA_002350625.1 Lachnospiraceae bacterium UBA2860
TTGACCTGATGGAACTTGCCCTCGTGGATCGTGAGGCGCACTTCCGAGGTCTCCCCGCTCGAAAGAATCTCGAGGGCGGCCGGGAGCGCGCGGAAATCGCCGAGGTCCACGCCGGCGGCAAAGGCATCGATGAGCGCCGCCTCCACCTGCCCGCTGACGAGCGCCTCGTACGTCTTAGGCACGTGCCGCTTCGGGCTCATCAGCGCGTGATCGAAGGCGCCGTCATTTGTGAGGAGAAGGAGCCCCGTCGTGTCGAGATCGAGGCGGCCGACAGGAAAGAGGTCCTTGCGCGCGTCCGCCCCCATGAGGTCGATCACCGTTTGGTGGCGCGCGTCGCGCACCGCCGTCACGACCCCGGCGGGCTTGTGCATCATATAGTAGACATGCGCGGCGTTATCGAGCGCTCTCCCGTCGAAGGAGACCGTCTCTCCGCCCTTAAGCTGCATGCCCGGGTCCGCAGCCGTCACGCCGTCAACCGCGACGCGGCCCGCGCGCACGGCTTCCCGGATCTCTTTTCTCGTCCCGGCATTTCTGTCTGAAAGATATTTGTCCAGTCTCATCGTTCATCATCCATTTCCGTGTTTCCTGGAGCGGGTATCTGAAGAGGGGACGGTGCTTCGTTCGGTTAGCCGAACGGAGTCCCGTCCCCTGCTCGCTTTCGCTTTTTCTGTTCTCTTCAGCGTCTCCGCCGTCTCCGCGTCCGCGGGTGGTGTCCCCTGCCCCCGTGGTGGCATCTCTCGCACACGCCGAAGGGATAGTCCCACGGCAGCGGCCGGCCGCATTCGCGGCAGCGCCTCCCGGCGAGCTCCTGTTTCTCAAGAATCTTCATAATCGCAAGCGACAGCTTCTCCTTGACGGCGAGCACCTCCGGGATGCCTTCCGGGTGCTCGAAGCGGTCCATGTACCCGTAGAGCAGGTCGCAGACGTGGAAGGCCTCCTCGAGCACCGGGAGGTCGGACGCATTTCCGTCCTCGGGGATATGCGTCGGCAGGTACTTCGTGTAGCCGAAGCCCATGAGATTGCTCTCGCACACGAACATCTCCCGCCAGATATTGAGCAGGTCCTCGTCGCCCTCGTCGAAAGCCATCGTGACGAAGCGGTAGATCAGATACTTGTCGTCCGACATCTCCTCGAGGAGCTTCGCCAGCATGACCTCCGTCTCGCTTAAGTTCTTGCGGAAGCCGCGGCTGACCTCCATCTCCGACCACTGCTCAAGAATCTCGGAGAGCGGCGCGTCGATGCGGAGGAGCTCCTCCGGAAATGCCACCACCGCCTCTTCGTCCTGCGGCAGCACCATGGACAGCGCCTCCTCGATGAGCGGCGCGTCGTAGAGGGTGTTCACGTATCCCTCGTCGAATATGCCGTATCTCCCGGCTCTTCCGGCGATCTGCTGGATCTCCTGCGCGTAGAGCTCGCGGCGCTCATAGCCGTCGAATTTGTCGGTCTGCAAAAAGACGATCCGCCTTACGGGCATGTTGAGTCCCATGCCGATCGCGTCCGTCGCCACCACGATGTCGGTTTCTCCCTCGCGGAAGCGGCGGGCCTCCTCGTAGCGGACGTCGTAAGGCAGCGCGCCGTAGATGATGCTGCAGGTCTTTCCCATCTTCTGCAGCTCCGCGGCCACGGCGTGCACGTCCCTTCTCGAGAAGACGATCAGCGCGTCTCCCGCGCGGACGTCCAGCGGGAAGCTGAAGACCTGCTTCTCGAAGACGAGCGGCGTCTTCCGCTCGTGATAGGTCACTTCGCAGCTGTCCCCGCACTCGAGGATGAGGCGTCGTAAAAGAAGCTCCGCGGACGGTGCGGCGCAGACGTGGATCTCCTTGGCGCGGACGCCTAAGATGGCGGCCGTCCAGGCGCCGCCTCTCTCGTCGTCGCACATCATCTGCGCCTCGTCGATGACGGCGACCTCGTACCTCTGCTTGAAGTCAAGCATCTCGATCGTGGAGGAGCGGAGCGTCGCGCCTTCCACCACGCGTCTCTCTTCGCCCGTCACGAGCGTGCAGTCCGCCCCCGCCCTGTTGAGCGTGTCGTACTGCTCATAGGCAAGGAGTCTCAGCGGCGCGAGGTACACGCCGCTCTCCGCGTTCTTCAGCCGCTCGATCGCCTCGTATGTCTTGCCGGAATTAGTCGGCCCGATGTGGAGGATGAAGCGGCGGTGCATGGCGCGGGCGAGCGGGAAGAGATCCGGGTAGTGCTTCGGGATCGTGTCCGCGATGCCCGAGGCGATGAGATTCACCCGCTCCTTGCGGAACATGCCTTCGCGGATCGCGCGGCGGTAGATCTCGTTGTCCTCGAGAAGCTCCGTCAGGCGCTCCATGTCATAGTACTCTCTTATGAAGGCGTCCTCGTCATAATCCTCCGTGAGGGCGGCTGCGATCTGCTGCAGCTGATAGGCCGTGCTCTCCCCGGTGTCCTCGCTCGCCATGAGCTCCCCGAGAAACGGCCAGTTCCCGCACAGCAGCACGACAAGTGCGGAGGAGGCGCAGACCCCCGCCGCACGAAAATGTCCGAATAAAAGCTGGCGGACCGCCTCGTCGTTGTACTGCTCGAAGAAGAGCTCCGCGTTGTCCTCGTCCATCTCCTCGGTGGATTGCCTGACCCGGCCCTGCGCGTCGTTCCGTGCCACGGTGATATACATGCGGTCCGAGCGGATGTAGGCGTCTCCCATCTCCCGTTCTCGTTTGATGACGGTCTCCCGGTTCCCGGCGGCGAAATCCTCGATGGGAAGCTGCGCGATATACTGCTTCGCGATCTTCCGGAGCTGCTTCGCCTGCTCGCGCCGCGCGCGCCGCCGCTCTTCATTCTTCGCTCTCGCGATGAGGCGGCTAAGCTCGGCGCAGAAGGCTTCATTTTCATCGATGTGCCCCTCCCGGATCTCCGCATACCGCGAGCTCCGCTCAAGCGCCTCCCGGTACCGCCTCTCGTATTCTTTTGTCTTCTTATAGTTCTGCACCGCGCTCTTCTTCGGCTGCTTTCCGTCGGTATAGCAGCCCTTCTGAGCGTAGTTTCTCGCGTCCCGCTTGCATCTCTCCTTGTACTTCAGGATGAGATCGATCCGGATGGCCTCCTCGTCGATCTCCCGCACGGGCAGGCGGTCCGCCTCGCTCGTCAGCGCGTGGAACCTGTTAATCAGTCGCTCTGTACTCACTCTTCCTCTTGTAATTCCTCAGGAACTTCCTCTGTCACTGTTGTCGTTACTGTTGTCACGGTCTCCACGGTCTCCGTCTCAGGGGCCGGGATTTCCTCCGCCGTGTCCTCCTCCGGGACTTCCTCCGGCTCGTCCACCACCGGATCAGGCTCCTCCTCGGGCTCTTCGACTCTGTCATCCTCAGGTCTGAGTCCCGGCACGATATCCTGCTCGTCAAGGATCTCCGCTTCTCCCTTAAGGTCGACGTAGAGATAGGTGAGGACATACGAATACGTCGGGTTCGGCTCAAGCGGCGCTTTCCTTACGAGCAGGCAGTAGTTTGTTCCCGCTACGAGCTGCGTCGCGAGGCAGGCGATCGGCGTGCTGTGCGTGCCGTCTTCCTCCGCCATCAGCTTCGCAAATGCCTTGAGCGCCTCTTCCGGCACGCGGGAATCCGCCGTGATTTCCCAGCCGCCGAGGAGCGGGGCGTCCTCCGCGACATCGGGCGCCGCCTCTTCCGCAAAAGCGGAAGCAGACACAGCTGCAGTCATAGCCATCGCAAGAAGGACAGCAAGCATCGATTTTTTCATAAGACACCTCCTCGTATATATCCTACAACACAAGTGAAACCAAACAAATCCGTATTCATGATTTACGAGAATCATCATGCATAAGCTCTTATGGAACGGAAATCCTCATTGCTCGCCTTCAGCGCAAGTCCAAGATCGTAATCAGACTGCAGGTTGCACCAGAACTCCGGACCCGTTTTAAAATATATGCCCAGCCTGATGGCGGTATCTGCCGATATGCCACGTTTTTCATGGATAATCTGCCCGATTCTTGTAGCCGGTATATGCAGTTCTATCGCCAGCCTGTTCTGGGAGATGCCCATCGGTATCATGAACTCTTCTCTCAGAATTTCTCCCGGATGTATCAGATTCTCAGATCTCATAGTGCATCGCCTCCTTAATGGTAATCAACGATCTCCACATCATATGCATCCTGCCCTTTCCATCGCAGGCAGATGCGCCATTGTTCATTAATTCGAATACTGTACTGGCCCCGGCGATCACCTTTTAATGCTTCAAGATGGTTTGCCGGCGGAATTCTTAGAGTTTCAAGATTGATTGCAGCGTTTATCATGTCCAATTTTCTCAAGGCTACATAAAGATTCCTTCCGGGCATTCATCACGTCATGCTCTCCAGGAGCACGCGGTCGATCGTCTGCAGCATGAGCTCCACGTCGACCGGCTTCGCGATGTGGTCCTGCATGCCGGCCGCAAGGGCCGCCTCCCTGTCTTCTTTAAAGGCGTTCGCCGTCATCGCCACGATCGGCACGGCTGCCTTCGCGGGATCCGACATACCGCGGATCGCGCGCGTCGCCCCGTAGCCGTCGAGATTCGGCATCTGGATATCCATGAGCACAAGATCATAATAGCCTGCGTCTGCCGCAGTCACCATGTCCACCGCGATCTGCCCGTCCTCCGCCGTCTCCACGGTGAAGCCGCTTTCATCGAGGATCATCCGGGCAATCTCCATATTGACCATGTTGTCCTCGACGAGAAGGATCCGCTTCCCCTCGTGCGGGATAGAGACATTCTCCTCCGCTGCGGCCGCCTCCGGCACGAGAACGTCCTTCTCCTCCGCGAGCTTCATCTTGAGGCGGACGATGATCACGGTGCCATTTCCGGGGGACGTCATCACTTCTATCGTCCCGTCCATGAGGTCGATGATGTTCTTCGTGATGGTGAGGCCGAGACCCGTGCCCTCCACCTTGCTCACCGTCGTCGTCCGCTCCCGCTCAAAGGCGTCGAACATCTTGTCCGCAAACGCCTTTGACATGCCGATGCCGCTGTCCTCGATGCGGATCTCATAGCTGCCGTACTCCGGATTCCTCGACCCGGCCTCGAACAGCAAGGCCTTGATCATCCCGCCTTCCGGCGTGAATTTGTAAGCGTTGCTCAGGATATTGAGCAGCACGCGGTTTAAGTTCTTCCGGTCGCACCAGACGTACCGGTGCCGGACCTGGCCCGTGTGGACCCGGAAGTCCATCTGCTTTTCTCTCATCTGCTCCGAGAACAGGTCCCGCATGCCGTCGAAGACCGCGCACAGATCCGTCGGCACGAGTTCCAGCTCGATCTGACCGCTCTCGATCCGGCTCATCTCCAGGATGTCATTGATGAGCGTGAGCAGGTGACGGCTCGAATCGTCGATCTTGCGAAGGAAGCTGCGCATCTCCTCAGGCGAGTCTTCCTTCATCGCCAGATTCGTGTAGCCGATGATCGCGTTCATCGGCGTCCGGATGTCGTGGGACATATTGAAGAGGAACTGGCTCTTCGCCAGAGAGCTCTCCACGGCGCGGATCTTGTCCCGCTCGAGCTCCTCATACTTCTTCCGCACGACGTTCTGCACGAAGAGCATGACGGCGAGGCCCACGAAGATGATGAGCAGCATGAAGAAGCCGCCGAGGGCGATCTCCCCTTTCGCTTCATCGAGGCTTTCCGCCGCCATCAACTTCTTTCCGATCCACATGACGGCCGCATAGAGCAGCAGCGAGAAGAGAATCACGCCGGAGGTGGACATGCGGCTGTACTCCGTGAGATTGCTCTTCGTGACCGTCCTGAAGTAAAACAGGAAGCCGAGAAGGCACCACAGCGACAGCAGGAGGAATGCCTCGCTGCCCATGGTCTCGAATGCCGTAATCCGCGGCACGATCTGCACGATGCCGAAGACGACAGAGATGACGAGCCCTATGGTGCCGGTCGCCGCCACGCTTTTTACGCCCTCTGTCCGGCCGATCTTGCCCGCCGCCGCCGAGGTGTAGCCGAAGGCGACGATCGCGCCGAAGCTCGTCAGGTCCACGAACCAGTTCAACGTGTTCCTGCCGAGCAGGGAGAGCAGGATCGAGAGCCCCATGATGAAGACGATGCTGACCGATGTCTTCGAAAATGCCTCGGACAGGATTCTGTCCTCCGCCATCGTCGTCAGGACGCGCACCGTCGCGCGGTACCCGCCGATGATGCCGGTCA
>DEFE01000054.1:7018-7257 GCA_002350625.1 Lachnospiraceae bacterium UBA2860
TTTGCCGCATAGAAGGTGGGCACGGAGATCACCCCGGAGAGGTTGCCAAGGTCCCCGATATAGGCCTGCCAGGAGCCGTATCCCTCCGGAAGCGCGGCTACGGCGACGAGCGTCATGAAGGTGTACGCACATCCCGCCAGCACGATCGAAACCGCGAGAAGCTTTCCGCTCTTTTTGGTCGGGAACTTGAAATCCGCCGTATCAAAGGACACCACCTCAAAGCCGACGAAGGCCCAGGG
>DEFE01000054.1:7465-7777 GCA_002350625.1 Lachnospiraceae bacterium UBA2860
ATGCCGGCGAGGGCGAGAATCGACACAACGGTCTCGCCGACGTAGATCTCATTGCCCGCTACATTGTAATGCGGCTGCCCTCTTAAGGAATCGGCGAGCAGGGTCCTTATGACGATGAAAAAGGCGGTGCCATTTAAGAAAACGATCGTGAGATAAGAAAGACACAGGAACCAGGCGCTGAGAAAGGCGTGGTCTCTGCCGAAGGTCTCCTTCGTATACGCATAGATGCCGCCTGTCATGGGGCTGCGCGCCATGAGGAAGGACAGGTTCCGGCCCACGACAAGCATGATCGCCGTGCCGGCAATCATCGCG
>DEFE01000054.1:7863-24377 GCA_002350625.1 Lachnospiraceae bacterium UBA2860
ACGCCCCAGCCGACCATGCAGCCGAACGCGATCGCCCACACAGTGATCTCACTTAAATATGGCTTTTTTCCTCCGTTTGCAGCCCGCTTCTCTTCCAACGTGTTTCTCCTTTATGTCGTATCCTTCAAGTCAGTTATACTGACTGCCCCGCCGTTTTTTTGCGCTCACCGGAGCAGCTTTTTGAGCGTCTCGTACAGCGTGTCGGGCTCGACGGGCTTGCTCAGATGCGCGTTCAGCCCCGCCTGCATGCTCCTCTGTACGTCCTCGTCAAATGCGTTCGCCGTGAGGGCGATGATCGGAATCGTCTTCGCGTCCGCGCGGTCCATCGCGCGGATCTCCCGCGTCGCCGTGAGGCCGTCCTTCACCGGCATCCGCATGTCCATGAGGATCGCGTCGTAATAGCCCTCGCCCTTCTCCCGGAAGAGATCGACCGCCGCCTGGCCGTTCTCGGCGTGATCGACTTCGATCTCCCGCATGGTCAGCACCATCAGCATGATCTCGGCGTTGATCGGTACATCCTCCGCGAGCAGGACGCGTCGGCCCTTCAGGTCGACATTTCTCTCTCCGGCCGTCTGGTGTTTCTTCTGAAATGCCTCCCGGAATTCATCCATGACATTCGACGCGAAAAGCGGCTTCGCGACAAAGGTGTCGACGCCGGCCTCCCGCGCCTCCTCCGCCACGTCGTCCCAGTTGAAGGAGGTGAGGATGATGATCGCGAGCTCATGGCCGACGATCTCCCGGATCCGCCGCGTCGTCTCGATGCCGTCCATGCCGGGCATCTTCCAGTCGACGAGGATGAGGTTGTAGGAATCGTTCCGCGCGTGCTTTAGCTCGACCATGCGGATCGCCTCCTCGCCGGAGGTGGCGGTGTCGCAGCTGATGCCGACCTGCCCGAGGATGAGCCGCGCGTGCTCACAGGCCACCTCGTCGTCGTCGACGACGAGCACGACGATATCGTCGGGGGAAAGCTGGTCCGCGTCCTCGCCGCCGTCCTGTCTTCCGGAGGCCTTCAGCGTCACCGTCACGGTGAAGGTCGAGCCCTCGCCCTTTTTGCTCTTTACTTCTATGTTGCCGTTCATCAGCTCCACGAGGCTTTTCGTGATCGGCATGCCGAGGCCCGTGCTGCCGAAGCGGCTCGTCGTCGAGGAATCCTCCTGCGCAAATGCGTCAAAGATCCGCGGCAGGAAATCCTCGCTCATGCCGATGCCGGTGTCCTCCATGACGAACTTCAGCGTGCAGTTGCCGTCGTAGCGGCTGATCTCCTCGGCGCGGAGACCCACGCGGCCGCCCTCCGGCGTGAACTTGACGGCATTTCCGAGGATATTGATCAGGATCTGCCGGAGCTTCATCGCGTCGCCGATGTAGTAGCTGCTGAGATTGTCCGCGATGTCGCACACAAAGGTCAGTCCCTTGTTGCGGCACTGCCCGCTGATGATCGCGGTCACCTGCTCGAGGATCTTCGCGAAAGAGAATTCCTCGCTGTGAATGACCATGCGGCCCGACTCGATGCGGGACATGTCCAGGATGTCGTTGATGATGCTAAGGAGATGATGCGCGGAAGTTCCGATCTTCTCCAGGTAATCCCGCGTCCGGTCCGAGACATCCGTGTCGCTTAAAGCGATGTTGTCGAGGCCGATGATCGCGTTCATCGGCGTGCGGATCTCGTGGCTCATATTCGACAAAAATGCCGTCTTCGCCTTATTCGCCTGCTCGGCCGCCCTGAGCGCGTCCCGCAGGGTCTCCGTGTGGGCCAGGTCCTTCCGCATCTCCTCGTCGATGTCGGAGAAGCAGGCGCCGACCGCGTGCACGAGATTGTCGTCTCTGTCCTCCGGATGGCGCACGCCGGCGAAGCGGACCATCTCATAGGATTCATTCCCGTCCCGCGTCACCATGTAGCGGAACGAGATGACGCGCCGGTTCTTAAGGCCCTCGCGGATGGCGTCAGGCGCGATAAAAGCGAGGAACCCGTCGCGGTATTCCTCCGTAATATATTTTTCTGCGTAATCGGTGAAGGTTTCGAGATAGCGGAAGTGCTCTCCCGCCTGCAGAGAGTACTCGATGTCGGTGCGCGACTGGTAGCAGACGCCCTGGTCCGTGTCGAGCACGACGTAATAGACGCTTTTGTAGTCGGAGGCAAGCGCGGTGATCAGCTTGTCCTGCTCCGCCTTCTCCAGCTCTTCCTGCGCTTTCTTTTCCGTAATGTCGGAGATGAAGACGTAGTAGATGCCGCCATAGGCTTCCGTCTCGGTGTAATGCCCGTAGTCGTCGACCCAGCGGCAGCTGCCGTCCTTGCGGACGATGCGGTATTCTACATAGTCGAGATTGTCATCTTTTACCGCGATCTGATCCTTGATGGATGATTTGATCTCGGCGTAATCCTCCGGGTGCACCATGCCCCGGAAGGTATAACCGGTGAGCGCGCGGAATTCCTCCAGGTCGCTGCAGCCGTAGATCCTCATAGCGGCCTGATTGATGTAGAGGAGTTCCTCCGGTTCCTCCGCTTTGTAGATGAAGAAGCCGCCCGGCATGTGCCGGCCGATCTCCTCGACGACGGGGATGGTCTGCTCATTTAATTGAAAGTGTTCTCCAAACATGGGCGGTCTCCTTCCTGCGAGGTCGGGAAGCTACATGTTTAGAGTAACACTTACCGGGGGACTAGCCAACTGTTTTTTGTCAGCCGCTCAGTAGTCAAACAGCCCGTCGTTCTTCTCTTCCAGCGCACTGATCGCATGGAAGCAGAACTCCGTATAGGGCACGGCAATTCCCTTCGCGGCGGCCTTCGTCATGAGCACGCCACAGAACATGTCGGCTTCCGTGTGGCGTCCCGCATCCAGATCCTGGAGTGTTGAAAATCTCGCCTTCTTCAGCCACCTGCTGCTGTTGTCGTCAAGCGGTCCGAAAGTGATGTCATATGCGTCAGCCACATCGCGCACCTCGACCTCCAGGCGGTCGCGCAGGAAGGCGACGTGTTCGCTGTCCTGATAGGCGCCGCAGCCGACGCCCAGGATGGCCTGCGGGAGATTGACGGCCATATTGAGCGCGTACTTCTTCCACTGCTCCGAGATAATCTCCTCACAGAAATGGTATCGGATCGGAAGCGGTTCCATCAGCTCCTTCAGAGCCAGCAGCCGCTCCGACTCGGTGGAGTTGTCCCGCTCACCGGCGAAGAGGCCGGGCGTCTTCTCCGCGTCAAAGGTGATGCGGTTGCCGACGCGCTCGGCGCTGATCTTCATGAGGCTGTAGACAATCTGCCCGGGATCGATGACCGAGCTTAAGATCTCCTCGGAGTCAATGCCGTTTAAGAGGCTGATCACCACCGTGTGCTCATCTGCAATCCGCTGAATCTCCTCGAGCGAATTAAGGAGTCCGTGATACTTCGTGGCTATGAGGAGAAGATCGACGCCGCGCGCTTCCTCCGGGCTCTTCACCGCCGGGCGATACGTCTCACCATTTATGATGAATCCTTCCTTCTCAATCCTGTCCTTTCGTTCCCCGTCGGCAATGACGCAGAAATCCAGGTCTTCGGCCTTTGAAAATCCATAGATAAAATAAGCGCCGATAGCGCCTGCTCCGAACAAAGCGACAGATTTGATCTTCATATTATCAACCTTTTTCCTTTCTGCTCTTCTTTTATTTCATTTTACTATTCCGGCATTTATATGCAAGACTTATCTTGACGTGCAGATTCTTTTGTACCATGATGAAGCTGGATTAAGGCAGGTAAGAAAAATGGCAGGAAAACAGACAGCAGTCGATATGACACATGGCCCTCTGGCCAAAAAAATCCTCTTCTTCGCGCTCCCGCTCGCAGCGAGCAGCGTGCTGCAGCAATTGTTCAATGCCGCGGACCTCGCGGTGGTGGGCCGTTTTGCCAATGCGCAGGCCATGGCGGCCGTCGGCAGCAACGGCGCTGTGATCAACCTGCTCGTCAGTCTCTTTGTGGGCATGTCCGTCGGCGCCAACGTCCTGATCGGCAACCTCATCGGCGCCGGGCACAGGGAACGCGTCCGCGAAGCGGTACACACCTCTGTCCTGCTCGCGCTCGTTGCAGGCATCTTTCTCCTCGGGCTCGGCATCATCCTGACGCCGTTCATCCTGCGCCTGATGAGCGCGCCCGAAGACGTCATGGCGCTGGCGATCCTCTATCTGCGCATCTACTTCTGCGGGATGCCGGCCATCATGATGTACAACTTTGCAGCGGCGATTCTAAGGAGCAAGGGAGACAGCAAGCGGCCTTTCTACAGTCTGACCGCCGCAGGCATCTTAAATGTCGCCCTGAATCTCCTCTTTGTCATCGTGTTCCACTTAAGCGTCGTTGGCGTGGCGCTCGCGACCGTCATCTCCAACTATTTCAGCGGGATCCTCACGATGCTCTTTCTGATCCGCGAAAAGGACGAGTTCCACCTCGAGCCCGGAAAGCTGCTCTTCTTTTTCCGCCGCCCGTACCTCGTCAAGGTACTGCAGATCGGCGTGCCGGCGGGCCTGCAGGGCATGGTTTTCTCGCTTTCCAATGTCGTCATCCAGACCGCGGTCAACAGCTTCGGCGCGAACTGCATCGCCGGCATGACGGCCGCGCAGAACGTCGACTTCATCTCCTACTGTTTCCTCAATGCGTTCTCGCAGGCCACCGTGACCTTCGTGAGCCAGAACTACGGCGCCGGAAATATCGGCCGCTGCCGCAGGGTCCTGCGCACGGCGTTGATCATGGGCGTCGGCCTCGACATGGTGCTGGTCGCCTGCCTCTATCTCGCAAGGGTCCCCTTCATCGGCTTCTTCACGAAGGACCCGAACGTCGTTTCGTACGCCATGATCCGCGTCACGTACTCCGGCCTCTTCCATTTCATGTGCGCGACTTATGAAATCCCCGCCGGCGCGATGCGCGGAATGAACCGCTCCATGGTTCCCGCCCTCATCTCCATGCTCGGCACCTGTGCGTTCCGTCTGCTCTATGTCTTCACCTATTTCCCGGCGCACCGCTCGGTCGAGACGCTTGTGATGGTCTATCCCCTCTCCTGGGTCATGACCTGCATCGTGATGAACACGGCCTGCCAGCTCGTCTTCCGAAAAGCTGAGAAGAAAACATGACACGGGGTCTGACCCTCTGTCATATTGCATACAATATAAACATGACAAGGGGTCTGACCCCTTGTCATATTGCATGCAATATAATCTGACAGAAGGCACCCCATGTCAGAAAAAAACCGCCCCTGGAAAGGGGCGGTTTTTTCAGTCACTGTTCTGTTGCTTCTCTATAATGCTTTTGAGTTTTCCTAATCAGCCTTCCTCCGCGAAGATGATGACGTCATCTTCCTCTGCCGGCGTCTCCTGTCCTTCCGGGAGGATCCCGCCTTCTTCCGGCATAATCTCCGGCTCTTCCGGGAGGATCTCTCCCTCAGCGGCGTCCGCATAGATCTCGCCGCTCTCGTCTTCGGGAATGTCAGATGCGCCGACCGTTTCCTCTTCCATCAGTTCTTCCGGCGATTCCTCCGGCAGAAGCTCTTCGCCTTCGTCGGGCAGCGGATCAGCCATGGCTGTCCCGGACAGATCCGCTGCGTCTCCGGTCTCTTCCGCGATATCCGCCGCGCCGACCAGCACTTCATCCGGTTCCTCGTCGATGAGATAAACCTTGACGTAGTACTGCTTCTCGAAGCCGCCCTTCTTGTCCTTCAGCGTCACCACACGGTCAAAGGCCGCGCGGTCCGAAGCCGCGGACGAGACGAAGGTGAAGTCCGGAGAAGTGATGCTTAATGCGGCGGCATCGTTCCTGTTCGCGAGGAACACGACGAGGGCCTCGAAGAGGAACGCTCCGGTATTCTTGTCGTAAGCATCGTCTGTGTACCAGTCCTCGATCTCCTCACCGTTCACGGTAAACACGGCGTTGTCGAAGCTGATCTCCGCGTTGTAGCGGATGTACCAGGTCCTCGTAAAGCCGAGCGCGCTGATCGTGAACATCCTGTCAAAGCCGCTCTTGTCCGATGCGAAAATGGCGCTCACTTGCGCTTCCGGGCTCTCCGGCGTGATCTTCAGATTCGACGGGATCGTATCCGCCTCGCCTTCGACCGAGAGATAGTAGATCGTGTTGGAGCCGTCGGAAGAAGCCTCTGCCTTCATCTCCCACAGGCCGATCCCCGTTCCGGTCACATCGGCGACGCTGAAGACATCGTCGACGCACATATAGCTGATATACCAGGTCCTGCTTTCGCTGCCCGAAGTAATCGTCGCCATCGCCTCGTAGTCTTCATTGTCAGACGCGCTGACAGTGACCGAAGCTTCGGCAGACGCCGGCACCACCTGAAGCGTTTCCGGCACCGTCTCCGAAAGGCCGTTGACTTCAAGCAGGTAGACGTCGCCCGCTTCCTCGGGCTCGTAGGCCGTCCAGTCAAGAATCAGGCTGTTGCCGTTTGCGTCCTTGGCGGAGATATCCTTGACCGCGAGGTTCGCGCCGCCGATGATGTCAAGCTTCAGGTACCAGCCGTCGCTGCAGCCGAATCGATCGATCGTGAACATACCGTCGTACTTGTCGCTGTTCGGCGCATAGATGTCGACCGTGAGATAATCGCCGCTGCCCATCAGGAGCTGCAGCTTCTCCGGGATATGCGCCGAGACGGACGAAACAGTGAGCACATGAAGGGTCTGCCCGTCCTCTTCGATCTCTTCCACCGACGAAGGAAGGAGCTGCTGCCCGTCGCCGAGCGGCAGGTATACTTCCTCGATGTCAAAGGCGCTCGTCGGTACCGACCAGAGGACGTAGTAGGTTCTCCTGGCCGCCTGGACCGAGACTGTCAGCATGCCGTCATAACCCGGCAGATCCGACGCGGTCATGGCGCTCACCACGGCGTCCTCCTCCGTCCCCGTGATGACGAGATTCTCAGGCATGCTTTCCTTCAGGCCTTCGATGCACAGAACGTAAGGCTTTTCTCCCTCGGCCTCTTCTTCCCAGAAAGCGGTGACCATTTCGGTGCCGTTTTCCGTAAGAGAGACCTCTCCGATGGAAAGATCCACGGGATTAAAGGTGTAGCTGATCGGGTAGGTCCAGTGCATGCCGTTTTCGTTTGTCACCGTAACGGCCCATCCGCTCTGCGCCGCGCTGTCTGTGACAAGCGACCAGGTGGAGGATGCGTCATTGAGCGTTACCACCATGCCGTCACTTGAAAATCTTTTGGCGCTGCCCTCGATCAAAAGGTCGCTTCTCGCCGCGGTGCTCTCCTCCCACTCGCAGCTGAAGTGCAGCACGTTCGGGCCGCTGATGTCCGTGATCGTGAGCTTCATCTCCGCCGTCCTGACCAGCTCCTTGGCCTGTTCCCACAGCGCTTTCAGCGCTTCGCCGTCTTCGGAGGTCTCGGCCGCTGCTTTCGCGTCGGAGATGAACTGCTGGATTTCCGCGCCGGGTGTCTTGAAGAGAGCCTCGGCCATCGCCAGTCTGTCCTTAAGGAGTGCGCGGTATTTCTCGGGGTCGATGGTCTCCGTCCCCTGGGATTCCGTCCCCTGGGATTCCGTTCCCTGAGATTCCGTTCCCTGAGATTCCGTCCCCTGGGATTCTGTCCCCTGGGATTCCGTCCCCTGGGATTCCGTCCCCTGAGATTCCGTCCCCTGAGATTCCGTTCCCTGGGATTCTGTCCCCTGGGATTCCGTCCCTTGAGATTCCGTTCCCTGAGATTCCGTCCCTTGAGATTCCGTCCCCTGGGATTCCGTTCCCTGGGATTCCGTCCCCTGGGGATTTGTTCCCTGCGATTCCGTGCCGCCGTGCTCCGGATCGTCCGGATTTGCGATCACTTCGCCCGTGCTTCCGCCGATGTCGGACTCTGTGCCGCCGCCCTGCGCGCCGCCGGACTCCTCTTTTAATTCCTGGCCTTCCACGTCGTTCATCGCGGTTCCTTCCCTGTACACCATCACGACGCAGCTGGCTTTCTTTCCCGAACCGTCTGCCGCGATCGCCTGAATGGTCGTCTCTCCCGGCTTCTTTCCCGTGACGACGCCGGAGGAAGATACCGTCGCAACGGAAGCGTCCGTGCTTCTCCACACGACCTTCCGGTTGCTGGCCTTCACGGGCCGCGTCGTCGCCTTCAGCGTCAGCTTGTCGCCGGCGCGGAGCTCCGCGGTCTTTTTGCTCAGCGACACCTTCGACACCGGCGTGCCGACTCTGACGGTGATGACGATCTTCTTGTTTTTATTGGCTTTCGACGTGATGGTGATCTTCGCCGTGCCCTTCTTGCGCGCCTTCAGCTTGCCGCTGCTTGTGACCGACACGATCTTCGGGCGGCTGCTCTTAAATTTGACGCCCTTCGAGAAAGCGCCCGTGCCGAACACCTTTGTCTTCAGCCTGAAGGACTTCTTTTTCTTTAAGGTCAGCGACTTCGCCGGCAAATTCGTGACGCTCACACGATTCACGCTGCCTTTCGACGCGGCCGCCGTCTGCCTCGCCGGAATAAAAAAGAGCAGCAGTAAACATACTACTGCTGCTGTCATCGCAAATGCCTTTATCTTTATCCCGCATGCTCTGTTCGTTCTCATCTCATAAACTCCTGTCTGTCGGACGAGGACTCGCTGCGTCTTCCTCTCCTGCCTGCTCTGTAAGGTTATGTGCCATGACCCGAAGAAGAACCGTAGCTTTTCAGATGGGCAGGCGGCCGTTCAGTTTTTCGATAATCGTCGGCAGTTCGGCGTCGACCTTGTCATTGTCAAGCTGGCAGGTGCCCGCGTTGGCGTGTCCGCCGCCGCCGTAGGAGAGGCAGAGGTCGCCGATGTTGACCTGCGAGGCTTTGTTGATGATCGACTTGCCGATCATGACCGCCGTGTTCTGCTTCTTGAAGCCCCACGCGACATGGACAGAGATCTCGGTCTCCGGATACATCGCGTAGATCATGAAGCGGTTGCCCGCATAGATCGTCTCCTGCTCGCGCAGGTCGATCACGACCACCTTGTCGTGCACTTCGGCGATCTCGGCAAGCTGCTTCTTGAAGAGCTCCTGCTGCTCGAAGTAGAGATCGACTCTCTCCTTGACGTCCGGGAGGGCCAGCACTTCATCGATGCTGTGGTCGACGCAGAAATCGATCAGCTCCATCATCAGCTGATAATTGGATATGCGGAAGTCGTGGAAACGGCCGAGGCCCGTGCGCGCATCCATGAGGAAGTTGAGCAGCACCCAGCCCTTCGGATCAAGGATCTCTTCCTTCGTGAAATCGGCGCTGTCGCCCTTGTCGACGGCCCACATGATCTCTTCGGAAACCCTTGTGAAGACCTTCGCGCCGCCGTAATAATCGTACACGACCCGCGCGGCCGACTTCGCGTCGCCGTCGATGATGAAGCGGCCTTTCGCCTTCTCGGCGTCGACGCGGAGAAGCTCGCTCTCGTGATGGTCAAACGCGAGTCCCACGCGCTCGTCAAACGGGAGGTTCGTCGTGATGTCGTTTGAAGTGATGTCAACTTTCCCGTCCTGCACGTCCTTCGGGTGCACAAACTTGATTTCATCGATGAGTCCCAGCTCCTTGAGGAGCATCGCGCAGACCAGACCGTCAAAGTCGCTTCGCGTAATCAGTCTTTTCTTTGCAGCTCCTTCTTCTGTCACGTTTCCCATATCCCTAATCCTCATTATCATAGATAAGCGGTCACATATTGCTATACATCTGCCTCATTATACCACTCGAATGTGTCCATTATCAACGCAGGTTTTTGTTCTGCCATGTCATCCTGCAGCACCATCCCTGAGTGAAGTCCCGCCGTATCATTCACTGAAAGCGCAGCGGCAGCTCCAGGCGGCAGTCGGCAAGCAATGCCGCATCCTTAAGGATCTCTTCCGCCGGCCCGTCCGCGGCGATCCGGCCGTCCTTTAAAACCAGCACGCGGCTGCAGGTGTCATAGATCATGTCCAGGTCGTGCGACGTGATGAGCTTCGTCTCCCTGAGCTCATTCAGCGTCCGGATCACGCGGCGCCTGTTCATCGGGTCGAGCGCCGAGGTCGGCTCGTCGAGGAGGAGCACCTTCGGCGCCATGGTCAGCACGGTCGCGATCGCGGCCATGCGCTTCTCTCCCCCGGAGATCCTGTGGTTGTGCCGCGTCTTCAGCGCCGCAAGATCCAGCCGCGCAAGCACTTCATCAGCTCTCCGCTCCGCCTCCTCCCGGCTCAGCCCGTAGTTCATCGGCCCGAAGAGCATGTCCTCGAGCACCGTCGGCATGAACATCTGGCTGTCGGAATCCTGCATGACGAAGCCGATCCGGCTGCGGATTTCGGCGAGATGCTCCCGCGTCACGGGGAGCCCGTCCACCGTGATCTCCCCCTCCCCGGCGAGGAGCCCGGTGAGCAGCATGAGCACCGTGGACTTGCCGGCGCCATTTGCGCCGATGAGGCCGACGGCTTCGCCCTCGCGGACGGAGAAGGACACGCCGCGGAGCACCGGGCGGTCTTTTTCATAGGTGAAGTTGACATCTCTGAATGTAAGCATGTGCTGCCTCCGCAAAGAAATGATCGGGCCGGGCAAGGGCCGTCACATCATAAGCCCGCCGATGAGCGCCGTCACGTCGAATCGCCTCGCAAGGACAAACAGCGCGATCCACGCCGCCGCATAGATCACGTCCCGGGCCGTGCCCCGCGCGGTCTTTGCGTATGGAAACTGCCCGGAGAAGCCGCGCAGCTGCATCGACGCGTAGAGCTCGCCGGCGCGGTCGCTGCTGCGGAGGAGGAGCTGTCCGAGGAAGGAGCCCCAGGCTTTGTAGTGGATGCCGCGCTGTCCCGGCGCGCGCAGGCTGTAGGCGTCGCTCATCACCGCGGCCTCCTCGCCGATGAGCGTCACGTACCGGAAGGTCAGAAGGAGCATCGTCACCATCACGGAAGGCACGTGGATCGCCCTTAGCGCCGCGCAGATTGCCTCGATCCTCGTCGTGGCGACGAGCAGGTAGGACGCCATGAGGCACAGCGCGCCCTTCAGCATCAGCGTCAGCATCGACACCACGCCGCCGCTCACCGCCGCGCCGCCGACAGTAAAGAGGGTCTCCCGGTCAAAGAAGGGATTGAAGACCCCCACGGCCATCACGAGCGGCAGGACGACGCGCAGCTTCCACAGGCAGGTGCGGAGGCGGAGCCCGGTGACGGAAAAGAGCACCGCCGGATAAAGCACCATCACAAAAAGTCGTGTCAGATCATATTTCTGAAATGACACGACCGTTAACACATAAGTAATTGTCACGGCGAGCTTCGCCAGCGGATGGCGCGCGTGGACGGGTGAAGTGCCGTCGGCCAGCGTGTCCATCTCCCGCAGCTCCCGCATGGAACCGCGGATCCGGCTGCCCGCGTCTTTTTGTTTTGCAGCAGGCATCGTCTTTCCTACGCCGTCTTTTCCTTTCTTCGGAAGAAGCGTCCGAGCACACAGATGAGGAAGGCTGCCGCCGCCACCATCGCGCTGCCCACGAGTCCGGACACCGTGGTGCCCGCCGGACTGTCGCTGTCCGCAAATGCGTAATCCGGAAGGAAGGCCGTCGTCTCCTGTATCTTCTCCGCTCTTTCCGCCGCTTCGCTTCTTGTGCCGAAGCTCTCCTCGTCAAGGCCCATGTTGGCGTGATATCCCTCCTCGGCATTTCCGAAGAGCGCCCACTCGAGCCCGTCCGGATAGGCGCTCGCCAGATGCGAGAGCCCGCCGCCGACCACCGCCGCCATAAGGGCGAGGATGAACACCGTGGCGCTAAGGGACAGCTTCGCGGATTTCTTCGCCTCCGCCGCCTGCACGTCGCGCAGCAGCTCCGGCCGCGCCTCGCTGATGAAGATCAGCACAGCCGCCGTGATCAGGCCCTCGATGAGGCCGATCGCCAGGTGGATCGGCTGCATGAGGCCGGCGAACGCCGCAAATGGCAGCTCCGTGATTCCGGAGAGCGTCGTCTCCAGCACGACCGAGAACGCGCCCATCTGAAGCGTGAGCACGCAGCCGAGAACGGACGCGAGCGCGATCCGCCCTTTCAGGCCTTTATTGCCTTCCCCGCCCCCGAACAGGCGGCTCGTCACGATCGGCCGCCAGAGCAGGAAATAGCCGACAAAGCAGCCGTAGAAAGCCATGTTCCAGATGTTGGCTCCGAGCGCGAGGAGCCCGCCGTCCGCGAAGAACAGGCACTGGATCACCAGCACCGTGATCATCGACAGGAAGCCGGCGTACGGCCCGAGCAGCGCGGACAGCAGCATGCCGCCGCACAGGTGCCCCGAAGAGCCCGTCCCCGGGATCGTATAATTGATCATCTGCCCCGCGAAGACAAGCGCCGCCGTCACGGCCATCGTCGGAATCTTCGCCGGGTCATCCTCTTTCTTCAGTTTGTAAACCGAGATCCCGGCCGCGATGCCGGAGGCCGCGAACATCGTGCCTGCGACAGCCGGGCTGAGAAGTGCATCCGCCATATGCATAATAAGTTCCCCTCTCTCGGGAATAAGTTCCGCGCAAAGAATGTAGTCTTAAGCGCATTCGAAAATGCTTCCCGCATACAGAATGTGGTCTTAGCGCATTATAAAAGAACAGTTCCCGCGCGCACAAGCCTCCCCGGGGGATCAAAAAAAGCGGGGGAAAAATCCCCGCTTTTCACCGTTTTTTTGAGGCTGCTCCGCAGCTTTTAACACCCCTTATACTGCTTTCCCGTCTGTGCTTTCCACATCCGTATCTCCGGTCTATTCCGTGTCGCCTGTATCTTCTGCGTCGCCTGTATCTTCCTCTGCTTCTTCCACAGGCGCATCTTCCGCAGCGGCCGTCTCGTCCGTGCCGGCCGCTTCGGCGGATGCATCCGTCTCAGCCGTCACTGCCGCCGCGTCCCCGAGACCGGAATTGGCGTTCGGCGTCACCGGCGCGACCTCCCCCACCGGGAAGGCGTGCGGGGCCTCGGCGTTCGGATCGCCCGCGCCGCTCTCCGTCCCGTCTCCGGCTGCCGGCTTATAGACCGTCACCGTGCCGTCCGCGATGGCGTCGATGATGCTTTGCAGTCCGGATTCCGTAAAGGATCCGAACATGGCGTAATCCACGGCCAGCATCACCGCGTGCTCGGCCGCGCCGAGGGTCACAAGGGAGCCGCCCTTAAAAGCGCTGCTGTCCGCGTCGAAGGCAGTGAGCAGGTACTCCACCGCGCCCGCTCTGTCCGGCACGGCTCCGTAGAGCACGCCCGAGGAAATCTCTCTCCCGTCAAAGCCGATCGTCGCGACCGCCGCGCCGCGGCTCACCGCCGCCTCTCCGGCTGCCCGCGCGAGATTCTGCCCGTCCGTGACGATCAGCTCCGCGCCGCTGTCAAATGCGCGCAGCGCGTCGGAAAGCCTCAGAGGCGATAACTCATCCGAGCCCGCAAATTCTGCAGAGACAGTCATCATGGTCGACGACAGCGACTGCTCGTCGAGCGCGTACTGCACGCCGCTTAAGAAGCCGTTATAAGCTTCAAGGTGCTCCCCTTCCTTCGTGCTGCCCAGATAGAACACGTTCCGGATGCCGTCGCGGACGGCCGCGTAGCCGGTGATAAAGCCCATGTCCGCTGCGGAGAATTTGACGCACTCCGTATTCTTGCGGATGGTCGCCTCATACTCGCGGGATTCGCGCGGCTGCCCGTCCAGGAAGAGGAACTTCTGTTTCGTGTGCTTGTTCTGCGCCGCGTAGACGGGAACCTCCATGTTCTCCCCCGACGCGATCACGTAAGATGTGCCGTCCTCTGCCGCCGCGTCAAACTGCACGGCATAGGCTTCTTCGGTATCGGCAGACGCTGTGTAGACTCTGGTCTGAACAGAAGATTCAGCGGCATAGGACTCTATGCCGCTGGTAATCGCTTCTGCCTCAGCGCTGCCGTCTGTGCCGTCCGGTCCTGTCACGTATCCCGCCCTGATCGTATTGGGACTGCTTCCGCATCCCCCAAGGACAACGCAGGAAAGTGCAGCGACGGCCATCAACTGCAGACGTCTGTTCATTTGTAAACCCCCGTTATATTCGCTTACTCCGTCTCGTATATTCAGTCGCCAAGAAGGAACTTCATGATCTGGTCTGCGGACATCTTCTGCAGTCCGTCCGGATCGTCCAGGATGTGGCCCGCGCCGGATACCTTCCAGCGCGCCTTGCCGGCGTAGCTGAGGTAGCTGGAGCTGACGGTTCTCGCCGCATACGGCCATTCCGGGAAGTACTTCTTCATATAGTGCGTAGCCAGTGTGGCTGCTCTGCCGGAGGTGCCGCTGATCTGCACGCCCTTCGGTGAGCTGTGGACAAGGAGCACGCTCTTGTCGGAGCACTGTCCCAGGGAAATCCACACATGTCCGTTCATACTGACGACATCGCCCGGCTTATAGGTCTGGTCCGAGGAGCCCGTGGACAGCGTCGCCCAGCCCTTGCTCTTATAGGTGGAAGCCACCGTCGTCGACTGATAGACGAGCCATGCGCCGCCGCTCTTCGTGTAAAGCGTGTTGTACAGCGTCCACGCGGCGAAGCCGGAGCAGTCCAGGCCGTTGCCATAGGAGTAGCGGTAATTTGCATAGTCGTAGCCGGCTGTGTTGTGATTGTTGAAGAAAGTCTCCCACTGCTTCTGATACCCGATGATGCTGGCGTCGCTGTCATCCCAGCCGCCGCCCCAGATGTAGAGCGTGCGCCCGCAGGGAACGAGAGCGTTCTTCAGATAAGTCGTCAGCGTCTTCTGGCCGTTGATCGTCTCGTTGTAGATCTTTCTTGCGGTATAGCCGAGCTTTTTCTCTGTCGCGCCTGTCTCCGAGGAGGACATCGCAGCGAGCTCGTCTTCCGTGAAGGCCGAATAGCCGTCGTCGGTCGGCACGAGATTGCCCTTGCCGGTCTTCGCATAGTAGGTATAGAACTCGAAGTAATCGTCGCCGAACTGCGTCTCGAGATCGGGATTGGCTTTAATGTAGGACTCGACGTCAAACTTCGCGTTGCCCTTGAGGCCCAGATACACGCCGCGCTCCATGAAGTCTTCAAAGACCGCGAGGTCGTCGACGCCGTACTTTTTCTTGACGTCCGCGTTGTGGGACACATAGTAGTTGTAGTCGTAAACGCGCTTATAGGATACGCCGGCGTAAGAAACCGCATAATTCTTCAGGGTCTTGTAGCCCGCCGTCGCTCTTCTTCTGTAGGTCTTGGACTTGTAGCCTTTCTTGATGTAGTGCAGATAATACTTCTTATAGTTGTTCTTGTAGCTTCTTCTTAAGTTCTTGCTGCCGTTGATGTAGGAGTTGATGTCGAAGTCTTCGCTCGCCACCTGGCGCTTCTTCATGCCCTTCTTGACGAAATACTTAAGAGCCCCGGCAGGATTGTCCGCATAATGCTTCTTCACATAGGAGTTATGCGCCACGTAGTAGTCAAAGTCGTAAACCCTTGCATAATCTACGCCATTGTACTTTGTAACCTCACCCGCAGCACTGACAGTGAGTGAACCGACAAAAAGCAGGCAGCAAAACATAACTGCCGCCAGCACCGGTTTGAGCGTCATTGCCCGTCTTTCTCTGCGATTCATAAACCCCTCCGAATAACTGCTTCCGCCGGCGACTTATCTGCCCTCACCCATTTCAGAGCGCCCGTCGGAAGAATAACCTTTGAAAATAAAATATAACACTTTTGAAATCAGAGTTTACAATTTTGTAAAATTTCCTATGGGCCCCATTATACGCCGCATCCTTTGTGAATGCAAGTACTGCATGTAGAGAAAAACCGACGAAAAGCCGGCAGGTATTGTGCAATGATCCGTCAAAAAAGCAGACGGAAATGTCTCCGTCTGCTCTTTCATCAGTCATTATTTTCCAGAGATTACAGCTTCGGGCCCGCAGCCACGAGAGCCTTGCCCGCTTCGTTGCCTTCGTACTTCGCGAAGTTCTTGATGAAGCGGCCGGCCAGATCTTCGGCCTTCGCATTCCACTCTTCGGCGCTCGCGTAGGTGTCGCGCGGGTCGAGGATCGCGGGATCCACGCCCGGAAGCTCCGTCGGGACTTCGAAATCGAAGTACGGGATCTTCTTTGTCGGAGCCTTCAGCACGTCGCCGTTTAAGATGGCGTCGATGATGCCGCGCGTATCCTTGATGGAGATGCGCTTGCCCGTGCCGTTCCAGCCCGTGTTGACCAGATAAGCCTTGGCGCCGCTCTTCTGCATTCTCTTGACGAGCTCTTCCGCGTACTTCGTCGGATGCAGCTCGAGGAACGCCTGGCCGAAGCAGGCCGAGAAGGTCGGGGTCGGCTCCGTGATGCCGCGCTCCGTGCCGGCGAGCTTTGCCGTGAAGCCGGACAGGAAGTAGTACTGTGTCTGCTCCGGCGTGAGGATCGAAACCGGCGGCAGGACGCCAAAAGCGTCAGCGCTGAGGAAGATCACGTTGTCGGCAGCCGGGCCGGAGGAGATCTTGTTCACGTTCTTCGCGATCTTCTCGATGTGCTCGATCGGATAGGAAACACGTGTGTTCTCCGTGACGGACTTGTCCGCGAAATCGATCTTGCCTTCCGCGTCGACGGTGACATTTTCGAGAAGCGCGTTGCGCTTGATCGCATTGTAGATGTCGGGCTCGGAATCCTTGTCAAGGTTGATGACCTT
>DEFE01000036.1:0-28001 GCA_002350625.1 Lachnospiraceae bacterium UBA2860
TGGAGCTGACGCTGCGCCGATATTCACCTGTATTTGCCAATATTCGCCTATATAATCTCATATGACAAGGGACATTTCCCGCCATATAATTATTATTCCGCGCCCCTCCCGCAAATCCTTTTTTCATTTTTAAATAGGCACTCAAAAATAACGCATAAAAACAGCCGGAGCCCCGCCCCGGCTGTTCTCACGCTTTATAAAACAATACAGCGAATCAATACACGCCCTGCGCGATCATCGCAGCTGCGACCTTCTCAAAACCGGCAATATTGGCGCCCGCAACATAGTTGCCCTTCATGCCGTATCTCTCGGCGGCGTCAGAGATCGTATCGGCGATGCCGTACATGATGCTCTTCAGCTTCTCGTCCACCTCTTCCGCGCTCCAGGAGAGACGCTCGGAATTCTGGGACATCTCGAGCGCAGACGTCGCGACGCCGCCCGCATTCGAAGCCTTGCCGGGAGTGAACAGAACGCCGTTGTCCTGCAGATACTTCGTGGCCTCAAGCGTCGTCGGCATATTGGCGCCCTCAAACACGCCCTGGCAGCCGTTCGCCACAAGCGTCTTCGCGTCCTCGAGATCCAGCTCGTTCTGCGTCGCGCACGGGAATGCATAATCACATTTCACAGTCCAGACGCCCTTGCCTTCATGATACTCGGCATTCGGGCGCTGCGCCTTGTACTCGGTAAGTCTCGCGCGCTTCACTTCCTTCACGTCGCGCAGCACGGCGACGTCGATGCCGTCCGGATCATAGATCCAGCCCGTAGAATCAGAACAGGTCACGCACTTCGCGCCAAGCTGCTGCGCCTTCTCGATCGCGTATGTCGCGACGTTGCCGGCACCGGAGACCACACAGATTTTGTCCTTCAGCTCTTTGCCGTTCAGCTTCAGGATCTCCTCTGTGTGATACAGAAGACCGTAGCCCGTCGCCTGCGTGCGGATCAGCGATCCGCCGAACGTCAGGCCCTTGCCCGTCAGCATGCCCTCATAGGAGCCCGTAATGCGCTTGTACTGGCCGAAGAGATAACCGACCTCTCTGCCGCCGACGCCGATGTCGCCGGCCGGAACGTCGATATCCGCGCCGACATACTTGTAAAGCTCGGTCATAAAGGCCTGGCAGAAACGCATCACTTCCGCGTCGGACTTTCCGTGCGGGTCGAAATCGGAACCGCCCTTGCCGCCGCCGATCGGAAGCGTCGTAAGCGCATTTTTGAAAACCTGTTCAAAGCCGAGGAACTTCAGAATGCCCTGATAGACAGAGGGATGGAAACGAAGGCCGCCTTTGTACGGTCCGATCGCGTTGTTAAACTGCACGCGGTAGCCTCTCTGCACGTGAACAGCGCCCTTGTCATCCGTCCACGGGACGCGGAAGGTGATGATGCGATCCGGCTCGACCAGCCTCTCGAGAAGCGCGACTTTCCTGTACTCTTCCTCGTGTGCTTCCACGACGACGCGGAGAGACTCAAGCACTTCGGTGACAGCCTGGAGGAACTCCGGCTCATGAGCATTCTTCTGCTGTACCGACGCGAGAACTTCATCTACATACGACATAATCATTTCCTCCTCTATAAAAAAACTTTCCGGCAAATTTTATCACTCCTTTTTTTCAGATACAATCACTTTGCCGCAATAAAGCGGTCAAATATTGTTCTTTTTTTAGTACAATGCAGTTATGCAGTAAAAAAGAACGCCTGCAAAGCAGGCGTTCATACGTTTTTCGTATGGATCAGCGGTCTTCCCGGAAGTACGGGAGTCCGAGCGAAGCCGGCGGCTGATTCTCCTTTTTATTGCGCATACTGGACAGAATGAGCACGATGATCGTGACGATATACGGGAACATCTTGTAGATTTCCTTGACCGACAGATTCATGCCGCTCGGAATGTACAGATACAGAATATAGAGTCCGCCGAAAAGCATGGAGGCGAAGATGCCCACCGCCGGGCGCCAGATCGTGAAGATGACGAGCGCGATCGCAAGCCACCCTCTGTCGCCGAAAGCATCATTGGACCAGACGCCGTTGGCGTAGTCCATGACGTAGTAGAGGCCGCCGAGACCGGCTGTCATACAGCCGAGGCACGTCGCCATATACTTATAGCGCGTGATGTTGATGCCGGCGGCGTCCGCCGTAGCCGGGTTCTCTCCCACCGCGCGGAGGCTTAAGCCCGTGCGCGTCCGCTTCAGGACGAAGGAGGCGATGACGGCGAGAATAATGGCCACATAGGCGAGAAATCCGTAGGAGAAAAACACGGTCCCGACCCAGCCGAGCTTGTCCGCAAAAGGCAGCGCCGTCCGGAAACAATTGCTCGTGCTCGTGAGCGCGATCGACGGCACCTCGGAGCCGGTCAGCTTCATGAGCGACCCGCCGAAGAAATTGCCGAAACCGACGCCGAAAGTCGTGAGCGCAAGACCGGTCACGTTCTGGTTGGCGCGGAGCGTAACCGTCAGGAAGCAATACAGAAGCCCCATGAGGAGCGATCCGACGAGCGCAGCCGCGGTCGGAATCAGGACACCGAGCAGCGGCACGAAGTTCGTCGCGTTCTGCTCATAGAGGAAGGCGCCGATGACGCCGCAGATGGCGCCCACGTACATGACGCCCGGAATTCCCAGGTTGAGATTGCCGGATTTCTCCGTGATGGTCTCGCCCGTGCTTCCGAAGAGCAGCGGTATGCCCTGCGCGACAGCACGAGGAATAAAGGATACAAGATCAAACATGCTTACGCGCCCTCCTTTCCGGTATTTTTCCTTAAGTGCAGCTTGTAGTTGATGAAGAACTCGCTGCCGATGATAAAGAACAGCACAATGCCCATCATGATGTCGGCGTAGGACTGATTGAGTCCGAAAGCCGTGGAGATCTCTCCCGCGCCCTGCGAGAAGAACACGAGCAGGAAGCTGCTGAAGATCATGGCGATCGGGTTGAAATTGGCGAGCCAGGCGACCATGACGGCCGTAAAGCCGCGTCCGCCCGAGATCGTCGTCGTGATCGTGTGATTCGTGCTGCCGACGAGGAGAAGGCCCGTGAGGCCGCAGATCGCGCCGGATAAGAGAAGAGTTCTTATGATGACGCGCTCGACCTTGATGCCGACGTAGCGCGCCGTATTCGTGCTCTCGCCGACGACCGAGATCTCATACCCCTGCTTGCTCCGCTTCATGTAGACATAGACCACGAAGGTGAGCACGAGCACGATGAGAATATTGAGGAGATATTTGAAGTTTCCGATCTGCGGGAACCAGCCGGCCTGCGTGTTCTGATTGATGATGCCGATCTTGCCGGAGCCGCGCGGAACCTCCCACACGATGATATAGTACGCAACGAGCTGCGTCGCCACATAGTTCATCATGAGCGTAAAAAGCGTCTCATTCGTGCCCCACTTCGCCTTAAAGATGGCGGGAATCACTGCCCAGAGCGCACCGGCCGCGATCGACGTCACCGTCATGATGAGGATGAGCAGCGCGTTCGGGATCTTGTCCCCGAGAAGGATCATGGAGGCCGCGCAGGCAAGTCCGCCGATCAGCACCTGCCCCTCGCCTCCGAGGTTCCAGAAACGCATGCGGAAAGCCGGCGTCAGCGCGAGGGACACGCACAGAAGAATCGCGATTTCCTGTCCGAGTGTCCACATCTTGCGCGGCGTCCCGAAGGCGCCTTTAAGCATCGTCGCGTAGACCTCGATCGGGTTGAGGCCCGTGATAATCATCGTCACGACCGCGCTCAGCACGAACGCGAGGATGATGGCCAGCGCGCGGATGCCCCACCTTCTGCCCAGGGAGACCTCCCTTCGCTTCGATATGTGGATGAGCGATGTGTGGTTTTTCTTATTCATGCTCTTCCCCTCCGATCCTTGTCATAAGGAGTCCGATCTGCCGCTTATCCGCCGTTCTTCCGTCGACGATGCCGCTCACGCGCCCGCCGCATAGCACGACGATCCGGTCGCACAGCTCCACAAGCACGTCGAGGTCCTCGCCCACGTAGATGACGGAGACGCCGCGCGCCTTCTGCTCGTTGAGCAGATGATAAATCACGTAAGAGGCGTTGATGTCGAGACCGCGCACGGCATACGCCGTAAGAAGAATGGTCGGCGCCGATGCGATCTCGCGGCCGACAAGAACCTTCTGCACGTTGCCGCCGGACAGGCGCCGGACAGGCGTGGAAAGTCCGGGCGTAGCCACATCAAGATCGCTGACGACCTTCGCTGCGGTTTTTCTCGGGCCGGCCAGATTCGTAAATGGCGAGTGCCCTCCGGTGCGGTACGTGCGGAGCATCATGTTGTTCGGGAGATCCATATTTCCGATGAGGCCCATGCCCAGGCGGTCCTCCGGAACGAACGAGAGCGTCACGCCGAGGTTCCGGATGTGCACGGGATCCTCCGAAGTGATGTCCGTAGCCTTGCCGTCGTCATCGACGTAATTGATCGAACCCGACTCCAGCTTCTGCAGCCCCGCAATCGCCTCGAGAAGCTCCTTCTGCCCGCTGCCGGAGATGCCGGCGATGCCCAGGATTTCTCCGGATCTCGCCTCAAAGGAGACATCGTCAAGCTTGAGGATCCCGTCTTCGCTTCTGACCGTGAGGCCCTTCACCTGAAGGCGCACCTTGGGATTGACCGGTTCCGGCCGATCGATATTGAGCGACACGGCATGGCCGACCATCATATTGGTCATCTCCTGCGAGTTCGTGTCCTTCGTGAAGAGTTCGCCGATGTATTCGCCCTTTCTCAGGACCGCGACGCGGTCGCTCAGCGCCTCGACCTCATGCATCTTGTGGGTGATGATGACGATGGCCTTGTTGTCGCCGCGCATGTTGCGGAGAATCGCAAAGAGCTTATCCGTCTCCTGCGGGGTAAGTACAGCCGTCGGCTCGTCGAGAATGAGAATGTCGGCGCCGCGGTAAAGCACCTTGACGATCTCGACCGTCTGCTTCTCGGAGACGGACATGTCGTAGATCTTCTTGTCGGGATCGATCTCAAAGCCGTAAGTATCGCAGATCTCACGGATCCGCTTTGACGCGTTTTTCAGATCGAATCTCCCCTCCTCTTTGAGGCCGAGCACGATATTCTCCGTCGCCGTCATGACGTCGACAAGCTTGAAATGCTGATGGATCATGCCGATCCCGTGCTGGAAAGCTTCGCGCGGCGACGAGATATCCGCCGCTTTTCCGTCGATATAGATTTCACCGCTGTCCGGGTAATAGATGCCGGACAGCATGTTCATCAGCGTCGTTTTGCCGCTGCCGTTCTCGCCGAGCAGCGCAAGAATCTCGCCCCTGAAAATATCGAGATTCACCTTATTATTAGCCAGGATGGTTCCGAAGCTCTTAGTGATATTCCGCATCGAAACGGCGGCTGTTCTCTGTTCCAAACCCATTCTCCTTCAAACCGAATTCACATGCTGCAAAACAGAATTGAGAGAACCCGCATAAAAGCAGGTTCTCTCGCATTTAGTTCTTCAAGGTCTGCTTGTCAAAACGCCGTATCGAGCAGCGTGATGCCGTCGATCTGCAGATCAAAGTACGGTGCAGAGCGGTACTCGGATTCATGGAAGTAGCCGTCAGAGATGACTTCCGTATCCGGTGTGTAGTCGGGGTCGGAATCGACGTCCGCCATGTAGCTGTCGAGCGTCTTGCCGTCCACTGTGAAGGCGGAAGTATCGAAGACATGGAGCTCGCCGCTCTCGAGAGCAGCCTTCACCTCTTCAATCTTCTCGGCCGTGCCTTCCGCTGCGGCATTTTCGTTGATATCCGTAAGGACGACAGACTCGGTAGCCAGTGTGCCGGTCCAGTCGGCATCGATCGACTCGCCGTTCATAGCGGCTGTGATCGCGTACACATAGTACGGCGCCCAGTCGATGCGGGAGGAGACGATGAAGGTGTTCGGGCAGGCGTCTACCGTGCTGCCGTTGTAGGAGACGTCCGGGATGCCGGCATTCTCGCAGGCTGTCGGAGCGCCCATGGAGTCAGCGTGCTGGCTCAGCAGTACGCAGCCGTCGTTGATGAGCTTTGTCGCGCCTTCCTTTTCGGCGGTCTCATCATACCAGGAACCCGTGAAGGTGACTTCCATCTCCGCAGACGGGCACATATGGCGCACGCCGAGGAAGAAGGATGTGTAGCCGGAGACCACTTCCGCGTATGTGTAAGCGCCGACATAACCGATCTTCACGGCGTCTTCCGCGATCTCGCCCTTCTCGATCATCTCGTTCAGCTTCATGCCGGCAGCGACGCCTGCAAGGAAGCGGCCTTCATAGATCGAAGCGAACGCGTTGTGGAAGTTGTCAAGGCCTTCCGTATGTGCCTTCGTTCCTGTCGAGTGGCAGAACTGAACATCCGGGAACTCCTTGGCGGCCTCAATCATGTAGTCCTCATGACCGAAGGAGTCCGCAAAGACCATCTTGCAGCCGGCGTCAGCAAGATCCGCTGCTGCGTCGTAGCACTCCTGTCCTTCCGGGATATTCGTCTTGATCTCATAGGGAACGCCGAGCTCTTCACAGGCTTTCTTGGCGCCGTTGATGAAGTTCAGGTCATACGTAGAGTTCTCATCGTGAAGCATAATGAAACCGACTTTGAAATCGGCGGGATCAACCTCGCCGGCCATGACTGACGTCCCCGCAAAAACTGTTGCTGCAGCTGCCAGCACGGCAAGTGCTTTAAATACTTTCATGTATACCCTCCTCTTAAGCTGAGACTGAAATGGTATCTGTGATACGGATTGATTATAGCAAACCCAAAATCCGGATGTCAACGTACCGCACGAATCCGATCCGCCTTATGTGCGCGGTCTTCAGATTCCCTGCCGGTAGCCCTGAAGAAATCTCTCCAGCTTGTCCATGGCCTCCTCCAGCGTCGTCAGCATCGGCAGGTAGACGATGCGGAAATGGTCCGGCTCCACCCAGTTGAAGCCTGTCCCCTGCACGATCAGCACGTGTTCCGCGCGCAGCAGGTCGTAGGCGAACTGCATGTCGTCCCGGATGCCGAACTTTGCCGTGTCGAGCTTCGGGAAGCAATAAAAAGCCGCCTTCGGCTTTACGACACTGACGCCGGGCATCGCCTCGAGGCGCGAGATCACGTAGTCTCTCTGCTTCGTGACACGTCCCTCCGGCACCACGTAGCTCTCCACGCTCTGGTTGCCCCAGAGCGCCGTCTGCACGATCGACTGCGCCGGCACATTGGAGCAGAGGCGCATCGAGGAGAGCATCTTAATTCCCTCGATGTAGTCCTCGGCGACCCGCTTGTTGCCGGACAGAATCATCCAGCCCACGCGGTAACCGGCGATCATGTGGGACTTTGAGAGACCGGAAAAGGTGACGCAGAAAAGATCCGGCGCAAGAGATGCGATGGAGGTGTGCGCAAGGCCGTCCATGAGCAGCCTGTCGTAGATCTCATCGGCAAACAGGATCAGCTGGTGCTGCCGCGCGATCTCCGCGATGCGCTCGAGCACGTCGCGCGGGTAGACGGCGCCGGTCGGATTGTTGGGGTTGATGATGACGATCGCCTTCGTCCTGTCCGTAATCTTCTTCTCGATGTCCGCAAGATCCGGCACCCAGTCGCTCTTCTCGTCGCACAGATAGTGCACGGGCTTTCCGCCGGCCAGCGTCGCGCAGGCCGTCCAGAGCGGATAGTCCGGCGCCGGAATGAGAATCTCGTCGCCGTCGTCGAGAAGCGCCGACATGCACAGATTGATGAGCTCGGAAACCCCGTTGCCCGTGTAGATATCGTCGATGTCGACATTCGGAATCTTCCGGATCTGGGCGTACTGCATGATCGCCTTTCTCGCGGCCCAGATGCCTTTGGAATCCGAATAGCCCTGGCTCTCCCTGAGATTCCTCGCCATGTCGAAGATCACCTCCTCCGGCGCATTGAAGCCGAAGGGCGCGGGATTGCCGATGTTAAGCTTAAGGACCGTCTGTCCGGAAGCGATCATGCGGTCTGCCTCCTCGACAACCGGTCCGCGCACGTCGTAGAGGACGTGGTCCAGTTTTGTGGATTTTGAAAAAGTACGCATCGATGGCTTACCTCCTGCCCCTTATGTCCGGAGATTGCGGCTTGTCTTCAAAAGAAAAAGAAGCAAATCCGGACGTTAACAAGTACGATAATCCACATCTTGCACCGCGTCAAGCCGCGATGCGGCAAAACCGCACACAAATACTCGCCCGCCGGCCGCTTTATGTGGTACAATTGTCCCGTGAATATACAGAATATGCATTATGGGAGGAGGAAGGTATTCCCTATGGCTGAAGACAGATATCGCATCCGCGTAAGAAGAGGCCACCACAAAAAGCTGCGCTTCTGGTTCGCTCCCGTCAGTGAAAAGATCATGAACGCCGACGCGGACTGGCTCTCCGACGCGGAGCTCTCCTGTGACAATCTTCCGACGAAGCAGCTCTTCTACCCGTTCATCAAGAAGTATTATCCGGGGGAGTTTCTGTGGAAAAACGAGCTCAATCTCATGCCCTTTGACAACGTCCGCGCGATGACCCGGGAAGTCCGCAAGGTCGTAAAGCTCATGCGGAAAAACTACGCCGATCCGAGACTTGCCCGCTATAAGAGACACTTCTCGATCGACCTCATCGTCGATCCCGAGGAATACGAGGAGAAATATGTCGAGGCGTCGGACTTCGTGCGCGACCGCGCCGTCGAAGAGAACAAGGAAGTGATCTGTGAGTTCTACCTGACGCTCTGCAACTGGCTCGACAAGACGATGGACCACTATGAGCCGCTCGGTTTTCACGACATGGCCATCTTCGCGCCGCACTAAAAGATTTCTTTTCTGAAATAGCTCCGTCCGCTTACTCCGGCAGCTGCTCGAGGAAAACAGCGAGCGTGCCGCCGCAGTAAGTCTCGTCCGGACTCCCGTTTTGAAGCCCGGTCAGATCGAACTTCATAAGCTCTGTTTTTGTGCCGTCTTCCAGCATGGAGACGGCCTTTTTGATGGCGGCAGCCTCCGGTGCGCCGCCGCCTGTCGTCCCCGCGATGCTCCCGTCCGGAAAGACGACCATCTTGGTCCCCGCGCCGCGCGGCGCGGAACCGTCCTTGAACACGACCTGCGCGAGAACGCGTCTGCTGCCCCCGAGAATCGCCGCTTTCAGCTTCTCGTCCACGCCGGCGCCGCCGCGCTCTTTCATGATCGAGATGATCTCGGCGATGACGGAGACCGCGATCTCCTCCGGCGTCTCCGCGCCGATCGGCAGCCCGACAGGCGCGTGGAGGCATGTCAGAAGGTCACCGCCAAGGCCCGCCTCCTCGAGTTCCCTTACGCTCCCTTCGGCGCGCCGCCTGCTGCACATCATCCCCGTGTACAGAGGTTTTTTGGGCAGAATAGCTCTCAGGCATTCCATATCGTGGGCGTGCCCCCGCGTCATGACGACGAAGAAGGTATCCTGATCCGCCGGCAAAGCGGCGAGGTTTTCCGCGTAGGATCCGAGAAGGACATGGTCCGCCCCTGCTTTTTTCGCAGAAGACGCGAACACGTCGCGGTCCTCGAGCACGAAGGTCTCAAAGCCGAGGAACCGGCTGATGGAAAGAAGCTTTCCCGCCACGTGGCCGCCGCCGCAGATAACCAGTTTGGCCCTGCTTCTTGCCGGGTCGGCAAAGACGGATGCGCCCGAAGGAAGACGGATGATGCCGGGCCGCGAAGGAATTGCCGCAGATGCGGCTTCCTCCGGAAAGCCGGGCTCTTTGAACGCAATCCGTCCGTTCTCCGCGAGCGCGTGCGCTCCTGCGGCCGCGCCGTCAATCACAGTGAGTACGGCGGCCTCCCGGAGCGAAGGCAGCGCATAGAGCTTCTCATAGATCGTCATAACCGGTTCCTCTCTGATTTCTTAACTCTGCTTACTAAATCTTTTGCTTTCTCTTATCTCTGCCTGCAAAAGCATTTCTGCTTTCTGTCAGCTTCTGCCCTCTAATCTCTTACGCCCTTGCCGCCCCGCCGGCAGCTGATCCTGTAACAGCGCGGCGTCAGGCCGTAATGGCTTTTAAAGATTTTGCAGAAATAGGACGCACTCGTAAATCCCACTTTAGCCGCGATGTCCTCTACGTACTCCCCCTCGGTCTCCAGCAGATATGCGGCTTTTTCAAGCCGGCTGGTCCGGATGAACTTGCCGAGAGATGTCCCTGTCTTCTCCCGGAACAAGGTGCACAGATAGTTCGGAGAAAGACCGATGAGATGGGAAAGCCTTGTGAGGTTCAGCTCCTCCGAGAGATTCATGCGCACATAGTAGCGGATAAAGGTCACTTCGTCGGACTTCCCCCTGTCGAAGACGGTCTCCTGTCCGTCGTCCTCCTCCGGCTCCTCCATGACTCTCAGCTGTGCGCCGGCCAGATAGGCGCTGCCGTCCTCCGCGATGATGAGCCCCTGCTCCGCGCACTTTAAGATGCTGGCAGCCTCATTGAATGATTTCACGCGGTATACGCGGCAGTGAAGTTTTCCGTATTCCGTTCCGCGCCCCGCATCGTTTCTGTCCGTATGTTTTCCGTCCGCAGCTGATGTTCTGCCCGTATTCGTTCTGTCTGTCCGCAAGCCTTCGTTAGTCAGAGTGCTCTCTCCCCTTGAGAGCACAAGTACTTGTAATCCCTTTTGCTCCATCGATATCTCCTTTCCCCTCAAAAGGTTTAGATAACGATGAAAGCATAGTCCTATAATCCGAAAATGACAAGCGTTTAAGGAAAATCCGGTAATTATTTAATATAAAAATTAAAATAATTATATTTTATTCGCTTTTTGTCTGTTTTTTCTGATTTCTTTCATAGATGAGCTGCAGGCCGCGGAGCATAAGCTCGTTGTCAAGCGTAATCTCGCTCTTGCAATACGGAATGATCAGCTTTGCGAGACCCCCCGTCGCGACGACGACCGCGTCCCGCCCCGTCTCTTCGCGGAAGCGCCCGATCATGCCGTCAAGAAGCGAGGCCTGCCCGTAGAGAATGCCGCTTTTCATGCAGTCGACGGTATTTGTTCCGATCGCTTTGCCCGGAGAGTCAAGTCCGATCATCGGCAGCTGGGAGGTCCCGTTTGCGAGTGCCTCCAGGGAAATGCCTACGCCCGGGATGATCGCCCCGCCCCGGAAGCACTTCTCTTCATCCACGTATGTGACGGTCGTCGCCGTCCCCATGTCGATGATAATCGCCGGGGCGCCGTAGAGTTCAATGGCGCCGACTGCGTCCACAACCATATCCGCGCCGAGCGTCTTCGGATCGTCGATCGCGATCTTGAGTCCGCTTTTTATGCCGGGCCCCACGACGAGCGGCGTCCGTCCTGCCGTGAGCTTCACGGCTTCCTTCAGCGCGTGCGTGAGGGGCGGCACGACGCTCGAGATAATCGCTCCCTCTATGCTCTCCGTCTGAATCTTCCTGATCTCAAAGATCGAGTGAAGAAGCGTCGCATATTCGACCTCGGTCTTTTTCAGATCCGTGGCGATGCGGGCGCTCATGACGAGGCGGCTGCCGTCCATGAGACCGAGTTCGATGTGCGTATTTCCCATATCAATCACTAACAGCATCATTCATCCTCCGCTTTTTATGTTTCCTGTCTGTTCCTTTAAGGAACCGCTTTCCTGAAGCGGTTCCCCGGGGATAAACAAAAGCGCGCCGGTGCGCGCTTTATTGAGTCTCTCCTGTCTGTTCAGTTTTCCCTGATCGCACACACGATCCTCATAATGATCGGTGCGAGGATCACATCCGCCGCGAGCTCCACCACAAAGTTGACGCCGATGATTCCGGCGAGAATGTACGAAGCCACGGAAGCCGATCCGGCGGCCTCGGCCCACTGCTTTGCCAGCGGCCCGAAGATCGTGACCAGCGCCACGGTGAAGATGCCTGTGTTGACGATCGGCGCGAGAATCGCGGCCAGAAGGATACCCAGCCACATATTTTTCTTTCCCGCCGCGGCCGCTGCAAGTCCGGCGACGAGGCCGGCGGCAAGTCCCTTGACGATGCACACGGTGATCGTGGCCACGGGATTCATCTCAAGCATCATGGTGCTGCCGGCGCCGGCGGCACCGGTGACCACCTGAATCGAGACGATGACGCCGAACACAAGTCCCAGAAACGCGCCTGTCAGCGGTCCGTACAGCACGGCTCCGATAATGATCGGCACCAGCGTGAGTGTGATCGTGAACGGCCCGATCTGGATCGACCCGAGCATCGTCTGAAGAAGTATGATGATGGCGATGAGGACGGCGGTTCCTGTGAGCTGTTTTGTCTTTGATGATACATTCTGCATATTTGTCACCTCTTTCGTGATATTATTCCCCCGGCGCGCTCTTCACGCCCGGTGTCCGGGATATAATTCGCTACGGGTAAGACTATAGCACATAATACGCACTTAAGCGAGCACGAATTGACATTTACGAAATTCCGTAAAATGTTCCGTCCCTTGATGCGCCTCCTGTCAGCTCGTCATAGATGAGGCACTTGTAGTCGCCGATGGCTTTCCCGGCCTCCGCTCCCACGGACGCCGTATCCCACTGATGCGCCCCGCCGTCCGCATCCAGATACCCGTAGGCGTTCATGGCCGGGATCTCCTCCCGCTGCCTGAAAAGAAATTCCTGATACGGCGTCATCTCAAGGCCCGTGAGGGAGAGCAGATAGCTCGAGAGATAATTCGCCGACATGGTGAGGCCTTCCGCCTCCGGGATGTCGTAATTGGCCCAGACGAAGAAGCAGGTCTCATACTCCATCTGCTGTTCTTCAAAGCTCAGGTCATCCAGGTCCTTGCCGAAGCAGTACTCCCAGAAGTCGTCCCCGATCTCGGGCTGATGGTCTCCGAAGAACAGGATCATCGTCTTCTCATCGCATTCGCGGAAGTAATTAATCAGCTCCGCCATCGCCTCGTCGGACATTCTGAGCAGCGAGCAGTACTGCTCCGCCTGCGCTTTGTTCTCCCCGCTGTAGCCGGTCACATCGATGAAATTCGCGAAGCTCTCGTCCTTGTACTGGCTGTGATTCTGCATCGTGATGTTGAAGAGGAACAGCTTCTCCCCCTTCTCCTTCTCTTCCACCTGCCGGATGAGCTCCTCGTAATCCGCCCGGTCACTCACAAATCCGCGCACTCTCTCCGCGTCGGCAAAGCAGTTTTCTATGGACAGGAACTCGTCAAAGCCCATGCGCGGATAGACGGTGTCGCGGTTCCAGCCGTGCGGCCCGTAGGGATGCAGCGCTCTCACCGTATAGCCCTGCGCCTTCAGCGCCCGCGCTATAGTGAACTGGTCCTGCTTGATAAAGGAGTTATAGACGACGGTCGAGGGGGACAGGACACAGGAGTTCCCCGTCAGGAACTCATACTCGGTGTTGGCTGTCGTACCGCCCTTTACGGACACCAGGAGCCGCCCTTTCTGCGTGTTCGTCTTCAGCGCGTCGTAGAACGGCATGAGCGGCTCAGAGGTCTCAAAGGAAGGATAAATCCTAAGGTCCGAATAACTCTCGTTCATGATCACGATGATATTCTCCGGAATCTCTTTGTCATTTCCGCCGCCGGAAGATGTCTGTGCCTCCTCTTCGGACGCGCGGACGATCTCCCTTACGCGCTCCCTCGAATAGCCCTCCGGGGCCTCCGGGAAGGATGCCTTCGCAAATGCGAAAAAGCCCGATTCCATGCCGAAGAGCCTGTAGGTGTACCAGGGCTGCCAGTCTCTCAGCCAGATCCCCGTATTCGCGAGGAAGCTCGTCCTGAAGATGACCACATAGAACATGATCACGAGGAGGATGCCCGCGCCTCTGACCGCTATTTTCCCGGGCGTGCCCGCAAAAAGCCGCTTGGTTTTCCGATGGGCGTAGAAGCCGCAGACAGCCGCCGTCACGGCGACGCAGGTGAGCATCTGCCAGGTCGGAATGAAGCGGTAGTTCCCCGATACGGAAGCCGCGGTCCGGATGGATCCGAAATCAATCCACTGGAAGGGAATGCCGCGGAACTGCTGCACGAAATAATTGACCATGGCCCAGACGAGGAAGAAGACATTTCCGATCTGCATGCCGATCGCCAGATGATTGGTGAAGGTAAGGATGATCAGGTACATAAAAAAGGTGATGCCGATCCCGAGAAAGATATAGGGCGGCTTCATCTTTAAGAGATAATAGTTGTTGATGAGCTCAATTTCGAGAAAGCTGAGGGCCGCGTTGCCGAGAACGGCAAGGACGGTAAGAAGCGCCGCGGGCACGGATCTCATTGCGGTCAGCGTCCTCACCCCGCCTTCTCTCCTTATTCTCTTAAGGGCAAAGAAGCCGTCCGTAAGAGAAATGAGGACGATGAGGATGGAGAAGGCGAAGACCGCGGGGCGCACCTGCTCGAAAGGCACGACGGCCTTGACCTTCGTGAGGCGCGAGGGGCCGAAATAAAGCTCGTACGAAGTGATGACAAGCACAAGAGATACAAGGGAAAAAACCCCGTGAATGACTGCGCTTATGATGCCCTGATGTCCTTTTTGTCCGCTGTTCATCTTGAATCCGTGGCTCCTTAGCTCTTATCCTGTGATCGCTCTCATCGCTTGCTTCGGGTTTTTGCGTTTATCTTGTGATCGCCCTCGTCGCTTCCTTCAGGTCTTCGAGGTCCTCTCCGCCAAGGTACGGGGAAATCTTCTCATAGACACTTCTGTGGTAGCTGTTGAGCCGCTCGATATCCCCGTCCTCCATATACCTCGTGTCGATGGCCGCAAGGTCGATCGGCGCATAGGTGAGCGGGACGAATCTGTAAAACTGTCCGAATTCGGTTTTCTCATCCGCCTCGCACAGCATGATGGACTCGGTGCGGATCCCGTATCTTCCCTCTTTGTATACGCCGGGCTCGTCCGAGATGATCATGCCCGGCTCGATCTTCACGGCCCCGCCGCCCGTCACGGCGCGCGAGATGCGCTGCGGGCCCTCGTGCACGCCGAGGCAGAAGCCGATCCCGTGTCCCGTCCCGTGATTATAATCGAGGCCGTACCGGTACAGTACCTCCCGCGCCACCATGTCGAGATGCGCGCCGCAGGTGCCGTCCGGGAAACGCGTAAAAAGGAGGCGCAGATTGGCCGCGGCCACGAGCGTAAAATCCCGCTTCATCTCATCCGTGAGCGGTCCGACCGCGATGGTGCGCGTCACGTCTGTCGTGCCGCCCTTATACTGCCCGCCGGAATCGACGAGGAGAAAGCCCTTCGTTTCAACTTTGCTGCAGTTCTCCGGCGAAGGGGCGTAATGAGCCATCGCCGCATTGGCGCCGTAAGCGGAGATCGTCGGAAATGACAGCTCCAGGTAGTCAGGAATACCCGCGCGGAGCGCGTCGATCTTCTGCGCCGCCGTGATCTCCGTGATCTCCTCTTTGCCGGCCGCTCTCTTGATATAGAAGATAAAGCGGCAGACAGCGGCTGAATCCAGCTCGTAGGTTTTCTTAATATGCGCGATCTCCACCGGATTCTTCTTCGCCTTCAGAAGCGCGGCAGGGCTTAAGCGGTCCACGATCTCGGCCGCGGCAGAAACCAGTGACCAAGCCGTATAGCTGGCCTCCTGCCCGCTCATGAGCACAGGGCCCGTGAAGTGATAGTCTCTGATATAGGTGTAGGCGTCCCCGTATTCGTGGAGCTTGATCTTCTGCTCTTTGAGATACGCGGAGAGCTCCTCCGTCACCTCTTCTTTCTGAAGAAAGAGGTCGGCTGTTTCCGGTCCGATGAGCAGATAAGAAAATGCCACCGGATTGCACGCGACGTCCGCGCCGCGGATATTCAGGACCCACATGATGTCGTCGAGCTTCGTGAGGATGTGGTGAACGGCGCCGGCCTTTCTCGTCTCCTCCCGCACGCGCCCGAGCTTCTCCTCCGTCGTCTCTCCGCTGAAATCCGGGCTCATCAGCCAGACCGGATGCTTTGGAAGCGCCGGCCTTCCGGCCCACAGCCTGTCCGCCGGGTCGTAGGTGCTGTCCGTCTTCGCGCCGCTCTTCTTGGCCGCCTCCTCGTAGCGCGCGCCGTCCGCCGCGCTCAGCGTGCGCCCGTCGAAGCCGAGCGTCATGCCCTCCGAGAGCTTACCGGAAAGATAATCCTTCACCTCCGGCACGCCCGGATCGCCGCTCTTCATCAGCGTGATCCCTGTCCCAAAGAGTTCGCGCTCCGCGGAGATAAAGTATCTTCCGTCCGTCCAGAGCGCTGCGCTCTCCGCGTCCACGGCCAGCACCACGTTATCGCTCGTGCAGCCGGAAAAGTATTCGGTCACCTTGAAGTGATCGCACAGATATTCGGACATGTGCGGATCCGTCGAAACACACAGAAAAAGATCAATGCCGGACTGCTTCATATCCGCGCGAAGCACGTCCATCCTTCTCATGATTTCTTCTTTAACCGGAGTCATCATGCTCATTCATTCTCCCCCTTGAAGTGCCCGCCGCCCTGCTCATAAGGCGCGGGGCGCTCTTATCCGTTCGATATAAAGGCGCGAAGCGCAGGTACCCGTTCGGTTATACCATGTTCTGCGGGAATGCACAAGGGTCTCCCTGCCGTAACACTTTTGTAATGTTCTGTCTCTGTGTTTCATGTTATAATTCCCTCATGGATAAAACGATTACCCTCAACACCGGCGCCAGGATGCCGCTCCTCGGCCTCGGGACCTTCAAGATGAACGCGGAAGGGGAGGCTGAAGCCGCCATCGCTTCCGCTGCGCTTATGGGTTACCGGCTCTTTGACACGGCATCCTCTTTCAGGAACGAAGAAGCAACGGGACGCGGCATCGCGTCCTGCGGCGTGCCGCGTGAAGAACTCTTTATTACAACTAAAATCTGGAACAACGCACAGCGGATCGGGAACATAGAGAGCGCATTCGAACGGAGCCTTGACCGGCTCGGCCTCGACTATGTGGATCTCTATCTCATCCAGTGGCCGGTGCCCGGCTGTTATCTCGACACCTGGCATGTCTTTGAGGATCTGTACCGCTCCGGCCGCGTGAAGGCGATCGGCGTCTCCAATTTCAACGAGTTCGAGCTCGACGATCTCATGATGCACGCCGACGTCATTCCGGCTGTCAATCAGATCGAGTACCACCCGCTCTTCCGCGAGGACGGCATCCGCCGGATCTGCCAGCAGAACGGGATCGTGGTACAGGCCTATGCCCCGCTCGCCAGAGGCGCCTATATGGGACGTGATGTGCTCCGCGTCATCGCGGAAAAATATCACCGGAGCACCGCACAGGTCGGTCTCCGGTGGATTCTGCAGAAGGGCTGCGCCGTCATTCCGAAGTCGTCGCACGACGAACGGCTTCTCGAGAACAGCCAGATCTTCGATTTTGAACTTGAGCCGATGGAGATGGAAGCGATCGATCAGCTCAATGAGAATTATCGCTGCGCCAGCATTCCGGAAGATCTTCAGACGTAAAATCCGTCTCCATCTTCCGCTCGCGCACCATCAGATCGCGCACGGCGTCCTTCGCGGACTTGCCGTCAAAGAGCACATGATTCACCTCTTCTATGATCGGAAGCGGCGCTCCGTACTTCTCGGCAAGTGCGAGCGCCGCTTTTGCCGAGTAGATGCCCTCTACGATCTGTCCGACCTCCTTCGTCGCTTCCTCCATCGTGCGTCCCTCGCCGATGAGAATGCCGGCGCGCCGGTTTCTCGAGTGCATCGAGGCGCAGGTCACGATGAGATCCCCCATGCCCGAAAGCCCCTGCAGGGTCTCCGGCATGGCGCCCATGCGGATGGCGAGGCCCGCAATCTCGTGGATGCCTCTTGTGATGAGGGCCGCCTTGCAGTTGTCCCCGTATCCGATGCCGTCCGCCATGCCCGCGGCGAGCGCGATCACGTTCTTCAGCGAACCGCCGAGCTCGACGCCGAGGATGTCGGGCGACGTGTAGACGCGGAACATGTCGCTGATGAAGATATCCTGCACCATTTCCGCCGACGCGCGGTCTAAAGACGCGGCCACGATCGTGGTCGGAAGGGAGCGCACCACTTCCTCCGCGTGCGTCGGTCCGCTGAGCGCCGCGATCCGGTTGCCCGGAAGGAGCTGTGTAAGGATCTCCGCCTGCGTCATGAGCGTCGTCTCTTCGACGCCTTTCGTCACCGTCACGATGAGCCTGTCCTGCCCGATATGCGGGGCAAATGCCGCCGCCGTGCTTCTCGTATACGGGGAAGCCACCGCGAAGACGATGAGGTCCGCGCCATTTACGGCCGTCTCTTTATCAGCGGTGTACCGGATCTCCTCCGGGAAACGCACGTCCGGAAATGCCGGAAGCGATCTCTCCCGCATCAGCCGTTCAGCCTCCTCCGCGGCATGCGCCCACACCGTGACCTCCTGTCCTTTTTTTGAAAGATGCGAGGCAAGCGCCATCGCCCATGCCCCGCAGCCGATCACTGTGACCCGTTTCATCTGTCAGCCCTTCTTTCCGGAAATATAAGTCTTTCTCTCGACGCCCTTAATCAGTCTTGCGATATTGCCCCTGTGCTGGAAGAACAGCAGGGCGACGATCGCGGCTGCCGCCGCATACATCGCCGCAAGATGCTGCGCGCCCATGTGGAAATATCCTCTCTGTCCGATGATCACTACGCCGACGAGGAAATAGACGCCGGCGAGGAGAGACGCGAGGGACACATAATGCGTAAAGGCGGCGATGAGAATAAAGAAGATGAAGCCCGTGATGGCGAGGATCGGATTGATCGTGGCCGCCACGCCGAGCAGGCAGGCCGCGCCCTTGCCGCCTTTAAAGTTCATGTAAACGGGGAAGTCATGGCCGAGCGCGCAGCCCAGTCCCGTCAGCGCGCGGAGCAGATAATCCACTTCCGGATGATTTCTCCCGATGAGGAAATAGACGATGAGGGCGGCGACCACGCATTTTAGGAAATCGCCGAGCAGCACGAGGCCGCCCGCGCCCTTGCCGAAGGTCCTCAGCGCGTTGGTCGAGCCGGCGTTGCCGGACCCTTCCTTCCGGATATCCACGCCGTGAAGCTTTCCGTAGATAAACGCGGTCTGGAAAAGACCGCAGACATATCCGATGAGTATCGCCGCTGCATAAATCATTTCTTATTCTCCTTCTCGCTTCTTTCCCTGATGATGATTTTTAAAGCCGTCCCCTTAAAAGCGAATGAGGCACGGATCTGGTTTTCAATGTACCTGACATAGGAAAAATGCATCAGTTCCTTGTCGTTGACGAAGATGACAAAGGTCGGGGGCTTTACGGCCACCTGCGTGATGTAGAAGAGCCTGAGTCTCCTGCCCTTGTCCGTCGGCGGCGCCTGCATGGCGACCGCCTCGGTCATGATCTCGTTGAGAATGCCGGTGGGGATGCGGCGGGACTGGTTTTCGAGCACCATGTCGATCGTCGCGAAGAGCCGGTTCAGCCGCTGCCCGGTCTCGGCGGAGATGAAGATGATCTCCGCATAAGACAGATAGGACAGGATGCGGCGCACCTCCGCCTCGTACTCCCGCGTGCTGTTCGTGTCCTTGTCCTTCACGGCGTCCCACTTGTTGACCGCGATGACGATGCCCTTTCCTCTCTCGTGCGCGATGCCGGCGATCTTGGCGTCCTGCTCGGAAATGCCCTCCACCGCGTCGATGAGGATCACGACCACGTCGGCTCGGTCGACCGCCGCCACGGTGCGGATCACCGTGTACCGCTCAAGCTCCTCCTTGACCTTGCTCTTTCTTCTGAGTCCCGCGGTATCGATAAAGATGTACTCGCGGCCTCTGTATCTGACGGGCGTATCGACAGCATCCCGCGTCGTGCCGGCGACGTCGGAGACGATGAGGCGCCCCTCCCCCGTCAGCTTGTTGATGAGCGAGGACTTGCCGACATTGGGCTTCCCGACGATGGCCACGCGCGGAATATCGGATTCCTCCTCCTCGAAGTCCTCCTCGCCGAAATAGGCGGTCACCTGGTCGAGGAGGTCGCCGATTCCCTGGCGGTTTGCCGCGGAGATGGGGACGGGATCCCCGATGCCGAGCTCATAGAACTCGTACACGTAAGGCGCCTGCTTCACATAGTTGTCGACGGCATTTACGCACAAAACGACAGGCTTTCCGGAGCGGCGCAGCATGTCCGCCACTTTGCCGTCGGCGTCCTGCACGCCGCCGCGCAGGTCCACCATGAAGATGATGACGTGCGCCGTGTCGATGGCGATCTGCGCCTGCTCGCGCATCTGCCGTAAAATCACGTCGTCGCTCTCCGGCTCAATGCCGCCGGTGTCAATGATCGTGAAATGATAGCCGGACCACTCCACGTCCGCGTAAATGCGGTCTCTGGTCACGCCAGGCGTATCCTTTATGATCGATATATTGCTGCCGGCCAGCGCGTTGAACAGGGTGGATTTTCCCACGTTCGGGCGGCCGACGATCGCTGCGATCGGTTTACTCATAATACTGTCTTTCCTTTTCTTCTTTCGGTTCAAGGCCCAGCTGCGCGCGCACGAGGTCCTCTCCTTCTGTGCCGACGATCCGGACCGGAAGCCCGGTCATGCGCATCAGGTCTTCCATCGTCATATCATCCAGGAAGACGTGTTCTCCTCTTCTTAAGGTCGTCACCGGCAGGAGGAGCTCTTCGCCCAGATCCGTTCCCGTCTCCTTCGCCCCCTTCACGGCGCGGAGGATATCCTGTCCGGTGAGAAGTCCCGTCACTGTGATCCGCTCGCCGAAGAAATGGTTCTCCACGGGAAGCACATTCACAGAGGTTTCGGGAAACACAGCCGAGATCTGTTCTGTGAGCGCGCGGATATAGGGCGCGGCCAGCGTTCCGCTGATGTTCGTCACGCGCCGCTGTCCCGGCAGGCTGATCTCCCTCTTCTCCGCCATCTCTTTATACGCGGCAAGCGCCTCCTCCGTCTCGGTGATGAGAAGGCGCAGCATGCCGACGCCATTTTCGTACTGAAGATAGCCGTCGTACCGCTCCGCCTCCGGGAGGGGACGTCCGGCGAGGATATACCACTCGTCCGAGGCGTGGATAAAATGCCGCGGGGCGCCTCTCAGGAAATCAGGCTCCGTCTCCCCTTCCTCCGGCACGTAGGAAGCCGCGAGGTCCGCGTAGATCCGCTTCTGCCACGACTCGATGAGGTCGATCACAGCCTCCGCGTCCGCCTTTGTGAAGGGCTGAAGCTCCGTGAGACCCTCCCGGTAGCGGCTGAGCCCCACCGGCACGACAGAAACACTCACCATCTCCGGCAGATAGGCCGTGAGATCGCGGATCGAGCGGTCGAGCTCGGCGCCGTCGTTCCAGCCTTTGCACAGGACGATCTGGCCGTTCATCTGAATGCCCGCATCTTTCAGCACGTCCATCTTCTTCAGGGCCTCGCCGGCGAAGCGGTTGCGGAGCATCTTCACCCGGAGCTCCGGGTTCGTCGTCTGCACGGAGATATTGATCGGCTCCATGCGGTAGCGGATGATGCGCTGAAGATCATGGTCCGAGAGATTTGTCAGCGTGACATAGTTGCCCTGCAGAAAAGAAAGGCGGGAGTCGTCGTCCTTGAAATACAGCGACGGCCGCATTCCCTTCGGCAGCTGGTCAATGAAGCAGAAGATGCACCTGTTCGAGCAGGAGCGATAACCGCTCATGAGCGGGCTTTCGAAGGAGACGCCGAAATCCTCGTCCTCGTCCTTCTCGATCTCAAGGAGTGTCTCCTCTCCGTTTTCTTCCCGGATGAGCACCGTGACCGAAGTGTCGTCCATGAGGAAACGATAGTCGAAGATATCCTCGACCTCCTGTCCGTTCACCGCGACGAGATACATCCCGGGCTCCACGCCCATCTCCCACGCGATGCTGTCTTCCTCTACAGCGCTGATCAGATGTCCTTTTTTCCTCATGTTCTCTCCGTCCACGTCCTACACTATACCAATTCTCCGCATTTTTGTAAACTTGCAATGATTCTTGAAGGGTGCACCGAAAAATGGTACACTTTTCATGCAGACAGTCATCTTAGCTACAGGGAGGACCCGAATGCCCGTATCGGAAAATCAGGAAAAAAAGCTGCCCGTTGCCCCGCTTAAGATAGCCGCTCTCGAGGGAAGCAGACCGATCGCGAAACAGATCAACAGCGCCATCGTCAAGATGCGGAAAACAATCGGGGAGCGCGACAGGAGCACGCTCACGGTAGCCGGCTATATCGAGCCGGATTATCTCATTGACACAAAGCTCACGCGTTACGGCACCGGCGAAGGCCGCGCCGTGATCAACGAATCCGTCCGCGGCGCCGATCTCTACATCATCGCCGACGTGATGAACTACTCCGTCACGTACAAGGTCGTCGGGCGCATCAACCACATGTCTCCGGACAATCATTTCCAGGATCTGAAGCGCATCATCTCCGCCGCCAACGGCAAGGCGCACCGCATCAGCGTCGTCATGCCCTTCCTGTATGAGAGCAGGCAGCACAAAAGAGCCGGCCGCGAGTCTCTCGACGCGGCGATGGCGCTGCGCGAGCTGCAGAACTACGGCGTCTCCGAGATCATTACCTTCGACGCGCACGATCCCCGCGTAAGGAACGCGATACCGCTCCGCGGCTTCGACAACTTCATGCCGACCTACCAGTTCCTCCGCGCCCTGTGCAAGGCCGCGCCGGACCTCACCTTCGACAGCGGTCACTTTATGGTGATCAGCCCGGACGAGGGCGCCATGAACCGCGCCGTCTACTTCTCCAACGTTCTCGGCGCCGACATCGGCATGTTCTACAAGCGGCGCGACTACTCGCGCATCATAGGCGGCAAGAACCCGATCGTCGCGCATGAATTCCTCGGCGACTCGGTCAAGGGCAAGGACTGCGTCATCATCGACGACATGATCTCCTCCGGCGGCTCGATGCTCGACGTCTGCCGGCAGATGAAGGAGCGCGGCGCGAAGCGGGTCTTTATCTGCACGACCTTCGGCCTCTTCACGGACGGCTTTGCGAAGTTCGACGAATACTATGAGAAGGGCTACTTCACGAAGCTCATCACGACAAACCTCTGCTACCGCCCGCCCGAACTGATGAAGAAGCCCTACTATGAGACGGCCAACATGTACAAGTATCTCGCCAGCATTATCAACACGCTCAACCACGACGAGACAGTCGATAAGGTCAAGAGTACGACGCACAAGATCCAGAAGATGCTTGAGAAGATGAACGCCCGCGGCGGCGGCCGCGCCGTCATCGACGACGCGGCGGAGCTCGAGCGCCACTGACAGGCGCATCAGCGTTTAAGCCTCACCTGTTGGAATCGCGCGCCGCCGGGCGCACCAAAAATATAACCCCGCACGAACGTGCGGGGTTCTTTTTATCTTGTTTTTTATTCCTCGCCGCCTGCGACCTCGTCGGCCCTAAGCGCCACCTGCTTAGCCTGAACATCGGCAGGCGCCTGCTCATAGCGCGCGAACTCGAAGGAGAAGTCGCCGGAGCCGCCCGTCATCGAGCGGAGCACGGTGCTGTAGCCGTAGATCTCCATCTGCGGAACTTCCGCCTCGATGACTGTCATGCCCTTGCCGGCCGGATTCATGCCGAGCACGCGGCCGCGTCTCTTGTTGAGATCGCCCATGACGTCGCCGGTGTACTGATCCTTAACCTTGACTCTGAGCGTGATGATCGGCTCAAGAAGAATCGGGTCCGCTGCCATGAAGCCGTTCTTGAACGCTGTGCGCGTCGCGGTCTTGAAGGCCTGCTCGGAGGAGTCGACCGGATGATAGGAGCCGTCGTACAGCGTCGCCTTGACGCCGACAACCGGATACCCCGCCAGCGGGCCGGCCTCTACGCTCTCGTTGAGGCCCTTCTCAACGGCCGGATAATAGTTCTTCGGAACCGCGCCGCCGACGACCTCGATCGCGAACTCGTAGGGAACTTCCATATTGCCGCTCGGCTCGAAGCGCATCTTGACATGTCCGTACTGGCCGTGGCCGCCGGTCTGCTTCTTGTGCTTGCCTTCGACGTCGGATTTCTTGCGGATCGTCTCGCGGAACGCCACCTTCGGCGCGCTCAGCTCGATGTCCACTTTATATCTTTCCTTCAGCTTGCTCTTGATGACATCGATCTGCTGATCGCCGATGCCGTAAAGGAGCGACTGATGATTCGCGGAGTCGATGACGTTCTTGAAGGTCAGATCCTCCTGCGCAAGTCTCGCGAGAGCCTGCGCCACCTTGTCTTCATCGCCCTTGTTCGCCGCGCGGTATCTCTCGTAGGTGTACGGCACGGACAGCTCTGTCTTCGGGAAGCTGATCGGCGTCGCCTTCGTCGAGAGCGTGTCGCCCGTCGAGATGTCAAGCTTCGTCACAGCGCCGATGTCGCCCGCATAGAGCTCCGCGACTTCCTGCGGCTTGTTGCCGCGCATCACATAGAGCTTGCCGAGGCGCATCTCGGAATTCTCTTCGGAATCATACAGCGTGTCGTCGCCCTTCAGCGTGCCGGAGCAGACCTTGATGAGAGAATACTTGCCGATGAACGGGTCTGCGATGGTCTTGAAGACAAACGCGCTCTTCGGGCCGGCGGGATCGTAATCCGCCGCGAAGTCCTCGCCGCTCTTCACGTTCTTTCCCGTGATCTTGCATGCGGACGGCGCCGGGAAATAGGTGACGATCTCATCGAGCAGATCCGTGACGCCCTGCTGGTTCACAGGAGATGCGACGCAGACCGGGATGATCGAAGCATCCGCGACGTTGGCCGCCAGCGCTTCTGCAACCTCTTCCGCCGTGAACTCGTCGCCGCCGAAATATCTCTCCATGAATTCTTCGCTCGTCTCGGCGACTGTCTCCATGAGCTCCTCGCGGAAGGTCTCAAGCTCGGCTTCGAGATCGCCCGGAACGGCGCAGTCCTCGGTCTTGCCCTTGGCGCCGTACTTCTTGCCCTTCTGCGCGACGACGTCGACATAGCCCGTGAGCTTTCCGTCTTCGCGGATCGGGATGTGAAGCGGCACGACCTTCTTGCCGTAGAGATTCTGAAGCGTCTCGACGACTTCGTTGTAGTTGGCGTCCGCATTGTCAAGTCCGGACACGAGGAACATGCGCGGAAGTCCCTTGTCGTCGCACAGGTTCCAGGCCTTCTCCGTGCCCACCTGGACGCCGGCCTTGCCCGCGATCACGATGACCGCCGCGTCAGCCGCGGAGACCGCCTCCTCGACTTCGCCCACGAAGTCAAAGAAGCCGGGCGTGTCAAGGATGTTGACCTTCGTCTTCTTCCACTCGATCGGAACGACTGCGGTGGAGATGGAGAACTTTCTCTTGATTTCCTCTTTATCGTAATCGCTGATGGTGTTTCCGTCTGTCACGGTGCCCATGCGGGTCGTAATTCCGGACAGAAATGCCATCGCCTCCGTCAGCGTCGTCTTACCGGCGCCGCCGTGCCCGAGCAAAGCAACATTGCGTATACTGTCAGTTTTGTAAACGTCCATAGTATCCTCCCAAAATCCATAAGATGTTAACATTATACGAAAATGAATTTCGATATTCAAGCACTTTTAAGCGTTTTCACCATTGCTTCTTTGGTTGCTATTTGCCTTTTCTGTGATAAAATTGAAAAAGTAATCGGGGGAGTATCAGGATAAGGGGAAATTCTATGCAGATTGGTTTTATCGGTCTCGGCCTCATCGGCGGATCGATTGCAAAAGCCGTGCGCCGTGTCCATCCGGACGCTAAACTCATCGCCTATAACCGCACACAGGAAGTTCTCAACCAGGCCATCCGCGACGGCGTCATCGACGAAGCCGCATGGGACATCACGGCGGCCTTCGGCAGTTGTGACTATATCTTTCTGTGTGTGCCTGTCGTCACGATGCGGTCATTTCTGAAGCAGCTCAAGGGGATCATCGGCCCCGATACGATTCTGACCGACGTCGGTTCCACTAAAGGAGATATTCACAGAGCCGTCAGCGAGCTCGGCCTCGACGCCTGCTTTATCGGCGGGCACCCCATGGCGGGTTCGGAAAAGACGGGCTACAAGTACGCGTCCGACCGACTGATTGAGAACGCCTGGTATATCCTGACGCCCGGCGGGGAGGTACCCATCGATAAGGTGAGCGCCTTCTCCGAGTTCGTGCGCTCTCTCGGCGCTCTGCCGCTGCTCCTGACCTACGAGGAGCACGATTATATCACGGCCGCCGTCAGCCACGTGCCGCACGTCGTCTCGGCCTCTCTCGTCAACATGGTGCACGATCTCGACGGGCGCGAAGAATATATGCGCACGATCGCGGCCGGCGGCTTCAAGGACATCACGCGCATCTCCTCTTCCTCCCCGCAGATGTGGGAAGAGATCTGTCTTGCCAACGCCGACAAGATCTGCACGGTCCTCGAGAGCTTTACGAGAAAGCTCACGGACTTCCGCTTTGCCATCCGCAACGGAAACCGGGAGAAGCTCCGGCTGTACTTCACGAGAAGCCGCGACTACCGCGACAGCTTCTCGGACGAGGCCAAAGGCCCCATCCGCCGCGACTTCCGTCTCTACATGGACATCACGGACGAGGCCGGCGCGATCGCGGAAGTAGCCTCCGTCCTCGCCGATGAGCACATCTCCCTCAAGAATATCGGCATCGTCCACAACCGCGACTTTGACAAGGGTGTTCTGCGCGTTGAGTTTTACGAAGACGAGACGCTCAAAAGAGCCGTTAACGTATTAAAGCAGAAGGACTACAGGGTGTACGTATGATAAAGCTTTCTTCGCTCTCCTCTCTTCGGGGAGAGCTCACCGTTCCCGGCGACAAATCCATCTCACACAGGAGCGTCATGCTCGGCGCCATCGCGGAAGGCGATACGACGATCCACGGTTTTCTTTCAAGTGAAGACTGCCTCGCGACCATCGACTGCTTCCGGAAGATGGGCGTCTCGATCGAAGAGGCGTGCGTCCCTGCAGAGCGTGCAGACGGCGAGGAACGGATGGAAACCGTCCTCACGGTGCACGGGAACGGGCTTCGCTCTCTTAAAGATCCCGGCGTCACGTTAAACGCGATGAACAGCGGCACGACCGTGCGGCTGATGAGCGGCATTTTAGCCGGCCAGAGCTTCGTGAGCCAGATCACCGGAGACGACTCCCTGAGATCCCGCCCGATGGGCCGCATCATCAAACCGCTCGGCCTCATGGGCGTCATGTGCGCGACGGCCGCCGGCAGCGAGAAGCTTCCGATCACCATTTTCGGCGGACAGGTCCAGCCCGTCCGCTACGAGAGCCCCATCGCTTCCGCCCAGGTGAAATCCTGCGTGCTGCTCGCCGGACTCTATGCGGACGGACCCACCTTCTACACGGAGCCGGCCCTCTCCCGCAACCACACGGAGCTCATGCTCGGCTCCTTCGGCGCGAATCTCAAAGTCAAGAAAAAGCCGGGCGAATCCGCCGTGACGACGATTCTCTACCCCGGCACCATTTTGACCGGACAGGACATCCGCGTGCCCGGCGACATCTCGTCGGCCGCGTATTTCCTTGCCGCCGGCCTTCTTGTCCCCGACTCCTGCATCCGGCTTAAGGGCGTCGGCATCAACGAGACGAGGGACGGCATTCTCCGCGTCATCCGCGCCATGGGCGGCAATCTCGTCACGGAGAATGTCCGCATGGAAGGCCGCGAAGCTGTCGCGGACATCGCGGTCCGCACGTCGCGCCTCAAGGGGACGGTCATCGGCGGCTCCCTCATCCCGACGCTGATCGACGAGATTCCGATCATCGCCGTCATGGCGGCCGCGGCCGACGGCACGACTGTCATCCGCGACGCCGCCGAGCTCAAGGTCAAAGAGACCAACCGGCTCGAAGAGATCGTGACGGATCTCCGCCTCATGGGCATCGGCGTCGAGGAGACGGATGACGGCATGATCATCCACGGCGGCACGCTCACGGGAGCGCGGATCGACCCGAAGGGCGATCACCGGCTCGCGATGGCTTTTTCCGTGGCGGGGCTCGCTGCGAGAGGCACGACCACCATCACGGACGAGCGCTGTGTCCGCATCTCCTATCCCGATTTCTACGATGATCTCCTTTCACTGAGTTAAAACAACGGGACAATTCCCGTTGTTTTTTTGCGGCAATTTTGACGCATTGTCATAACAGAGGTTTACGCCTTGTTATATTTTGAGCGTTAAAAGGATAATAGATATACGCAGTTTCCGCCATACGTCCTCACCTCTCCTCTTGTTCCGCCTGCAGTCTGCAGAGCGA
>DEFE01000036.1:28173-28351 GCA_002350625.1 Lachnospiraceae bacterium UBA2860
CGGAAGCTGCTGCGTAGCGGAAAACTTTAGGTTGTATGCAATATGACAGAGGGTCAGACCCCTTGTCATCTTTACATTGTATGCAACGCAACAAAGGGCAGAGCATATTTCGTTAAAACAGCCACATCGTGAGCAGCGGCAGATCCATGTTCTCTCTGCAGCGACTTTGACCGGAGCG
>DEFE01000036.1:28541-40541 GCA_002350625.1 Lachnospiraceae bacterium UBA2860
AACATGGAGCTGACGCTGCGCCGATATGACTTGTTATATGCGCTAAGCCTCGCAAAAAAACACCGGGGATCGTCCCCGATGTTTTTTACATTTCATATGACGAGCATGGCGTCGCCGAGCGAGTAAAAGCGATATTTCTCTTCAACGGCTGTGCGGTAAGCCGCGAGCACGTGCTCCCGCCCCGCAAAGGCCGACACCAGCATGATCAGCGTCGACTTGGGCAGATGGAAATTCGTAATGAGGCCGTCCATCACCTTAAACTTATAGCCCGGGTAGATGAAGATGTCGGTCGACGCGCTTCCCGCGCGCACGACGCCGTTTTCGTCCGCCGCCGCCTCTAAGGTCCGGCAGGAAGTCGTCCCCACGCAGATCACGCGCCGGCCCTCGGCCTTCGCCGCATTGATCGCACGCGCCGCCTCTTCGGGGACAATATACGTCTCCTCATGCATGTGATGCTCGAGAAAGTTCTCTTCCTTGACAGGCCGGAAGGTCCCGAGGCCTACGTGCAGCGTCACACGGACGATCTCCACGCCCATCTTTTCAAGATTGGCCATAAGCTCCGGCGTGAAATGAAGGCCCGCCGTCGGCGCGGCTGCACTCCCGTCGTGCTCCGCGTAGACCGTGTTATAGCGCGTCCCGTCGAGAAGCTTGTGATGAATATACGGCGGGAGCGGCATCTCGCCGAGCTTTGAGAGCACCTCCTCAAAGACGCCGCTGTAAGTAAAATGCACCCTGCGCGTACCGCCGTCCAGTATGTCGACAATCTCCGCGCGAAGCGGCACCTCCCCCGTGTCATCCGGCTCTCCGAACAGGATCACCGTGCCGACGCGGCACTTCTTGCCGGGCTTTACGAGCGTCTCCCACTCGTGCTCCGTGACGCGCTTAAGAAGCAGCAGCTCCACGGCGGCATTTGTCTCTTCCTTCCTCCCCAGGAGCCTGGCCGGAATCACCTTCGTGTCATTGATGACGAGCACGTCTCCCGCACGAAAATGCCTCCCGATGTCGCTGAAGCGCTCATGGGACACTTCTCCGCTCTCTCTCGAAAGCACCAGCAGCCTCGAGGAGGAGCGATCGGCAAGCGGGTCCTGCGCGATCAGTTCCTCCGGCAGTAGATAATCAAAATCAGATGTTTTCATTTTACGACCGCAGCTCCGCGCCAAGAGATGTCAGCCCGTTCAGAATCTTCTTCATCGCGGCCTGCACCTCGGCTTCCTCCAGTGTCTTCTCGGCGCTTCTGAAGCGCAGGGAATATGCCATCGACTTGAAGCCCGGGAGAATCGGAGCCCCTTCATAGATATCGAAAAGCGTGCATTCTTCAAGGATCCTGCCGCCCCGCTGCCCGATCATCGCCTCGATCTCCGCATTGGTCAGACTCTTCGGGACGACCATGCTGATGTCGCGGCTGACGGCCGGATACTTCGCGAGTCCTTTGTACTTGCGGTCAAACGAAGTCAGCGGAATCAGGTTCTTCAGATCGAGCACGGCGACATAGGTGCGCTCCCCGAGCCCGTAATTCTTCATGACCTTCGGATGGATCTCGCCGATCTCGCCGACCTCCGTCCCGCCGATCAGGATCACGGCGCGTCTGCCGGGATGATCGTACGGAATCTCCGTCTTCGTGCTGTACACCGGCTTCTCTTCGATGCCGACGCGCTCAAAGAGCAGTTCGACGACGCCCTTCATCGTATAGAAGTCACCCTCTCCGTACATGCCGAGCGTCAGCTTCTTTCTCTCGTCCGGAAGCTCGGTGAGCGGCTGTTCCTTCGCCAGATAGATATTGCCGATCTCATAGAGGCGGACATCCTTGTTTCTCCGGCTGAAGTTGGTGGCAAGAGAGGTCAGGATCCCGTTCAGCGGCGTCGTCCGCATGATCGAGAAATCGGGACCGAGCGGGTTGCGGATCTTAATCGCGTTCCGCGCCGGATCCTCTGCGGGATAAAGCAGCTTGTCAAAAACCTTCGGGGACTCGAAGCTGTAGCAGTAGCCCTGCGAGAAGCCGCACTCCTCCGCCGTGTCGCGCATGAGGCTCTCGATCCGCATCTCATAAGTCAGGCCGCCGGCCGTCGCCGCCCCGCTCGGGAGCGTCGTCGGGATCTTGTCGTAGCCGTAGAAGCGGGCGACCTCCTCCGCGAGATCGCACAGGCGCAGGATATCCTGGCGGAAGGTGGGCGCTACGATGACATTTTTCTCCTCGTCGTAAGCGAGCTCAAGGCGCTTGTAGTACGAGAGCATCTCCTCCTTTGAGATGTCCGTCCCGAGCATCTTGTTGATCTGATCGGGATCGAAGGGCACGGAAACAGGCTCTCTTTTCACCGGGTACACGTCGATCGCGCCCCCGACGACTTCGCCCGCGCCGAATTCCTCCATGAGCTCACAGGCGCGGTTCATGGCCTCCATCGCCGTATTCGGGTCGAGGCCCTTGTCGAATTTCTGGGACGCATCGGTCTGGTGGCCGAGTCTCTTCGACGTGAGGCGGATATTCGTGCCGTTGAAATTGGCGGCCTCAAAGAGAACGGTCGTCACATTGTCGGTGATCATGGAGTTCTCGCCGCCCATGACGCCGGCGATGCCGACCGGCTTCTCTCCGTCGCAGATCATCAGCATGCGGTCGTCGAGCTCATGCTCCTGTCCGTCGAGCGTGACGAACTTCTCGCCGTTCTCCGCGCGCCTGACGACGATCTTCTTTCCGGCGATCTGGTCGTAGTCGTAGGAGTGCATCGGCTGCCCGTACTCTTCCATGATGTAGTTCGTGATGTCGACCACGTTGTTGATCGGGCGGATGCCGTTCGAGGCGAGCCGCCTCTGCATCCACTTCGGAGAAGGTCCGATCTTCACGTTCTTGACCACGCGCGCCGTGAATCTCGGGCAGAGCTCCGGATCGAGAACCTCGACGCTCACATAGTCGTTGACGTCCTCGCCGTTCCCCGTCTCCTTCACGACCGGAGGGTGGAATTCCTTCCTGAATGTCGCCGCCGCTTCTCTCGCGATGCCGATCGCGCTGTAGCAGTCGACGCGGTTTGACGTGATCTCGTACTCAAACACGGCGTCATGAAGGCCAAGAAGCTCCACGGCGTCAGCGCCGACTTCCGTGTCCTCGGGAAATACGTAAATGCCGTCCGACGGCGCTTCCGGATAGAATTCGCTCGTGCTGCCAAGCTCGTCGATCGAGCAGATCATACCCTCGGAATCGACGCCGCGAAGCTTGCCCGCCTTGATCTCAATACCGCCCTCGGCGCTGCCGCCGCTGTGCGTGCCGGCCACCCGGCCGCCGGGCAGCACGACCGGCACCTTCTGTCCGGCCGCGACATTCGGCGCGCCGCAGACGATCTGCTTCGCCGTTCCGTCGCCAACGTCAACCGTGCACACGTGCAGATGATCCGAATCCGGATGCGGTTCGCACGTCAGAACCTTCCCGACGACGATCTTGTCGAGACACGCGTCGAGTTCCTTATAGCCTTCTACCTTCGTGCCCGAAAGTGTCATGGCATCCATATATTCCTTCGGCGTAACGTCCAGGTCCGGGACGTATGCCTTCATCCATGAAAGTGATGTATTCATCCTTTATATCTCCTCCCGGAATTCAAATTCCGAAGTACAACTCCTTAAAAAATCAGAACTGTTTTAAGAAACGCACGTCATTGTCATAGAGCAGCCGCATGTCGTCGATCTCGTACTTGAGAAGCGCGATGCGCTCCAGGCCCACGCCGAACGCGAATCCGCCGTACTCGTCGGGGTCGAGGCCGCACATCTCGAGCACGTGCGGATGCACCATGCCGCAGCCGAGGATCTCGATCCATCCCTCTCCCTTGCAGAAGCGGCATCCCTTGCCGCCGCATTTGAAGCAGGACACGTCCATCTCTGCGGACGGCTCCGTGAAGGGGAAATGGTGCGGGCGGAACTTCGTCCTCGTGTCCGCGCCGAACAGTTCCTTGGCAAAGACCTCGAGCGTGCCCTTAAGATCCGCGAAGGTAATGCCCTTGTCGATCACAAGTCCCTCGATCTGATGGAAGCTGGGCGAGTGCGTCGCGTCAACTTCGTCTGAGCGGAACACGCGGCCCGGCGCGATCATACGGATCGGGAGCTTTCCCTGCTCCATGATGCGGGCCTGCACCGGAGACGTCTGCGTGCGCAGGAGGATGTCGTCCGTGATGTAGAAGGTATCCTGCTCATCCTTGGCCGGATGGTTGGCGGGAATGTTCAGCTTCGTGAAATTGTATTCGTCGTACTCGATCTCGGGTCCTTCGAGGACCTCGTAGCCCATGCCGACAAAGATGCGCTCCACTTCCTCGAGCGCGATCGTATTCGGATGTCTGTGGCCTCTCGCCGGCTTCTTCGCGGGGAGCGTCACATCGATTTCTTCCTCCCTAAGGCGCCTTGCGAGGCCTTCCTCCTCGAGGCGGGCGCGGTAGATCTCCATCTGCTCCTCGATCCGCGCGCGCGTGTCATTGACCCACTTGCCGACCTGCGGTCTCTCTTCCGGCGGGACATCCTTCATCGACTTAAGGACCTGTGTCAGCGTCCCCTTCTTGCCGAGGAAGGATACGCGGATGTCATTTAAGCGGTCGAGCTTTTCAGCCCTTCCGATCTCCGCATTCGCGAGTTCCTCGATCTGTCTCAGTTTTTCCTCAATTCCACTCATTTGAGCCTCCCAATAGATTTACTACTTTTTCATCGGTCTTCGTCTCCGAAGAACCGTTATTGCCATTTGCGATGGCGCCTGCCGTCCAGCTGCTCAGGGCCGGCGCGGTCTTTGTCTCCTTCTTCTCCGGAAGCGTCTTCTTTGCGGCCATCAGCTCTGCCTCCCGCATCTTCGCTTCGCGCGGAATGCGGCTGCTCCTCATGATCCTCGCAAGAACCCTCTCCGCCTCCGCGCGCGCCTCCTCGTCCTCATCGGTCCAGGGGATCTCAATATCCTTCGGCTCGTACACGGGCAGGTCGTCCTCCGTCTCGCTGAGCGGTCTCCAGATGGAGTGCTCATCGAGCTCCTCCTTGATCTCAAGCTGCCGCTTTACGCTCGCGTCCTTCACGGCCCCGAGGGTGTTGACGATGATGTTATCTTCGGGATCCTCGTAGATGACGCGGTTGAGCTCCGCCCCGAAGAGCAGGAAGAAGCAGCAGAAGTACAGCCAGATCATCGCGAGCATCATGCTCGTCGAGCTGCCGTAAATGTCGTTGAAATTCTGGTTGTGCTCGTAATAAAGCGTCAGCAGATACGACACGAAAACCCAGATTGTCGACACGAGCAGCGCGCCCGGAAACTGGCTCCGGAAGGTGTAGTGGCAGTTCGGCAGGAACTTGTAGATAAAAAGAAAAAGGAAGATCAGTCCGATGTAGCCGAACAGCGAGCGGAAGCGGTAGAAAAAGGCCGCCGCACCGCCGAATGCATTGCCGGAATTCACGAAGAAGTCGCGGATGCTCTGTCCGAAAACGGACAGGATGAGCGCCGCGGTGACAATCATGAAGAAGAACCCGACAAAGAACATGGACCGGAAGCGCAGGAAGAACCACCCGCGGGTTTCCTGCACGCGGCTGATGACGTTCAGCCCGTTCGTCAATGCGTGCAGAACCTTCGATGCCGACCAGATCAGGATGAGAACCGAGAGCGGCATGAAGATATAGGATTTGGTGTTCACCTCCAGGATGACGGAATCAATATACCCCTTGAGTCCCGAAGGAATAATCGCGCTGAAGTTCCCCATGAGTTCGGGCACGTCCATATGCGTCATGCCGGCGATAGCCGTGAAGATCATGAAAAACGGCACAAAGGAAATCATAAGAAAATAGGCGCATGTCGCTGCATATGCGCCTAAGTGATCCTTCTGCATCCGCTTCGCAAAGGAACCGAATATCTTCAGTACTTTTTTGATCATGGGGCTGTCGCTTCGTCCTTATCCGTCGATGCCGAATACATAGCACGTCTTCGTGCTGTACTCTTCTCCTTCCTGCAGCTTCGGGCTCTCAAATGCGAGCACGTTCACGCTGTTCGGGAAGTACTGCGTCTCAAGGCAGAAGCCGCTGCGTTTCTGATAGTCACATCCGCCCTTGCCGACCGGCCCGCTGATGGCATTGCCCGCGTAGAACTGCACGCCGGGCAGATCCGTGTAGACATCCATCGTGATACCGGAGACATCGCCTTCCGCGTGCGCGACTTTTCTGAAGCCGCTGCCGTCAAGCGCGAAGTTGTGATCAAAGCCGCCGGTGTGGGCGAGCTGCTCGTCCTGGGCGAAGGCGTCTCTTTCGATCTCTTTTGCCGTGCGGAAATCGAATGGCGTTCCCTCGACGCTCTCCACGGTCCCGTAGGGTATGGCGTACTCGTCGACCGGGACATAGCCCTCCGCCGCGATCTGAAGCTTGTGCTTCATGATCAGGCCGCTGTCATGCCCGTTCAGATTGAAGTAGGAGTGATTGGTCATATTGGCAACCGTCGTGTGGTCGCTCACGCCGCGGTAGACAATCTCGACACCGTTATCTTCCGTGAGCGTGTAGGTCACGCTGACGCGGAACTCACCCGGGAATCCCTGGTCGCCGTCGGGGCTCACAAGGGAGAAGGTGATGCTGCCGGCCGCCTCGTCCGCGGCCGCTTCCCACATGCGGAACTCATAGCCGTCCGGGCCGCTGTGAAGGTTGTTTCGGTCATTTTCGTTTTTCGCCAGCTGATAATCCGTGCCGTCGAGCGAAAATGCGCCGCCCTCGATGCGGTTGCCGTTTCTGCCGATCGTCGCGCCGAAATGCGGCGGATTCAGCTCATAGGAGGCAACGTCGTCGTAGCCGAGCACCACGTCGATGATGCTTCCGTCCTTCCCGGGCATGCCGAGATTCTTAAGCACCGCGCCGTAGTCGATGGCGGTCATATAGGCTCCCTTGCTATTGGTTACGGTGTAGGCGGTCACTTTACTGCCGTCTTTTGTCGTACCGAACGAACTGCTTTCGATCTTCATGATTTCCTTTCTCTTTTCAAGTGATGAACACAATAAGATCCCGGAATGCCGTTCCTATAGAACTGACACCTAGCCTGCGCCAGGTGGGTAACCGCAGTCAGCGCTCTGCCTTCCCCTGTACGGTGATGGGGCCTGACATCGACACGGACGATATAGGAATCCCGTATGTCTAGTGTAGGTTCAGAAAATAATAGGGGATCGCACATTCCAGGGTGACTCAATTATACCCGAATCACAAGGGACGGTCAATATCGGGGTGGCTAAAGGAAATGGTTCTTAGCCGGCTTATCAGGCCCGCATCCCCGTAAGCTCCGCGTAGAGATCCCTGGCATACGAATCCGTCATGCCGCTGATCGTATCCGTGGCAAGCAGGATCCGGTCGTAGACGCAGTCATCCGTCTCCCGCCCCTCCGCGGCGCGGTGATAGACCTGCCGGTAATTCTCCGGGATGAGCGACAGGTATTTTTCCTCCATGAGGCCGATCTTCTGATCCGTGTCATAGACGAGCACGGAGGGCACGAGCACGTCGAGGAGATAGGTCAGGATATTATTCGCCGCGATCTCGGTCTTGAAGATCGACATCGAGGTAAATGCGTAATCGTAGGCGATGCTCTTGAGCGCCGAAAGAAGCACCCGCGCGGTTTTACCCGAGATGAGTTCCCCGGGATAGCTGCCGTCCATGATCCGTGCGTAATGCTCCGCGAATCCGTCCGTCGCCGCGACGATGAGAACGTCCTGCATCTCCCGGAGCCAGGTGCGGATCGCGTATTCCTCCGGACCCATGAGGCCGGTGAGGCGCGCGAGATCATACTGGTCCGTCAGCTTGTCGCGGAATGCGCGCGCGACGCCGCGCGCCTCCAGCTCTCCGGCAAAGACCGAATAGCTGAAGAATCCCTTCTTGAACGCGTCCTCTATGTCCGCGGTCGCGTAGGCGATGTCGTCCGCCGCCTCCAGAATGAGCGCCAGCGGGTTTCTAAAATTCCCCGTCCCGGTCTCTTTTGTGATCTCCCGGAATTCCTTCTCCTCCGAGGCGAAGTACCCGGTCTTCCTTCTTTTGATTTCCTTCGCCCCCGGAACCGTCAGGTTCGAGGCGGTCGGGTATTTGATCATCGCCGACAGAAGCCCGTAAGTCAGATTCATGCCCATCCCGCGGACGGGATAGTCGAGCTTCGTCACCATGCGCAGCCCCTGCGCGTTGCCCTCGAAATGCAGCAGGTCCTCCCGCTGCTGCTCCGTGAGATACGACGTGACGGGCCTGTCCCTGTACGTAAGCCCCGGGAGATGCTTCACGAACCACTCGCGGATCGCCTCCTCACCGAAGTGGCCGAAGGGCGGATTGCCGATGTCGTGGATAAGGCCGGCGCACTGCAAGATGTCGCAGATATCCCGCACGTTTTCCGGCGTAAATGCCGGATCCGCCTCTCCCGCGCGCATCACCGCCCCGATGTTCTGCGACAGGGATCTCCCGATGGAGGACACCTCCAGGGAATGCGTGAGTCTCGTGCGGATGAAATCGCTGCGGTCGAGCGGAAACACCTGCGTCTTGTCCTGGAGCCTTCTGAAGGAGGAGCTGACGATGATTCTGTGATAATCCTTCTCAAAGCCGCTGCGCCTGTCCTTCTTGCCGCTCGCCGCACTCTCCCGGACGGCGCGCTTCTCCGAGAGGAGCTGTTCCCATTTCATGCCCTGATCCCGAGGAAGCCGAGCACGGTGGCCGGCATTTCCTCCACGTCGGCGACGGTTTCATGGCGGACGGGCGCCGTGCGGATATCCGTGATGGCCGCCGGCTCGGGCGTGCCGGAAATGGCGCGCAGCTCGTCGATGAGCTCGAATTCGTCCTTCCCCTCCGCTCTCGCCGGGTCGATCGCCCGCACCACGGCCGCCGCGAATTTATAAGGACTCGCCGTCGACGCGATCACGGTCTTCGTGCGGTCGCCGGTCTCCTCCGCGTAGCGGCGGTAAACGGCGTTGCCGATCCCGGTGTGCGTGTCGATCACGTAGCCCGTCTTCTCGTACAGCGCGCGGATCCCCGCAAAATTCTCCTCCTCGGAGGCGAAGCCTCCGCGGAAGTCAACGAGCTGATCCCGCATGGAAGCCGTGATCTGATACTCTCCCTTCTCCGCGAGGTCCCGCATGAACGCCGCGCATTTTTCCGCCGCGTTTCCTGCGGCGCGGTAGATGAGGCGCTCGAGATTGCTCGAGATGAGGATGTCCATGGACGGGGAGGAGGTCAGCACAAACGGCCGCTTCCTGTCGTAGTCGCCCGTCTCGAAGAAGTCAAAGAGCACGCGGTTCGTGTTGGAGGCGCAGATGAGCTTTTTCACCGGCAGTCCCATCAGCTTCGCGTAATATGCCGCGAGGATGTTGCCGAAATTGCCCGTCGGGACCGTGATATTGATCTCCTCTCCCTCCCGGACCGCTCCCTCTTTAAGCAGCTGCGCGTACGCGTAGACATAGTAGACGACCTGCGGGACGAGCCGCCCGATATTGATGGAGTTCGCGGAAGAAAAGCGGCAGCCGTTCTCCGCGAGCAGCTCCTTTAAGGCCTTGTCGTTAAACATGCGCTTCACGGCGCTCTGCGCGTCGTCGAAGTTGCCCCGGATCGCGGCGACGTGCGTGTTCGCGCCCCGCTGCGTCACCATCTGCTTCTCCTGCACGTCCGAGACGCCGTCCTTCGGATAAAAGACGATGATCTCCGTCCCCGGCACATCCTGGAAGCCGGCCATCGCCGCCTTGCCGGTGTCCCCGGAGGTGGCGGTGAGGATCACGATCTTCTTGTCCTCGCCGTTCTTCTTCGCCGCCGTCGTCATGAGGTACGGCAGGATGGAGAGCGCCATATCCTTAAAGGCAATCGTCGATCCGTGGAACAGCTCGAGATAATAGGCTCCGTCCGCTTCCTTCAGCGGCGCGATCGCCGGAGTATCAAACTTGCTGTCATAGGCGCCGGCGATGCAGGCGCGGAGCTCCTCCTCCGTAAAGTCCGTGAGAAACTTGCTCATCACGGTGTAGGCGAGTTCCTGATAGCTCATCGCGGCGAGCTCCTGAAGCGGCTCCGTAAGCTGCGGGATCTCGGACGGCACAAAGAGCCCTCCGTCTTCCGAAAGGCCCATGAGGATGGCCTTTGACGCGGTCACCTCTGTCTCGCTTCTCGTACTTCTATACATGATCTGCATATCCTGCTATCTCCTTCGCTCAATAAAATGCTGCAACCTCTCCATCGCGGTTCTCAGATGTTCCACGCTGTAGGCGTAGCTGATGCGGGCGTAGCCCTCGCCGTTTTTCCCGAAGGCGTCGCCGGGGATGATGGCCACCTCTTCCTCCTTCAGCAGCGCCTCGCAGAATTCCTCGCTCGTCATGCCGAAGCCCCCGATATAGGGGAAGACATAGAAGGCGCCGAGCGGCTCGAAGCAGGGAAGGCCCATGCCGCGGAGCTTGCTGACCACGTAGCGCCGCCTCCGGTTGTACTCGTCCCGCATGGCGGCGACCTCTTCATCGGCAAACTTCAGCGCCGAGATGGCCGCGTACTGGCTCGTCGTAGGCGCGGACATGATGCAGCTCTGATGGATCTTTGTCATGCTCTTGATCACGGGGCCGGGGCCCGCCGCATACCCGAGCCGCCACCCCGTCATCGCATAGGTCTTGGAGAAGCCGTTGACGACGATGGTCCGCTCGCGCATGCCGGGAAGCGTGGCGATGCTCACGTGCCTCGCGGAACCGTATGTCAGCTCCGCGTAGATCTCGTCCGAGAGCACCATGATATTCGTCCCGCGGAGGACAGACGCGATCTCCTCGAGATCGTCCGCGTCCATGACCGCGCCGGTCGGGTTATTCGGAAATGGCAGGACCAGCAGCTTCGTCCGCGGTGAAATCGCCGCGGCGAGAGCCTCTTTGGTCAGGCGGAAGCCTTCCTCCGCCTTCGTCGCGATGTGCACGGGCACGCCGCCCGTCAGCACGGTGATCGGCTCGTAGCAGACGAAGCAGGGCTCCGGTATGATCACCTCGTCCCCGGGGCTCACAAGGGCGCGGATGGCCGCGTCGATGGCCTCCGAGCCGCCGACCGTGACAAGGATTTCCTTCGGGTCGTAAGTAAGTCCCATGCGGCGGCGCAGGTACACCGTAATCTCTTCCCTGAGCTCCTTGAGGCCGGCGTTGGCCGTATAGCGGGTCCGCCCCATCTCAAGCGAGCGGATCGCCGCGTCGCGTATGTTCCAGGGCGTCTTGAAGTCAGGCTCGCCGACGCCGAGAGATATGCAGTGCGGCATCTCCGCCGCCAGGTCGAAGAAGCGACGGATGCCCGAGGGCCGCATCTCCCGCACGCCTCTCGACAGGAGCGCATCGTAGTCCATGCCGCCCGCCATAAGATTCTGTTCCGTACTCATAGCAGTGTCCACTCCCGCTCATCCGTTTCCTCGGTCCCGAAGAGCCTGCCGCCCCTCTTGTAAGTGCGGAGCAGGAAGCTGGTCGAGGTCGACAGGACGTCGTCGAGGGGCGAGAGCCGCTTGGCAACGAACAGGGCGATCTCCTGGAAGCTGCGCCCCTTGATGTGCACAAGCAGGTCGTAGCCGCCGCTCATAAGGAGCACGCTGTCGACTTCCGGAAAGGCCGCGATGCTGCCGCCGATCTCGTCAAATCCGCAGGATTTTCTAGGCGTCACATGAAGCTCGATAAAAGCTTCCACGCGGGTGATGCCGGCTTCCTCGTAGTCCACGAGCGCCTCATAGCCGCGGATATAGCCTTTGGCGTTGGCCTCGTCGTACAGCGCGGCGGTTTCCTCAGGCGTCCTGTCGAGCATGACGGCGACGTCCTCGAGCGGCATCAAAGGATTCTTTTCAATAAAACGGAGAAATTCTTCCAAGGCTTAAGATCCTCTCTTTGCGATATTTCCCCATATCATAACGCATCGGGGGTTGAAATACAAGGCATCCCGTGCGGCCCGTTCCGCCCGGAAAACACAGTGTTCAAAGAAAGATGAAAAATACTACTTGCGTCAGAGGGAAAGGTGTGCTATTATCTATGTCACGGCCGATTGGTCAAGCGGTTAAGACGCCGCCCTCTCACGGCG
>DEFE01000036.1:40653-42711 GCA_002350625.1 Lachnospiraceae bacterium UBA2860
GAGCGTTTTCTTTTGTCCCGTCAAAACGCCCCGGTCACCCGGAGCGTTTTTTTCTGTTTCGTTCTGTTTTCAAATATATCCTGCGCTTCCCGTCACTCCGATTCGATCGGCGTAATGCGGTTCGGATTGAAGAACTGGTCGACGTCGTGGAGGCCGAGCAGCTCATACGACTTGGTGTAGGTGGCGTGCGATCCGCCGCTCGGCGTNNTAATGCGCCGGCGCGTTATCCGTCATGGCCTGGTACATCGTGAAGCCGTCCAGCGCGACGCGGCCTGTGCGCATGTAGTCCGGCCCGAACTCGGTCCAGCCGGCGTGGCCGTCCACGTTGCAGTAGATCACGTAGCCCTGGCTCTTGAAGTACTGGAATTTCTCGTTGTCGGACGTGTAGGCGCCGACCGTGCCGATGTCGCCGCCGAAGGCGAAGATAATCTTGTCGATGTCGCCGACGATGTTGTGATTGACGGTCATCCACCGCTCGTTGTCGCTCTTCAGGGCTTCGACGGACTTGGTGGAGGCGTTCCAGTGCCCGTAGGTGTGGCTCGCGAAGGTCCATCCCTCCGCCTTCATCGTGTCCGCGATCTCCGTCGCGCGCCGGACGTCCTCATCCCAGTCAAAATCCGGGTGCGACTCAAGCCACTCGACCTGGTCGCGGTCGAGCTTCTCATTGTTGATATCCTTGTAGTAGTCATTCGTGCGGTAGCCGAACACGCCGTTGTAGCCGGTGAGGGCGACCGTGCCGCGCGCGTTGTGGTAGGAGAAATCCGGGTGCTCGCGGATGAAGCTGTCAAGGCGCGGCACGACGTCGTAGTCGCCGATCAGCGTCTCGCCGTTTTCATTCGTATACTCGCAGCGCACCCGCCCCTCGTCGTCGATGACGAGACGCGTCGCGTAGCCCTGCGTCCCGATGCCGTAGGTGTGATAATAGCTCAGGTCGTCGACGGAGAGCACAAAGGCGCGCTTTCCCGGCGGAAGCATCAGGTGCTCGTTTCTCTGCACCGAGGTGGTCCCGTCGTCGTTCTTCGTCTTGATGCACATGTCGTCGAGGGAGACAAGGACATATCCCCCGTCATAGAGCTGCTGCATCAGGTGATCGTACTCGTCAGCCGTCGTCATCGCCGCGTCGTTCCGCCACGCCCTGTCGTAGCCGACGACGGATTCCTTGAGGCCGCGGTCGTCATTTAAGAGGGAATGGAAGAAGACGTGCGGGATCGTGTTGACATCGACAGCCACGCAGGCCGCCTTCTCCTTGGTATAGTTGTCGACGGCACTCTTCAGCGCGCTGTTCTCATTGTATCCGCTCACGCTCTGAAGGACCTCGATCGCCTTGTCGTAATTATACTGCTGCGCGTAAAATGCCGCGTACCCGAGCGCCTCGTCCGCGTTTGCCGGCACGGGATCCGCATAGGCGGGGATGAAGGACGCGGAGACCTTCTGCGCAGGCACGGCCGCGGCCGGTTCGGCGGACGTACTCTCCGTCCCGGGGCTCTCCGGTCCGCTCACCGTGACGGAAGCCGTCGTCTCCTCCGTGCTCCCGCCGGCGGTATTGCCGGAGGATTTTCCGGATCGCACCTTGAATATCACAAGCAGGACCACCGCAAGAAGAATCACGCCGGCGACGAGCATGGTCACTTCCTTGATGACCTGCCTTCTTCTCGCCTCTTTGCGCTCCCTCGCGCGCTGCTCTCTTTGTTTCATCCGTTCGCGTTCAGTCATATGGGTATCCCCCTTTTTGCAACTGTCAATTATCATAGCACTTTTTTATGCACAAAAAAAGAGGGCGGGCTGCCAAAAAGAGCCGTCCTCATAAGACAAAAAAAGAAGGCGGGCTGCAAAAACGAGCCGGCCTCTTAAGACATAAAAAAACGGGCGCCGGTGAAGGCGCCCGCATGGGTATTACATCTTGCCTGCGCTGCCAAGCACATCCTGAATCTTGTGCATGACGATCGCTTTGACGTTCTCGCGTGCCGGCTTCAGATAGCCGCGCGGATCGAAGAGCTCCGGCTTCGCCTCGAAGGTCTCGCGGATGCCCGCCGTGAAGCCGAGACGGAGGTCAGAGTC
>DEFE01000039.1:0-269 GCA_002350625.1 Lachnospiraceae bacterium UBA2860
TCGTCCAGCACCAGATAGGCGTTGTAGGAAACGCCGCGGGGGATGGGGTAAACGTTCTCAAACAGGGCCAGCCGCCGGTCGCTGCCGCCCACCCAGTACATGTCCGACGTGATCTGCTTCACGCAATACAATGAAACCGCCTCCTTGATTCTCCGATTATTATAGATTATACCACATTATTCCTGTATTTCCAATCCCTGAGGGGGATTATTCAGTCATTCCGATGAAGGGAAATATGTGTGTGTAAATGAGGAATTAGGAGATAGGAA
>DEFE01000039.1:497-22395 GCA_002350625.1 Lachnospiraceae bacterium UBA2860
TTAGAAACACACTCTAGGAATTGAGTTACCCGCTGCCGCGCGACATATCCGTAGGGACGCCATTATTGGCGTCCGGGGTCCCATTATGCCTTGAACGGACGCCAAGAATGGCGTCCCTACGTCAGGCTTCTGGCATTCTATAATTCCTCATTCCTCATTTCTAATTCCTAATTGAACCGACAACTTCCTGTTTCCCCCCAGGACCGAACAACTACTCTTTGGGAATAATTAATCCACGATATCCTCCGTCTCCACGGTGTCGATGACGGCGCACTCCAGTATGCGCGCGAGCACCTTTTCGGTGATGATGTTCTGCACGATGGCGCTCTGGGCGGCCTCGTCCAGGTGCCCGGAGAGCTGCTCGACGCTCACGTTGTTTTCCCGGCAGATGGCCTGGATCGCCCGGGCCACGTCGTCCTCGTCGGCGGCGATGCCCTCCGCCCCGGCGATCTCCCGGATGACCCGCTGGCGCTGAATGCCCCTGCGGGCGTCAGGAGCGCAGTCCTCCCGGAGCTGTTCGCGGGTCTTGCCCATGAAGCGGCAGTAGGCATCCAGCGTCAGGCCCTGCCGGGCCAGCTGGACCTCCAGGGACTGAAGCTGCTGATCAATCGCCCGGTCCAGCGCATCCTGCGGTATTTCGAAGTCCTCCAGCAGCTGGTCCAGCAGGCGCACCTTCAGATCGTCCGCCGCCTGCCTGTCCAGGTACGCCTGCAATCCCTCGCGCATGCGCTCCCGCAGGGCCTCGAGGCTGTCAAGCCCCGCGACGTCCCGGGCGAAGGCGTCGTCGGGTTCGTACTTCTGTTTGAGCCGGATCTCGTGGATCATGCACTTGAACACGGCATCCTTTCCCGCCAGGTTCGGGGCGTGGTATTGAGCGGGGAAGGTGACATGTACGTCCACCGCGTCCCCGACGTTTTTCCCCACGAGCTGTTCCTCAAAACCCGGGATGAAGCTGCCGCTGCCCAGGGTGAGGGTCTGGTTCTGCGCCGTGCCGCCTTCAAACTGCGCGCCGTCCGAGAAGCCCGCGTAGTCCAGCACCAGCTCGTCGCCCAGCCGGCTGGGGCGGTCGGTCACGGGGATGATGCGGGGGTTCTGCTCGATCAGCTGGTCGATCTGCCGGTCGATCCGGGCGTCCGATACGATCGCCCGCTCCAGCGTGCCGTGAAGGGCTTTGTAGGGGATCATCGGTGCCAACACTTCCATTCTTCGGTGATATGAGGGGTGTTAAAGAGTGGAGAGTGGAGAGTTGAGAGTGGAGTTCAGGATGAAATCCTTACGGATTTCTTTTGATTAAAGGCTACGAAGAATCGTATTATCACTGATTTTGATAATTAAATCAAAACAAATCCGCAGGATTTGTACCACAACTCCACTCTACACTCTTCACTCTCCACTCTCGGGCGCAACCCGACTGCGTTATCAGAACAAAGATATCATATAAAACGTATGCCGTCAATCCTTCAGTGTCATTTAACAAAATTAATGATCATAATTTGACGTATATTTATTGACAGTGTTGAATAATAATGGTATACTTGTAGACGGTGCCTGAAGCCTGACGGCGACAGTGATTTTATTGAAGGAGGAAGACCCACAATGCTTGATCCTACGATTTACAAAGATTGGCAAATTGCGGAGGATGCCGAAAAAAGGCTGCCCCCCGTGGACTATTTCCGTGAGAAGCTCGGCCTGCTGCCCGAGGAGATCATCCCCTACGGCAAGACCCCGAAGCTGGACTTCATCAAGATCATGAATCGCCTGAAGGACAAGCCCGACGGCAAGTTCATCGAGGTTACCGCCATCACCCCCACCCCCCTGGGCGAGGGCAAATCCACCGTGTCCCTGGGCCTGATCGAGGGCCTGGCGAAGATTGGCAAGAACGTCGGCGGCGCGCTGCGGCAGCCCTCCGGCGGCCCGACCATGAACGTCAAGGGCACCGCGGCCGGCGGCGGCAACGCCTTGCTGATGCCCATGACCGAGTTCTCCCTCGGCCTCACCGGCGACATCAACGACATCATGAACGCCCACAACCTGGCCATGGTGGCGCTGAACGCCCGCATGCAGCACGAGCGCAACTACACCGACGAGGAGATGGCCAAGCACAACATGGGCCGTCGCCTGGACATCGACCCCAAGCGCATCGAGATGGGCTGGGTGCTGGACTTCTGCGCCCAGGGCCTCAGGAACATCATCATGGGCATCGGCGGCCCGAAGGACGGCTACCTGATGGAGAGCAAGTTCGGCATCGCCGTGGGCTCCGAGCTGATGGCCATACTGGCCGTGGCCCGCGATCTGAAGGACCTGCGCGAGCGCATCGGCAAGGTCGTGGTGGCCTACAGCCGCTCCGGCGAGCCCGTGACCTGCGAGGATCTGGAGGTTGCCGGCGCCATGACCGCCTGGATGCGCAACACCATCAATCCCACCATGTGCTACACCGTGGAGCATCAGCCCGTGCTGATCCACGCCGGCCCCTTCGCTAACATCGCCATCGGCCAGTCCTCCGTCATCGCGGACCGTCTGGCGCTCAAGCTGTTCGACTATCATGTGACCGAGTCCGGCTTCGCCGCCGACATCGGCTTTGAGAAGTTCTGGAACGTCAAGACCCGCCTGTCCGGCCTGACCCCGAACGTCTCCGTCATCGTGGCCACCGTCCGCGCCCTCAAGATGCACGGCGGCGGACCCAAGGTCGCGCCCGGCCGTCCCCTGCCCAAGGAGTACACCGAGGAGAACCTCGAGCTGGTCGAGAAGGGCTGCGAGAACCTGTTCCATCACGTCAACACCGTGCTGAAGTCCGGCATCGTGCCCGTGGTGTGCATCAACCAGTTCTACACCGACACCGACAACGAGATCGCCCTGATCAAGCGCCTGTGCGCCGAGCGAGGCGTGCGCTGCGCCCAGTCCAACCACTGGCGCTACGGCGGCGAGGGCGCGGTGGAGCTGGCCCAGGTCGTGGTGGAAGCCTGCGAGCAGAAGCCCGAGATCAAGTTCCTGTACGACCTCGACATGCCGCTGCGGGAGCGTGTGGAGCGCATCGCGAAGGAAGTCTACGGCGCGGACGGCGTCGATTGGGCGCCGCTCGCCATCGAGAAGGCCAAGCGCTTCGAGAGCGATCCCAAGTACGCCGACTACTGCACCATGATGGTCAAGACCCACCTGTCCCTGTCCCACGACCCGACCCTCAAGGGCGTGCCGAAGGGCTGGCGGCTGCCCATCCGCGACATCCTGGAGTACGGCGGGGCCAAGTTCCTCTGCCCGATGGCCGGCACCATCTCCATGATGCCCGGCACTGCCTCCGACCCGGCCTATCGCCGCGTGGATGTGGATACCGAGACCGGCAAGGTCAGCGGTTTGTTCTGATTCAATCAAAAATGGAACCATATGGGTGGCAGCGATGTCACCCATATTTCAAGTAAAGGAGCATCGAAAATGGCAGTTGATTTCACGCAGAATTCCTGTCGGGAATTCATCGAGGTGCTGGCCTCCAACGCCCCGGTCCCGGGTGGCGGCGGCGCGGCGGCGCTGGTGGGCGCCATCGGCACGGCGCTGGGCAACATGGTGGGCTCGTTGACCGTGGGCAAGAAGAAGTACGCCGCCGTGGAGGCGGAGATCATCGCCCTGAAGGCGAAGTGCGACGATTTGCAGAAGCAGCTTCTGGACCAGGTGCCCGCCGACGCCGAGGGCTTTGAGCCGCTGGCGAAGGCCTACGGCATCCCGAAGGACGATCCCAATCGCGACAAGGTGCTGGAGGAGGCCACGATCGTGGCGTGCAGGGTGCCCATGAAGATCATGTCGCTTTGCTGTGAGGCCATCGAGGCCATCGCCGTGTTCGCCGAGAAGGGCTCCCGGCTGGCGGTCTCAGACGCGGGCTGCGGCGCGGTGTGTTGCAAGGCGGCGCTGCAGGCGGCGAGTCTGAACGTGTTTATCAACACCAAGTCCTTAAAGAACCGCGAGGCCGCCGAAAAGCTCAACGCCGAGGCCAACGGCATGCTGGACAGGTACTGTGCCATGGCCGACGACATCTTCACCGCGGTGCGGGCAAACTTCAACTGATCGCGCCTCCAAAAGCCTCCCTCTCCGAGGGAGGTGGCATTTGCGAAGCAAATGACGGAGGGAGTCATTTTCATATACGGAGGTAATATATGGCAAAGCTGTTACTGGGCAAGGAGGTCACCGCCGCGCTGAACGCGAAGCTGCAGGCGCGGGTGGAGGCTTTGAAGGCGAAGGGCATCGCTCCGAAGCTGGGCATCGTGCGCTGCGGCGAGAACCCGTCGGACCTGAGCTATGAGAAGGGCGCGACGGCCCGCGCGGAGCTGATCGGCGTGGCGGTCGAGAAGTTCGTGCTGCCCGAGGACGTGACCAAGGAGGCGCTGATTAACCAGATCAAGGCCATCAACGCCGACGACACCATCCACGGCGTATTGATGTTCCGACCCCTTCCGAAGCACCTGAAGGCGGACCAGGACGAGATCTGCAACGCCCTCGATCCCGCCAAGGACGTGGACTGCATGACCGACCTGTCGAACGCGGGCGTGTTCGAGGGCCGCAAGGACCTGGGCTTCCCGCCCTGCACCCCCCAGGCGTGCATGGAGATACTGGACTACTACGGCATCGACTTAAAGGGCAAGAAGGCCGTGGTGATCGGGCGCTCGCTGGTGGTGGGCAAGCCCGCCGCCATGATGCTGATGGGCAAGAACGCCACCGTCACCGTGTGCCACACCCGCACCGTGGACGTGCCCAAGGAGGCCCGCGAGGCAGACATTCTGGTGTCCTCGGCGGGCGTTCTGAGGAGCCTCACTAAAGACTACGTGAAGCCCGGCCAGATCGTCATCGACGTGTCCATCAACTGGGACCCCGAGAAGGTCAACGCCAGGGGCGGCAAGGGCGCCATCGCGGGCGACGCGGTGTTCGAGGAGGTCGAGCCCATCGTGGACGCCATCACCCCCGTGCCCGGCGGCGTGGGCAGCGTGACCACCAGCGTGCTGATCGGCCATGTGGTCGAGGCCGCTGAGCGGAAGGCGAAATAGAATGATGATGGGGAGCGAACATTCGCTCCCCGTATTTACGGAGGGATTGACATGGAAACCATACGCAAGATGGAGGCCGGACGGGTGCTTCGGGCGCTGATGTGCGCCTTTACCGCGGCGTTTCTGATCGGGGCGGTGCTCGCGCCCGACAGAAGCGCCATGTTCTCCGGCCTGGGCCGCATCTGCACGCTGCCGGCACAGCTGACCAAGGACTACTTCAAGCCTGAGCTGGGCAGCATCTCCGGCGCGCTGTTGAACTACTTCCTGGTGGGCGCGGTGTGCTGCGCGCTGATGTTCCTGCCGGGCGCGAAGGTCGGCGGCGGCACGGTGCTGGGCTACTTCCTCACGCTGGGCTTCTGCTCCTACGGCATGAACATCCTCAATATCCTGCCGCTGATGCTCGGCGTGGCCGTGTACTCCCTCGTCAGGAAGCAGCCCTTCGGCAGGAACCTGAACTTCTTCATGTTCACCACGGCCATCAGCCCGCTGATCACGCAGGTGCTGTTCTACTATCCCGTCATGGGGGAGACTCCGCGCCTGACCTTTGCGGGCGTCCTGCTGGCGCTGGTCATCGGCGTGATCGCCGGCTGCGCCATGCCCGCGCTGTGCGCCCACTCCCCGAGCTTCCACAAGGGGTACAACCTGTACAACGCCGGGCCCGCGGCGGGCTTTCTGTGCTTTCTGATCTACGCGGTGCTCTATAAGATCGCGGGCGTCGAGGCCCCCGCCATCGGCGCGGACCTGGGCGACGGCAACCGCCTGTTCGTGAACGCCTTCTGCATCGCGCTGTTCGCGATGTGCGTCGTGTTCGGCTTCCTGCTCAACGGCACGAAGGACTACGGCAGGCTGCTCACGGATTCCGGTTACAAGAGCGACTTCACCGCGAAGTACTCCGTGGGCGCGAACATCATGAACATGGGCGTGTACGGCCTGTTCATCGTGCTCTACTACAACCTGATCGGCGCGAAGTTCACCGGCCCCACCATGGGCGCGATCTTCTGCATGCTGTGCTGCTGCTGCAACGGCGCCACGCCGCTCAACGTCTTCCCGATTATGATCGGTTACGTGATCATGGGTCTGCTGAATAAGGCCGGGCTCACCGCCTTCGCCGTCAACGCGCAGGCCAACATCGTGGGCCTGTGCTTCGCCAGCGGCCTCGCGCCAATCTCCGGCGAGTACGGCATCGTGGCCGGCATCGTGGCGGGCATGCTGCACTACTGCCTGGTGACCAGCGTCCCCGGCATCCACGGCGGCTTCAACCTGTACAACGGCGGGTTCACCGCGGGCATCGTGTGCTTCATCTACATACCGATACTGGAGCATTACTTCAGGCCGAAGCGCCAGAGGAAAACGGCGTAGCGGATGTAAAACACGACGAGGCTGTCTCAAAACGACGATCATACGCTGCAATTCATCCGTAGGGACGCCATTCATGGCGTCCGCGGGCGGCATTAATGCCGCCCCTACGACGAATTGCCTGGCGTTGGTTCGTTTTGAGACAGCCCCGTCGTGTTTATGCGTCGGTGAGAATGGTGCGCCTATCTCTTCTTATACAGCACAAGCTCCGGATTGACGCCATCCTTTTCATAGGTGCAGATCAGTATGAAGTCCATGCAGGCCACGACACCGAAGCACCGCTCTTTGCCGAATTCAGATTCCAGCTGGTTCCCCAGGTAAGTCGTCTGGTCGTTCAGGAATTTGGCCTTGAACCCGCTGGGAAGCGGGTATTCCAGATTCACGAACCGCCCGACGAGGGCGTTGAGCTTTTCGAGCCTGGGCATGCCTTCGATGTGAAGCGCGTTGATTTCATCGATCAACTGCTTCTTGAACGATTCAAACTGTCCGTTGTCGCTCAGCTGCTCGTAGCGCTTCCAGTAATCCAGCTTCGGCAGCGTCTGCTTCAGATAGGCGCGGGCCTGTTCCTCGGAGAGGTTTTCATCGACCATGTGCCCCACGCAGACGTCGATCAGGTCGTCCATATTGCTGTACGTGTAGGTCCCGTCCGCATAGCACCACTGGCAGTAATGCTCGTTGGGGGTCCCGTCCCTGTCCCTTCCGAGGATGTCGTCCTCCAGCGGCATGCCGCAGCACTGACAGATCAGCTTTTCCGGTGAGCCGAGCAGCGTATTGATGGAGACGTGGAAGAGCCTCGACAGGAGCTTCAGCGTCTCCGTGTTCGGCACGGTTTCGCCGTTCTCCCAGCGGGATACCGCCTGCCGGGTGACGAATACCCTCTCGGCCAGATCGTCCTGAGAAAGGCCCAGGTTCGTCCTGAGCTTATAGATCACGTTCTGCGTATTCATTGCAAGTACCTCCCCGTAATCTGATTGTAAGATCATTGTACTATAAGAGGTACCGGCAGCACAAGCAACTCGCTGTTGCGCCCATGGCGGTTGTTCGGTGCGGCGGGCGATCAGGGGATCGCACCTACGGAATACATCACGTATAGAGGGTTGTTTTATAATGATGACCATACGGTGCAATCCACTTGTAGGGACGCCATTCATGGCGTCCGCGGGCGGCATGAATGCCGCCCCTACGGCTACCGCCGCGTAGGGGCGATGCCCTCATCGCCCGTTATCTTTATGCGTCGGTGATGACCACATCCACCGGGATGTCGTGATCCTCCACCTCCAGATGATCGAGCATCTGGAAGTCGTAGCACAGCGCCACCAGCGAGTGGCCGGGCTCGGCGGCCAGGAAGCGGTCGTAGAAGCCGCCGCCGTAGCCGATGCGGTCCATTTCTTCCGAAAAGGCAAGTCCCGGAAGGATGACAAGCGCCTCGGGATCAAAGGCTCTCCTGCCGTCTGCGGGCGGCTCGGGAAGCTGATGATAGCCCTCCTGAAGCGCCTCAAAAGCAGTAAATTCATAGAAGACGAGACTTGTGCCCGTGACGCGGGGCACGGCGACGCGCTTCCCTTCCGCAAGCGCCCTTGCGATGAGGGAGCGGGTGTCCACCTCATCCTTTACGGATACATACGTCCAGACGGACGCAGCCGACTTCCACGCTTCCGTGGCGTACAGCCGCGTGAGGGCCGCGGCGCTCATGGCGGCAAGCTCTTCCTTCGTGTGCCGCGCTCTCTCCGCCCGCGCCATGCTCCGGAATTCATCTTTTGTCATGTCACATCTTTTCCAGATAGTCCATCAGGAAGAATTCATGCGGGTGCGCGCGGAACAAAGTGCCCACGTCCTCGCCGCTCACGATCTGATGAAGAATCCGGAAATCCTCGGAAAGCGCGATGACCATGTCCGCGCCGGCCGCGGTCGCGATCTCTGCGGCGGCCAGCTTTGTCGCCATGCCTCCCGTGCCGAAATCACTGCCGGCGGAGGAATCCGCCATGGCCCGGATCCTGTCGTCGATCTGGTCGACCTCGCTGATAAATGCGGCCTCCGGATTCCGGCGCGGATCCTCGGTAAAGAGCCCTCTGATATCCGACAGAAGAATGAGCAGGTCCGCGTGTATGAGCGCCGTCACGATCGCGGAGAGCCGGTCATTGTCGCCGAAGCGGATGTCGTAGGTCTCGACGGTGTCATTTTCATTGACGATGGGAATGACGCCGAGAGAAAAGAGCTCCTCAAAGGTGTTGCGGGCATTTTCCCTGCTCTCTCCGTCAAGCATCGTCTGCTTTGTCAGAAGGATCTGGGCGGTGGTCTGGCCGTATTCGGAGAAGAACTTCTGGTAGATCATCATGAGCGAGACCTGGCCGATCGCGGCGCAGGCCTGCTTCTGCTTCAGCGACTCGAGCCGGCTGATGCCCATCGCCGTCCTGCCGACGGCGATGGCGCCCGAGGAGACAATGACCACGTCCTTCCCCTGATTGCGCAGATCCGCCACCTCGCGCACCAGGATCTCAATCTTCGGGAGATTGAGCCTGCCCGTCGATTTGTGCACGAGGGAGGAGGAGCCGATTTTAACGACGACTCTCTGCTTGTTCTTCAGCTGCTTTCGCGCGTCCGCTATTGTACTTGCGTTCATTCTTAAGCTCCTGCCATAATTTCGCTTAATTTTCGCGGGTGATGTGAAGCTCGGTGAGCACGGCCTCCTGCTTTGCCGTCATCACTTCCTCTTCTTCCGGCGTCATGTGGTCGTAACCGATCAGATGCAGCGCGCTGTGCGCCACTAAGAAGGCGAATTCCCGCCTTAAGGAGTGCCCGTACTCCTCAGCCTGGGCCGCCATGCGGTCCGCGGAGATGACGATGTCGCCCAGAAGGAGATGGCCGCTCTCCGGGTCGAAGGCGTCCGCCTTATGTGCCTCGGTCTCGGAAAATGCGGCCGGCACTGTGTACGCGAACATGGGAAAAGACAGAACATCTGTCGCTTTGTCGATGTTTCTTGTCTCTTTATTCATCGTCCGGATCTCATCATCCGTGACGAGCATGAGCGACACATCGGCCGCATAGGGGCAGTGCTCGCTCTCAAGCACGGCGCCGATCACTGCTTCCGCCGTCTGCACCGGGTCAAAGGGGAAGGCATTTCCGCTTCCCGCGTCCTCCCGGCAGTCCTCATAATATAGGCTCATGATTTCGTGCTCCTTTTCCCGCGCGCAGAAGACACGGCTTTAGGCGCGCGGCCGGACCTTGCGGCTGCGTGCTTCTCGTAGTTCTCATAGGCTTCGACGATTTTCTGGACAAGCGGGTGACGGACGACGTCCCGGCTCGTGAGCTCTATGAATCCGATGTCGTCGATCTTCTTTAAAACCTTGGCTGCGACGTCCAGACCGCTCACCTGGTCCGGCGGCAGGTCCTTCTGCGTCCGGTCGCCGGTCACGACGACCTTGCTGCCGAAGCCGATTCTCGTCAGAAACATCTTCATCTGCGCCGGGGTCGTGTTCTGCGCCTCGTCGAGGATGATAAACGCGTTGTCAAGCGTCCGCCCTCTCATGTAGGCGAGCGGCGCCACCTCGATGAGTCCCTTCTCCGAATTTTTCAAAAATGCCTCGGCGCCCATGATCTCGTAGAGCGCGTCGTAGAGGGGCCTCAGATAAGGGTCGATTTTGCTCTGCAGATCTCCCGGAAGAAAGCCGAGCTTCTCACCCGCCTCAATCGCCGGGCGCGTGAGGATGATCCGCGACACTTCTTCGGTGCGGAAAGCTCTGATGGCCATCGCCATCGCAAGATAGGTTTTTCCCGTGCCGGCCGGTCCGATGCCGAAGGTGATCATATTCGACTCGATGGAGTCGATATATTCCTTCTGACCGACGGTTTTCGGCTTGACGGGTCTTCCGGACATCGTGTGAATGATGATGTCGCGGTCGATCTCGACCATCGCCATCTCCCGCTTCTCCTTTAAGAGAGACAGGGAATAGCGCACGTTCTGCTCGGTGATGCTGTTGCCTCTCTCCGACAGGACGAGCAGCATGGACAGCAGCTTTTTCGCGTCGTCTATGCCGGAGGCCGGGCCGATCAGCTTCACCTTGCCGTTTCTCGGCACGACACTGACGGACAGCTCCTGCTCGATCATTCTAAGATGTGCGTCAAACTGTCCGAATATATTCCGCTCATGTTCCACCGGCAAATCAAAATGGCTCTCCGGCATGCTTATCTCCTTTGCATCTTTCGTCTTGTGAATTATACCGATTCCCATCAAAAATAGCAATACGGGTCTACTTGTGGTATGGCTCTCCCGCGCTGATCCGCGCAGCCCGGTAGAGCTGCTCCAGAAGAATGACGCGCATCAGCTGGTGCGGGAAGGTCATGGCGGAAAAGCTGACGCACTCATCTGCTCTTTGAAGGACGTCCCGGCTGAGGCCGAGGCTGCCGCCGATCACAAAGACGAGCGTGCTCTTTCCGCTCATGGCCAAGGCGTCAAGATGCTTCGAAAATGCGACAGAGTCAAAGCTTCTTCCCTTAATCGCAAGCGCGATCACATAATCCGAGGGGCGGAGCTTCCCGAGAATCCGCGCGCCTTCCCGGCCAAGAATGATCTCTTCCTCAGCTTGCGGCGCATGGTCAGGCGTCTTCTCGTCGCCGACCTCGACCACTTCCGTTTTCGCATAGCGCGTAAGCCGCTTCAAATACTCGGCGGCTGCTTCGCGGTAAAAGGCCTCCTTGATGCGGCCGACGCATACGATCCGGATCGTCATGCTTCCTCCTTCACCGTAATGGCGCTTATAAAAAGGGAGGCCGACTTGCCGGTCAGCCTCCTCCTTGACGGTTGTGCCTTAAGCTTTATGCCTCTTTGCCTCTGATATACGCATCAATGCCCTTGGCACCGACTTTTCCGGCGCCCATGGCCAGGATGACCGTGGCGGCTCCGGACACGGCGTCACCGCCGGCGAAGATGCCCTCTCTCGAGGTCTGTCCGCTCTCCTCCTCCGCGACGATGCATTTCTTCCGGTTCGTATCGAGACCTTCCGTCGTGGACGCAATCAGCGGATTCGGCGAGGTGCCGAGCGACATGATGACGGCGTCGCAGGCCATCTCAAACTCGGATCCCTCGATGACGACCGGACGGCGCCGCCCGGAGGCGTCGGGCTCTCCGAGCTCCATGCGGACGCAGCGGATGCCCGTCACATAATCGTTCTCATCCGTCAGAATTTCAACGGGATTTGTCAGAAGGTCGAAGACGATGCCTTCCTCCTTCGCGTGGTGGACCTCCTCCGCTCTTGCGGGGAGCTCCGCCTCGGAGCGGCGGTAAACAAGATGTACGTCGGCCCCGAGTCTAAGCGCGGTGCGCGCCGCGTCCATCGCGACATTGCCGCCGCCGACAACGACGACTTTCTTTGCCTTGAAGATCGGCGTGTCGTAGTCGTCGCGGAAGGCCTTCATGAGATTGTTGCGCGTGAGATATTCGTTGGCGGAAAATACGCCGTTGGCATTTTCGCCGGGGATTCCCATGAACATCGGAAGGCCTGCGCCCGAGCCGATGAAGACGGCCTCGAAGCCCTCGTCAAACAGCTCGTCCACCGACTCCGTCCTGCCGACGATGACGTCCGTGCAGATCTTAACGCCGAGTGACTCGACATTCTCGACTTCCTTGGCGACGACTTCGTCCTTCGGCAGACGGAATTCCGGAATGCCGTAGGTCAGGACGCCGCCCGCTTTGTGCAGCGCTTCAAACACGGTGACTTCATAGCCGAGTCTCGCCAGATCGCCTGCGCAGGTAAGGCCGGCAGGCCCCGAGCCGACGACGGCGACCTTGTGTCCGTTCGTCTTCTCCGGCTTTGCGGGACGGATGCCCTCTTCGCGGGCGCGGTCCGCGACAAATCTCTCCAGCTTGCCGATCGAGATCGCCTCGCCCTTGACGCCGCGCACGCAGCGGCCCTCGCACTGTGTCTCCTGGGGACACACGCGTCCGCATACGGCCGGGAGGGAGCTGGACTCCGAGATGATCTGATACGCCCCGGTAAAATCGCGTTCCTTCACCTTGGCGATAAATTCGTTGATGTGTATGCCGACCGGGCAGCCCTCGATGCAGCGCGCGTTCTTGCAGTTCAGGCAGCGCTGTGCCTCCGCGACCGCTTCCTCTTCATTGTAGCCCAGACAGACTTCGTCGAAGTTGCCTGCGCGAACCTTCGGATCCTGTTCTCTGACCGGAATTTTCTTCATTACATCCGCCATAAAAGTTACTCCTTTTCGAAAATGCCGCGCCTTTTCAGCCGCAGTGCCCGCAGCCGCCTTCGTGCGTTCTGCCTTCTTCGTATCTCAGCTTCGCTTCTCCCTCGACCGTCTTGTACATCTGCGAGCGCTTCAGACACTCCGCCCAGTCGATCTTGAAACCGTCGAATTCCGGTCCGTCTACGCAGGCAAACTTCACTTCGTCCCCGACGGTCAGGCGGCAGGCGCCGCACATGCCCGTGCCGTCGACCATGATCGGATTCATGGAGACGATCGTGGGGATCTCATATTTCTTCGTCGTCAGCGTGCAGAACTTCATCATGATCATCGGTCCGATGGCCACGCACAGATCATAGTGCTTCCCTTCCGCCACGAGCTCGTCGATCACAGTGGTGACGACGCCTTTGTGCATGTAGGAGCCGTCGTCCGTCGTCACATACAGATTCCCGGCGACATCCCGCATCTTGTCCTCATAGAAAAGCAGATCGTGCGTCCGGCAGCCGATGATGACATCCGCCTTGACGCCGTGCGCGTTCAGCCACTTGACCTGAGGATACACGGGCGCGGTGCCGACACCGCCGCAGACGAAGAGAATCTTTTTGCTGCGCAGCTCTTCATCGCTGAGAGAAAGGAGCTCGGAAGGCCGGCCGAGAGGGCCGACGACGTCATCGAAAGCATCCCCCGGATTTAGTTCCTGGAACTTCATCGTCGATACGCCGACCGGCTGGAAGACGATCGTCACCGTTCCCTTTTCCGCGTCGTAGTCGCAGATCGTCAGCGGGATGCGCTCTCCCGTCTCTCCTGCCCTGACGATAAGGAACTGTCCCGGCTTGGCGTGCTGCGCGAGGAGGGGCGCCTCGAGAACGAATTCCCAGACGACCGCATTTAATTGTGTCTTGGAAAGTATTTTGAACATAGAAACCTCCCGTTACTTTCGTGACATCGTTGAAGGAATGAAGCTTCCTGCGGCTGTTAAGCCGCTGTGCGCGGTGCGCGCCGCACGTTGAAGATCGCGGCGCTCACAGGGCTTTTAATCCCTTTTTCATTAATGAAAACTGCTTTGATACGATTTGTGCCTACCTGAAGCGGGATGGAATCTTCATAGAGAAGACTCGTCTCGTCAGGTTCACTCCAGTCGACAGTGTAGTAGATGCTCCCTTTGCCGGAGCACGTCAGGGTCAGCAAGGTGCCAAAAGCATAAGTATCGCCGTTCATAAGACTCATCTCGGGCGCTTCCGCCACATACGCGCCGTAATCTTCAAGGAGCGACGGGTCGCGGCTGCGCTGAAGAAGAGACGCGATCTCTTCATAGGCTTCGTCCTTTTCCAGACAGTAGATCAGTCTGTCGTAGATCGTGCGCGAAGAGGAACGGGTCAAAAGCTCATAGAGGATGGCCTCTGCGTCCTCATACCTTCCGGTGTCCCGCATAATCTCACTCTTCATGAGCGGGAGCTCGAGAGAGTTCTCGGGCATCACGGCTTCTGCCTCCATGAGACACTGCAGCGCAAGATCACTTTGCCCGACTTCGAGCGCAGCTGCCGCTTTTCTCATAAGCAGTCCGTAGTTCGCGCTGTCATTGCGCATTATGAGGAGAACCGCACCGATGGTCAGTGCGGCGGTTAGTCCGATGACGATCGCGGCACAGATCAAAAAGGTGCCGGGCTTTATTCTGTTTTCTTTGCGCTTTTCGATTTCCGCAAGTTCTCTTTCCTTCTGCTGCCGCAGCAGTTCCTCTTCCTCCATGCGCTTCTTTGCGCGCTGCATGTCGACAGAACTGTATTCGGGCACGAGGAAGACTTCTTCCCCGCAGAAAGGACAGTACAGTTTCCCTTCCGGAATTGCGGAACCGCAGTTTCTGCAAACCATCCGACTACTCCGTGAGCATCATCTCTTCAAATTCTTCCATGGTCATGAGGATCTTGCGGGGCTTCGTCCCCTCCTCGCCGCCGACCACGCCGGCTTCGCTCAGTTGGTCCATGATGCGGGCCGCGCGGTTGAAGCCGATCTTGAAGGCTCTCTGTAGCATGCCGATCGAAGCCTTGTCTTTTTCGATGATCAGCCGCGCCGAATCGGCAAAGTACTCATCTCTTCCGTCGTCCGACTGCAGGGAAGCAGTTCCGGAAACGGAAGCTTCCATCGAGCCGGCGATCCGTTCTTCAACTTCTTTATTATACTCAACATCCTCTGCTTGTGAAGAGAGATAATTGACGACATCCGTGATTTCGCCGTCGGATACATAGGCGCCCTGCACGCGCGCGGGCTTGGGATAGCCCTGCGGGTAGAACAGCATGTCGCCTTTTCCGAGCAGCTTCTCGGCGCCGTTCATGTCAAGGATCGTGCGGCTGTCGATGCCGCTCGTCACGGCGAGCGCGATGCGCGAAGGCATATTGGCTTTGATGAGGCCGGTGACGACGTTGACGGAAGGCCGCTGCGTCGCGATGATCAGATGGATGCCGGCGGCTCTGGCCAGCTGTGCCAGACGGCAGATCGCGTCCTCCACTTCCGAGGAGGCCACCATCATGAGGTCGGCGAGCTCGTCCACGATGACGACGATGCGCGACATCGTATCGATCTTCTCGGCCTCGTCGAGATCCCGGTTCATCTTCTTCACGCGCTCATTGTACGAGCGGATGTCCCTGACGCCGGGATAAGACGCAAACTTATTGTATCTCTCCGTCATCTCCTGAACGGCCCAGTTGAGCGCGCCGGCCGCCTTTTTCGCGTCGGTGACGACGGGGATCAGAAGATGCGGGATGCCGTCATAGATCTTCAGCTCGACGACCTTCGGGTCGATCATGAGGAAGCGCACGTCATCGGGCGTGCAGCGGAAAAGAATGCTCATGATCAATGTGTTGATACACACGGACTTGCCGGAACCCGTGGCGCCGGCGATGAGCAGATGCGGCATCTTCTCGATGTCGGTGATGATGGGCCGTCCGCCGATATCCTTGCCGACCGCGAAAGGAATCTTGGCCTTGCTGTCCTGGAACTCCGGACAGTCGATGATTTCGCGCAGCATGACCGGCGCGATCTCTTTGTTCGGCACTTCGATGCCTACGGCCGCCTTGCCGGGGATCGGCGCCTCGATGCGGATCTCGGAGGTGGCCAGATTGAGCTTGATGTCGTCCTGCAGATTGATGATGCGGCTCACCTTGACGCCCATCTCGGGCTGCAGCTCGTAGCGCGTCACTGTCGGTCCGCGGCTCACGTTGACGACTTTCACGTTGACGCCGAAATTCTCAAGCGTCTGCTGGAGCTTTTCAGCCGTGTCCATAAGATGCTGCCTGGAATCACCCTTCACGGGCTTCCCGCGCGCGAGAAGATTCAAGGGAGGCAGCTTAAAGTCAGGCTTTTTAGGCGCTTTCTTTTCGATTTCGGACTGAATGGACGCGATGTCTTTCTGCCGCTCTTCCGGGGTAGATTCTTTAATCTTCTCCTTCTTCTCCGGCGCAGCGGCGGCTTCCTCCGCCTTCATATTTCCTGCCGGATCCGGCGTGAAAGCGGTCTCCTGTTCTTCGGACATGCTCTCGTACGGCTCCGGAAGGCCGCTGATCTCAATGTCGAGTTTATCCTTCGGCGCGGGCTTTTCGGCGCCGCTCACAAAGCTGCCTGCGGGCCTGATCTCATTGCCGCGGAGGAAGGAAGGCATGGCGAAGACCGTCTCTTCCTCGTCAGCGGGCATGGGCGCCGGTTGCTTCTTCGGCGCGGAAGCACGCATCTCGGTTTTTGCGGCAGCTGCTGTGCCGCCGGAAGCAGCCGTTTTCTTTGCGCTCTTCTTCTTCGGCGCTTCCTCTTCTCTTGTCAGCGTCACGCGATTCAGCGGACTTGCACCGTAGTCTTCGTCAAGATCCACATAGTAGTCCGCTTCCTCTTCGCGCCTTTCTCTCTCTCTTCGCGCCTCTTCGCGTTTCAGACGATGGCGGGCGCGCATGCTGTGCGCCACGGAGCGGCTCCGCAGTCCGAGCGATGTAAAGAGCGGCTTCTGCGTCAGGATGATGGCGGCTATGACAAGACCTGCGACAGTAAGGACATAAGCGCCGATCGTGCCGAATGCGAGCCCGAAGACATATGTGACAGCGCCGCCGACGATACCGCCGCCGGTCGAGTCCTCCGAGGAGATGCGGTAAAATTCGCTGACCGGAATATCAGAGCGGAAGCCGAGCGTCAGAAGCTGTAAAAAAGCGCACAGAAACACAAACAGGAGGATTCCGCCGAACATCTTTCTGCCGATCAGCGCGTTGCGCCTGTTTGCTACAAAGAACGCATATCCGAAAAACAGTGCAAATGGGAAACAGTAGGCCATGAGGCCGAACAGACCGAACAGCACGCCCTTTACGACACTTCCTGCGGCGCCGCCGATCCCGGCGTTGCTGAGGATAAGAAGAAGCGCCGCGACAGCGGCGACAGCGATGCGGACTTCCCGCCCGACGCGCTCGTCGGGACGTGCGGCCGCGACCCCGCGGACCTTACCGCTTTTCGGGCTTGCCTTTTTCGCTGAGCTCCGCGTGCCCGTTCCCCTTCCCGAGGACGCGCGGGTGCTGTTTTTGGAAGAGGCTGCGGGTTTTTTTGCCCCCGTACTCTTCCGCGCGCCGGAACTCTTCGTCCCGGACCGTTTTTTAGCCGTGGTAGGACTCTTCTGAGCCATGAATACTCCCCTCAAATCATGACGCACTTTTGACCCTACTCCCAAAGGAACAAAAGTGCAGGATACTTATCTGCCGATCACAGCACGAAGCTGAGAATGACTGACACGATGCCGACGGCAAAACAGTAATAAGAAAAGCCGTTCAGCTTTCTGACCCGCACAAAGCGAAGCACTTGCCTGATGGCGAACATACCGGCAGCGAAGGCGGCAGCGCCGCCGACGATGCACAAAAGAAGTGCGCGGCCGACCGGAATGCCCGGCATGACCGGCAGCGTATACTCCGCGATGAGCGAACCAAAGGAAGCCGGCAGCAGAAGAAGCAGCGATATGCGCACCGCGCTCTGCCTGCTCATGCCGCTTAAAATCCCGCCGCTTAAGGTGACGGCAAACCGGGATACGCCCGGAAGGACGGACAGGCCCTGCAGGCACCCGATCAGGCACATCTTCCAATATGGAATATCTCTCGGCAGTTCGTCGCCGGGCCGGATCATCGAAGAGACGAGCAGAAGAATCGCCGTCAGAAGGAATCCCGCTCCCGTGTACATCAGCGACTGTGACATGACCTCGGCGGTCCTTACAAGCAGCACGCCGATGACGGCCATGGGCAATGAAGCGGCAAGGAGCAGCATGACAAGCTTTCTGTAATTTGTCCGAACGATCTTCGTATAGGCCGGGTCTTCACCCCTGCGCACGCCCTGCGCGAATATCTTCAGATTTCCGAACAGGTCGCCGATCATCCTGCCGCATTCTATGACAAGACGAAACACATCGCGCCGCAGCGTGAACACCACGGCAAGCGATGTGCCGATATGCAGAAACAAGTGCAGCGGCAGAGCCCGCACATGAAAACCGATGAGCTTCTCCAAAAGCACCATGTGGCCTGAAGAGCTCACCGGAAAGAATTCTATGATGCCCTGCACAAGTCCGAGCACAATCACGATCAAAAGATCCATAGAGTCGTCCCGTTACTCCTCTTCGTCCCAGTTGTGGTAAACGTTCTGCACATCATCGCTGCCGTCGAGCAGGTCAAGGATCTTGTTCAGCGAGGCGATGGCCGCAGGATCTGTCAGAGAGACGTAATTCTGCGGGATCATGGTCACTTCGGCTTCCGCCATCGGAATCCCTTCGTCCTCAAGAGCCTTTCTGACAGCTTCAAAAGCGGACGGATCCGTGATGATCTCCATGGAGTCTTCCTCTTCGCGGAAATCCTCCGCGCCTGCGTCGAGAGCAAGCATCATGAGGTCGTCCGCGTCGCGGTCGCACTCTTCTCTGTCAATGATGATCTGGCCTTTCTCGTCGAACATAAAGGATACGCTGCCGGGCGTGCCGATATTGCCGTTTCCTTTGGAGAATGCGCTTCTTACGTCCGCGGCCGTCCTGTTTTTGTTGTCTGTAAGCGTGCGCACGATAATCGCCACGCCGCCCGGGCCGTAGCCTTCATAAGTCAGAGACTCGTAATTCGCGCCGGAGGTATCGCCGGCAGCTTTTTTAATTCCCCTTTCAATCGTGTCGTTGGGGACGTTATTGGCCTTCGCTTTGGCGATGACGGTCGCGAGCTTGAAATTGTTCGAAGGATCGGGGCCGCCTTCCTTGACGGCAACGGCGATCTCGCGCCCGATAATCGTAAAGATCTTGCCCTTTGCGGCGTCGTTCTTTTCTTTTTTGTGTTTAATATTCGCAAATTTGGAATGTCCGGACATACTTGAACTCCTTCACTCATATTTCTGCTAAATAATTAATGTAGCATAATCATGCAAAATAATCAACAGATTCGACGAAGGTGCCGCCGCTCAGGTAAAGGCGCGGGACGCGCTTTGAAATATTGCACACGAGCTCGTAATTGAACCTGCCGCTGATGTCTCCGAGCTGCTCCGCCGTGATCACCTCATCACCCTGGCGGCCGATCAGAACGACTTCATCTCCCACTTTGACATCTTCGATCTGCGTGACGTCAATCATGAACTGATCCATGCAGATACGCCCTAAAATCGGGGCGCGCTTTCCGCCGACCAGCACATATGCCTTGCCGGACAGCATTCTCGGGTATCCGTCTGCGTATCCGGCCGGCACTGTGGCCACGCGCGTCTCCCGCTCCGTCACAAAGGTGCCACCGTAGCTGACCGCCCGCCCGGCGGGCAGTGTCTTCACAAAGCTGACGTGTGAGACGAGCCGCATGACGGGTTCAAGTCCCTCCATCTCGCCGGCCACTTCATGGGAAGGCATGAGCCCGTAGAGCGTAATGCCGGCGCGCACCATGTCGAGATTCGCTTCCGGGCAGCGCATGAGCGCAGAGCTGTTGGAGACGTGGCAGACAGCGGGAAGGATGCCGCGCTCCTTCAGCTTGTCGAGGAATTTGCGGTATTTTGCAAACTGGGCCTCGGCAGGGGCAAACGAAGTTTCATCGGCTCTCGCGAAATGCGTAAAAAGACCTTCGATCGTGATCCCGGGAAGGACGCTGATGTTCTCCACGGCCTCCACGGCCTCGGGGCACACGTCAAAACCGATGCGGCTCATGCCCGTGTCAACGGCGACGTGAACGATGGCTTTCTTTCCGATCCGCATGGCCTCATCAGAGATACGGACAGCGTCTTCATAGGTAAACACCGTGATCCGGATATCATGTCTGATGCCGTCTTCATAGGCTTCGGGAAATGTGTAGCCGAGGAGCAGGATCGGCTTTTTGATGCCCGCTTTCCTGAGATCGACAGCCTCTTCACAGGCCGCACAGGCAAATCCCCAGATATTCTCCCTTCCCTCGATGTGCCGCGCGATCTGGGTCGCGCCGTGTCCGTAACCGTCGGCCTTAATGACGGCACAGATCTTGGTTCCGTCCGTAATGCGGCCTGTCATGACATCAAGGTTGTTGTCAATGGCGTCAAGTGAGATCTCTGCGCGGATACGTCTGTAAGGTTTCATGTCTCATCGTCCTCGATTTCTTTTAGAATACCGGAAAGACCGGCGATGACAGAACGTGCTGTCATATAGTGCGTGCCTTCCTTTTTGGCGGCGAGATCCCCCGCCGCAGCGTGCAGCGTGACGGCTGCGGGTGCTGCCGCCCGGGGCGCGGTGCCCGCAGCGATCAGCGCTCCGAGAATGCCGGACAGAACGTCTCCGCATCCTGCCGTTCCCATGCCGCTGTTGCCATTTGCGTTGATATAGATCTTTCCTCCCGGACAGGCCGTGATCGTCCGCGCGTCCTTCATGACGAGCGTGAGGTTGTGCGCGTCCGCGAAGTCCGCGGCAAAGCGAAGCGGATGTTCCCTGATGCGGGAGACTGTCGTGCCCTGAAGCGCGCACATCTCACCCAGATGCGGCGTGATGACGATCTCACCCGCGTAGTGATCGAGGGCGGAAGCGTCCCCGGACAGCGCGTTCAGCCCGTCCGCATCGAGGACCAGCGGCAGCGCTGCCGTGGAGAGCACCGTCTTTACGATTCTTACGGCGTCCTCTCCTCTTCCGATCCCGGGACCGCACACCAGTGCGTCCGCCCAGGAAAGAGCCTGCGCAAGAAGAGTCACTGCTTCATCCGCCGTCTGCCAGGCTGAAAGCATGGCCTCCGGCAGCATTTCCTGCAGGATCTTTCTGTTTGCCTCCGGCGTGAGGATGCGCACCATACCAGCCCCCGCGTGCAGGGCTGCCGCTGCGCTGAGATATGCCGCGCCGCACATGCCCGGGGAACCGGCGATGAGGAGTACCTTGCCGAAGGTCCCTTTGTGGCCGAAAGGATCTCTGGCCGGAAGCACTTGCCGCAGGTCCTTCTTCTCAAGAACCCGGATGTCGGGATCCTGCGCCGGTACGGGCACGCCGATCCGGGCAATGACGATCCCGCCGGCAGCCGCTGCGCCCGGGCAGAGCAAAAGCCCCGGCTTTACGCGTTCGATCGCAACGGTTATATCCGCGCGCACGGCGGTGCCCATGATCTGCCCCGTGTCCGCGTGTACGCCGCTCGGGACGTCGATGGAGATCGTCCTTGCCTTCGCAGCATTCATGGCTTCTATGATGCCCGCATAAGGCTCACGGACGTCCCGCGTGATGCCGATGCCGAGCAGCGCGTCTACGATGACAGAGGCTTCTTTTATGGAAGCATGGAGATCGTCCGAAAAAGGAACGCCGAGCTTCCTTAAGATCCCGGCCTGTGCCTTCGTCTCCTCCGTCATATGGGCGGGATCGCCCGCGGCAAAAACAGTCACCGCTCTGCCCTCGAGGTGCAGGATCCGGGCGCAGGCATAGCCATCCCCGCCGTTGTTTCCCGTGCCGCAGACGACGAGCACCGGTCCGTCCGTCTTCATCACCTCAAGTGAGACGGCGTACGCGGCGCGCTCCATGAGCACGGCGGAAGGGATGCCGATGTCTTCGATCGCGTGCGCGTCGCACGCCTTCATCTGCTTTGCCGTAAGGACTTCAAGCATATCTGGATTTCGCCTCTCTTTTATGTTTATGACAGGGGATTACCCTTGCCAAATTAAAAGTGATCCTTGATTAATCAGGCATTGTTTTCTGCTAAGAGGTAAAGCCACGCAGCTTCCGCCACACGTCCTCACCTCCTACAGGGTACTAAGCTCATCTGCGATTCGCTAAGTGCCCTGTATGCATCGCACATAAGCTTCAGCTGCGGCCAGCGGCCTTGCTTCAGTAAGTGCTCATTGCGATCCTCTTGCTCCGCCTGCAGTCT
>DEFE01000039.1:22592-30925 GCA_002350625.1 Lachnospiraceae bacterium UBA2860
ATGGCGGAAGCTGCTGCGTAGTGGGCGAATTTATGTAAACCAATATGACAGAGGGTCAGACCCTGTGTCATGACAAAAGAAACTACAGCAACTTATATTCCTTCATCAGCTTCTCAATTTCACTGCCCCGGATGCGCCGCAGAAGCTTCTTAGTCGTCATTTTTTCCGCGCGCTTCATCTGCATACTGTGAATCGATTTCCCGTCTCTAAGCACCGCAGCCGCCCGCAGAATCTCCCGGACGCTGATCTCGTCGCTGCTTTCGGGAACAGGTTTGTCTATGCCGAACAGGGTGTATACGGCTTCGATCGCCGTCTGCACGGCGTAATCCACGGTGAGGGGGCTCCCTGAGTCCGTCTCCGCGAACTGCCCGATAAATGCAAAGTTCACCGCGCCCTCGGGCACGATGTCCGGTCTGTCACCCGGCACCTGGGCTAAAAGAGGTGCTGTCATGAACGGCATGAGGACCGGCACGGTGCGCGCATGAGATCCCGCAAGCTCCGCGATTTCCTCCACCGGCACCCCGATGTGCCACAGCCATTCCTCGCAGATCTCGAGGCCTGTCGCCTCGCGCATGGGCTTGTCAATATAGCTTCCCGGTACGTCTGTTATGCCCCCGCTTAAGAGGACGATGCACTCGCCCGGCTTCTGTCCGTCAAAGAGGGGCTGTCTAGGCACACTCCATCCCAGCAGCCAGGGAGAATCCGTGACAGTGACGGCCCCGCCTGTCGTGACCTTGCCGGAGTGCGGATCCCGGCGGCAGATCTTCTTAATAAATGGCAATATCCTGTCGTCCGTGAGCGTAACTGTAGCCGTCATCTGGCCTGTAATCTCCGGGAGCAGCGAAAAAACCTCCGGATGTCCGAAGGAAACATCCTGCTCGGATATTCTTCTCCAAAGGTCAAAGCTGCCGCCTTCGCGGATCTCCGTCACATAGGGCGCGCAGATTTCCTGACCGCCCCGCGTCGAATTCTCCGTGCAGCTTCCCACTGTGATGAAAACAAAATCCTCATCTGTGAGATCAATGCAGCCTGACACACCTTCCTGCTCAAAGTCGATCCGGGTCGCTCTTTTTCTGCCCATCGCGCAGTCGAAAGCGACGTCCGTGACCGTCGTCCCGAAGCGGAATTCCACGCCTTCACCGGACAGGTATTCCGTGAGCGGACGCACGATAGCGTCGTAGAGATTCGAGCCGGCGTAGAGAAAAGCCCGCATGTCCGCGATTCCGCTGAGGCTCTCGGCGTAGCGCAGGAGCGCTTTTTTCAAGGCCAATGCCCCGTGCCTCCCCGTAAATCCGAAGAGGCTGCGCAGCATGAGAAAGAAATCCGATCCGAGAGTCTCGCCGCTGAGAACTTCCTCAATTCTCTTCTCCGCAATCGCCTCGTCTGCCGTAAATGTCAGCCTGAGAAGCTCTTTTTCAGAGCCGTCAGATAATCCGAAGGCACTTAAGTGGGCGTCCTCTCCTCTTCCGCGGGTTCCGCGCACGATCGCGTAATTCGGATCTCTGCGGGAGAGTTCATGCAACTCCATAAGGACGCTCGCCCCGGGTTTCTTTAGAGACGGTACGCTCCTTAAAAGCTCCCACAGACAGGCGGCGTGGGCGTCAAATTTGTGCTCGCCGCGCATCAGGAAGCCGATGCCCTCAAAATCATAACCATCGCAGGCCCCGCCCGGCAGGTGCTCCTTCTCAAGGATCACAATGTGATCGCCCGGCATTCCGGCGTCCCGGATCAGAAACAAGGCCGCGGAGAGCGACGCCATGCCGCTTCCGATCAGATAGGCCCGCCGCTTTTTCCCGTCCGTGCGCGGAACGGGCGGCATATAGGCATCTATATGTGTTCTTTTCATTCCATCATACCTCGCTGCTTTAGAGTCTCAGGCAATTCCGGTAACGGACATGCCGCTCAGGCGGATCCGCTGCGGCACCTCCATATTGTCATAGCGGGTGAGCTCCTTTGTCATTTTCATGGAGCGCATCAGCGTGAGCATATTTCCGGATATAGAGCCGCCCGTCACCGGCGTGACTTCTCCGCCGTGATGCCAGTAGGGGGGGCCCCCCCCCCCGCCGATGCTCCCGCTCAGCGGATCTGCCTGGAAGTCTGAAAAATCCACCGCTTCCAGATAGTCGCCCGCGCAGATTTCCTCCTCATCCGCCGCTCCGCCGCTCATGCGATAATTGCCGGGGATAAAGGAATCCTTCAGACCGAGGCCGGCGCTGAACTGCCGGTTCCCGAGGAAGGCCTGCGGCACGCCGTCCCGCAGCATCACCGTGTCATGGATTCTCGCGCCCTCCGCGTCACAGAGTGCGTTATGTGAAGAATTCGGGAGCTCCGCGAGAGCCTCGAGCGACACGTGGACATCGCCTTCTCCCAGCGGCTGGCCGATCTCCCAGTCGGAGTACCCGCGCACCTTATATGACGCGCTCATCCTTCCCGCAAAGAATCCGCAGATTTCGCGGATTTCCGCCGTAGAAAACACGACGTCCGCTTTCTTAAGCTTCGGCATCGGCTGCGCGCGGAGCCGGTCCCTGCCGAAGCGCATGACCTCCGCCACGGAAGCCTTCAGGGCTTCCTTATCGCAGACACCTGCGTCGCGGAGGCGGTACAGCTCGATCTCGCCGGACGCATCTTTCGCATTTACGACGAGTTCGAGCGTCGAATCCGGGCGCACGTCCGTGATATCGATGCCTTCCGAGTTCAGAAAATGAACATGGTTCACGCGCACGAAGATCTCACAGGAATTGAGATAAGCGTCCTCTGTCTCCTCGATCTCCCGCACCGCGGAGAGATAGTCTTCGGCAAGAGAAGACAGATCCGGCGTCTTACCTTCAGCCGGAGCAAGCGGTCCGCCGGAAGGAGCGTTCAGCGTATAATACGGGTTTTTGACATAGGAGGCCCTCTTTACGAGCTGGCGGATCATATCCTCAGCTTCCGTATCCGTCGCCGTCGGCGGAATCTCTTCAGAGGCGCTCCCGATCGTTTTTCGCCCGTCTGTCGTGCGGTAGACACGCACGCGTATATGCCGGACTTTCTTTGCGCGGTTCTGGTCCAGACGGTGCCTGATAAAATAGAATTCCCATCCTTCCGTGAGCGTCTCCGTGAGCTCCCACGCATCCGCTTCAGATTCTATAAGCAGTTTCTTTATTCTCTCAAGCATCATCCAAGCCTCGCTTTCGCTTTTAATACGGGACCGCCGTCCGCTACCTTCACCCATTCCTTGTGGCCCTTGCCGCAGCCGCCGTTGCCGAACACCTGCCGGTCAGCGCTCACCATGGACACGGATCCCAGAAGATCCGGCACGTATCCGGTCATGAGAATCGGCGCCATCACGCGTCCCGTCAGTTTTCCGTCCCGGATCTCATAGCCGCGCTCGATCATGCACTGGATGCCCCAATGCTTCGGATCCTCCATGCCCGACTGCATGCCTTTGAGCAGAAACCCGTGAGAAACCGACGCGATCATCTCCTCCAGGCTGCTCGTGCCGCTGTCAAACAGCGTATTTGTCATGCGCGTATAAACCTTGTGCTCAAAGTTCTCCCGCTTGCCGTTTCCGGTCGGCTGTACGCCGAGTCTCGCCGCGCTGATCGCATCGCAGATCCCGGTCTTCAGGATGCCGCGGTCAATCTCCGTGACGTCGCCCGCAGGCGTGCCCTCGTCGTCAAAGGCATAACTCGTGACATTTTCCGCGCACAGCGCGCCCTCATGCATCGTCACAAGATCCGAGCCGACACGTCTGCCGATATAATCGGCGCCGAGCGCCCGCCCCTTGACGAACATATCCATTTCCACACCGTGCCCGAAAGCTTCATGTGCGATGAGTCCCGTCACCTCCGGCGAGGTGATGATGTCGTATTCACCGGGCTCGACCCGTTCCGCCGTCAGCATCTCCTCGGCCGCCTGCACAGTCTCCGCAACCTTTCCGGACAGCTCAAAGAAGAGTTCCGGACCGATGCGCCCGGATACGCCCTCGTGTGCCATCTCACTTCGGCCGTCCTTCACGGCAACGGCCGCGAGCACCGCCTCCGAGTAGACATAGCTCTGGCGCAGATCCCGCTGCTTCGTGAAAAACATCTTGCAGATATGTGTGGATTGTGCGGCGACCTGGCATTCGATCACGTCAGGACCGGCCGCGCAGGCCGCGTCGCTCACGCCCGCAAGGTCCGCTATGAGCGCGTCAAAATCCGCGTCCTCAGGAAGGGATCCTGTCTCCATTTCCGAAAGCAATGTAAGCGGCTCATCAGGAAGCGGCGGCGTCTCATAGACCGCCGTCCCGGTCTGAGCGAGCAGCTTAAGCTGCGCGTCGAGCGCCGTGCGGATCTCCTCGGCCTTCTCACTGATGCGCTCCGGATCCAGTTCATTAAACGCGTATTCGCTGTACAGCCCGTCTCTGTAAACCCTGACGACCGTGCCGCGCTCTGTTGTCATTGTCCTGCCTTCAACCGTCCGCACATGCTGCGACACGCGGATGGCAAATCCGCGCGAATCCGTCGACAGAACGCTGACATAGGCGTAAGTCCCGGACAGGATATCGATCAGCTTTTTCAGCGGATCGCGGATTTCATTCAAATAAGGTGAAAATGGTGCCTTCAATCTTCTGTTTCCTCCGTATCCGGCTCCTTTTTATGCGGAGTCCTTTTGTACCTGTCTATTATAACATGGATGTTTCGGCGGGGACGATTCTCTTTGATATCTTTCCCCGTGTCAAAACGTGTCAAAAAGACAGTTCTCTTTGACAACGAAACTGAATGTGCTATCATGAAAGTGTATGCGCAGCGAATTCATGTCAATCTGGTTTTTTGACTTTTAGGAGAATTATCGTGGCCGTATTTTATAGAATTGTATCCCTTCTCGGCGGACTTGCGCTCTTCCTCTACGGAATGCGCATCATGGGGGACGGGTTAAAGAGCAGCTCCGGCGGTGCCATGAAGGTGGCGCTTGCAAAGGTTACCAACAGGCGCATCATGGCCTTCATCCTCGGCGTGCTCGTCACCTGTATGATCCAGAGCTCCACTGCGACTATCGTTCTCACGGTCGGTCTTGTCGGCGCCGGCTTCCTCACCTTCCGCCAGTCGATCGGCATCGTCCTCGGCGCCAATGTCGGAACAGCGATTACAGCGCAGATCATTCGTCTCATGGACTTAAATGCCGGCTCCTCCAGCATCCTGTATTTCTTCAAATCCGATAATCTCGCGCCTCTCGCGCTCACGCTCGGCATCATCCTGATCATGTTCGTGCGCAGGCAGAACGCGAAGACAGCCGGAACCATTTTCATGGGCTTCGGTATTCTGTTTGTCGGACTTATGAACATGAGCGCTGCCGTAAGTACCATGAGCGATTCGCTGAGCAAGCTTCTTGTTTCCTTTGAGGACAACTACTTTCTCGGCTTTCTGGCCGGCGTCGGCGTGACGGGCATCATCCAGAGTTCGTCCGCTGTCATCGGTATCCTGCAGTCGATCGCCAGCTCTGTCGGCGTGACCTTCTGCGGGGTCTTTGCCGTGATCATCGGCGTCAATATCGGCGACTGCCTCACCACGTATCTGGTCTGCCGCATCGGCGCGAAAAGTGAGCAGATCCGCGTCTGTCTAGTGCACATCATCTACAATGTCTGCGCGGCGGTGCTCATCTTCGGAACTATCCTGGTTCTCCATCTCACGGGAGTTCTAAGCGATGACATCTGGTTCATGACGCTCAATTCCGGCGGCGTCGCCAACGTCCACGGCCTGTTCCGCCTTGTGCCCGCTGTTCTTCTCCTGCCGCTCAGCGGTCTGTTCGCCAACCTCGCAGAGAAGATTGTCCCCGACAAGCCTCTCGACGAGGAGGACGCCGACATCGAGAAGAATCTTCGCGAGCTCGACATGCACCTCATCACAAACCCGGGACTTGCCTTTGCGGAATCCGAGCATCTCATCGGACACATGGCGGAGGTTTCCTTCAAGAATTACAGAGCTGCTGTTCACCAGCTCTTCGATTACAAGGAGAAACGCGACGCTAAGATCAGCCGCAGAGAAAATCTGCTCGACCGCATGGCGGACGGCTGCAACCAGTACATCATCTCCGTCTCTCCGTACGTCATGCGGCAGAAGGATAACCGAACGCAGAACTTCCAGCTGCGGGCGCTCGTCGCTTTCGAGCGCATCGGGGATCTCGCCTACGATATCTGCGGCAGCGCCATTCACATGCAGGAAGGAAACGAGGAGTTCTCCGAAAATGCGAAGACCGAGCTCACGATCGCGGCCGGCGCCGTGCGCGATATCCTCGAGACCACCGTTGCTGCCTGCAAAGAGAACAGTATCGTGCTCGCGCGAAAGGTAGAGCCGATGGAGGAAGTCATTGACGAACTCCTTGAAGAGCTCCGCACGCACCACGTCTATCGTATGACGCAGAATCTGTGCAGCGGCATGCGAGGCATCGAATTCCAGAATGTCATCAACTATCTCGAGCGCATTTCCGATCAGTGCTCGGATCTGGCCGTATATCTTCTCGCGCGCTACGACGAGGCGATTGAAGGTCAGGAGCATCAGTACATTCACAATCTGCACCACTCCAATGACAGAGAATATCTGGCCGCTTTCAACGCCAATTACGAGAAATACTTCGGCGAGCTGAAGGCGACTGCTTTCACCGGCACCCCGGCTTTCCCAGAGGAATCTTCTGCAGATGAGGAATTGTAATACTTTTTGTAGATTCTTTTACAAATTTTTTACAATTTTGTGAAATTCGGCATTCCCATTTTCCCGTTTTCCGAGTAAAATAATACTATCGTTACCGCCGCTGGTTTGGGGGCCTTTGGCGGAAGTTGCTTGAAAACTACATAAGGAAGGGAGGCAAGGATGTAATGACTGATGAAGAACGTGTCGGAACACCTGCTGAAGAAAAAAGCCCTGTCGTGAGCGAACGGGTTGATGATATGCCGGGGGCGACGCCGCCCGGTAAAAGCCGGAAGGGCCTGATCATAGGCATACTGATCGCAGTAGCCCTTGTCGCATGTCTCATCGTATTTCTTTATAACAAATTCTTTGTCCCGCGGGAAATCCATATGAGCGAAAATGCTTTGGAGCTCAATGTCGGTGATACCGTAAGACTTTCGTATACAATCCTTCCGGGAAGTTCGGACAATCTGGAAGTTGTCTGGGCTTCATCCAATGCAGACGTTGCCACGATCGATGAGTTCGGCGTGGTCACCGCCGTCAGCGGAGGCCGCTGCGCAGTTGCCGTGGCTACCGGAAACGGAAAGACCGATACCTGCGTCGTGACCGTCACCGATCCCGCGCAGATTCAGAAAGAGCGGCTTGACACCGTCGTTTCCTACATCGAGAGCCAGCCGACAAGTACTGAGGAAGCGATCGAAGTTCTCACAGTGAATGAGATCGATGAAAACCACAGTTTCCTGATCGGCACGGAGAATGACGATCTTCTTCTCATCTACCGCACAGTGGGCGGGCTTGACGAGATGGGCGTGGACGCTGAATACTCCACCTACGTGCGCTTTGCACCGGAGAACATCGATACCGCTCAGGTGACGCAGAAGAATTGCGTGAATCTCTATGATTTCCCGATTGAGATGAATGCGTCGGGGCTTATGAATCTTTCTTCTTATCAGTTTGGTGATTCCATCGCTTTAAGTTCGACAGGAGCTTCCGTCGACGGGCTTGACGCCACAGACGCGCTCCACGCACTCGCAGACAGCGGTGTGACGAACTGCATCAGCGGTTTTTCTCAGTTCCTTTTGGATCAGGACTTTGACTTCTCTCTCTCCGACTTCGGACTTTCGTTCTTTGCGGAACTTAGCGGAGACGGCGGAGAAAACCCGGAAACGGCAAAGGTCGGCGAACCGGTCGACTCTGAGTACTCTCAGGTTGAGACCGTTCCGGTGGAGACTGAGAATCCTGATGTCAGCACAGTATCCGATGCCACAGAAGATATGAGCGGCATGGCTGAAACGGAGATTTCTTCGTCCGAGACCGTCCCGGCGTCTGAGGACGCTGCGGGGACGGATGCAGTGACAGACGGAGCAGATAGCCTTTCAGGAGCTGCCGGCATAAGCTTTACGGCCGATACTGATGACGCTGAGGAGGACACCACAAGTTCAATCTTTTCGAAATTCCCGACGGCTGGTCCGTCTGCAGCATCGCTTTCCTCGATCACAGAAGCGACAGAGTCTGAGACGAATGGCGCACCTGTGTTGATCATCGCGATTTGCTGATTTACAACTGAATACTGATGATATCTCCCCAATCAAAAGAACCGGATTTACTAATCCGGTTCTTTTTGAATTTGTTCGAATGATGATGCACCCACGCAACTTCCGCCAGGCGTCCTCACCTCCTCCTCTTGCT
>DEFE01000039.1:31135-31411 GCA_002350625.1 Lachnospiraceae bacterium UBA2860
CGGAAGCTGCTGCGTAGCGGAAAGAATTATGTAAACAAATATGACAGGGGGTCAGACCCCTTGTCAGGTTTATATTGTATGCAATGCGACAAAGGGCAGACCATATTTTGCTAAAACAGCCACATCGTGAGCAGCGGCAGATCCATGTTCTCTCTGCAGCGACTTTGACCGGAGCGTCGCTTGCAGTGCGATTTCAAGCCCTGTGTTGCGAGGCCAAGGGCCCGCCGAGAGCCAGGCAGGCGTAGTACATCAAGCCAATAAGTGGTATTAAGCGCC
>DEFE01000006.1 GCA_002350625.1 Lachnospiraceae bacterium UBA2860
TCTGGATAGAACCCGTTTCTGTATCATTTTATCACAGGCTTGTTTTAAATGATATCCACACTGCCCCCTCAGATACTTTGCCAGTTTCACAGAGCTCTTCTCGGCCTCTGCAAGACAGCTCTCAGCAGCAACAATATCTGCTTTATATGTCCACTATCCAAACTGGCGGAAGCATATTTCTCCAACCCAAACATCCACATCGTAGATGTCGCATACGACTCCGGCTTCTCCAGCATCTCATCCTTCAACCGGTCATTCCGGAGGATCAAGGGCTGCTCTCCGACTCAGTTCCGAAGGACAAGAGTGGACTGACCGGACACAATACGGCTAATTACATAAGAAACCCGGTGATGGTATAATGATGTAAAGGGTTTTGACCCACCGGACACGGAGCACGGAGTAATTTGCCTTGGCAAATTATGGGAGGAAGGAGACGCAATGAAAACGGGGCGGAAAGCACGCTGGATCGGCCTGGAAATAAAGCTGAATATCATGCTCATCGTCTGCATCCTTGTGTTCGCACTGGGATTTTTGCGGATCACCTACATGGTCTACTGTCGCAAGGTCGACAACTTCTATTTCACAAAGGGAGAACACGTCGTACGTGACATAGCGGCTTATCATCTTCCCTATGGATACACCTCCTATCTGAGGAAAATGACCGATACCGACGAATTCCGGCAGGTGCGGGACAGGGCCGTTGAAGCGAACGACGAACAGATCATACGGGACTGGATGCTGGAACAGCCATCCTACAATTATCTTGTGGGATACGTAGACCCGGATTTTTCCCGGATGACGGAGGAGGAGAAAGAGCTCTATACCCTTTACGGCGATTATGATTTCCTTGTAAACACAGAACTGGGTTACTCAGAGGAGATCTTTAACGTCGATGTCTACATCCAGTATGTCGTGGATGGCGTAACCTATAACCTGGCGGATTCCGATATGAGCCTGATGGATATAGGCACTGCGGAGGAACGGGTCGAAGCCTTTGCACAGTACACCGGCAACGACAGAATACCGTCTACCATCTATCAATTCAGAGATAACTGGCTCTGTACCACCTGCGAACCGATCCTGGAGGAATGGGAGGGAACCGAGGATGTTCCGGTGGCGCAGGTATGCGTGGACATCGACATGAACGATGTGATAAAGGAGCGGCACTGGTTCCTGGTCAGAAGCGCGGCATTCATCACGGTATTTACCCTGGCTATGATGGCAATCGCCCTGCTGCTGATCCGAAAGCTGACGACAAAGCCCCTGAAGCAGCTGGCTGCGGGAGCCGCGACATTCAAGATGCGGGACGAGGGCTTTTCAAAAGAAGATGTGATCGAACTTCCGATCCGTTCAAATGACGAGATCGGCGACCTCTATCACGAGATAAAGCTTATGCAGGATCGCATCGTAAACAACGCCGACAAACTGACACATGCCATAGCGGAACGTGAACGTGTTAACACAGAGCTTGATATGGCGGCGCATATCCAGAGCTCCGCTCTGCCGGAACAGTTCCCAGCTTTCCCGGACCGCCCGGAATTCGACCTGCGCGCCAGCATGAATCCGGCGAAGGTGGTTGGCGGTGACTTCTATGATTATTTTCTGGTGGATGACGACCATCTGGCCCTGGTGATCGCGGATGTTTCCGACAAAGGGGTTCCCGCTGCCCTGTTCATGATGTCCGCCCGATCCATCCTGCATTACCGCGCAGGAATGGGCGGCACTCCAGCCGAGATCATGACGTCTGTCAACAGACAGCTGTGCAGGGACAATCCGCTGATGATGTTCGTCACTGTGTGGTTCAGTATCCTGGAATTGAGCACGGGCAGGCTGACCTGTGTCAACGCGGGTCATGAATACCCGATCATCAGACAGCCCGGCAATGCGTTCAGCGCCTTTTTGGATAATCATGATGTTGTCATGGGAATAATGGAAGAAATGACCTACAGTGAGTATGAAATCGGTCTGGAGCCTGGTTCAAAGGTGTTTGTCTATACCGATGGTCTGGCGGAGGCAAAAAATGTACAGGGAAAACAGTTTGAAATGAAACGGATCGTCGAGGCGCTGAACATCGCTCCAGACAGTTCACCCGGGGAATTGCTGGACAATGTGCACCGCGCCGTAGACGCGTTTGTTGGCGGCGCAGAGCAGTTTGACGACCTTACCATGCTCTGCATCGAATACAAAGGACCGGGCAAAACGGAAGCTGCAGCCGCATGGCAGTAAGGCGGCAGGCAGGGGAAAAAGAGGCGAAACAGTATGGAACATGCACGTAAGAGCGGTCGGTTCGGGATGAGCGCAAAGCTGAACCTATTGCTGATCGTCGGCATCCTTTTGATTTCGATTGGACTGATGCAGATCACCTATCTGATATATAAGCGTAAGGTGGACAGCTTATATTTCGAACGGGCCACAAGTGCCGCAAAAGACGTGGTGAATGAACACCTTGCTTACCAGCTGACGTCCTATCTGCGTGAAAGGATCGATACGGATGAATTCAGGGAGGTGCGCGCCCGGGCCGCATCGGTGAATGATGAGAAGATCATAGAGGACTGGATGCGTGCGCAGCCGCCGACACCTTATCTGGCGGAATACTATGCCAAAAATGAATCTACCATCAAATATAAGGAGAGATATACCCTTTTCGGCGATTACCAGGAGCTCAAAGACGAATTAACCGAGGCCATGCATGCCCAGGGAATCGATAAAATATCTCTGCAGTATATTGTGGACGGTGTAACCTACAGCCTCGTGGAACCAGGGGAGAGCCTGCTGCTTATCGGTACAGCGAAGGAACCCATCGACGCTCTTACCCAATACGGGATCAATGACGCCATACCGCCCACCATCTATCAATACGGGGGAAACTGGCTCTGTACAGCGTCTGAACCCTTTGTGGAAGAATGGGAGGATAAACAATGGACGCCCGCACAGGTATATGTGGACATCGATATGCGGAATGTAGCGAAGGATCGCCGCTGGTTTTTGGTGAACAGCGCGATGTACATCACGGTGTTCACTCTCCTGGCGATGGCCGTCAGTATGCTGCTGACCTGGAAGCTGGCCACAAAGTCGCTGAAACAACTGACAGAAGCAGCCACAGGCTTTGCTATGGAAGAGGACTTCTCCAGGGAGAACGTAATTGAACTGCCCATTCGTTCCAACGATGAAATCGGAGATCTGTATCATGAGATAAGATTCATGCAGGAACGTATTATAGACAGTACCGGCAGGCTGACCCGTATCACCGCCGAGCGGGAACAGATCAGAACAGAGCTGAAAATGGCCGCCAGTATTCAGAGCTCCGTGCTGCCCAGCCAGTTCCCGGCTTTCCCGAACCGCCCGGAATTCGACCTCTACGCCAGCATGGAACCGGCCAAAGATGTCGGCGGCGACTTCTATGATTTCTTTCTGGTGGATGACGAACACCTGGCCCTGGTGATCGCGGATGTATCCGACAAGGGCGTACCCGCCGCGCTGTTCATGATGTCAGCCAAGAACACCATCAATTACCGTACCCGAATGGGCGGCACCCCCGGCGAGATTCTGACCTCCGTCAATGCCCAGCTGCTCGAGGACAATAAAATGATGATGTTCGTTACGGTGTGGCTGGGCATCCTCGAACTGCCGACAGGCAGGCTGACCTGCGCCAACGCGGGCCATGAGTACCCGATTCTCAGGCGTCCCGGCGAAGCATTTCAGCTCCTTACAGATCATCATGACGTTATGATGGGCGTCATAGGAAAGGCGGCGTATCAGGATTATACGCTCGATCTGGAGCCCGGTTCAAGGCTGTTCCTCTATACCGACGGTCTGGCGGAGGCCAACAATGAACAGGAAGAGCAGTTTGACACAGTCCGGATTCTCCAGGCACTGAACGCACATCCCGACGGATCTCCCCGGGAGCTTCTGGAGAATGTACGGGGATCGGTGAACAGGTTCACGGGCGATGCCATGCAGTACGACGATCTGACCATGCTATGCCTGGAGTACAGGGGATCATCTGATATCTAAGTATTTCCCAATGCCGGTGATCCGTAAAATCTCCATGACCTTATTATTTACATTTTTCAGTATAAGGCCGCCTCTTTTTTCCATGATACTGTTGATCTGCAGAATTGCCCTGAGCGCGGCCGAACTGATATATTCCACGCCAGCCATATCGATCATCAGGGAATTGCTGCAGGCTTCAGCTGCCTCGGTGGTTTTGTTCAGAAATTCCGCTGCAGTCACATGGTCGATTTTGCCCTCAGGAGCGACTACCGTTGTTCCGTTTTCTTCATAAGTCTTAATTGTCATGATAAACCCTCCTTGTTTTCTGTTTTCTTCAACAGCTTTTCCTTTCACGTTAAAAGTCCATCTCGATTGTCAGCACGTTCTGTCTGTTTTCATAAGTATACCTGACATCATTCACCAGGTTTCTGACAATGAATATACCAAGCCCGCCGATTGGACGCGCCGAAAGGGGGGCATTCACGTCAGGTTCCTCCACCTGCAGCGGATTAAACGCAAGCCCGCTGTCTTTGAATGTGATCGTCATCCTGCGGTCATGGCACTGCGTCAGAATCTCGACCTCACCGCCATTTTTATAAGCATAAGAGTCGATATTGGCGAGAATCTCAGAGGACGCGATCGTAATATGAGCGACCGTATCCTCGTCGCAGCCAGCCGCAGCGCATACTCCGGCAATGTATTCCGTTACACTCTCGAAGCTGCTTTCGTCAAGAAAAAATGTTCTGCTGTCTATTCCGCTCACCGCCTTATCAATAAGAAATAGCAACATTGGTAACATTAAAGCCCAGAACGCGGTTGTAGTCCACAGAGGAACTCAACATACGCACAAGCTGGATTCCTGTGATTCGTTTTCCACTATTATCGATATAATCTGTGGGATTGAATGCCACGCCGTCATCACGCAGGCGCACGTTCACCTGATCCGGAAACACCCTGATGCATATATCGACTGCGTTGCTGCTGCCTGATGACGAATAGACAGCGATATTGTGACAGAGCTCTTCCACCGCCACACCGACAGCGTTGACGGTATTTTCAGGAACACGGTTCTTTTCGCAGAATGCCATCGCTTCTTCAGAAGCATGTATCGCCTGCGGTATCTCCTTATCTATGGAAAAATCGTACACCACGCCATCCTGTTCCTCGATTCCGAGGATATTCTTCTTGTTCCGGATCTTTTTGCTGATCAGCATTGCCGCCAGCATGATGACGACCGTAACCAGCTTGGATACAGGGAAGGATGCCCACAGCCAGTAAATGCCGTAGTGAGCGAACCAGAACATCAGCGGCACGATGGCCAGCACGCCGTCAAGCACGACAATCAGATTGGCAAGTCCACGCTGTCTGGTCGCCTGGAAAAAGGAACGAAAAACGTATATGACCGCCAGAACCGGAATATTAATGGAAAGGATGCGGAAGGTGACCGCGAATATTTCCACCGCGTCAGGCTCCGTCAGACTGTAAAGCGATGCCAGCTGAACAGGGAAAAGTTCCGATATCACCATGACAATCGCCGACAGCGCGACAGTGAAGATCATGCCGTAGCGCAGGGTGAATCGCTGACCATTCGTGTCCTTCTCTCCGTAAAGCGCACCCAGAATCGGCAGCAAGGTCATGGACGCACCTTCTACCAGAATAAAGGCAAGGCTGTTGAGCGAGAAAGAGACCGACGCGATTTTGCCGCCAATAACGCCTGTAAAGGAAAGAATAATCGCATTCGTAAAGAACAGACGCAGGAAGCTGCATACATATACCAGCGCAGACGGCAGGCCGACGCTGAAGATCCTTCCGAGCATTTTCAGCTTTCCGAGCGCGGCTTTGGTAAAATGCACCGTGCGCTGCCCGGACCGGAAATAGACCAGCGTTAAGCAGGCTCCGACAACATAGCCTGTGACGGTAGCCCAGCCTGCGCCGGTGATCCCCCAGTGGAAAACAGCCATATAAAGATAGTCGCAGATCAGGTTAACCAGGTTTGAGACAATCGGCAGCGCGATGGCAAGCCTGCGCAATCCGTCGGTCCTTGCATAAGCAGCCGTCTGGTTGACAACGGCCACCAGCGGCGTCAGCACCCACAGCGGCAGAAGATAATCCATTATATAGCCGGCCAGCTCTTCCTTTCCCTGTACCAGAACCCGTGTGGTTGGCACCATCAGGGCGATTCCGATCACGGAAAGGATCACCGTTGAGAGTACCCCGGACCAGAATGACAGCGTGAACACAGCATCGGCAGAGGATTGATCGCGCTCGCTCTTATGTGTGACAGAAAGCGTGTTTCCGCCAAAAGTGAACAGCGCGATCGGGATACTGCGCAGAAAAACGATACTGGTCGTCAGATTGATCGCATATAACTGAACCGTGCCAAGGATCCGGCCCACCATAATTCCGTCAAGAATACTGGACAGATAGGTAGAAGCGGTCATCGCCAGGGTCGAGATCAGAAGAATACGATATTTTTTGTTCAGTAGTATACCATTTCGTTTCATGATATCCAGCCTCTTACACTACTTTCACCGTTCCAGATTATCCTTCTGGAAGAACATAAAGCCCCGCAGTACGTTGATAAAGTCATCAACATATTTCTCGTTGCTCGCGTTCCAGAAGAATCCCATGCGCGCAAGGATCTGCGTCGTATTATGTGCCTTGAATGGAAGCGCGACGATTTTTTTGCCGTGAGCGGTATTCATGTATGCCGTCATGCTGGAGAGGATCGCAGCCTTGTCAGGATCCTTCTGCGCTTCATTCAGCGCCTTTACAAACACATCATATTCGACAAATTCAATGTTGCTGCCATTCTGATTCATCTCGCGGATGATATCGCCCAGCGGGAGAGTATGGTTATTTACCGCATTGAAAACACAGCATGCCTGCGGGGTTTTTGCGAGTTTTAAGAAGGCCTCGCAGGAACGGTCGATTGGTCCCATACATACCTGGTTCTCAATCATGGAATAGGGGAAACAGCCAAGCAGGCTGTAGGAACGCAGTCGTCCTATAAAGTTATTGGTGAGGAAGTTGACCTGGAACTCACCGTCGGATTCACGTGCGGCGAGCGTGCCCACGCGGATAACCTTGGCGTCCAGACCCTCTGCGGCAGCTTCCAGCACCATGCGCTCTCCCATAAGCTTTGAGGAGGTATACTTGTTATCGAGCGTCTGGCCAAAATAGAGCGACTGCTCGTCCAGCTCGCTGCGGCCAAGCTTCGATACATCTTCTGTAGTACCGGATACGGATATCGTGGAAAACTGGATCAGCCTCGCGCCCGTCGCTTTGCAAAGCCTCACGCAGTTGACCGCGCCGCCAACGTTGATGTCCTCAATATCAGTACCGTTGGAGAAATGCTTGACATTTGCCGCACAGTTAAACACCGTGTTGACCGGAAGCGTCTGAAGCGGCTCAAAGTATTTATAATCCGTCACATCGCCGTCCAGAACCTCGACGCGCGTCTCGAATTCCCTGTCCAGATCAGAGCCGAAGTAGTAGAACAGAATGCTCTCAAGACGCTCGCGGGCGGTGTCGAATTTGCCCTTGCGCACCATACACCAGGCTTTTCCGCTCTCTTCCCTGAGATACTGAGCCAGCAGATGCGCACCCATGTAGCCGGTTGCGCCGGTGATCAGCACATTGCCAAGCTCACGCAGAGGTTCGTTCCTGAACGCTTCCACGGTATTTTTCGCCAGAAGCGCATCAATTTTGGCATAATCATAATCGTCAAAATCGAAGAGCTTCTTCATGTCGTTGACATCGCCGTCCTTGAACAGCTCTGCCAGCGCACGCGGCGTCGTGTATTTGAAGATATCTCCATAGGTGATCTCATAGCCATTTTCCGAGGCATCGAGTACGACCTGGGTAACGATGAGCGAGGTTCCGCCAATCTCAAAGAAGTCATCGGTTGCGCCAACGCGATCGAGCTTCAGCGCCTTCCGGAAGGATTCGCAGAAGAATTCCTCCGTGGCATTGGCCGGCGCGACATACTCGCCGAGGTTTACGGGAACCGGGTCGGGCAGGCGCTTTATATCGGTTTTCCCGCTGGCATTCATCGGCAGCTCGTTGAGCTGGAGGTATGCCGTAGGCACCATATAATGCGTCAGATGCTTCCTGAGTTCATTTCTCAGTCCGTCAATATCAATCTCAGCGTCAGCGGTAAAATACGCGCAAAGATTGTCCTGGCCGTTGAGCTTGCGGATGCTGACCGCGACCTTCCTGATATGCGGCTGAACGGCGATCAGGCCCTCAATCTCACCCAGTTCGATCCTGAGGCCTCTGAGCTTGACCTGGCTGTCCAGCCTGCCGAAGATCCGGACGAAGCCGTTTTTGTCCCACCTGGCATAGTCGCCTGAACGGTACATTCGCTCGTTGTCGTATTCCACAAATGACGCGGCGGTCTTTTCAGGAAGGTTTTTATACCCCCTGGCCACGCCGATCCCGCCGATATACAGTTCGCCGGTCACGCCGTATGGAGCGGGATCGCCAAACTTATCCACTATGATCTCGTGATAATTCAGCAATGGCCTGCCGACGGTCACGTAATCCGCCAGGGTCAGGTCAGCGGCATTGCAGGAAACCGTAGTCTCAGTGGGACCGTAGGTGTTGATGATCCGAATATCCTTCGAGCACGCTCTGATCGCGTCACGAAGCGAGATCGGATAACCCTCGCCGCCTGACATCACAAGTCTGCACTTCGCAAGAGCATTTCTGAACGGCTCAAAGTCCATATACTGCTGCAGTCGTGAGGGGGTAGCGTTGAAGCAGTCCACGTCATACTGATCCATCAGCCGGGCCAGCGCACGCGGGTCGTTCATCTCATCCTCGGAGGCAAAGACAAGTGTCTTGCCATTGCAGAAAGCTGCAGTATGCTCCTTAAAGGACATATCGAAGGAAACCGTCGTAACGGAAAGATAAACAGAGATATTCTCCCTGATACAGTGCATGTGCATATTTGCGGGATGAGGCATGAGGTAATTGCAGATGCTCCTGTGCTGCAGCATGACGCCCTTGGGCTTGCCGGTGGAACCGGAGGTATAGATCATGTAGCAGAGCTCTTCGCCGGTCATCTGCACATCGGGATCGTCTGTCTGATCACCGGACAGAACCTCTGAAACATCGATCGCCTTCTGAATGGGATAATCTCCCAGCCTGTCCCTGGTGGTGATGACGAAGGAAGCTTCAGAATCCTCAATAATATGATTGATTCTGTCTGCGGGATACTGCGGATCGCATGGAATAAACGCCGCTCCGGCTTTATTGATGCCGAAAAGGCATGCGAAAAAGCAGCTTTCCCTGGGCAGGAGCAAAGCTACGCTGTCACCGGTCCGGATACCTCTGGCGATCAGATTGTTGGCGACTATATTTGCCTTTTCATTCAATTCTCGGTAAGTCAGCGTCGCATCCCTGGCAATCAGCGCGGTTTTATCTGCGTTCTCCCTGACACTGCGCTCAAAGAGCTTATGCAGCAGAACTTCAGAAAGCTCCGCAGACGCCTCTGTCTTAAAGGCGTCGAGCTGTTTCTTCTGGATCTCCGGCAGGACAAGCGCTTCGCGGACGGTTGCGGCGTCTGTGCCGAGCAGGCTCAGTGTGTGCTTAAGCTGGTCTGTAAAGTTCCGGATGACGGAATCCTCAAACAGCTCAGAGGAGTACTGCACCATGAAGTGCAGGCCTTTCTCGCTCTTCCGGATCACGATACCGATATCGCGGCTCATCTTCTGCAGCGGGGCGTAGAGCTCCACGCTCAGGCCATCCTGATCATAAGCGGGCGGATTCCACATATAGTTCACGCTCACATCAAAGATCGGATTACGCGACTCATCACGCTGTTTGACGAATTCGCCGACGACATCCTCAAAAGGCAGGTTCGCGCCGTAGGTCACGCTGCGCACTGCGCTGCTGACAGATTGCAGGTAATCGCCGGTCGGCAGATCCCGCTTCGGCTTTACACGCACGGGCGCTGTGTTGACGAACATACCGATCACATTCTCTGCATCCTGCGGACGCATATTGGTGGGTATGCCGAGCACCACATCTTCGGATGAGGTGTATTTACCCAGCACCATGGAAACTGCGGAGAAAATGAGTTCGAATTCCGTTACGCTGAAACGACGGGCGGTATTATCGATTGTTTTCAGCTGTTCATTATCATAATCAAAAGTGATTTCTCTGTCAGAGAGCGGATGAACCCTGGGACGATTGCCTCTGACGGGCATCTCATTCACGGGGACGCCATCTGAGAAAATCCCGCGGTAGTATGCCATGCCCTCTTCATATTTGTCATTCAGGCTGTCATCATACAGGTCAGAAAGGTCGATCTCAGCGGGAGAAACCTCGCTGCCCTTAAGCCCGTCGATCAGTTCCGTGACAAAGGTTTTGGCGGAACCGCCGTCAAAGGCAATGTGATGGATCGCCAGATGCAGGATCATACTGCCATCCGCAACCATATACAGCGTCGGGCGGACGGGAATCCCCGTGTTGAGATTGAAGGGCTCGTCATAGTGATCGATGATCCCGATCACTTCTTCCCGGGAAGAAGCCGTCTTCTCCATGATCTCAGGCAGCTTGTCGGAAAGAATGCGTACCGGAAGACCGTTCTTTTCCCCATAATAGGACGTGAATGCCTCGTGCGCCTTGAAAACGGCATACAGGGACTTCTTTACCGTTTCAGGATCCGAGCCCCTGATGATGGCGGCAATATTGAGATTATATACCGTTGAATTCTCGTTGAGCTTCTGCTCCAGATACATGCCGCGTTCGTAGGGGGTCAGCGGATAGATCCTGACCTTTTCCTTCTGCTTTACGCGCTCCCTGCTGCCCGCATTCCGAATCAGCAGATGTTCAATCATGCGCGGTGTTTTCCCGGCGAAAATGTCTCTGGTCGTGATTTTGTACATACCGCATTTTGCAGATACCATTGCGCATTTGATCGAATCTCCGCCGAGGGCAAAGAAATCATCGTCGATTCCGACGTTTTCCACACCCAGAACTGTCTCGAAGGCGGCGCAAAGCGTTTTCTGCATATCGGTTTCGGGCTTGATGTATTCATTCTTAAAGCTGCCGGCCTCGGGTGCCATAAGGGCACTCCTGTCCAGCTTTCCGTTTGCGTTGACGGGAAGCTTATCAAGCTTCACAAAAAACGCCGGAATCATATAGGGCGGCAGTTTCCGGGCGACTGCTTCCTTCAGTTCGTCCGGATCGATCGGATCATCCTCAACATAGTAACTGACCAGATAGACCTGACCGTACTGATTCTTAAAATCCTTCAGCACCGCGTCGCGGACCCCGGGTACCTGCCGGATGACAGCCTCGATCTCGCCCGGCTCTACGCGCTGCCCATTGATCTTTACCATCCAGTCCTTACGATTGAGATAGATGATATTGCCGTCATCGCCCTTTCTGACAATATCGCCGGTCTTCAGCAGCTTCGGATGGCCATCCTGTTTGGAAAAAGGATTGTCGACAAAGGTCTTTGCGGTCAGTTCAGGCAGATTATAATAGCCATCGGCAAACCGGCCGGCAAGACACAGCTCTCCCTCTTCGGCTTCCTTGCCGTTTTCATCGAGAATATGCACACGAATATCGCCGATTGGACGGCCGATCGGCGTATTTTCGTAGGGTTTATCAATCTTAAATACAAGCGCCGCGGAGGCGGACTCTGTCTGGCCGTAACAGACAAATATCTCATATTTATCGCTGTAGATATCTGAAACGCGTTCACTGCCCGTCAGTACCATTTTCAGGCTGTCGCCTTTCGGCTGAAAGACCTTGAGCATCTTTGGACTGATGAAGGTTCGGTAGATCTGATGCTTTTCAATGAAGTCCGCCAGCAGGATGGGATCGCGCATCGTCTCAAAGGGCATCAGACACGCCGTGCTGCATTCGCACAGCGGTACAAATATCCCCTGCACCGACGCGACAAAGGTGAACGGCGTACCCATCGCAACGCGCACACCGGCCGGCGTTTTCAAATAATCAATAAAGCGGTTCACAGAGTCGGTAATACTCGCGTGTGTATGAAGTACGCCCTTGGGCTTTCCCGTGGAACCGGAGGTATAGATCAGCAGCGAAGGATCGGCCGGATCGGGGATCACGGGTTCACTCAAAGGTACTTCCCGCTCAATCCCGCGCAGGAATCTGCTGTTGATCACTGCCTTTGCGCCGCAGTTGCCGCGAATAAAAGCCAGACGCTCCTCAGGATAGTTCGGCGATAACGGAGCAAACGCAGCACCGACCATCCACACTGCGTACATTGCAGCAATGTACTCTTTGGTGCGAGGCAGCTCGATCGTCACAAAATCACGCCTGGTAATCCCCATACTGTTCAGCTTTGAGGCGATTTTCCGGGCATATACATCAAAGGATCGATAGGTAAAACAGTTGTTTTCTCCCTGATCCACAATAACCGTCGTATCAGGATATTTCTTAATATTAGCTTGAATCTGACTGATCAAGTCTCTCATGTTGTACTTCCTTTCTGATTAAGCTCGTCATCGTAATTCTTAACTGCACCATTCACATAAATCTCCGTGAAACCATCCGTCCGAATCTTTCCGGTTTCTCTTGACCACTCAAAGCAGTTTAATCACCTGATTCACCATCATTATATCATTTGTTTCATGGTAATATTAAGTGATTCTTTTGTGGTTTATTCCTACAGGTGCCATCCGAATCACATCGTATCAAATATTTCCATCTATGATTGCTTTTTTCGCGCGATTCGATACAATGAAATTATATGATACGGAATCACTTTAAGATCAAAGATAAAGGAGGCAGTATACATGACGATCGAGGCCCTTGCATCTCTTGGAGCGAACACGGCCGAAGGGCTTGCCCGCTGCATGAACAATGAGGCATTTTACCTCCGCATGGTCGGGATGGCCCTTAATGACAAAGGATACGACCAGTTCGCCGAAAGCGTCGCCGCCGGTAATCTCGACGCGGCCTTTGAGGCGGCGCACGCGCTGAAGGGCATCCTCAGCAATCTCTCGCTCACGCCGATCCTTGCGCCGGTCACGGAGGCCACGGAGTTCCTGCGCACCCGCACGGCGATGGATTACACGCCCTACGTCAAAGAGATGCAGGAGCAGCGCGAGAAATTCCTCAGTCTGTAAAGCGGGAAGAAACCGCGCAGCATGTGCGGAAATGAGGGTACACAGCGATGCCGGAAGCAGGCCGCACAGCGTCTGGAAAAATGAGATCGCGCAGCGCACTAAGAAAAAAAGGGATTCCCCTGCGGGAATCCCTTTTGATATCTCTATTGCAGCAGACTCTCTTTTAGTCCTCCGGCTCGATGAGTCCGTACGTGCCGTTCTTCCGTCTGTAGACGACATTCGTCTTGTCCGACTCGGCGTTCACGAAGACAAAGAAGCCGTGCCCGAGCAGTTCCATCTGCACGCAGGCGTCCTCCGGATACATCGGCTTGATGTCGAACTTCTTTGATCTGATAATGCGGATTTCGTCTTCCTCATTATTGAAGTCATCCTCGATATATCCCTGCTGGAAGCTGCCGCCGGCCTGATGCTTGTCGATGATTTTGCTCTTGTACTTGTGAAGCTGTCTCTCGATTACTTCCTCCACAAGATCGATCGATACGTAGAGATCGTTGCTGACCTGCTCTGACCGGATGATGCTTCCCTTGACCGGGATCGTCACCTCGATCTTCTGTCTCTCCTTCTCCACGGACAATGTGACGTTGACTTTTGTATCCGGTGTGAAGTAACGCTCCAGCTTTCCGAGCTTGTCCTCAATCGCCTGCCTCAGGTTGTCGGTGATTTCGATGTTTTTACCATAGATCACAAAATTCATACGGGTCACCTCGCTTCGGTATATTTTAACGAAAATTCGAGGTTTTGTGTCCGAGTTTTCGTTAAATTAATTATAACCCCTGCCCTTTGTAATGTAAACCATCATTTACCGGCTGACTTTTCAGGCGTTTGGCATGAGCGAGATGAGGATTTCCGCGATGAGCTCTGCGTTCTCGTCCGAAGGCGCGCCGGAGATGGCGAAGATGTAATTCGTGTCGCCGGGGCGGAAGAACATGACGCCTGTGACATTTTCGCTCTCACCGGTATAGAGGACGCCCTCGATGCCGCTGAAGCTGTAGATGGAATTGACCGTGTAGCCCGCCGCCTCGAGCTGGGCGCTCAGGCCTTCGATGTCCGCGATGCCGGTGCTGGCCGCATAGGCGACGCGGATGTAGGGGGCGTTCGCCGCGCCGGACGTGTCGCCGGCCATGTACAGCGTGCCCTGCTGCCGCTGCGTGTCGGTCAGCGTGAATTCATTCCAGTCGCTCGGAAGATAGATTTTGAAGCCGTCCGCAAAGGCAACCCAGGTGCCCTTGTAGCTCACCAGGCTCTCGGTAAAGTCGATCGTCGTGACCTCTTCGTCTTCCTCTTCCTCGATGCCCGCGACCGTTCCGCCGACACTGGAGCCGACAGCGGTCTCGCCGGCGCCGTCCACGACACCGGCGGCCTGCAGCGTCTGTCCGGTGAGCGAGTGGCTCGCATCGACATGCAGCGTGTAGTCACTGTAACCGCCCGCAAGTCCCGCCGCGCTCACGGCGATCGCGTCGAGGAAGCCCTCCGGGCAGGAGTAATTGAGCTGCGGCACTTCCTTCGAGCCGAACATGTAGATCCGGTTCATCATGCTGACAAAGAGTCTCGTGTCAAGCGCTGCGTATCCCTGGATCCCGTAGCGGTACACGACGCGCACGAAGCTTACGCCGTTCACCTTGTAGCCCTCGTTCAGCTCGTCGATGTCGAGATCGCGATAGTTCCTGCTCATATAGGTCGAGAACATATCCGCAAATGAAGACGCGTCGCCGCTGTAATCATACTGGCCGACGATCACGTAGGGAAGCGAGCCCGCCTCCATAGTGCGTATATAGACGAATCCGTCGCTGTCCTCTTCGATCTCGGTATAGCCCGTGCCGTTCTCCGAGCGCGGCACCATCACGGAGATGTTGAGGTCGTCCAGCGCCACCAGGTCCGCCTGCGGGGCCGAAACTGCAAACAGTTCATCCGACTCGCCGCCGACGGAGAAAACATAGCTGCTTGCCATGGCCGCCGCCGGCTGCGCCGCGATCAGTGCCCCTGCAAGTGCCGCTGCAAGTACTGCCTTACCGATTCTCTTCCTCATGCGTCTTCCTCCTCCCGGAATCCAAATTCCTAACCTGATTGACTGTTTCCGGATGCGAAGTCTGTCATCCGCTGTCTCCTATTATACATAAAAAATGCGGGAAAGTATCCCGCATTTTCGAATTCCTTATGCTGTTAAACAAGCGACGCAAGCGGCAGGCTGCCGCCGTAGATATCGAGCGCGGAGCCAACCGTATAATCGACGCAGCCGCCCGAGACCGTCTCGATCTCCCGGATGTCCGCAAGCGACCGGATGCCTCCGGCGTATGTCACGGGAAAATGTCTCGTCTTCGCAAATGCCGACAGAAGCTCTACGAGACCGGCGTCGATGCCGCTTCCCTTTCCCTCGACGGCGATGCCGTGGACGAGGAACTCGCTCGCAAAGCCGGACAGCTTCTCCATCAGCGCCTCGTCAAGAGGCGTGTCGGTGTAGTGCTGCCAGCGGTCCGTCATGATGTAGTAGGCGCCGCCGGCCTCCTTCTGCCGCGAGGAGAGATCGAGCACCAGGTGCTCCCTGCCGACCGCTTCCGAGATCCGGCGCAGCGCGTCCTCGCGGATCTGCCCGCCGCTGAACACATAGGACGTGACGATCACGTGGCTCGCTCCCGCGTCAATCCACATCGCCGCGTTGTCCGCGGTGATGCCGCCGCCGGCCATGAGGCCTCCCGGCCAGGCCGCAAGCGCTTCCTTTGCCGCCGCCTTCGTCTCTTCATAGTGCGGGGAGCCTTCCTTGTTGAGGAGGATCACATGCCCGCCGCGTAAGTCATGCCGCCGGAACAGCGACGCGTAAGAAGCGGCGCTCTCTCCGGCCACAAAATTCTCCGCGGCGCTTTCACCTTCGTCGCGGAGACTGCTTCCTATGATCTGTTTTACTTTTCCGTTGTGAATATCAATACAAGGTCTGAGTCTCGACATGAAGCTCCCCCTGCGCGTGAAGCTGCGCCTCACGTATTTTCCGTTACGCCCCGCCGGCCGCGCCTTGCAAAGATCCTGTCACGCGTCATCGACCGCGCCGCATAAGGAGCTCTGTCACGCCTCGCCGATCACGTCCGACATGTCGTAGAGTCCGGGCGCTCTTCCCGCGAGGAATTTCGCGGCGGCTACGGCACCTTTTGCGAAAATGGCGCGCGAATAAGCCGTGTGCTTCAGCTCGATCACTTCGTCCTCGCCCGCAAAGAGGACATCGTGCACGCCGACGATCGTGCCGCCGCGCACGGAGGAGATGCCGATCTCCTTCGCCGGCCGCGCCTCGTGGCGCTCTCTCCTGCTGTAGGTGTAGGCGTACTCGCCGCTGCTGCCCTCGCTGATGCTGTCGGCGAGCATGAGCGCCGTCCCGCTCGGGGCGTCGATCTTCCTGCGGTGGTGCTCTTCAATCACCTCGGGATCATAGCCATTTGCGGCGAGAACCCTGGCCGCGTCGCGCACAAGCTTCATGAGGAGATTAATGCCGAGCGACATGTTGCCGGACCTGAGCACGGCGACGTGCTCCGACGCCTCGCGGACAGCCTCGATCTGCGCGTCGCCAAGGCCGGTCGTACAGATGACCATCGGGATCGAGCGCTCCGCCCCGTAGGCGATGAGCGCGTCCACGGCCGCCGCCGTCGAGAAATCGATGATCGCGTCCGCTTTCTCCGTGCATTCGTCGATGCTGCGGTAGACAGGGAAGTCCGCGTAAGCTTCGCCGAAGGCGTCCACGCCCGCGACGATCTGAATATCGGGATCGGAAGACACAATGCCGGACACCACTCTTCCCATGTGCCCGCATGCGCCGTACAAAATCACACTGATCATAGCGCGCATCCTCTCTTAAGCTGTTTTACAGACATCCGTACTTCTCGAGCTCCGCCTTCAGGATCTGCGCGTGCGCGCTTTCCATCGGCGTGAGCGGCTGACGCGGCGCGCCCACGTTATAGCCCATCATATTGAGCGCCGCCTTGACCGGGATCGGATTGACCTCCATGAAGAGGGCCCTGATGAGCGGCAGCGCGCGGATCTGGAGCGCGGCGGCTTTCGTGTAATCGCCGTCGAGGCAGGCCTGCGCGATGTCGTGCGTTTCCTTCGGCGCCACGTTGGAGAGGACCGAAATCACGCCGATGCCGCCGAGCGACATGAGCGGCACGATCTGGTCGTCATTGCCGGAGTACACGTCGAGGCTTCCTTCCGCAAGCTCGATCGTCTCCGCGACCTGGCTGATGTTGCCGGACGCTTCCTTGATCGCCGCGATGTTCTTCACGTTCTTCCCGAGCCAGGCCGCCGTCGCCGGCAGGATGTTGGAGCCGGTCCTCGACGGGACATTATACAGGATGGCGGGAATGGAGACGGCTTCCGCGATGGTCTTGAAATGCTCCTTGAGGCCGTTCTGCGTCGCCTTGTTGTAGTAGGGCGCGACAAGCAGCAGGCCGTCCGCGCCGACCTTCTCCGCTTCCTTCGACATCATGACCGCGTGCGCCGTGTTATTCGAGCCCGTGCCCGCGATCACCGGAATGCGGTGATTTGTCTTCTCGACGGCAAAGCGGATCGCCTCGATGTGCTCGTCATCGTCGAGCGTCGGCGCCTCGCCGGATGTGCCGACCGCGATGATCGCGTCGGTGCCATTTGCGATCTGGTCTTCGATCAGCTGCTCGAAGGTTTCGTAATTGATCTCCCCGTTCTCTTTCATCGGCGTCACGATCGCGACGCCCGCTCCCTTAAAAATCGCCATACTCTCTCCTCTTTATCCTCATGTTTTCCCTTGACTGAAGGCCGTTCGGTTCCGAAGCCCGTAAAGCGCGCGGCTTCGGCATTGAAGCCTCCTTCTTCCACGTCCGAAGATACCTCTATATGCACTATAGCATCGCCTGTGCAGTGAAGTCAAACGGTGAACGGCGCCGTCTCCGCCTTTGCGGTGAAGTCAGACGGTGAATGGCGCTGTCTCCGCCTTTGCCGCGCGGAGGAGATCCTCCGTGTTCAGATGCAGCGTGGATCCGATCCGCCCGCCGCTCACGTAGATTTTCTCATAGGCCTTCGCCTCTTCGGCGATGAAAGTTCGAAATTCCTTTTTCATGCCGATCGGGCTCACGCCGCCGCGGACGTAGCCGGTGAGCGCCGTGATGTCCTTCACGTGGATCATCTCCATCGACTTCTCGCCGGCCGCGCGCGCCGCCGCCTTTAAATCCACTTCCTTCTCCACGGGGAGCACGAAGGTGTAGTAAGCGCCGCTCTTTCCACGCATCACCAGCGTCTTGAAGGATTCCTCCCTGGGGACGCCTTCGAGGTCCGCGATCTGCACGCCGTCCTCGAATGCGTCCACCGTATACTGCAGCACCTCGTACGGAATTTTCAGCGCGTCGAGGATCCGCATCGCATTTGTCTTGATCTCTTTTTCCTTCTTTGCCATCGCCCGCTCACTTTGCCATGTTCGCGCGTTTCCTGAGCCGCGAATCCAGAATCTTCTTGCGGATTCTGAGCGACTCCGGCGTCACCTCGAGCAGCTCGTCCGTGTCGATGAAATCCATCGCCTGTTCAAGGGAGAGGATCTTCGGCGGCGTGAGCGTCAGGGCTTCATCCGCGCTCGAGGAACGCGTGTTGGTGAGGTGCTTTGTCTTGCAGACGTTGATCTCGATTTCCTCGGGCTTCGCGCCTTCGCCGACCACCATGCCGGCGTAGACCTTCGTGCCGGGCGAGATGAACAGCGCGCCTCTCTCCTGCGCCGCGAAAAGTCCGTACGTGACGGCTTCTCCCGTCTCAAATGCGATGAGCGATCCGTTCTTGCGGTAGCTGATATCTCCTTTATAAGGCCCATAGGCGTCAAAGATCGTGTTGAGGACGCCCGTGCCTTTTGTCGCCGTGAGGAAGGGACCGTGGAAGCCGATGAGGCCGCGCGAGGGAATCTCAAACTCGAGCCTCGTGGTGCCGTCCGCGAGCGTGCTCATGCCCTGCAGCTCGCCCTTTCTCTCCGAGAGCATGCTGATCACCGTGCCGGAGAACTCCTGCGGCACGTCGACATAGGCGATCTCCATCGGCTCGAGCCGTTTTCCCTGCTCGTCCGTCTTCATGATGACCTCCGCCTTGCTGACCGCGAACTCGTAGCCCTCGCGCCGCATCTTCTCGATGAGCACCGACAGATGCAGCTCCCCGCGCCCCGCGACGCGGAAGGTATCCGTGCTCTCCGTGTCCTCGACGCGCAGCGACACGTCGGTGTTCAGCTCGCGCATCAGCCGCTCGCGGATCTGGCGGGACGTGCAGTACTTGCCCTCCCGGCCTGCGAACGGGCTGTCGTTGACGACGAAGTTCATCGAGATCGTCGGCTCCGAGATCTTCTGGAACGGGATCGCCTCTATGTCCTGCGGCGCGCAGATCGTGTCCCCGATCTCCAGGTTGCCGATGCCGGAGATCGCGACGATTGAGCCGATCTCCGCCTTATTTACATCCACCTTTTTCAGCCCGTCAAACTCGTAGAGCTTGGTGATCTTTGTCTTCTCTTTAAGCGTCGGGTCGTGGAAGTTGACCCGCACGATCTCCTGTCCGACGGCGATGGAGCCGTTGTCGACCTTGCCGATGCCGATCCGTCCGACATATTCATTGTAATCGATCGTGGAAATGAGAATCTGCGTCCCCTTCTCCGGATCTCCCTCAGGCGCGGGGATATACTCCAGGATCGTGTCAAAAAGCGGCTGCAGGTCCTTCGGCTCGTCGTCGAGATCCCGCACGCAGGTGCCCTCGCGGGCAGACGCGTAAAGGAAGGGGCAGTCCAGCTGCTCGTCAGAGGCATTTAAGTCCATCATGAGCTCGAGCGTCTCGTCGACGACCTCCTCCGGCCGGGCCTCGGCGCGGTCGACCTTGTTGATGCAGACGATCACGGGCAGGTCCAGATCCAGCGCCTTCTTAAGGACAAAGCGGGTCTGCGGCATCGTGCCCTCGAACGCGTCGACGAGCAGGATCACGCCGTTCACCATTTTCAGCACGCGCTCCACCTCGCCGCCGAAATCCGCGTGGCCGGGCGTATCGACGATGTTGATCTTCACGCCCTTATAGCTGATCGCCGTATTCTTCGACAGAATCGTGATGCCTCTCTCCCGCTCGAGATCTCCCGAGTCCATCACGCGCTCCTGCACCTCCTGGTTTTCCCTGAAGGCGCCGCTCTGCCGCAGCATGCCGTCCACGAGCGTGGTTTTGCCGTGATCGACGTGCGCGATGATGGCTATGTTCCGTATATCCTCCCTTGTCATGACACTCATCTTCCGTAACCTCTTGTCTCTTCTTAACTCTTCTTATATTTATAAACTTGACCACTATAGCACGTTTTTTTTGATGTGGCAATATGACGCAGCATTTATGAAAAAACCGCTGCGAGCAAACGCCCGCAGCGGCTCACAGCCGATTTCACTTTACTTCACTTTAACCTTGCAGATAACCGTCTTCGCCGCCGACTCTGCATAATTCTCATCGCCCAGCGCCGTCACCGTCACCTTAACCTTATACGTCCCTTTCGCAAGCCCCTTCTTCACGGTGAGCTTCCCGGTCTTGCTGCTCATGCTGAAGAACTTCTTAGCTGACCTCTTCCCCTTCTTCGCGGAGACCAGCTTATACTTCAAAGTCCCCTGCCCCTTCTTCACGAAGGTCATCAGCTTGAGTGCGGTCACCGTCTGCTTCTTCAGCGAGACCGCGCTGTATTTCACGGTCGCCGTCCTCGCCTTGATCTCAAGCTCATTTGGCGCCTTATTGATCGTAAATGGCAGCCTCACTTTTCCGCTGTACATCCCCTTGCCGGTGATGGCGGCGTAGTATGTGCCGGCGTCGATCGGCCAGACCTTCTTCCCGTCCGCGTCCTCATAGCGCAGCCGGTACTCGTCTTCATCAGGCTCGAGCGTGCCCAGGGTGAGCGACTTCACCTCCGGGTCCTTCACCTTCCCGTCGTACGTGAAGGTATTCTCCGTGAGTTCGCCCTTCGCCTTAGAGAGGTCGTTCCCGATCGGGAAGGAGACTCTGATCAGATTATAGGCACTGTTGTAGCAGATAATCGCCTTGTCGCAGACCTCCCCGTTCACAAACACCTGGAAGGTCTTGAGCTGCGCCACGGGGGTTTCCTTCATATGCGGCAGCGCCTTGACTTCATCCGCCCAGTCATACCCCGGCTTGAGCTCCGTCCCGGCGCAGAAATAATACTGCTTAAGCGGGAATACCATATTGGATCCGGTGCCGACGCCGTTGAGCTGTTTATACGTGCTGTCCCAGTACTCAAGGAATTCATTGCTCGTGTCGATCTTGACGCCCTCCGTATCCGTCGTCAAAAGTCCGGTAATCTTCACCTTGACATCATTTTCCGTTTTTTCCGGATCAACCAGCGGTTCCTCGGAAGTCAGATTGTAGTTCACCGACTTCACGGCGATCGGGGCCGCCTGCGCTGTGCGTGCGCCAAAAGCCATCAGGAACGCGGCTGCCGCAGCGACAGCAAAAAGAATCCGCGTCATCCGTTTATCCACCCTCGTCTTCATCCCGGCATACCTCCTTTTTTGTTGAGAAACATCCGTTTGCAGCGACATGACGCCTATATAAAAGAGTTTACCCCTTCGCAACCGCACTTCTCTCCGCAAGGGACCGGATCGTGACCTGCGGACATTTCTCCGCGCACTTGCCGCAGTCGGTACACGCGGCGTAGTCAATATGCGCGAGATTATTGTCGACGGAAATGGCGCCGCTCTCGCACTGCTTCGTGCACAGACGGCAGCCGATGCAGCCGACCTCACAGACGAGCTTCACGTCCTTGCCCTTATCCGTGTTCGAGCAGCGCACCGCGGTCACCTTGCCGTACGGAATGAGCTCGATGAGCTTCCGCGGGCAGGCCTTCGCGCACAGGCCGCAGCCGACGCATTTCTCCTCGTTCACAATGGCCACGCCATTTACGACATGGATCGCGTCCTCCGGACAGACGGAGACGCAGCTCCCGAATCCCAGGCAGCCGAAATCACAGTCCTGCGGATAGAGACCGGAGAGCACGACGGCCCTGCAGTCCTTGATGCCGATATAGTTGTTCTTCACGGAGGTGTGGCCGCAGCTCCCGTTGCAGCGGACGAAAGCCACCTCTCTTATGCCGGCCGCCGCGTCCGTGCCCATGATCCCATTGATCTTCGCCGTGACGGCGGCGCCGCCCACAGGACAGGCCGCTGCCGTCGCCTCGCCCGAGACGATCGCCGAGGCGACCGCGTCGCAGCCGGCGTAGCCGCAGGCCCCGCAGTTGTTGCCCGGGAGCACCTCCCGGATCGCGCTCTCCCGCGGATCGACCTCCACGTGGAATTTATTTCCGATATACACCAGCGCGATGCCGACGGCGATACCGACGGCCCCGATGACCAGTGTCGCAATTAAAATCGCACCCAAAGCCTGTCCTCCTTATAATGATAACCCGCCGAAGCCCATGAAGGCAATAGACATGAGCGCCGCCGCGAGCAGAACCACCGGCGCGCCGCGGAACGGCGCCGGGATGGATTCCTCGTCGAGGCGCGCCCGGATGCCGGCGAGCAGAACGATCGCGATCGTGTAGCCGACGGCCGTGCCGAAACCGGCAACGACGCTCTCGACGAAATTGTACTCATCCTGCACGTTCGTGAGCGCAACGCCGAGCACGGCGCAGTTGGTCGTAATCAGCGGCAGATAGATGCCGAGCGCTTTATAGAGGCCCGGGGATGTCTTCTTGAGGAACATTTCCACGATCTGCACGAGCGCCGCGATCACAAGGATGAAGACGATCGTCTTCATGTAGTCGAGGCCGAAGGGCTCGAGAACGTAGTCGTAGAGAAGCGACGCCACCGCCGAGGCGATCGTCAGGACGAAGATGACCGCCCCGCCAAGAGAAGCGGACGCCTTCATCTGCTTTGACACGCCGAGGAAGGAGCAGATCCCGAGGAACTGGTTGAGGACGACGTTGTTGACGAGCGCGCAGCTCACGATAATGATAATCAGAGATGTCATGCCTTAGCCTCCTCCTTTCCGCAGTTCTCCGGCTTCATCGCGCAGTTCGCGCAGCAGCCGTCGCAGCCGCTCACGAGCTCGTCGGAGCGGTTCTTCACCTGGAAGGCGTTCATCACCGCGATCACGAGCGCGAGGACCAGGAAGGCACCCGGCGCCTTGATGAATATGCCGATCGGCTCGACCGACTTCGGAATGATCTGAATGCCGAACGCCGTGCCGGCGCCGACGAGCTCGCGGATGAAACCGACGATCGTGAGCGCGACCGTAAAGCCGATGCCCATGCCGATGCCGTCAAATGCGGCCAGTCCCACCGAATTCTTGTTCGCGTAGGCTTCCGCGCGCCCGAGGATGATGCAGTTGACGACGATCAACGGGATGTAGATGCCGAGCGCGTCATAGAGCGAGGGCAGGTAAGCCTCGATGAGCAGCTCCGTGATCGTGACGAGCGTCGCGACAATCACGATGTATGAAGGCAGGCGCACCTCGTCCGGAATGATCTTCCGGAGCGCCGAGATAATGACGTTGGAGAGGATCAGCACGACCGTCGTCGACACGCCCATGCCGAGTCCGTTGATCGCCGCCGTGCTGACGGCGAGCGTCGGGCACATGCCGAGCATGAGGATGAAGGTCGGATTCTCCTTGACTACGCCGTTATAGATTCGTTCTACATATCGATTCATATCGGCACCTCCCTCAGTTCTTCGACGCCGCGAGGAAATCCAGCGCTGCGTTCACGGCATTGACTACCGCTCCGGACGAAATCGAAGCGCCGGAGACCGAGTCGATCTCGTCGTCGGAGGTTGATCCGCCGGCTTTATTCAGCACAAATCGCGATACGTTCCTTCCGGCGAACTGGTCCTTGAACTCCGGCTCCTGCACGCGCATGCCCATGCCGGCCGTCTCCGTGAGCTGCGTGAAGGAAATGCCTTCGACGGCGCCTTCCGCATTAACGCCCACCGACAGAGAGATCTCCCCGTCAAAGCCGTCCTTGCTCGACGCGTTGACCACATACCCCACTGTATTGCCGGACGCGTCCACGCCTCTGACAGCCTCATTGATGTAAGCTTTTCCGAAGGCCGTGCCGTAGACCTGTCCCTCCAGACAGTCGATGGCGCTTGTCAGCACATCGTCATCCACGAACTCCGCCGCCTCCGGGAGCACCTCCATATAGGAAGCATTCTTCTTGGCGAGCTTCTGCGACTCGATCGATGCCTTCGTCATGTGGAAGACGCCGGCGAGCCCGAGGCCCGCGAGCAGCGTGATGACGGTCAGGCGCAGCGCCGGAAGAAGCATCTTCGGCGTGAGGGCGGGGCTTCCGGCATTTCCGACGGCAGCGTCCCGCTTAAGGCCGAAGGGAAGCGGCACGACGTACTCGTCGATGAGCGGGGTGAGCAGGTTCGCGATGATGATCGCATAGCTCACGGAGTCAGCCGACGAAGCAAACACGCGGAAGAGGCCTGCGAGAATGCCGACGGAGGCGCCGTAGATCAGCTGCCCCGGCTTCGTCACGGGACTCGTGACGGGATCGGTCGCCATAAAGAGCGCGCCCATCACGATGCCGCCGCCGCAGTAATGCGCGAGGATGTACATCGGATCGAGGCCCCGGCCGCCGAAGAACATGATGAAGAGGCCGAAGGTCACAAGCGCCGACACCGGGATTTCCCAGGTGATGGCGTGCACGGCAAAGAGGTAGATGCCGCCGATGAGGAGCGCGAGAATCGAGCAGCCGATGACGCCGCTTGCGCTCCCGGTCCCGAGGAACATCTCCTTCAGATTCGCCTGCCCGTTTTCGAGAAGGCCGACGAGCGGCGTCGCCGAGCTGACGGCGTCACTTACCGCGTAATTCGTCATCGTCCCGCTGAAAGAAATCAGGAGGAAGCAGCGCCCGGCGAGCGCAGGGTTCATGAAGTTCCTGCCGAGCCCGCCGAAGAAGCACTTGACGAAAAGAATCGCAAACATGGCGCCGAGGACCGGGATATAGGGCGGCACCGCCGGCGACAGGCAGAGGCCGAGGAGAAGGCCCGTGACGGCCGCGCTGCCGTCCTTCCAGGTGTCTCCGCGTCTCGCGATTCGGTCAAAGACGAATTCGGTCAGCACCGCCGTGCCTACCGAAGTGATGAGAACGAGCAGCGCCCGGACGCCGAAGTGCCAGACGCCCATCAGCGACACAGGCATAAGCGAGATTAAGACGTCCCGCATCACGCGCCCGGTCGTCAGCGGGCTCCTGGTATGGGGGCTGGTCGAAATATTCAGATATGCGCTCATGCTTTCGCCGCCTCCTTTTCCTTCTGCGCGCGCTTAATCGCCATGATCTCCGCCTTCGCGATCTTGAATTCCTGCGTCAGCGGGCGTTTTGCCGGACAGATAAAGGTACAGGAGCCGCAGCTGATGCACTCAAGGCCGTGCAGCTTCCCTTCATATCTGTCGTAATCTTTTTTCTCAAATGCCGCCGACATCAGCTGCGGAGAGAGTCCCTGCGGGCAGACCCGCACGCAGCGGCCGCAGCGGATGCAGGCCGTCATCTGTTTCTCCGCCGCTTCCACCTCGTCCTCAAGGAGGAAGGTCAGCGCGTTGTTATTCTTCTGGAGCGGAACGCCGAGATTGTCGAAGGCCACGCCCATCATGGGGCCGCCGGCGAGCACCTTGACCGCCTGCACGCCGTCCTTCAGGCCTCCGGCGGCTTCGAGCAGCTCGCCGCAGTTCGCGCCGATCCTGGTCATCAGGTTGCAGGGCTTCTTCACGGCTTCGCCCGTGATCGTGACGCCTCTTTCCATGAGCGGGGTCGATTCCGCGACCGCGCGGTAAATGGCGTAGACCGTGCTCACGTTGTCGACGATGCAGCCGACGTCCGCCGGCAGCTGCGTGATGCCGTAGTGCGCGCCGGTCACGACGCTGATGCAGCTTCTCTCGCCGCCCTGCGGGTATTTGACCGGGCAGACCTGCACGCGGATTCTCGCCCTTTTTCCGGCCGCCTCTTCCATCGCGGCAATCGCCTCCGGCTTATTGTCCTCGATGACGATGACGCCCTCCGCCTGCGGGAAGAGCTGCAGGATGATCTCCATGCCGGTCACGATCTCAGACGCGCGGGAGCGCATGAGCTGATCGTCGCAGGTGATGTAGGGCTCGCACTCCGCGCCATTTGCGATGAGATAACGGATGCCCGACGGGTCCTTCCGCGAGAGCTTCACGTGCGTCGGGAAGCCGGCGCCGCCCATGCCGATGATGCCCGCGCCCTTGATCTTCGCGAGGATTTCGTCATTGCTGAGCGTGTGAAAATCCACTTTCTCGCCGATGCCGGGCACCGTTTCATAGAGACCGTCATTTTCGATGATGACGCTCTCGGCAAATGTGCCGGCGATCGTGCGGTGCCTTTCCACGGCCTTCACGGTCCCGGAGCAGCTGCTCACGATATTGGCTGAGACAAACGCGGAGGCCTCGGCGATGATCTGGCCGGCCAGGACGCGGTCGCCTTTCTTGACGACCGGCGTCGAGGGCTTGCCGATGTGCTGGCCCATCGGGAATACCATATCCCCGTGCGGCAGATAGGTCTCAAAGGGAGCGCCGCTCGACAGCTCCTTGTGCTCTTTGGGATGCACTCCGCCGCGAAATGATTTTTGTGACATAAAAGCAGTATCTCCTTTAGTTGATTTGTCCCGAAACCCCGCTCCTCACAGCGGCGTCCGCGACCGCTTTTGCCACGGCCGGACCGACCGCGGGGTCAAAAGCGTAAGGTATAATGTAGTCGGCCGAAAGCTTGTCCGCCGGAATCAGACCGGCGAGTGCCTCCGCCGCCGCCATTTTCATCTCCTCGTTGATATCCCGCGCGCGCACGTCAAAGGTGCCGCGGAAGATGCCGGGGAAGGCGAGCACGTTGTTGATCTGGTTCGGGAAATCGCTGCGCCCCGTCGCGACGACGGCGGCGCCGCCCGCCTTCGCCTCGTCCGGAAAGATCTCCGGCGTGGGGTTGGCGCACGCGAAGACGATGGCGTCCTTGCGCATCGTCCGCACCATGTCCGCCGTCACGGTTCCCGGCGCGGACACCCCGATAAAGATATCCGCATCCTTCATCATGTCGGCTAAAGACCCGGAACGATGTTCAAGGTTCGTGACCTCCGCCATCTCCTCCTTGATCCAGTTGAGGCCTTCGCGGCCCTTCACGATCGCGCCCTTCCGGTCGCACATCGTGATGTCCTTAAAGCCGGCGGCAAGAAGCAGCTTTACGATGGCCACGGCCGCGGCGCCGGCGCCGGAGGTGACGACGCGCACGTCCTCCTTTTTCTTGCCGACGACCTTCAGCGCATTGGTGAGGCCCGCGAGCGTGATGACCGCGGTGCCGTGCTGGTCGTCGTGGAAGATCGGGATGTCGCACTTCTCCTTGAGTTTGCGCTCAATTTCGAAGCAGCGGGGAGCCGAGATATCCTCCAGGTTGATTCCGCCGAAGGAACCGGAGATGAGATAGACAGCGTTGACAAACTCGTCAACGTCCTTGGTCTTGACACAGAGCGGGAAGGCGTCGACGTTGCCGAAGTTCTTGAAGAGCACGCATTTGCCCTCCATAACCGGCATGCCGGCCTCCGGGCCGATGTCGCCGAGTCCGAGAACAGCGGAACCGTCGGTGATGACAGCGCACATATTATGGCGGCGAGTGAGCTCATAGCTCTTCTCAATGTCATCTTTGATGACAAGGCACGGCTCTGCAACGCCAGGGGTGTAGGCGAGGGACAGGTCGTCCTTGTTCTCAGTCGGTACGGTGGAGACAACTTCGATTTTGCCCTTCCACTGCTCATGGAGTTTTAAAGATTCTTTTGCGTAATCCATATTCACACACACCTAAAGAGAGATTCTGTTATTTTCGACTTATTCCCACGGGAACTTGTACTGGGTGAGGCCGAGCTCGTCACGGACAGCGACGATTTCCTTCTGGACAGGCTCCGTGATCGGCACGCCCTTGTCCTTTCTCTCGAGCCATACGTTCCACTCTTTCTCGCCGGCAGTGAAGATCTGCTTCTCGCCAGGAGCGACAGTGGAGTTACGGACGGAGCGGATGATTTCGCCGGCTTTCTTTCTGGCAAGCTCTTCGCCGAGGAAGTGGTCGGTGTCGATGGCGATGAAGAAGTGGCCAAGATGATACGGAACAAGGTTGCCGTTCTCGTCTTTGCCGTTGAGAGCCTTACCATAGTTACCATCCTGAAGGATAGCAGAGAGGAGCTCTACGACCATGGCGTAGCCATAGCCCTTGTATCCGCCGAGAGCCTCGCCGATACCGCCGAGGGTGGTGAGGGCAGCCTTGCCGCCGCGGATCATCTTCAGGCACTCGCCGGAGTCACCGGTGTAAGCCTTACCGTCACGGGTGATAACGGTTCCAGGATGAACATCCTCGCCGATTCTCTCATAGTACTCAATTTTACCGTTCTGGGTAATGGAGGTAGCGCAGTCGATAACGAAGTTGAAGTCCTCGTCAGTCGGGATGCCCCAGGTCATGGGGTTGGTGCCGAACATACCGTCAACACCGAAAGTCGGAGCAACGGAAGGACGGGCGTTGGTTCCGGTGATGCCGATGCAGCCCTGCTTAGCAGCCATGGAAGCATAGTAACCGGCAATGCCGTAGTGGCAGGAGTTGCGGACAGCGACCATGCCCATGCCATACTTCTTAGCCTTGTCGATGGCCATCTGCATGGACTTGTAGCCGATAACCTGACCCATTCCGTCGTGGCCGTCGACAACGGCGGTGCACTCGGTCTCTTTTACGATTTCATAATTGGTAACCGGGTTCTGGATTCCAGCTTTGATGCGGTCCAGATAGATGGGTTTAAAGCGGTTGCAGCCGTGGCTCTCAATTCCGCGGCGGTCAGACTCAAGAAGGACGTCGGTGCAGATTTTAGCGTCCTCTTCCGGGATGCCATAACCGATGAAAGCGTCGGTTACGAACGGTGTGATGAGTTCCCACGGGGTATAAACTCTTGGCATAATTCTTACAACTCCTTATAAATTTTTCCACCCGGCAAACCTGAGAAATGCCGGAATGAAAGTGAATGGCGGGTCTCTCCTAAATATTAAAACCCGCTATTTTTACAAATAATAGTGTACAACTGGCACCGATTCAGTTCAATAGGAATTGTGAAAAAAGGTATCAATCATGACAGATTGACACCTTTTCAACAGTAAACTATTCAATTCGATGAACAAGCCCGTTATGCGGCCTCAAGAAGGAAATTTTCGCCCGCAGAGTACCCCTGATTTCACTGGCGGGGCGGCTTCTTGTCCCCCAGGTCATCCTTCAGCTCCCCGCTCTCGGCGTGGGGCAGAATGAAATTGTTGTAGGAGTAATTCCAAAGCGTCTCGGAGCCCTCCGCCGTGTTCCGGTTGCGACCGAGGACCTGACTTAAGCGGATACCGTTTTCCTCCCAGCTCGTCCCTCCGCTTGCATTGTTGAGCATGGTGGGCTGAACATTGTCGAGGGTCCGGGCAAATTTGGCCTCTGGGGTCTCCCCCTCATCAAATTCCTGAAACAGGGCGAGGAACTTCTCCCCCTGATCCTTGGGCAGGCGGGAGAACAGCTTCTCCGCCGCCTGCTTTTCCCGGGCTTTCTGGGTCTTCTTCCCCTCTTCGTCGTAGGCGTAGGTGTCCCCGGCGTAAATTTCCACGAGGTCGTGGATGAGTACCATGCACATGGTGTGGTACTCGTCAATTTCCTCATTGGCATACTCTGAGAGGACCATGGTCATAACGGCCAGATGCCAGGCGTGCTCGGCGTCGTCCTCAAAGCGGGAGTTGTCGTGCAGCGGGGTCCGGCGGATGACCTCCTTCTCCTTGTCGAGTTCCAGCAGGAAGTCAAACTGTTTATGGATGCGCTCGTCATCCCAATCCTTGCATTTCAAAGGTTATTTCTCTTCTTTCTTGTCAGAGGTGGCTGCCATGGCGGTCTTCACAATGCGGAAGCCCTGGTCCTCATCGGAAACCATGAACTCCTCGTCCCGGGCAAGTTCCTTGATGCGGGCCTTTTTCTTGTGCTTCTTCCGGAAGTGCACGACCATGCCGCCGATAAGCGAGCAGAACAGGATAAATAGGATGAGATACAGGATAAACTTGGCCGTGATCTCCGGGAACCAGTCATAGATTTTCTTTCCCAGCAGCGTAAACAGGATGACCCGCGGCATGATGCCAAGCATGGACCACCCCATGTATTTCCAGAATGGATACTTCGTGCTCCCGTAGAACAGGCTGATGATGTCCACCGGGAAGATGGGCACAAAGCGCAGGATAAACATGGTGGCACGGGAGTTCTTCTGCAGGCGGGCAATGATGCGGTTACCGCCCCGCTGTTCGCTGATGGCCCGGTCGATCATGTCAATGGAGAGGAACTTCCCAAGGAAGTAGGAGGCCATGAGCTCCACGATCATTCCCGCGGTGTTCAGAATGACGGCGGTCCATGCGGGGAATGCCATGCCCACGGAGATATAGACCACCGCAGCGGGAATGACCATGACGATTCCCTTTATAAAGTAAATAAAGAGAACCATAAACGAGGAGCCGGCCAGCGAGTGACGGGAGGCCAGCAGATCCCGGATATTCAGATTGGAGAGATTGTTGTAGTCGGCAATGACAAATACAACAAGGGCAACGATGAGGACAATCTTAAAGATGTCCTTATAGTTGTCGAGTAGAAACTGTCTTCTCTTTTCCCGGCGATTCAGCACTGGATCCTGTTCTTCCAGTTCCTCCGCCTCGAGCTCTTTTTGCTCCATGCTTCCGCTCCATTCTTGCAGTGTGTCCTTGAACTATCTAATAATACTATAATCGTAATGGAATTGTAACCACCATTTTGCGCGCGAGTGGTGAATCGCCCCGGTGTCCTGCATTCTTGTCAAATTCGTGGGGCAACAAAACAGAAAAAGTGCAATTTTGCCAATAACACATTGACGAAATCCGTCGCTTGTGTGAAAATATTAGCGGTTAAAAAGCCAATTAGTGAATTTTCACGGGAAGGAGTTCGTGGCAACATGATCTACACTCAAGAAGTTGAAAACATGTGTCCCATTCACAAGGGCGCAGTGCATGAGCCTGCACCAATCCCCGAAGAGGGCAAATGGGTGCACTCCAAGGAAATCAAGGACATTTCCGGTTTTACACACGGTGTCGGCTGGTGTGCTCCGCAGCAGGGCGCATGTAAGCTGTCCCTCAATGTCAAGAACGGAATCATCGAGGAGGCTCTCATTGAGACCATCGGATGTTCCGGCATGACCCACTCCGCCGCCATGGCCGCTGAGGTTCTCCAGGGCAAGACCGTCCTCGAGGCTCTCAACACCGACCTTGTCTGCGACGCCATCAACACCGCCATGCGCGAGCTGTTCCTCCAGATCGTCTATGGCCGTACCCAGTCCGCTTTCTCCGACGACGGTCTCGCTGTCGGTGCCGGCCTCGAGGATCTCGGTAAGGGCCTTCGCTCTCAGGTAGGTACCATGTACGGCACCAAGGCCAAGGGCGTTCGTTATCTTGAAATGGCTGAGGGCTATGTCACAGAGCTCGCTCTTGACGCAAACGACGAAGTCATCGGCTACAAGTTCGTAAACCTCGGCAAAATGACCGACTTCATCAAAAACGGTGATGAGCCCAACGACGCTTGGGAAAAGGCTTCCGGCCAGTACGGCCGCATCCAGGATGCTGTGAAGTTTATCGACCCGAGAAAGGAGTAATGGATCATGGCACTGTTTGAAAACTATGAGAGAAGAATCGACCAGATCACGGCGGTTCTGAACCAGTACGGTATCAAAGATATCGAAGAGGCCGAGAAGATCACCAAGGACGCCGGCCTCAACGTATACGATATGGTCAAGGGCATTCAGCCCATCTGCTTCGAGAACGCTTGCTGGGCCTACACCGTAGGCGCTGCCATCGCCATCAAGAAGGATTGCAGAAAGGCATCCGACGCCGCTGCAGCCATTGGCGAGGGCCTCCAGTCCTTCTGCATCCCCGGCTCCGTCGCTGACCACCGTAAGGTTGGTCTCGGCCACGGCAACCTCGGCAAAATGCTCCTCGAAGAGGACACCGAGTGCTTCTGCTTCCTTGCCGGCCACGAGTCCTTCGCTGCCGCTGAGGGCGCCATCGGTATTGCCACCAAGGCAAACAAAGTCCGTCAGAAACCCCTCCGCGTTATCCTGAACGGTCTCGGCAAAGACGCCGCTCAGATCATCTCCCGTATCAACGGTTTCACCTTCGTTGAGACGCAGTATGATTACAAGAACGCCAAGCTCAACATCGTCTCCGAGACTCCGTACTCCGACGGTGTCCGCGCAAGCGTCAAGTGCTACGGTGCCGACGACGTCCAGGAGGGCGTTGCCATCATGCACTATGAGAACGTCGGCGTTTCCATCACCGGTAACTCCACGAACCCGACCCGCTTCCAGCATCC